>NZ_QLAE01000040.1 GCF_005876855.1 Stutzerimonas nosocomialis | reverse complement strand
AGGCTCGAAGGGCTGCGCAAGCTGGTCGAGCGGTATCTGCAGGAAGCACGCGTGGCGGCCGACAAGCGTGAACAGCGTCTGCTTGACGAGTTCTCGCAGCGACTAGCCGGTCGGGTCAGGAACGATTGAGTTGCCGCTCCCGAGGTTGAGTGCTAAATCTTCAAGGGCGTGGCGTATGTCGTCGCCGCGCAGTTCGTTCAGGATCAGGGAGCGCTACATGACCATCACTTCGCAGCCTTCGGCAGATGGACAGGAATTGACCATCTATATCCAGGGCCGCTTCGACTTCAGTACCCATCAAGCTTTCCGTGATGCCTACCAGCGCGTCAGCGAGACGCCAAAGCGCTACGTGATCGATCTCAAGGACGCCACCTACCTGGACAGTTCGGCCCTGGGCATGCTGCTCCTGCTTCGCGACCATGCGGGCGGCGAGGGCGCCATGATCCGCTTGATCAACTGCAGCCCCGAGGTTCGCAAGATCCTGTCGATTTCCAATTTCGAACAGCTGTTCTCCATCGAGTGATGGCCCGTGGCCTGACGATACTCATCGCCGAGGACAATCCGGCCGACCGCATGCTGCTCTCGGCCATCGTCAGTCGCCAGGGGCACCGCGTGCTGACCGCGGGCAACGGCCTGGAGGCCGTGGCGATGTTCGAGCAGGCGCGACCGCAACTGGTCCTGCTCGATGCGCTGATGCCGATAATGGACGGCTTCGACGCCGCCCGCCGCATCAAGACGCTGGCTGGCGACGAGCTGGTACCGATCATCTTTCTCACCTCGCTCGCCGAGAACGAGGCGCTGGTCAAGTGCCTCGAGGCCGGTGGCGACGACTTCGTCGCCAAGCCCTACAACCCGATCATCCTCGAAGCGAAGATCCATGCCATGGGCCGTCTGCGGCAGCTGCAGGCGACGGTGCTGGAGCAACGTGATCTGATCGCCCGGCAGAACCGGCAACTGCTCGACGAGCAGCGCCAGGCCAAGGCCATCTTCGACAAGGTGGCCCATGCCGGCTGCCTGGGCGCGCCGAACATTCGCTACCTGCAGTCGCCGCTGGCGCTGTTCAACGGCGATCTGCTGCTCGCCGCGCAGGCCCCCACCGGCAACATGTTCGTCCTGCTCGGCGACTTCACCGGGCACGGCCTGCCTGCCGCGATCGGCGCCATGCCACTGGCCGAGACCTTCTACGGCATGACCGCCAAGGGCTATTCGAGCCAGGACATCGTTCGCGAACTCAACACTAAGCTCAAGCGCATCCTTCCGGTCGGGGTGTTCTGCTGCGCGACGCTGCTGGACATCAACGTCGCGCAGGGGCTTCTGCAGGTCTGGGCCGGCGGGCTTCCCGACGGTTACCTGATCCGGCCGGGCGAGGCGGAGCCGGTGACGCTGCGTTCGCGGCATCTGCCGCTCGGCGTGCTCGATGCGCAGGCCTTCGACAATCGTTTCGAAAGCCATTCGCTGGCCCTCGGCGATCGTCTGCTGCTGGTGTCCGACGGCGTGGTGGAAAGCCGCAACGTTCAGGGCGAGCTGTTCGGCGAGGAGCGCTTGCTCGGCCTGATCGCCGGTCACGACCCGGCCAGTCTGTTCGACGAACTCCAGTGCGCGCTGATGGCCTTCCACGGCGAACTCCAGGACGACCTCAGCATGGTCGAGGTCCACCTGGTCGAAGGCGCCGAAAGCGGCGCATTGCCCGCGGTCCCGAGCGGTGCCCTGCAGCCGAGTCCGCTGGACTGGTCGGTGAATTTCGAGCTGCGCGCCGAAACCCTGCGCAGCTACAACCCGCTGCCGCTGCTCTTGCAGCTGCTGCTGCAGGTCCAGCCGCTCAGGCCGCAGGCGGGCACCATCTACACCGTGCTGGCGGAGCTCTACTCCAATGCGCTGGAACACGGGGTGCTCGGCCTGGACTCGTCGATCAAGCGCGACGCCGAGGGGTTCGCCCGTTACTACGCGCTCAGGCAGCAACGCCTGCAGGCCCTCGAAGAAGGCTACGTGAGGTTCCACTTCCACCTGCAGCCGACGGCGGAGGGCGGGCGCCTGTGCATCATCATGGAAGACAGCGGGGGCGGCTTCGATGCGACCCGCGTGTGTGCGCTTCGCCACGACACCAAGGAGCTGGCCGGGCGAGGGTTGCGCCTGGTAGAAGAGCTCTCCGACCGCTGCGAGTGGGAGGCCGACGGCAGAAGCGTACGCGTGGAGTTCAGCTGGTCGCTCGGCGCATAATCATCTTTTTCCTGGAGCGGGCCCGTGTCCCTACCTCATCTCGACAGTGCCGTACTGGCTACGCTGCAGGACGTGATGGAAGCCGAATATCCGGTGCTGCTGGAGACCTTTCTCAACGACTCGCAAGAGCGCCTGCGCTCGCTGCACCTTGCCTGCGAGGCGAAGGATGCCGAGGCGCTGCGGCGGGCCGCCCACAGCTTCAAGGGCAGCTGCAGCAATCTGGGCGCCGCGGCCCTGAGCGACCTGCTGCGCAGGCTCGAAGCGCAGGCGGGCAAGGGGCTGCTGGGCGACGCCGCAACCCTCATCGAAGAGGCGGAACACGAGTTCGCGACCGTCCGCGCTCTGTTCCTCGCCGAGCGGCAGCGTTACGGTCAGCCCTGATGCCAAGTCTCTGACGGTTTTCGCTGGCCCGGAAATTGCTCGATAGCGGTACGACCCATCAAAGCGGAAATAACGATGTCCGTTTCCCCTGATCTGCTATTGAAGCTCACGCCACCCGACCTGCGCACCAAGGCGCTTTCCCAGGGGCAGAACGCGCCTGTCAACAACGCGGGCGCGAGCACGGCACCCAATACGGGCAAGACCACCAGCCGCAGCGACGCCGCCAGCTTCGCCCAGGTGTTCGCGCAGGAGCGCCAGGCCAAGCCGGCGCAGCCGTCCAGGCCTGCCGAGCGCACCGACAGCACCGCAGCCAAGCCTCAACGGGACAAGCCGGCGGATGCCAAGCCCAAGGCCGATCCGCGTGACGGCGCGCAGGCCGCCTCGACGGGTACGCCTGCCGCCGCACCGGCCAGCGTTGCCGCTAGCGGCAACGATTTGCCTGCGACCGAGGCCGGACAGGAGGCGCCGCAGGACGGCGAGCTCGATCCGCTGCTGATGCTCGGGCTCTCCGGTCAGTTCCAGCCTGCGGTCGATCCGCTCGCTGCCCAGCAGGCGGCCCAGTTCGGGCTCGGGGGCCTGCTGCCGCAGGGGGCCGAGGGCGTACCGGCGGCGGAGGGCGACGCTGCCGACCCGATGTTGTCGCTGGCCGGCCTGAGCGAGCCTGCCACCGACGAACTGGCCCTGCAGAAGCTGTCGCTGCCGGCGACCGGCGACGGCGAGGCCGAACCTGAGGCATTGCAGTCCTTCGCCAGCGCGTTGCTGGGGGCGCAGAGTCCAGAAGGCGAATCCTCGGTGGAGCTGGACGCGGATCTCGAGGAGCTGGTGGGCGGGGCGGTGAGCCTCAAGGACAGCCGCGCGCTGGCCAGCGAATCGCAGGACAACCGTGTCAATGCGCTGACTCAGCCGGCCGCGGCCCAGGTCCAGACGCACAGGGCGGCGCTCGCCCCGGGCCAGCCGGTGCAGATGCAGCAGGAAGGCTGGAGCGAGGCGGTGGTCGACCGCGTGATGTGGCTGTCCAGCCAGAACCTCAAGTCGGCCGAGATCAAGCTCGACCCCGCCGAACTCGGGCGCATGGAAGTGCGCATCGACATGAACAAGGATCAGACCCAGGTGACCTTCCTCAGCCCGCACGCCGGCGTGCGCGATGCGCTCGAGGGACAGCTGTCGCGCTTGCGCGACATGTTCGCCCAGCAGGGCATGAACCTGGTGGACGTGAACGTCTCCGACCAGTCCCGCGGCTGGCAGGGCCAGGGCGAGGGCGGTGGGCGCAATGCGGGCCGTGCCGACAGCGGTGGTTCGCAGGACGAGGAGAACGTGCTGGGCGTCAGCGAGATCAGCGGTTCCCGCGTCTCCGGCGACCGTGGCCTGGTGGACTACTACGCCTGATTCTCATGGCGACTCGCCGCGGTTCGCGACTGGCTTCGTGAATACGGCGGGCTTCGCCATTTACGGCATCGCCGGCGTGTCCGATACTTCGACCTATCACGTTGCTGTCCGGCATTTGACGCTCGGGACGGCGCGCTTAACGACGGATTTTTGTCATGGCTAAGAAACAGGCCCCTGCCGCTGCGGCAGGGCCGGACGCTTCCCCCGGCGGCAAGGGCAAACTCAAACTCATCATCCTCATGGTTCTGGCGCTGCTGCTCGCCGTGGGCGCCTCGGTCGGCGCGACCTGGTTTCTGATGAAGAAGGACGGCAGCGAGGCGCCCGCGCGTGACGAGGCCGCCTCGGCGGTACCGACCGTCAGACAGGAAGCGGTTTATGAAGTACTGGCGCCTGCTTTTGTGGTCAATTTCAATCACAAGGGCCGCCAACGCTACATCCAGGTGAGCATCACGCTGATGTCGCGCGACCAGGCGGCGCTCGACGCGCTCAAGGAACACATGCCGCTGTTGCGCAACCGGCTGGTGATGCTCCTGTCCAGCCAGGATTTCGCCGCGCTGATGACGCCGGTCGGCAAGGAGATGCTGCGTCAGCAGGTGACCGCTGGCGTGCAGGAACTGGCCCAGAAAGAAACCGGCAAGCTTGCTGTCGAGCAAGTGCTGTTCACCAACTTCGTACTGCAATAGAAGGGCTTGCCCCAGATGGCCGTTCAAGACCTGCTCTCACAAGACGAAATCGACGCGCTCCTGCATGGAGTCGACGACGGTCTGGTCGAGACCGAAAGCGATGCCGAACCGGGGAGCATCAAGAGCTACGACCTGACCAGCCAGGATCGCATCGTCCGCGGACGCATGCCGACGCTGGAGATGATCAACGAACGTTTCGCCCGCTACACCCGTATCAGCATGTTCAACCTGCTGAGGCGCTCGGCCGATGTGTCGGTCGGCGGCGTGCAGGTGATGAAGTTCGGCGAATACGTGCATTCGCTCTACGTGCCGACCAGCCTGAATCTGGTGAAGATGAAGCCGCTGCGCGGTACGGCATTGTTCATCCTCGACGCCAAGCTGGTGTTCAAGCTGGTGGACAACTTCTTCGGCGGCGATGGCCGCCACGCCAAGATCGAAGGTCGTGAATTCACCCCCACCGAGCTGCGCGTCGTGCGCATGGTGCTGGACCAGGCCTTCGTCGATCTGAAGGAAGCCTGGCATGCGGTGATGGACGTCAACTTCGAATACATCAACTCCGAAGTGAACCCAGCGCTGGCCAACATCGTCAGCCCCAGCGAAGTGGTGGTGGTCTCCACCTTCCATATCGAGCTGGACGGTGGCGGCGGCGATCTGCACATCACCATTCCCTATTCGATGATCGAGCCGATCCGGGAAATGCTCGATGCCGGCTTCCAGTCCGACGTCGACGATCAGGACGAGCGCTGGGTCAAGGCGCTGCGTGAAGACATTCTCGACGTCAACGTGCCGCTCGGGGCCACCGTCGTGCGCCGGCAGCTCAAGCTGCGCGACATCCTGAACATGCAACCGGGCGATATCATTCCGGTCGAGGTGCCGGAAGACATGATCATGCGTGCCAATGGCATGCCGGCATTCCGGGTCAAGCTCGGCGCGCACAAGGGCAACCTGGCGCTGCAGGTGCTGTCGCCGGTAGAACGGCCCCGCTAAGCAATCTTTCTTTTTTAATTTCGTGCCGGTCGAGGATTAGCAATGGCAGACGAGAACGAACAGTCCCCCGAAGAGCAGGCACTGGCCGACGAATGGGCGGCCGCGCTGGCCGAGGCGGGCGATGCCAGCCAGGACGACATCGATGCGCTGATGAACGGGGCCGCAGCCGCGGCGCCTGCCGCACCACGCGCACCGATGGAAGAATTCGGCGGGATGCCCAAGCCCAGCGGGCAGGTGAGCCTGGAGGGGCCGAACCTGGATGTCATTCTGGACATCCCGGTATCGATCTCGATGGAAGTCGGCAGCACCGAAATCAGCATCCGCAACCTGCTGCAGCTCAACCAGGGTTCGGTCGTAGAACTGGACCGCCTGGCGGGCGAGCCGCTCGACGTGCTGGTCAACGGAACCCTGATCGCCCATGGCGAAGTGGTGGTGGTCAACGAGAAGTTCGGCATCCGCCTGACCGACGTGATCAGCCCCAGCGAACGCATCAAGAAGCTGCGCTGACATGCGAATCCTCGGACTTTTCGCCTCGCTGGCCTCGCTCGCCGCGTTGCCCGCTTTCGCCGCCGAGCCTGCGGCCACCATGAGCAGCGCGAGCATGGGCTCGCAGGTGACCAAGCTGTTGCTCGGGCTGCTGCTGGTCATCGGTCTGATCTTCCTGCTGGCCTGGCTGCTGCGCCGGGTCCAGCAGCTCAACCCGCGCGGCGCCCAGGTCATCAAGCTGATCTCCACCCAGGCGCTGGGGCCGCGCGATCGCCTGGTGCTGGTACAGGTCGGCGGCGAGCAGGTGCTGCTGGGCATCAGCGCGGGGCGGATCACGCCGCTGCACGTACTCAAGGAGCCGGTGCATCTTCCCGATGCGGAACCGGCCAATCCGGAATTCGCCCAGCGCCTGATGGAGCTGCTGGGCAGGGACAACAAGGACAAGCTTTGATGCCGCGTATTCTGCTGGCGATTTTCCTGGCGCTGGTCGCGCCCCTCGCGCTCGGTCAGGATGCCGGCGGGCTGCTTTCGCAGGGCGACAGCCCGCTGTCGATCCCCGCGATCACCCTGAGCACCAACGCGGAGGGGCAGCAGGAGTATTCGGTCAGCCTGCAGATCCTGCTGATCATGACGGCGCTGAGCTTCATCCCGGCGTTCGTCATGCTGATGACCAGCTTCACCCGGATCATCATCGTGTTTTCCATCCTGCGTCAGGCGCTGGGCCTGCAGCAGACGCCGTCGAACCAGATCCTGGTCGGCCTGACCATCTTCCTGACCCTGTTCATCATGGCGCCGGTGTTCGACCAGATTAACCGCGACGCCCTGCAGCCCTACCTGAACGAACAATTGCCTGCACAGGAGGCGATCGCGCGGGCCGAGGTGCCGATGAAGAACTTCATGCTGGCGCAGACCCGCGAAAGCGATCTGGAGCTGTTCGTGCGCCTGTCACGGCGTACCGATATCCAGAGCCCGGACGCCACGCCGCTGACGATCCTGGTGCCGGCCTTCGTGACCTCCGAGCTCAAGACCGCCTTCCAGATCGGCTTCATGATCTTCATTCCCTTCCTGATCATCGACATGGTGGTCGCCAGCGTGCTGATGGCGATGGGCATGATGATGCTGTCCCCGCTGATCATCTCGTTGCCGTTCAAGATCATGCTGTTCGTGCTGGTCGATGGCTGGGGGCTGATCATCGGGACCCTGGCCGGCAGTTTCGGAACCCTTTAGGAGCGCGACCATGACACCCGAAGTCGCAGTCGACCTGTTCCGCGAAGCGCTCTGGATGACCGCCATGATGGTCGGCATCCTGGTGGTGCCGAGCCTGCTGATCGGCCTGGTGGTGGCGATGTTCCAGGCCGCGACCCAGATCAACGAGCAGACCTTGAGCTTTCTGCCGAGGCTGCTGGTGATGCTGCTGACCCTGATCTGGGCGGGGCCCTGGCTGGTGCGGGTGTTCATGGAGTACACCGAGACCCTGGTCCGCAACATTCCGATGCTGATCGGCTGACATGCTTGAGCTGAGCAACGCGCAGATCGGCGGCTGGGTGGCGCAGTTCCTGCTGCCGCTGTTTCGCATCGCCGCCTTGCTGATGACCATGCCCATCATCGGTACCCAGCTCGTGCCGGGGAGGGTGCGGCTGTACCTGGCGCTGGCGATCACCGTGGTGCTGGTGCCTGCCCTGCCGCCGATGCCGGTGGTCGACGCGCTGACGCCGCGGGCGTTGCTGCTGATCGCCGAGCAGATTCTCATCGGGGCGATGCTGGGGTTCGCGCTGCAACTGTTCTTCCATGTGTTCATCGTCGCCGGCCAGTTGCTGGCGATGCAGATGGGCCTTGGTTTCGCCTCGATGGTCGACCCGGCCAACGGCGTCTCGGTGGCGGTGATTGGCCAGTTCTTCAACATGCTGGTCGTGCTGCTGTTCCTGGCGATGAACGGCCACCTGGTGGTGCTCGAAATCATCACCGAGAGCTTCGTCACCCTGCCGGTGGGCGGCGGGCTGAGCAGCAACCATTTCTGGGAGGTGGCCGGCAAGCTGGGCTGGGTGTTCGGCGCCGGCCTGCTGCTGGTGCTGCCGGCGATCACCGCGCTGCTGGTGGTCAACCTGGCGTTCGGCCTGATGACCCGCGCGGCGCCGCAACTGAACATCTTCAGCATCGGTTTCCCGCTGACGCTGGTGCTGGGGCTGGTCATCGTCTGGGCCGGCATGGTCGATTTCCTGGCGCAGTACCAGCTGTTCGCCACCGAGGCGCTGCAGTTGCTGCGCGAGCTGGTGGGGTCGCGATGAACAGGTCTTTCATGGAGGCGATTTCGCATGGCTGAAAGCGAAAGCGGTGCCGACAAAAGCGAGGAACCCACGGAGAAACGGCTCCGTGAATCCCGTGAGAAAGGCCAGATCGCGCGTTCGCGCGATCTCACCACCGTCGCGGTCACGCTTGCCGGCGTAGGCGGGCTGCTCGCGTCGGGCGGCAGCCTGGGCCAGGCCATGATGGGCATGATGCGCGGCAACTTCGCCCTGAGCCGGGAAACCCTGCTCGAAGAAGGCGCCATGGCGATGATGCTGATGAGCAGCGGCATGATCGCGCTCAAGGCGATCATGCCGCTGCTGGTGGTGCTGCTGGTGGCTTCGGTCATCGGTCCGATCGCCCTGGGCGGCTGGCTGTTCTCGGCCAAGGCGATGGCGCCCAAATTCAGCCGGATGAACCCCGGCGCGGGGCTCAAGCGGATGTTCTCGACCAAGGCGCTGGTCGAGCTGCTCAAGGCGCTGGGGAAGTTCCTGGTGGTGCTGCTGGTGGCGCTGGTGGTGCTCTCGGCCTATCAGGACGACCTGTTGTCCATCGCCAAGCAGCCGCTGGACCTGGCGATCATGCACAGCGCCGAGATCGTCGGCTGGTGTTCCCTGTGGATGGCCTGTGGCCTGATCCTGATCGCGGCGGTGGACGTGCCGTTCCAGCTCTGGGACAACAAGCAGAAGCTGATGATGACCAAGCAGGAAGTGCGTGACGAATACAAGGACACCGAGGGCAAACCCGAGGTCAAGGCGCGCATTCGGCGGATGCAGCGTGAAATGGCCGACCGCCGGATGATGCAGGCGATCCCCGAGGCCGACGTGATCATCACCAACCCGACCCACTTCGCGGTGGCGCTCAAGTACGACGCCGAGCGGGGCAACGCGCCGATGCTGCTGGCCAAGGGGGGTGACTTCCTGGCGCTGAAGATCCGGGAGATCGGCCAGGAGCACAAGGTCACGGTGCTGGAGTCGCCGGCGCTCGCCCGTGCGGTGTACTACTCGACCGAAGTCGACCAGGAGATTCCAGCCGGGCTGTACCTGGCGGTCGCGCAGGTGCTGGCCTACGTCTACCAGTTGCGTCAGTACCGCTCGGGCAAGGGACGCAGGCCCGACCCGCTGCCGGACCTGCCGATTCCGCCGGACCTGCGCCGCGACGAATAGCGGGTGGCGCTTGCGGCGTTACTCGATCACACCGCAGGCGACACGGGCGCCGCCACCGCCCAGCGGCTCGGGATGGTCGGCATGGTTGTCGCCGCCCTTGTGGACCATCAGCGCCAGGCCCTTG
Source organism: Stutzerimonas nosocomialis (assembly GCF_005876855.1). GTDB lineage: Bacteria > Pseudomonadota > Gammaproteobacteria > Pseudomonadales > Pseudomonadaceae > Stutzerimonas > Stutzerimonas nosocomialis. The sequence continues at coordinate 33,312 of NZ_QLAE01000040.1, read as the reverse complement.
AGATCGCCCAGGCTCTTGAGTCGCGGTGCCTGCACGGGCTGGCTCGCGCTGCCATCGCTTTCGACCATCAGCGCAGGCAGGTCGCCCAGGTGCCCGTCGCCCCATGGCTCGCCGTGCTTGCCGGTGTTCTGGGGGTCCCAATGGCCGCCCGCGGCGCCGGCCGGTACCGTCTTGCCATCCTGCTCGGCGGTGCCGCAGTTACCCTTGGCATGCAGGTGGAAGCCGTGGATGCCAGGCGCCAGGTCCTTGAGTTCGGGACGGAACACCAGGCCGTATTCGTTGCTTTCGATCTTCACCGTACCGACCGATTGGCCGACGCCTTGTTCGTTGACCAGATTCATCGGGACCGAGAGCGTTTCGGCGTGTAGGCCCGCGGCCGTGCAGCTGGCCAGCGCGGCGATTATCCATTGCTTCATGTCTCGTCTCCTGTACGAGGGGGAAAGGACGGTGTGGCTACCGTTGAGTTCTGACTGCCGCAGGGCGGTCGGGTTCGCCGTAGCCGGCCCCTGGCCCGTGCCTGGTGACTCGTAGCGGCGGCTGCGCGGCTTTCACGCCAGCGTCGAAAAAGTTGGACCCCTTCTTGCTATAGCTCATGCGAGACGCAGAGAGCGTCAAAAGATTGTTATGCCTGTGGGGGCTCCGTGGATCGCACGCAACTGGTCAATATGCGCAACAACCTGGCGGGACTCAGCCGTGGCAACCTCGGGGTGCCGCTGCTGCTGCTCGTCATGATGGGCATGATGATGCTGTCGGTGCCGCCGTTCCTGTTGGATCTGCTGTTCACCTTCAACATCGCCTTGTCGATCGTGGTGTTGCTGGTGAGCGTCTACGCGCTGCGCCCGCTGGATTTCGCGGTGTTTCCGACGATCCTGCTGGTCGCGACCCTGATGCGCCTGGCGCTGAACGTGGCGTCGACCCGCGTGGTGCTGATCAACGGTCACGAGGGCGGTTCCGCCGCCGGCCACGTGATCGAGGCCTTCGGCAACGTGGTGATCGGGGGCAACTACGTCGTCGGTATCGTGGTCTTCGCGATCCTGATGATCATCAACTTCGTGGTGGTCACCAAGGGTGCCGGCCGTATTTCCGAGGTGAGCGCGCGTTTCACCCTCGATGCCATGCCCGGCAAGCAGATGGCGATCGACGCCGACCTCAACGCCGGCCTGATCGACCAGGCGGAGGCCAAGAAGCGCCGCTCCGAGGTGTCCTCCGAGGCCGACTTCTACGGCTCGATGGACGGTGCGAGCAAGTTCGTGCGCGGCGATGCCATCGCCGGCCTGCTGATTCTCTTCATCAACCTCATCGGTGGCATCGCCATCGGCATGGCGCAGCACGCGATGAGCTTCTCCGAGGCCGGCAAGGTCTACGCCTTGCTGACCATCGGTGACGGCCTCGTGGCTCAGATCCCGTCGTTGCTGCTGTCCACCGCCGCGGCCATCATGGTGACCCGCGTCACCAGCTCTGAAGACATGGGCCAGCAGGTCCAGCGCCAGATGTTCGCCTCGCCCAAGGCGCTGGCGGTCTCGGCGGCCATTCTGATCGCCATGGGGCTCGTCCCCGGCATGCCGCACATGTCGTTCCTCAGCCTGGGTGGCCTCGCCGCGGGGGGGGCCTACTGGATCTGGCACCGCCAGAAGCAGGTCAAGGTGCAGGCCGAACAGGAAGTCCAGAAGCAGCAGGAGCTGTTGCCGGCCCAGCGTGCGGCCGAGACCAAGGAGCTTGGCTGGGATGACGTGACGCCGGTCGACATGGTCGGCCTGGAAGTGGGCTATCGGCTGATCCCGCTGGTCGATCGCAACCAGGGTGGCCAGCTGCTGGCGCGGATCAAGGGCGTGCGCAAGAAGCTCTCCCAGGAGCTCGGCTTCCTGATGCCCTCGGTACACATTCGCGACAACCTGGACCTGATGCCCAATGCCTATCGGCTGACGCTCATGGGCGTGAGCCTGGCCGAAGCGGAGGTGTATCCGGATCGGGAGCTGGCGATCAACCCGGGCCAGGTGTTCGGCACGCTCAACGGCATCGCCGCCAAGGACCCGGCGTTCGGCCTGGAAGCGGTGTGGATCGAGGCCAGCCAGCGCGATCAGGCGCAGTCGCTGGGCTACACGGTGGTGGATGCCAGTACCGTGGTCGCGACCCACCTGAACCAGGTGCTGCACAAGCATTCCCACGAGCTGCTGGGCCACGAGGAAGTGCAGCAGCTGATGCAGCTGCTGGCCAAGAGCTCGCCCAAGCTCGCCGAAGAGCTGGTGCCGGGGATGATTTCCCTGTCGACGCTGCTCAAGGTGTTGCAGGCGCTGCTGCAGGAGCAGGTGCCGGTGCGCGACATCCGCACCATCGCCGAGGCCATCGCGAACGTCGCGCCGCGGAGTCAAGATCCCGCCGCGATGGTCGCTGCGGTCCGCGTCGCGCTGTCCCGCGCAATCGTGCAAAGCATTGTGGGACTAGAGCCCGAGCTGCCTGTGATCACTCTGGAACCCAGGTTGGAACAGATATTGCTCAATAGCCTGCAGAAGGCCGGACAGGGCTCCGACGACGGAATTCTGCTGGAACCCGGAATGGCCGAGAAGTTGCAACGTTCCCTGATAGACGCGGCACAGCGTCAAGAAATGTTCGGCAAGCCGGCGATCCTGCTGGTAGCCGGTCCGGTCCGCGCGATGCTCTCGCGCTTCGCCCGGCTCGCGGTTCCGAACATGCATGTGCTGGCGTACCAGGAAATACCGGACAACAAGCAGGTCACCATCGTTTCGACGGTGGGTCAGAATTAATCGAGGGTGCAGGCCATGCAGGTCAAACGTTTCTTCGCAGCCGATATGCGTCAAGCCATGAAACTGGTGCGTGACGAGCTGGGCGCCGATGCCGCGATCCTCGGCAACCGCAAGGTTGCCGGCGGGGTCGAGCTGACCGCTGCGCTGGACTACCCCGTGCAGGCGCCGGCGGCTCGCCAGCCGAACCCCGCGCTCGAAGCCGAGCTGCGCAAGACCCAGTCGCGCATCGCCGCCGCCCACGCCGAGCTGAGCAGCCGCGCCCAGGCCGATGCCGTGAGCAATCGCCAGCTGCAGAGCGAACAGAAGCCTGCTGCCGCTCCGGCCGCGTCCGCGCCAGCGCCGATGGCTGCCGCGGCTGCCACTGTCGATCCGCGCGCCTTCGATGCGATGCGCTCCGAACTGCATGGCCTGCGCGAGCTGATCGAAGTCCAGCTCGGCTCGATCGCCTGGGGCCAGATGCAAAGCCGCAAGCCGCAGCAGGCCAGCCTCTGGCGCCGCCTGCAGCGCATGGGCCTGCCCGCCGAGCTGTCGCGTGCGCTGCTGGAAAAGGTGGCTGGCATCGACGAGCCCCGCAAGGCGTGGCGCATGGTCCTGGCCTACCTGGCCCAGGCGATCAAGACCACCAAGGAAGAGCCGCTGGAAGAGGGCGGGGTGATCGCCCTGGTCGGTCCGGCCGGCGCCGGCAAGACCACCACGCTGGCCAAGCTGGCCGCCCGCTACGTTCTCAAGTACGGCGCGCGCAACATCGCGCTGGTGAGCATGGACAGCTATCGCATCGGCGCCCAGGAGCAGCTCAAGACGCTCGGACGGATTCTTGACGTGTCGGTGACGCCGGTGGATGCCGGCCAGTCGCTGACCCAGGCGCTCGCGCCGCTGGCACGCAAGCGCGTGATCCTGATCGATACCGCCGGGCTGCCGGCCAGCGATCCGGCGCTGCGCATGCAGCTCGAGGCCCTGGCCAGCCGTGGCATCAAGTCCAGGAACTACCTGGTGCTGGCGGCGACCAGCCAGAGTCAGGTCCTCAAGGCCGCCTGGCACAGCTACAAACGCTGCGGGCTGGCCGGCTGTATCCTGACTAAGCTGGATGAGGCCGGTAGCCTCGGTGAAGTGCTGGGGCTGGCCATAAGCCAGCGTCTGCCGGTAGCCTATCTCGCCGACGGTCCGCGGATTCCGGATGACCTGCATCTGCCGCGCGCCCACCAGCTGGTCAGCCGGGCGGTAAGCCTGCAAAGCACCGAAGATCCCAGCGAGGAAGCCATGGCTGATATGTTCGCAGGGCTGTACAACGACTCTTCGCGTCGGGTCGGGTGAACGTTACCCGCACCGGCCAGACAAAAAACAGACGCGTCCAGTGGGACGCATCTATGGCCCCACAGGCCTCAGCGAGACAAAGGTGTTTAATTAAATGGGTATGCATCCCGTACAGGTGATTGCGGTGACCGGCGGCAAGGGTGGCGTCGGCAAGACCAACGTGTCGGTCAATCTGGCGCTGGCCCTGGCCGACCTCGGTCGCCGGGTGATGCTGCTCGATGCCGACCTCGGGCTTGCCAACGTCGACGTCCTGCTCGGGCTCAGCGCCAAGCGCACCCTGGCCGACGTGATCGAAGGCGAGTGCGATCTGCGCGACGTCATCCTGCAGGGCCCAGGCGGTATCCGCATCGTTCCGGCCGCGTCCGGCACGCAGAGCATGGTGCAGCTCTCGCCCATGCAGCACGCCGGCCTGATCCAGGCGTTCAGCGACATCAGCGAGAACCTCGACGTGCTGATCGTCGACACCGCGGCGGGCATCGGCGATTCGGTGGTGAGCTTCGTTCGCGCCGCCCAGGAAGTGTTGCTGGTGGTGACCGACGAGCCGACCTCGATCACCGACGCCTATGCCCTGATCAAGCTGCTCAACCGCGATTACGGCATGAGCCGTTTCCGTGTGCTGGCCAACATGGCCCACACCCCGCAGGAAGGGCGCAACCTGTTTGCCAAACTCACCAAGGTGACCGAGCGTTTCCTCGACGTGGCCCTGCAGTACGTAGGGGCCGTGCCGTACGACGAGACGGTGCGCAAGGCGGTACAGAAGCAGCGCGCCGTATATGAAGCCTATCCCCGTTCCAAATGCTCGCTGGCCTTCAAGGCCATCGCGCAGAAGGTCGATACCTGGCCGCTGCCGGCAAACCCGCGCGGCCACCTCGAGTTCTTCGTGGAACGCCTCGTTCGACCAACCGCAGATAACCCCGTATGACAGCAGCCGGACTTCGTATGTATGAAAACAAGTCGCAAGCGAAGGACTCGCAGTACCAGCTGATCGAGCAGTATGCCCCCCTGGTCAAGCGCATCGCCTATCACCTGCTGGCGCGTCTGCCGGCCAGCGTTCAGGTCGATGATCTGATGCAGGCCGGCATGATCGGTCTGCTCGAGGCCTCCAAGAAATACGACGCCGGCAAGGGCGCCAGTTTCGAGACCTATGCGGGTATTCGAATACGCGGCGCCATGCTCGACGAAGTGCGCAAGGGCGACTGGGCGCCGCGTTCGGTACACCGCAATTCGCGCATGGTCAGCGACGCGATTCGCTCGATCGAAGCGAAAACCGGACGTGACGCTAAAGATCACGAAGTTGCTGCCGAACTTAAATTGAGTCTCGATGAGTACTACGGCATCCTTGGCGACACTTTGGGCAGCCGCCTGTTCAGCTTCGATGACCTGCTTCAGGAGGGCGAACACGGCGAACTGAACGAAGACGCCAGCAGCGCCCACCCCGAGCCTTTTCGCGACCTTGAAGACGAGCGCTTCCAGCAGGCCCTGGCCGAGGCGATCGCCAATCTTCCCGAGCGCGAAAAACTGGTGTTGTCGCTGTACTACGACGAAGAGCTGAATTTGAAGGAAATCGGGCAGGTGCTCGGCGTCAGCGAATCGCGGGTGAGTCAGCTGCACAGTCAATGTGCCGCCCGCTTGCGTGCTCGCCTCGGCGAATGGCGCGCACGCTGAGCGGTTCTCGATGGATGACGTGCTCAGCTGCTAAGGCATTTTGGGACTTACGGAGGTCGACTTGGACAAGAACATGAAAATCCTCATCGTCGATGATTTTTCGACGATGAGACGGATCATCAAGAATCTCTTGCGTGATCTTGGTTTCACCAATACTGCCGAAGCGGATGACGGCACCACCGCGTTGCCGATGCTGCAGAGCGGAAGTTTCGATTTCCTCGTGACCGACTGGAACATGCCCGGCATGACCGGCATCGACCTGCTGCGCGCCGTGCGCGCCGATGAGCGCCTCAAGCACCTGCCGGTGCTGATGGTGACCGCCGAAGCCAAACGCGACCAGATCATCGAAGCCGCCCAGGCCGGGGTGAACGGTTACGTGGTCAAGCCGTTCACGGCTCAGGTATTGAAAGAAAAGATCGAGAAGATCTTCGAGCGGGTTAACGGCTGATGTATGCCGCGAGGGCACTATGGCGAATATCGAACCACAACCAGGTGACCTCGAGTCGACCCTGAAAAACCATGCCCGCGAGCTGACGGAGCATTTGGAAAAAGGCCAGTTCAGCGATGCGGCGCAATTGATTCACGCGATGGCGCAGGTTCACGACAACGGCCTGTACCGTGAGGTCGGCAAGCTGACCCGCGAACTGCACACCGCCATCGTCAATCTCCAGATCGACCCCCGGACTCCGCACGCGACGGAGGTATCGCAGATTTCCGATGCCACCGAGCGGCTTTCGTACGTCGTCCAGATGACCGAGCGCGCCGCCAACCGGACCATGGATCTGGTGGAGGAGTGCGCGCCTCTGGTCAACGACCTGAACGACGAAGCCAAGGTGCTCAGCGCCGAATGGGGCAAGCTGCTGCGCCGCGAGATCGGCCTGGAGTCGTTCCGCGAACTGGCCAAGCGCATCGAGCTCTACCTGGCGCGCAGCGAGCGCGACACGCAGAAGCTGTCTTCTCACCTGAACGACATCATGCTGGCGCAGGACTATCAGGACCTGACCGGGCAGGTGATCAAGCGCGTTACCCAACTGGTGACCGAGGTCGAGGGGAACCTGGTCAGGCTGGTGCTCATGGCCAGTCAGGTCGACCGCTTCACCAATGTGACGCACGACCATGAACAGATCAAAAAAGAGCAAGAACTACAAAAAGGTCCTTCCAAAGGTGAAGGTCCGCAGATTCATGCCGATAAGCGTGAAGACGTCGTATCCGGTCAGGACGATGTCGACGATCTGCTTTCCAGTCTTGGTTTCTAGGGGTATGCCAATATGAGCTTCGACGCCGATGAAGAAATCCTTCAGGATTTCCTAGTTGAGGCTGGCGAGATTCTTGAGTTGTTATCCGAACAGTTGGTGGAGCTGGAAAGCAGCCCTGACGACACGGCACTGCTCAATGCCATCTTTCGCGGTTTCCATACGGTCAAGGGGGGCGCCGGCTTCCTCCAGCTCAACGAGCTGGTCGAGTGCTGCCACATCGCCGAAAACGTGTTCGACATCCTGCGCAAGGGCGAGCGTCGCGTTGACTCGGAATTGATGGACGTCGTGCTCCAGGCACTGGACGCCGTCAACGAGATGTTCGGCCAGGTCCGCGAGCGGACCGACATGACGCCTGCCTCGCCCGAGCTGCTCGCAGCCCTCGCGCGGCTGGCCGAGCCGGCGTCCGATGCCGCTCCGGTGACCGCGGCGCCTGTTGCGCCGGCCCCGGTCGCGGTCGCACCGGCCGCCGCCGCGCAGCCCGCTTCCGGCGACATCACCGAAGAAGAATTCGAACAGATGCTCGACGCGCTGGGCCAGCCTGACCCGGCTACCGAGCCGGCCGCGACGGGAGCGGCTACGGACGAAATCACCGACGACGAATTCGAGTCCCTGCTCGACCAGCTGCACGGCAAGGGGCAGTTTTCCGCAGCGCCCCCGGCTCAGGCGCCTGCGACACCGGCCGCGTCGGCCGCCGCCCCGCAGAGCGACGAGATCAGCGACGACGAGTTCGAGGCGCTGCTCGACCAGTTGCACGGCAAGGGCAAGTTCGAGCCGGCGGTGGTTGCCGCCGAAGACGCGCCTGCTGCTCCCGCGCCCGCCGCGGCTTCGGGCGACGAAATCACAGACGACGAATTCGAAGCGCTGCTCGACCAGCTGCACGGCAAGGGCAAGTTCGCCGAACCCGCCGCCGCGGCCTCCAGCGCGCCGGCCCCCGCACCGAAGCCTGCTGCGCCTGCCCCGATAGCGGCCGCTGCGCCGGCCAAGGCGGCGGTGGCTGCCGAAGCGCCCAAACGCGCGGCGGCCGCACCGGCCGACAAGCCGGCCGCGGCCAGCGAGGCGGAGACGACCGTTCGGGTCGACACCGCGCGTCTCGACGAGATCATGAACATGGTCGGCGAGCTGGTCCTGGTGCGTAACCGCCTGGTGCGCCTGGGCTCCAACAGCGGCGACGAGGCGATGTCCAAGGCCGTGTCCAACCTGGACGTGGTGACCGCCGATCTGCAGACCGCGGTGATGAAGACCCGCATGCAGCCGATCAAGAAGGTCTTCGGGCGCTTCCCGCGGCTGGTCCGCGACCTGGCCCGCAACCTGAAGAAAGAGATCAACCTGGAGCTGGTCGGTGAGGACACCGATCTGGACAAGAACCTGGTCGAGGCCCTGGCCGATCCGCTGGTGCACCTGGTGCGCAACGCGGTCGACCACGGCATCGAGTCGCCGGACGAGCGCGAGGCTGCCGGCAAGCCACGCACCGGCCGGGTGGTGCTGTCCGCCGAGCAGGAAGGCGACCACATCCTGCTGATGATCACCGATGACGGCAAGGGCATGGACGCGGCGGTCCTGCGCGCCAAGGCGGTCGAGAAGGGACTGCTGGACAAGGACGCCGCCGATCGCCTGAGCGAGCTGGAGTGCTACAACCTGATCTTCGCGCCGGGATTCTCGACCAAGACCGAGATCTCCGACGTCTCCGGGCGTGGCGTGGGCATGGACGTGGTCAAGACCAAGATTTCCCAGCTCAACGGCACGGTCAACGTGTTCTCCACCAAGGGCAGCGGATCGAAGATCGTGATCAAGGTCCCGCTCACGCTGGCGATCATGCCGACCCTGATGGTGATGCTGGGCGACCAGGCCTTCGCCTTCCCGCTGGTCAACGTCAACGAGATCTTCCACCTGGATCTGTCGCGTACCAACGTGGTGGACGGCCAGGAAGTGGTCATCGTCCGCGACAAGGCGCTCCCGCTGTTCTACCTCAAGCGCTGGCTGGTGCAGGGCGCCGCCCACGAAGAACAGCACGAAGGGCACGTGGTGATCCTCAGCATCGGCAACCAGCGCATCGGCTTCGTCGTCGACCAGCTGGTCGGCCAGGAAGAGGTGGTCATCAAGCCGTTGGGCAAGATGCTGCAGGGCACGCCTGGCATGTCCGGCGCGACCATCACCGGCGACGGACGCATTGCCTTGATCCTCGACGTGCCGAGCATGCTCAAGCGCTACGCACGCAAGATCTGATTCAGCGAGGCGGCGGTCGCATGGCGGTCGCCGCCGCTAGGAGTACTCAATGGCAGTCAAGGTCCTGGTGGTAGACGATTCCGGCTTTTTCCGCCGGCGCGTCTCCGAGATCCTTTCATCCGATACGAATATCCAGGTGGTCGGCACCGCGACCAATGGCCGCGAGGCGATCGACCAGGCGCTGGCGCTCAAGCCGGACGTCATCACCATGGACTACGAGATGCCGATGATGGACGGCATCACCGCGGTTCGGCAGATCATGCAACGCTGCCCGACGCCGGTCCTGATGTTCTCTTCGCTTACTCACGAAGGCGCCCGGGTCACCCTCGATGCGCTCGACGCCGGCGCGGTCGACTACCTGCCGAAGAATTTCGAAGACATCTCGCGCAACCCCGAGAAGGTCAAGCAGATGCTCTGCGAGAAGGTGCATACCATCGCGCGGAGCAATCGACGTTACAGCGGTTTTTCCGGGGCCTCGGCGCCGACGCCTGCCGCGGCACCGGCTTCGCGCAACGCCGCCGCCCCGGCGCCGCGGGCGAGCAGCGCGACGCCGGCCGTCAGCGCGGCGCCCAAGCGCAAGCACTACAAGCTCGTCGCCATCGGCACTTCCACCGGCGGTCCGGTGGCTCTGCAGCGGGTCCTGACCCAGTTGCCGGCCGATTTCCCGACGCCCATCGTGCTGATCCAGCACATGCCGGCCGCCTTCACCAAGGCCTTCGCCGAGCGGCTGGACAAGCTCTGCCGGATCAGGGTCAAGGAGGCCGAGGACGGCGATCTGCTGCGCCCCGGCCTGGCGCTGCTGGCTCCTGGCGGCAAGCAGATGATGATCGACGGGCGCGGCTCGGTCCGCATCCTGCCCGGCGACGAGCGCCTGAACTACAAGCCCTGCGTCGACATCACCTTCGGCTCGGCGGCCAAGTCGTTCAACGACAAGGTGCTGGCGGTCGTGCTCACTGGCATGGGCGCGGATGGCCGTGAAGGTGCGCGCCTGCTCAAGCAGTGCGGCAGCCAGGTCTGGGCGCAGGACGAGGCCAGCTGTGTGATCTACGGAATGCCGATGGCGGTGGTCAAGGCCAATCTCAGCGATGCGATCTACAGCCTCGACGACATCGGTCGTCACCTCGCCGAGGCATGCATCTAGTGGATGTACTGAGCCTCATCGGGCTTGCCCTGGCGTTCATCGCGATCGTCGGTGGCAACTTCCTCGAAGGCGGCCACATTTCGGCGCTGCTCAACGGGCCGGCCGCGCTGATCGTGCTGGGCGGTACGCTTGGCGCGGTACTGCTGCAGACACCGATCACGGTGTTCAAGCGCGCCATGGTGATAGGTCGCTGGATCTTCTTCCCGCCGCGCATCGACCTGGCACGCGGGATTTCCAGTGTGGTCGGCTGGAGCATGACGGCGCGCAAGGAAGGTCTTCTGGGCCTGGAGCCGGTCGCCGACAGCGAGGCCGATCCCTACGCACGCAAGGGTCTGCAGTTGCTCATCGACGGTGCCGAGCCCGAAGCCATCCGCAGCATTCTGGAAGTCGATCTCTACACCCAGGAGACGCGTGATCTGCGCGCGGCCAAGGTGTTCGAAGCCATGGGCGGCTATTCGCCGACCGTCGGCATCATCGGCGCGGTGATGGGCCTGATCCACGTCATGGGCAATCTCGCCGACCCCAGCCAGCTCGGCAGCGGTATTGCCGTGGCCTTCGTCGCGACCATCTACGGGGTCGCCTTCGCCAACCTCCTGGTGCTGCCCATCGGCAACAAGCTCAAGTCCGTGGTGCAGAAGCAGTCGGCCTACCGGGAGATGATTCTCGAAGGCGTGCTGTCGATCGCCGAAGGGGAAAATCCGCGCTCCATCGAACTCAAGCTGCAAGGCTTCATGGATTGATGCGATGGCACGACGCAGGCGTGAGGAAGAGCATGAAAACCACGAACGTTGGCTGGTCTCCTACGCCGACTTCATCACGCTGTTGTTCGCGTTCTTCGTGGTGATGTATTCGATCTCGTCGGTGAACGAAGGCAAATACAAGATTCTCTCCGAGTCGCTGGTGGGGGTCTTCAGCAGCCAGGACCGTTCCATCAGGCCGATCCCGATCGGCGAGGAGCGGCCGCGCACCACCGACACCACTCGCCTGGATTTCGATCAGGGTGCGACCAACGCTCAGGTCGAAACACCTGAAGATCCGCTGGACAGCATCGCCCGGAGCATGCGCGAGGCGTTCGGCGACCTGATCGGCGACGGGCAGCTGACGGTCCGGGGCAACGAATTGTGGATCGAGCTGGAACTGAGCTCGAGCCTGCTGTTTCCCAGTGGCGATGCGATTCCCAACGACCATGCGTTCGAGCTGATCGAGAAGGTCGCCAGCATTCTCGCGCCCTACCAGAACCCGATCCATGTGGAGGGGTTCACCGACAACCTGCCGATCAGCACCGCCAGTTATCCCACCAACTGGGAGCTGTCCGCCGCCCGCGCCGCCAGCGTGGTGCGCATGCTGGCGGCGCAGGGCGTCGACGCCGACCGTTTGGCCGCCGTCGGGTATGGGGAATTCCAGCCGGTCGCCGACAACGCGACGGCCGAGGGACGCGCGCGCAACCGGCGTGTCGTGCTGGTGGTCTCGCGCAACCTGGATGTACGCCGCAGCGTGACCAGTGCCGGCAGCGCCAACACCCACGCGGACACGACGCTGCAACGTGCTGGCACGCAAACTGCACCCCGTGCCGACAGGTAGGCTGCCGATGTCGGCAACGTCAAATCACCGTCGCGTCCCTTCGGCGCGGCGCCAGTTCCCGATCCGTAACGGTCCGGGAGGAAGAACGTCATGAGAGTCTGGGCTGTAGCCAATCAAAAAGGCGGTGTGGGCAAGACCACTACCTCTGTCGCGCTGGCAGGCTTGCTCGCCGATTCGGGCAAGCGCGTGGTCGTGGTCGATCTGGATCCGCACGGGTCGATGACCAGCTATTTCGGCCAGGACCCCGATAACCTCGAGCACAGCGTCTTCGACCTGTTCCAGCATCAGGGCAGCGTGCCGGAAGGCTTGCCGCGCCAGTTGCTGCTGCCGACCAGCCATGAACGCATCTCGCTGCTGCCGTCCAGCACCGTGCTGGCGACGCTCGAGCGACAGTCGCCGGGGCAGAGCGGCCTTGGGCTGGTGGTGGCCAAAAGTCTGACGCAGCTGTGGCAGGACTTCGATCATGCGATCATCGACAGCCCGCCGCTGCTCGGCGTGCTGATGGTCAATGCCCTGGCCGCCAGCCAGCAGCTGGTCATCCCCGTGCAGACGGAGTTCCTGGCGGTCAAGGGACTCGAGCGGATGGTCGCGACCCTGGCGATGATCAACCGTTCGCGCAAGCAGGCGTTGCCGTACACCATCGTGCCGACGCTGTTCGACCGGCGCACCCAGGCCTCGATGAATACGCTCAAGGTCCTGCGTCAGGGTTACGAAGCCAATCTGTGGCCGGCGTTCATTCCCATCGACACCCGTCTGCGCGACGCGAGCCGGGCGGGCCTCGTGCCTTCTCAGTTCGATCCGGGCAGCCGTGCGGTGATCGCCTATCGGGCGCTGCTCAAGCAGCTGCTGGCCTTCCAGGCCACCCCGCAGGTAGCCTGAGGTGTACGCAACTAATTGTGGCCGGGGCTCAAGTCCGCGCCGGTGCCAGCCGATAGCCTGTTCAGATATTTTTTACGAGTGCGTTTGATGAGTCGCTCCGTTCTCACCGCAACCCGCCCTCAGGTGGCGCTTCAGTCCTACCTCGACGCGCTGCTGCAGGAAGCGGCGATCGAGCTGGCCGATTCGGTCACGCTCGACGAGTTCCAGGCTGCCGTGCTCGAAGAGCAGCAGCGCGACGCGGCGCCGAAGGTGGCCGTGGTCGCCTCGCCTGTTCGGGCTCCGGCACCTGTAGCCGCTCCCGTTGCGGTAGCGCCGGCCGCGCCTGTGCTGGTCGCGCCGGTTGCGGAAAAGCCGCTGCCGGTTCCGCCGGTGGCGGCGCCTGCGCCCGTCGTTGCGCCTGTGCTGGACATCGGCTCGCCTGTGCTCGAGCGGGTGCCCGGGGTCGAGCCGCCGGCAACGCCGCCGTTGCAGTTCGATGGCCAGCCGGCGTGGGGTGAAGAGCCGTTCGAATGCCTGCTGTTCGATGTCGCGGGGCTGACCCTGGCCGTTCCGCTGGTCAGTCTGGGTTCGATCTACCCGCTGGCAGGGCAGGAGCTGACGCCATTGTTCGGCCAGCCTGACTGGTTCCTGGGCATACTTGCGTGCCAGGCGGGCAATCTCAAGGTGCTCGATGCGGCGCGCTGGGTGATGCCGGACCGCTACCGCGACGATTTCCGCGAAGGCCTGCAGTATGTGATTTCGGTAGAAGGGTACGAGTGGGGCCTGGCGGTGCATCAGGTCAGCCGTTCGATCCGGCTCGATCCTCGGCAGGTCAAGTGGCGTTCTCAGCGCAGCCAGCGTCCCTGGCTCGCCGGAACGGTGATCGAGCACATGTGTGCGCTGCTCGATGTGGCCGCGTTGGCCGAGTTGATCGCGAGCGGCGCGGCCAAGCGCGCCGAGCAGGAGCAGGCGCTGGCCGTGAAGCCGGCCGGGCGCAAGCGAAACTGAATGGAAACCCGGGCGTGTTCCTGCGCCCGGCATGGATAATCGACCGTCACAGCGGTAACTGAGAGGCTGGGCTATGAAAATGACGTCTTCACAGGGTTCGGAAGATCCCATTCTGCAATGGGTGACCTTCCGCCTGGACAACGAGACCTACGGCATCAACGTGATGCAGGTCCAGGAAGTGCTGCGTTACACCGAGATCGCCCCGGTGCCGGGTGCGCCGAGCTACGTGCTCGGCATCATCAACCTGCGTGGCAACGTGGTGACGGTGATCGATACGCGCCAGCGTTTCGGCCTCGATCCCGCGCCGATCAGCGACAACACCCGCATCGTCATCATCGAGGCCGATCGCCAGGTCGTCGGCATTCTGGTCGATAGCGTCGCCGAGGTCGTCTACCTGCGTCAGTCCGAGATCGAAACCGCGCCCAACGTGGGCAACGACGAGTCGGCCAAGTTCATCCAGGGCGTTTGCAACAAGAACGGCGAACTTCTGATCCTGGTCGAGCTCGACAAGATGATGACCGAAGAAGAATGGTCGGACCTGGAGAACATCTGATCCCATGCTGATCGCTGCGGTGGTTGTGCTCGCGGTGTGTTGCGTCGGCCTGCTGGGCCTGCTGCTGTGGCTGATGCAAAGCCACAAGTTGCAGGTACAGCTGCAGGCCGAGCGCGACGCCATGCGTGACCAGCGCATCAAGGAGCTCGGCAAGCGGCTGGATGCCTATCTCGAAGGCAGCATCCGCATCGGCGAAGAGCTGCATGAGCTGCGCCGTCTCGTCGCGCCGTTGCCGGACAAGCTGACCCAGCTCGAACAGCGCGATCCGGGCAGCCTTTCGTTCAGCCAGGCCGCCCGGCTGGTGGGCATGGGTGCCAGCGTCGATGACCTGACCCAGTCCTGCGGCCTGACCCAGGCCGAAGCCGAACTGATGAGCAAGCTGCACCAGAGTCGGCGCCCGCAGCGCTGATCGCTGGGCGCCGGCCTGCCGGCCTCGAGTCCTTCCCCCGCCGGCGCGATGCCCGGCCGTTCCCGTTCGACATCAGGTCGATTGAACCCCTCGCGACTTCCTGCCCTCAAACGTTCAGGAATGACCCTCCGGTCATTCGGGCTCCGCATGGCTCAGGCCGGGGAGGGCGTGATGTTGCGCATTCTGGTTCTCATCCTGTTCAGCGTCCCCGCCTGGGGGCATGCCGAAGAAGCGCCGCTGGAAGTGGAAGGCGCGATGACGGTCAACGTCTTTCAGGCCAAGCGCCTCTACGACCTGGGGGCGGTGTTCGTGGACGTCAGGCCGACGCGCGAGTGGAGCTGGGGGCATATCCATGGTGCCGTCCATCTCGACCTGCATGGCCGTTTCCCGGGACTGGCCCAGGGCCAGTGGCCGCGCGAGGTGCCGCTGGTGATCTATTGCGACAGCGAGGTCTGCCCCAGTGGCGCGGCCGCGGCGCAGCGCGCGGTGGCCTGGGGTTACAAGCAGGTGTTCTATTTTCGCGAGGGCTACTTCGCCTGGCAGCTGGCGGACTTTCCCCAGGGCAAGAGCATGGAGGGTGAACTCTCCACCCTCAGCGCCCAGGCCCACTGAGCAGCAGGGGTGCGTCGCCGTCGTCGCGCTGGCCGAATCCCTCGGGTGCCTTGCCCTTGAGGTACCAGGCGAAGGCGATGATCTCGGCGATGCTGCGGTAGAGCGCCTCGGGAATCGCGTCGCCGAGTTCGAGCCTGGCCAGCAGACGGACCAGTTCGGCGTTCTCGTAGATCGGCACCTCGTGTTCGCGAGCGATGGCAAGGATCGCCTCGGCCAGCGCATCGTCGCCCTTGGCGGTCACGCTCGGTGCGTTGCGGCCGTCGTAGGCCAGTGCGATGACTTGCTTGCTCATGCGGTTTCGTCCACGAAGCGTTGTTCGAGCGAGGTCTTCGGCCCCTGGGGCGGCGTGCCCTGGCGACAGGCCAGTTCGCCGACCGCGAGCCCGGCGGCCACCAGTCGGTCGCGAAGGTGGTCGAGTTCCCCGTTGATCAGGTGCGCGGTGCTGGCGCGCTCGGCCCAGAGCTGGCTCGAGAGGTTGCCCTGGGCGAGCTGAGCCTGGACCTGCAGCGGGCCGAGAGGGGACAGGTCGAAGGCGAGCTCGACGCGCCAGACGATTTCCTGCTTTTCCTTGCGCTGTTCGGGCGGGCTTTCCTCGCGCTGCAGCTTGACCTGCAGGGGCACGATGTCGCGCTGGTCGCGCATGGGGATTTCCATCTGCCAGGTGGTCAGCAAGGTGCCTTCCGGGCCGACCTGGGACTGAGCCAGGCTCGACAACTGATGGGTCTGCAGCCGCGAGACGGCGGCTGCGGCGAGCTTGAGCAGGGTTTCCAGGTCCGCTTCCTCGTCCATGCCCTGAAGCAGCCGGCTCGGTAGCGGAAAGCCCATCGCCTGCTGGCGCGCGCCGTTCTGCCCGAATACCCCGAGTGCATGACGGGCGAAGGCCGGAAGCGCCTGGCCCATGGCCGCGCCGGCCTGGGCCGAGGCGAATGGCGTGCTGCCGGGCAGGCTGGGCAGCAGCTGGGCGATGAGCCGCAGCAGGGCGGCCTTCATGTCGCCCTGGGCCGCGCCGTGTTGACCCGCCAGCAGTCGTGCCTCCAGCAGCGTGCCGCTTTTTTCCAGCGCCTGGGCAAGGGCCTTCGGGTCGGTGAGCTCGCTCACCTCCGGCATGAGGCCGAGCAGTTTTTCCGCGGCGCCTTTGAGCCCCTCCGGCAGCGAGCCCGCATTGCGCAGCGCTCCGAGCAGGCCCTCGAGCGATGCCTGGCGCTCCTGTTGCGCGGCCATCTGCTGGCCGAGCGCGAGCTGGTCCAGGCGACCGCTCAGCGGCAGGAAGCTCAAGGCCTGGCTGCCCTTGACCTGGGCGGTCAGCAGGGTGCCCAGCGGCAATGGTGTGGTGGACGCGATCTCCAGTTTTTCATTGGCCATGGCGGTGTTGAGCAGTTGGACCACCATTTTGAATACGGCGTGTTCGCCCTTGGCCGCCGCGATCTGCTGGCTGGCCACCACCTTGCCCTGGAGGATGGTGCCGATGGGCACGCGGTCCAGGTCGATGCTGCCCGTTGGCTGGCGCGCCAGTGCCTGCAGGTTGGCCATCAACCGATTGTCGGACAGGGCGGTGACGGCATAGGCGGTGCCCGTGGCCACGGCGCGGTTGCTGAGGGCTTCGAGCGTGGTCTGGCGACCGTTGTCGAGGGTCAGGCGCAGGATGAGCTGGAAGGCCTGGCCGCTTTCCTTGACGCTGACGACTTCCGCCTCGGCGCTCTCGCCCGCGGCGAGCAGGCCCTGCATGGGCTGGAGCAGCTTGAGCGCCAGATCCGCAGCGGCTGCCGCGGAGCGGGGCGGGGCGGCTGGAAGAGGTTGCGCGGCCTTGATCTCGGTCATGTTTGCTTCAAATGCCCTTACAACCTGACGGTTTAGCGGTCTTCGGCGGTCATGGATGCCATGTATAATCGCGCCCCGGTTGGCCCGGCGCCCGGTCAGTATAGCGGCCCGTCCATTCCCTTCTTGAATGCCAGCAGGTGTCCCCAAGCGTGTCCGATCCTTTCCTTCAAGCTGTTGCGCTCACCTGCGAGAGGGATTGGCGGCTGCTGTTCGACGGCCTGGCCTTCAGCCTCGAGCGAGGCCAGATGCTGCAGGTCTCCGGGCCCAACGGCAGCGGCAAGACCAGCCTGCTGCGCGTGCTCGCCGGCCTGATGCAGCCGACCGCCGGGGAGGTCCTGCTCGATGGCGAGCCGCTGGCGTCCCGCGCCGATGTGGCCCGCAACCTGGTGTGGATCGGCCATGCCGCGGGCATCAAGGGGCTGCTCAGTCCGGAGGAGAACCTGGCATGGCTCTGCGCGCTGCAGCAGCCGGTCAGCCGCGAGGCCATCTGGCAGGCCCTCGCGACGGTTGGGCTGCGCGGATTCGAGGATGTGCCCTGCCATACGCTCTCGGCCGGCCAGCAGCGCCGTGTCGCCCTGGCCCGGCTGTATCTCACGGCGGCGCCCCTGTGGATCCTCGACGAGCCGTTCACCGCGCTGGACAAGCATGGCGTGGCCCAGCTCGAAGCGCATCTGGTGGCCCATTGCGAGCAGGGCGGTGTGGTGGTGTTGACCACGCATCACAGCCTGCAGACACGGCCGTCGGGTTTCGACGAGATTCTGTTGGGGCAGACGGCATGAGCGGTGTCTTCACCTTGCTCCTCAAGCGGGAGGCGCGCCTGCTGATTCGGCGTCCCGCGGAGCTGGCCAATCCGCTGGTGTTCTTCGCCATCGTCATCGCGTTGTTTCCGCTGGCGGTCGGGCCGGAGTCTCAACTGTTGCAAAGCATTTCCCCAGGTTTGTTGTGGGTAGCGGCGCTGCTGGCCGTGCTGCTCTCGCTCGACGGGCTTTTTCGCAGCGATTTCGAAGATGGTTCCCTTGAGCAGTGGGTCGTTTCGCCGCACCCTCTGGCGCTTCTGGTGCTCGCCAAGGTGCTGGCACACTGGGTGTTCTCGGGCCTGGCGCTGGTCCTGCTGGCTCCCTTGCTGGGGCTGATGCTGGGCTTGCCGGTCCAGGCGCTGCCGGTGCTGCTGCTCTCGCTGTTGCTGGGCACGCCCACCCTGAGCCTGCTGGGCGCGGTGGGCGCGGCCCTGACCGTCGGTCTCAAGCGCGGCGGCCTGTTGCTGGCGCTGCTGATTCTGCCGCTGTACATCCCGGTGCTGATCCTTGGCAGCGGGGCGTTGCAGGCGGCGTTGCAAGGATTGCCGACGGCCGGCTACCTGTTGTGGCTGGCCAGCCTCACCGCACTGGCGGTGACCCTGACACCCTTTGCGATTGCCGCCGGGCTGAAGATCAGCGTCGGTGAATAGACGCAGGTACCGACCGCTGGGGCTCGACGTCGCCCTGGCCGAGCATTCTCCGGGGGCTTGCCCTCGCCGGAAACGAGTCATTCGATGAACTGGACATGGTTTCACAAGCTGGGTTCGCCCAAATGGTTCTACGAGATCAGCGGGCGCTGGCTGCCCTGGTTCGGCTGGAGCGCCGCGCTGCTGCTGACGGTGGGCGTGGTCTGGGGGCTGGCGTTCGCGCCGCAGGATTACCAGCAGGGCAACAGCTTCAGGATCATCTACATCCATGTGCCGGCCGCCTTCCTGGCCCAGTCCATCTACCTGATGCTCGCCGTCGCCGGTGCCGTCGGGCTGATCTGGAAGATGAAGCTGGCGGACGTCGCACTCCAGCAGGCCGCGCCGATCGGCGCCTGGATGACTTTCATCGCACTCTTGACTGGCGCCGTCTGGGGCAAGCCGACCTGGGGCGCCTGGTGGGTCTGGGACGCGCGCCTGACCTCGATGCTGATCCTGCTGTTCCTTTATTTCGGGATCATCGCCCTGGGCAACGCCATCAGTAACCGGGACAGCGCGGCCAAGGCCTGCGCGGTGCTGGCGCTGGTCGGCGTGGTGAACATCCCGATCATCAAATATTCGGTGGAGTGGTGGAACACCCTGCACCAGCCGGCCACCTTCAAGGTCACCGAGAAGCCGGCGATGCCGATGGAGATGTGGCTGCCGTTGCTGGTCATGGTGATCGGTTTCTATTGTTTCTTCACTGCCGTGCTGCTGATGCGCATGCGCCTCGAGGTGTTGCGTCGCGAGGCGCGCAGCAGCTGGGTGAAAAGCGAGATCAAGGCACTGGTAGGGGGCTCGCGATGAATTTCTCCTCGTTCGCCGAATTCGTCGCCATGGGCAACCATGGCGTCTATGTCTGGTCGTCCTATGGCATCAGCCTGGCGGTACTGGCCTTGAACGTCGCGCTGCCCCTGCTGGCACGCCGGCGGCACCTGCAAGACGAGGCGCGCCGTTTGCGCCGGGAGGAAATGAAGTGAATCCGGTACGCAAAAAGCGGCTCTACATCGTCCTGGCGATCCTCGCCGGGGTCGGTATCGCCGTTGCCCTGGCGCTTTCCGCGCTGCAGCAGAACATCAACCTGTTCTACACCCCGACCCAGATCGCCCGTGGCGAAGCGCCCGAAGGCACGCGGATCCGCGCGGGCGGCCTGGTCGAAGAGGGCTCGGTCAAGCGTGACCGCGAATCGCTGGCGGTCGATTTCCGTGTCACCGACGGTGCCGAAACGGTCACCATCCGCTTCCAGGGCATCCTTCCCGACCTGTTCCGCGAGGGGCAAGGCATCGTCGCGCTTGGGCGGGTGAACGAGGAGGGCATCCTGGTGGCCGACGAAGTGCTGGCCAAGCACGATGAAAACTACATGCCGCCCGAAGTCACCCAGGCGCTCGAGCAGAGCGGCATGATGAAGCATTACGAAGGCGGCAAGCAGGGGTACGCGAAATGATTCCGGAGCTCGGCCATCTGGCCATGATTCTGGCCCTGTGCCTGGTACTGGTGCAGGCGGTCTTCCCGCTGATCGGCGCCTGGCGCGGTGATCGTCTGTGGATGAGCCTGGCGCAGCCGGCGGCGTGGGGGCAGTTCGCCTTCCTGGCGTTCTCCTTCGCCTGTCTGACCTATGCGTTCATGGTCGACGACTTCTCCGTCGCCTACGTGGCGAACAACTCCAACAGCGCCTTGCCGTGGTACTACAAGTTCAGCGCCGTATGGGGTGCCCATGAGGGCTCGCTGCTGCTGTGGGCGCTGATCCTGGCCGGCTGGACCTTCGCCGTGTCGGTGTTCTCCCGCCAGCTTCCCGAAGAGATGCTGGCGCGCGTGCTCGGCGTCATGGGACTCATCAGCATCGGCTTCATGCTCTTTCTGATCGTCACGTCCAACCCGTTCGAGCGCTTGCTGCCGCAGGCGCCGGTCGATGGCCGCGACCTGAACCCGCTGCTGCAGGACTTCGGCCTGATCGTTCACCCGCCGATGCTCTACATGGGCTACGTCGGCTTCTCCGTGGCCTTCTCATTCGCCATCGCGGCCCTGCTCGGTGGCCGGCTCGACGCGGCCTGGGCCCGCTGGTCGCGTCCCTGGACCCTGGTGGCCTGGGCGTTCCTCGGGATCGGCATCGTGCTCGGCTCCTGGTG
Organism: Stutzerimonas nosocomialis; assembly: GCF_005876855.1. Taxonomy (GTDB): domain Bacteria; phylum Pseudomonadota; class Gammaproteobacteria; order Pseudomonadales; family Pseudomonadaceae; genus Stutzerimonas; species Stutzerimonas nosocomialis. The sequence goes on along the minus strand of NZ_QLAE01000040.1, from coordinate 12,509 downwards.
GGCCTACTACGAACTGGGCTGGGGCGGCTGGTGGTTCTGGGACCCGGTGGAAAACGCCTCCTTCATGCCCTGGCTGGTCGGCACCGCGTTGATCCACTCCCTGGCGGTGACCGAAAAGCGCGGCGTATTCAAGAGCTGGACGGTGCTGCTGGCGATCGCGGCCTTCTCGCTGAGCCTGCTGGGAACCTTCCTGGTGCGCTCCGGGGTGCTGACCTCGGTGCATGCCTTCGCGACCGATCCTGAGCGTGGCGTGTTCATCCTGTGCTTCCTGCTGCTGGTCGTCGGCGGTTCGCTGGGGCTGTTCGCGCTGCGTGCGCCGGTGGTCAAGAGCCAGGTCGGCTTCGGCCTCTGGTCCCGGGAAACCCTGTTGCTGGTCAATAACCTGCTGCTGGTGGTGGCCACCTCGATGATCCTGCTGGGCACGCTGTATCCCTTGCTGCTCGACGCGCTGTCGGGAGCCAAGCTGTCGGTCGGCCCTCCGTATTTCAACGCCATGTTCCTGCCGCTGATGGCGCTGGTCATGCTGGCGATGTCGGTCGGTATCCTGGTGCGCTGGAAGGACACGCCGGTGAAGTGGCTGACGGGCATGCTGGTGCCGGTGCTGATCACCAGTGGCGTGCTCGGGGTGGTCGCCGCGTTTGCCTTCGGCGATTTCCACTGGACGGTCCTGGCGACCTGCTTCCTCGCCGCCTGGGTGGTTGTCGCCGGGGTACGCGACCTGCTCGACAAGACTCGTCACAAGGGACTCTTGGCCGGCGCCCGTGGCCTGTCGCGCAGTTACTGGGGCATGCAGATCGCCCACCTGGGCATCGCGGTCTGCGCACTGGGCGTGGTGCTGTCCAGCCAGCAGAGCGACGAGCGCGACCTGCGCATGGCGCCGGGCGACTCGCTGCAGATGGGCGGCTACAGCTTCATCTTCGAGGGCGCCGTCCATCATGACGGCCCCAACTTCACCTCGGACAAGGCCACCATCCGCGTGCTCAAGGGCGAGCGCCAGATCGCCGTGCTGCATCCGGAGAAGCGGCTCTACACCGTTCAGCAGATGCCCATGACCGAGGCCGGTATCGACCCGGGCTTCACCCGCGACCTCTATGTCGCGCTGGGCGAGCCGCTGGAAGACGGCGCCTGGGCCGTGCGCGTGCACATCAAGCCCTTCGTCCGCTGGATCTGGCTGGGTGGCCTGCTGATGGGCCTCGGCGGCGTGCTGGCGGCCTGCGACCAGCGCTATCGGGTCAAGGTCAAGACACGCGTACGCGAGGCCCTGGGCCTGGGCGCGCAAGGAGCCTGATGATGAAACGAGTGCTGATGCTGTTGCCGTTGGCGATCTTCCTCGGTATCGCCGTCTTCCTCTACCGCGGGCTGTTTCTCGATCCGTCCGAGCTGCCCTCGGCATTGATCGGCAAGCCCGTGCCGCAGTTCTCGCTGCCTTCGGTCGAAGACGAGCAGCGCCTGATCAGCGAGGCCGACCTCAAGGGCAAGCCTGCGCTGGTCAACGTCTGGGCGACCTGGTGCGTGGCCTGCAAGGTCGAGCATCCGGTGCTCAATGCCCTGGCGGCGCAGGGCGTGAACATCCACGGGGTCAACTACAAGGACGACAACGCCGCGGCGCAGAAGTGGCTCCGCGAGTTCCATGATCCCTATCAGCTGAACATCCGCGACGAGCAGGGCAGCCTGGGCCTTGACCTGGGGGTCTACGGCGCGCCCGAGACGTTTCTGATCGACAAGCACGGCGTGATCCGACACAAGTTCGTCGGCGTCATCGACGAGCGTGTCTGGCGTGAAAAGCTCGCCGTGCTCTATCAGGAGCTGGTGGACGAATGAACAGATACCTTTGCGCCCTGCTGATCGGGTTGACCCTGAGCGCCGGTGCGTTCGCGGCGATCGATACCTATGAGTTTCGCGACGAGACCGAGCGCCAGCGCTATCGCACGCTGACCGAGGAGCTCCGCTGTCCGAAATGCCAGAACCAGAACATCGCCGACTCGAACTCGCCGATCGCGATGGACCTGCGCCAGGAAATCTTCCGGATGCTCGAAGAGCAGAAGAGCGACGAGCAGATCGTCGACTATCTGGTCGCCCGCTATGGCGATTTCGTGCGCTACAAGCCGCCGGTCAACGCCAAGACCCTGATCCTCTGGTACGGCCCGTTCGTGCTCCTGGCGATCGGTTTCGGCACCGTGGCGATGATCCTCCTGCGGCGTCGCCGCCGGGTCGACGGCCCCACCTCAAACACCCTTTCCGAAGCCGAGCGCGAACGGCTCGCCACGCTGCTGGATAACAAAGACCCATGATCGATTTCTGGATTGGCGCCGGCCTGCTGTTGATGGCCGCGCTGCTGTTTCTACTGCTGCCCATCATGCGCGGTCGCCGCGCCCAGACGGAGGAGGACCGCACCTCCCTCAACGTCGCGCTCTATCAGGAGCGGCTCGATGAACTGGCGGCTCAGCATGCCGCCGGCACGCTCACATCCGAACAGCTCGAGGCGGGCAGGGCAGAGGCCGCCCGCGAACTGCTGAGCGACACCGAAGGCGGCGAAGCGCATCGCGTGTCGCGGCTGGGCAGGGGGGCGCCGCTGGTGGCCGCACTGCTGGTGCCGTTGATGGGCTATGGGCTTTATCTGCACTGGGGCGCCAGCGACAAGGTGGAGCTGGCGCGCCAGTTCGCCCAGCAGGCCGGCTCGATCGAAGAGGTCACCCAGCGTCTCGAGCGCGCCGTCGAGGCCCAGCCGGAGTCCGCCGAGGGCTGGTACTTCCTCGGTCGCGCCTACATGGCCCAGGAGCGGGCCGCCGATGCGGCCGTGGCCTTCGAGCGCGCGGCCAATCTGGCGGGTCGCCAGCCCGAGCTGCTGGGGCAGTGGGCCCAGGCCCTGTATTTCGCGGGCGACAAGCAGTGGACCGAACAGCTTCAGGCTCTGACCGACGAAGCGCTGAAGGCTGACCCGGACGAGGTCACCAGCCTCGGCCTGCTTGGCATCGCGGCCTATGAAGAGGGCCGGTTCGCTCAGGCGATCGCTTTCTGGGAGCGCCTGGTCTCGGTGCTGGGCGAGCAGGACCCGTCTCGCGCCGCCATCGAGGGTGGCATCGCCCGTGCCCGCGCCGAACTCGGCGAATCGGCGCCCGAACCGACTGCGCCCGGACAGGCCGAATCGGCCGCGGCGGTGGAGGTGAAGGTAAGCGTCCGGCTCAGCGCCGAGCTTGCCGACGAGGTGCGGCCGAATGACAGCGTCTTCGTCTTCGCCCGCGCCGTATCGGGTCCGCCGATGCCGCTGGCCGTGAAGCGCTTGAGCGTCGCCGACCTGCCCGCCGAGGTCACGTTGGCCGATGCCGATGCAATGATGCCGCAACTGAAGTTGTCCAACTTCGAACAGGTGCAACTGGTTGCCCGGATTTCCCGCGATGGCGATGCCACCCGGGGCGAATGGTCCGGGCAGAGCGATGCGCTGGATCTCGCTGCGAGCGCCGAGCGCCCGGTTCAGCTGACCATCGACACGCCAGAGCGCCGCTGATTCGTTCTGACGACCGAGGTACTGCATGACCGTACAGGATTTCCCCCCTCGCCAGACGGCCTTCAGGCGTGTGCGCCTGGGGACCGTGGCTGCCCTGGGCGCCTTGCTCGCGGCGTGCGCCGGCACGCCCTACGAGACCGCTCCCCAGACTCAGCCACCGGTGCCGCAGACACCTGCGCCGGGTCCGGTGATCACGCCCCCTCCGCCGGTGCAGACGTCCCCGGCACCGCGCCCGCCGGCCACCCAGCAGAGCCATCCCCGTTACGCCCCGCCGCCACACGCACCGGCGCACTGGGACAATCGCCTGGGCGTCTATGTGGTGGAAGGCAGGGATCTCTACTACCGTGAACGGCTTTATTACCGCTGGGATGGCGAGTGGCTGTGCGCCGGCCGGCCTGACGGCCCCTGGGAGCCGGTCGCGCTGCCGAGCGTGCCGCCGGGATTGCGCAACCGTCACTGAATCGACGGCACGCTCTGGCGAGCGGCTGCGACGGTCATTCGGGCTAAAGCTGTTCCGCCGCTTGCCGATAAAGGGTCAAGCGGCGAACAGCGCGCCTTTTTACCGTCCCGGTGGATGCCCGGTGACGCAGGACAATCGGAGTAGATTCATGAATGCCTCTGTGAAGCGTCTCGAAGAAACCGGCAGCGCGTTGCGCTCGGCCCTGGCGCAGCAGGACTGGACCGCCATCGGCGAGCTGGACCTGCTGTGCCGGCAAGCCGTGGAAGACGCGATGCGGGAGCCGGAGCGGGACGAGGGCGTCATTCGCCTGCGCATCCAGGAATTGCTCGAGCTCTATCGCGAACTGGTCGGAATGTGCCAGGCCGAGCAGCGCCGCATCGCCGATGAGCTCATGCAGCTCAACCAGTCCAAGCAGGGGGCGAAGGTCTACCAGCTTTTCGGCTGATCCCGCCGCTTCGCCCTCCCGCCCGTCGCGCCGGAATCATTTCCGGCACCGATGCCTCACTTTCGTGGTTGCGTTACCTAACCGTCTTCGTGTTTAAATCACGTCATAAATTTGACTCAGTGCTCATTTTTTACTTAACTAGTGGCCAAATGCCTGTTGGTGCGATCGTCGTGGACGTAGCGCCGGCTTTCTTCCAGCCCCATAGAGTTCTGAAACCACGATGTGGCGCGAAACCAAGATTCTGTTGATCGACGATGACAGCGAACGTCGCCGCGACTTGGCGGTAATTCTGAATTTTCTGGGCGAAGACCATCTGGCCTGCTCGAGCACCGACTGGCGTAACGCCGTGGCGCCGCTCGAATCCAGCCGCAGCGTGCTCAGCGTGATGCTCGGGGAGGTCAAGGCGCGGGATGGGGCCGTCGAACTGCTCAAACAGATCAGCAAGTGGGACGAGAACGTTCCGCTGCTGCTGATCGGTGATCCGGCGCCAGCCGAGTGGCCGGACGAAGTGCGTCGCCGCGTGCTGACCAGCCTGGAGATGCCGCCGAGCTACAACAAGCTGCTCGATTCGCTGCACCGCGCCCAGGTCTATCGCGAGATGAACGACCAGTCCAAGGCCCGCGGGCGGCAGCGCGAACCGAACCTGTTCCGCAGCCTGGTCGGCACCAGTCGGGCCATCCAGCACGTGCGGCAGATGATGCAGCAGGTCGCCGACACCGAGGCCAGCGTGCTGATCCTTGGCGAATCGGGCACCGGCAAGGAAGTGGTCGCCCGCAACCTGCACTACCACTCCAAGCGTCGCCAGGCGCCCTTCGTGCCGGTCAACTGCGGCGCGATTCCGGCCGAGCTGCTGGAAAGCGAGCTGTTCGGCCATGAAAAGGGTGCTTTCACCGGCGCCATCACCGCGCGGGCAGGGCGTTTCGAGCTGGCCGAGGGCGGTACCCTGTTTCTCGACGAGATCGGCGACATGCCGCTGCCGATGCAGGTCAAGCTGCTGCGCGTGCTGCAGGAGCGCACCTTCGAGCGCGTCGGCAGCAACCGTACGCAAAGCGCCGACGTGCGGATCATCGCCGCGACCCACAAGGACCTGGAGAAGATGATCGAGGAAGGCAGCTTCCGCGAGGATCTCTACTACCGGCTCAACGTATTTCCGATCGAAATGGCGCCGCTGCGCGAGCGCGTCGAAGACATCCCGCTGTTGATGAACGAGCTGATTTCCCGCATGGAGCACGAGAAGCGCGGCTCCATCCGCTTCAACTCGGGCGCCATCATGTCCCTGTGCCGCCATGACTGGCCGGGCAACGTGCGCGAGCTGGCCAACCTGGTCGAGCGCATGGCGATCATGCATCCCTACGGAGTGATCGGCGTGATGGAACTGCCGAAGAAATTCCGCCACGTCGACGATGACGACGAGCAGTACATGACCGCCGCCAGCGACGACCTCGAGGAGCGGGTTGCCTTCAACGTGCCGATGACGGGCCTGGAAGCCAGCGCCATGCTGCCGGCCGAGGGCCTGGACCTGAAGGACTACCTCGGCAACCTCGAGCAGGGCTTGATCCAGCAGGCGCTCGATGATGCCGGCGGGGTAGTCGCCCGTGCCGCGGAGCGTCTGCGCATCCGGCGGACCACCCTGGTCGAGAAGATGCGCAAGTACGGAATGAGCCGTCGCGACGACGAGGGCGAAGAAGCCTAGCGTCTGGTTGCGTTTCACCGACGCCCCGCCACGTGCGGGGCGTTTTCGTATCCGCCCTTGCTCCGTTCGTCCGGTTGCGGCCACGGCCGGGCACGATGTTTGCTGCTGCCCCTGCGAACGCCCATCTTTTGACGGCACGAGTACGCGCAGTGAAGCCCATCACCCACCCGACCAGCCCCGAATCCGCCGAGCCCGCGACGACGCTCGAGCTGGAGCAGTCGCTGCGGCGGTTCAGCCAGATCTCCGCCCAACTGGGGCAGTCGCACGGAATGCTCGAAGACCGCGTGGCTGAACTCAAGCAGGAACTGGCGCTGGCCGGGGCGCAGCGTGAGCAGGAGCTGGCGGAAAAGGAGCGTCTTGCCGGGCGCCTGCGCAATCTGCTCGACCTGCTGCCCGGTGGTGTGATCGTGATCGATGGCGCAGGACGCGTCAGCGAGGCCAATCCTGCCGCATGCCAGCTGCTGGACGGCCCGCTTCAAGGCGAGCGCTGGCGCGACGTCATTGCGCGCAGCTTCGCGCCGCGCCGCGATGACGGCCACGAGATTTCCCTGTCCAACGGCCGCCGCCTGTCCATCGCCACGCGCTCGCTGGCCGACGAACCGGGCCAGTTGGTGCTGCTCACCGATCTGACGGAAACCCGTCACCTGCAGGCGCAACTGGCTCGCCACGAACGGCTTTCCTCGCTGGGCAGGATGGTCGCGTCGCTGGCGCATCAGATTCGCACGCCGTTGTCCGCGGCGCTGCTCTACGCTGGCCACCTGACAGACGCGGCGCTGGCGGTCGAGCACCGGCAGCGCTTCGCCGGCCGCCTCAAGGAGCGGTTGCATGAGCTCGAGCATCAGGTGCGCGACATGCTGGTGTTCGCCCGGGGCGATCTGCCGATGTCCGACCGTCTGAGCCCGGGGGCGCTGTTGCAGGCCCTGCGTCTGGCGGCCGAGACCCAGGTCGAGGGCGTGGCGGTGCGCTGGCAGTGCGACAGCCACGCCGGCGAGTTGCTCTGCAATCGCGACACCCTGGTGGGCGCGCTGCTCAACCTGCTGGAGAACGCCATCCAGGCTGCCGGCCGCGAGGCGCGGATCAAGGTGCATTTCTACACCCGCGGGACGACGCTCCGGCTCTGCGTGAGCGACAACGGCCCGGGTATCGAGCCGGCGTTGCTGGCGCGCCTGGGTGAACCCTTTCTTACCACCAAGACCACCGGCACGGGCCTGGGTCTTGCGGTCGTACAGGCGGTGACGCGCGCTCACCAGGGCCAGTTGAGCCTGTTGTCGCGTCCCGGACGCGGCACCTGCGTGCTGCTGTCGCTACCGCTGATTTTCCCGGCTGCGGCCGGAAACAAGGAGTGAAGTCCATGACAGCGAAGATCCTGCTGGTCGAAGACGATCGGGCCTTGCGCGAGGCGCTTGGCGATACGCTGATGCTTGGCGGCCACGAGCACAGAGCCGTGGATTGCGCCGAAGCCGCGCTGGTAGCGTTGCAGGAAGAGGCCTTCGGCCTGGTACTCAGCGACGTGAACATGCCGGGCATGGACGGCCATGCGCTGCTGCGAATGGTGCGCACCCGCTACCCGCAGATTCCGGTGTTGCTGATGACGGCCTACGGCGCGGTCGAGCGAGCGGTCGAGGCCATGCGTCTCGGCGCCGTGGATTACCTGGTCAAGCCATTCGAGCCGCGTACGCTGCTCGAACTGGTGGCGCGGCATGCCTGCGGCCACCTGGGCCGATCCGATCGCGAGGGCCCGGTTGCCTGCGAGCCGGCCAGCCAGCAGCTGCTGGCGTTGTCGGCGCGGGTCGCCCGGAGCGACTCCACCGTCCTGATCTCGGGCGAGTCCGGCACCGGCAAGGAGGTACTGGCGCGCTACATCCACCAGCAATCCCCTCGCCAGGGCAGCCCGTTCATCGCCATCAACTGTGCGGCGATCCCGGACAACATGCTCGAAGCCATGCTGTTCGGCCACGAGAAGGGCGCTTTCACCGGCGCCATCGCGGCCCAGCCCGGCAAGTTCGAGCAAGCGAACGGCGGAACCCTTCTGCTGGATGAAATCACCGAAATGCCGCTTGGGCTGCAGGCCAAGCTGCTGCGCGTACTGCAGGAGCGCGAGGTCGAGCGCGTCGGTGCCCGCAAGCCGATCACCCTCGACATCCGGGTGATCGCCACCACCAACCGTGACCTGGCGGCCGAAGTCGCGGCCGGGCGATTCCGCGAGGACCTGTTTTACCGGCTTTCGGTGTTCCCCCTGGCCTGGCCGCCGCTGCGCGCGCGTCCGGCCGACATCCTGCCCCTGGCCGAACGCCTGCTGGCGATGCACGCCCAGAAGATGAAGGCCGGCTCGGTGCGCCTGTCGGGCAATGCCCAGCGCTGCCTGCTGGCCCATCCATGGCCGGGGAACGTCCGGGAGCTGGACAATGCCATCCAGCGCGCCTTGATCCTGCAGCAGGGCGGACTGATCCAGCCCCACGACCTGTGCCTGAATTCGACCATCGGCCTGGTGCCGCCGGCTGCCGCCAGCGCAGCGCCGGCGGCTCCGGTTAGCGAGGCGGCGCAAAGCGCGGCGGGGCTGGGCGAGGATCTGCGCCGGTGCGAATTCCAGGTGATCATCGACACCTTGCGCAACGAGCGCGGGCGGCGCAAGGAGGCGGCGGATCGCCTCGGCATCAGCCCGCGTACGCTGCGTTACAAGCTGGCCCAGATGCGCGATGCCGGGTTCGACGTCGAGGCCTATCTCTACGCCAGCTGAGTGGCCCGCGAGGCGGCGCTCAGCGGTGCCTGTGCAGGCGCGCCAGGGCCTGGTTGACCGCCTGCCAGCCTTCGACCGCCGTCTCGCCGACCTCGGCGAACACCTTCTCCAGCAGCCGCGCCTGCTCACGGCGCAGCGCCTGCTCCAGCTTCGCGCCCTGGGCCGACAGCCGTAACAGGCGTTTGCGCTTGTCCTCTTCGGCCGTGAGGCTTTCCACCAGATGCATCTCGATCAGCTGGCGCAGCGGAATGTTGAGCGCCTGCTTGCTGACGCCCAGATGGCCGAGCAGGCCGGTCACGCTGAGCCCTGGATAGCTGGCGATGAAGAACAGGATGCGATGGTGCACCCGCGACAGTCCGCGCCGCGCCAGGATTTCGTCGGGCTTGGCGGTGAACGCCTGGTAGCCGTGGAACAGGCTTTCCATGAACTGACGCTGAACGGCGCTTTTTTTTAGGTCAGGCATATTGACGTTTTTATCGGTGGGGGCGTACTTTCGGTCAAGTAGTTTGACTCATTTGTCCCGCCCCTGCATCCGGTACTCCCATGGCTTTCTCGAAACGCGTCGACCGCCTGAAAAGCTCCCTGATCCGTGAAATCCTGGCTGCCGCGCAGCGTCCCGAAGTCATGTCGTTCGCCGGTGGGTTGCCGGCCGAGGCGATGCTGCCCAAGGTCGACTGGGCGCCGATGCCGGCAGCCCTCGGCCAGTACGGGATGAGCGAGGGCGAGCCTGCGCTGCGCGAAGCCATCGCAGCCGAGGCGCGGGCGCTCGGCGTGCCCTGCGAGGCGAGCCAGGTGCTCATCGTCAGTGGTTCGCAGCAGACGCTGGACCTGGCCTCCAAGCTGTTCATCGACCCGGGTACCGAGGTCCTGCTCGAAGCGCCGACCTACCTGGCGGCACTGCAGGCGTTCCAGTTCTTCGGTGCCGATTGCATCGCCGTCCCGCAGGAAAGCGACGGTCCGCAACTCGAGGCGCTGCGCCGTGCGCTGGAGCGCAGCACGCCGGCCTTCGCCTACCTGATCCCGACCTTCCAGAATCCCTCGGCGGTGCGCTACAGCGAAGCCAAGCGCGAGGCGGTCGCCGCGCTGCTCGACGAGTTCGGCGTAGCCCTGATCGAGGACGAGCCCTATCGCGAACTGGTGTTCGACGAGGGCTGTGCGCGTCCCATCGTCAGCCGGTTGCGCAAGGCCAGCTGGATCTACACCGGTACGGTTTCCAAGACCCTGCTGCCGGGATTGCGGGTCGGCTACCTGATCGCTTCGCCGGACCTGTTCCCCTACCTGCTGCGCCTCAAGCAGTCGGCGGACCTGCACACCAATCGCATCGGCCAGTGGCAGGCCTTGCAGTGGCTCGGCAGCGAGCAGTATCGCGCCCACCTGGCCGAGCTGCGCGACTTCTACCGCCTTCGCCGCGATGCCATGCAGGCGGCGTTGCTCGAGCATTTCGCCGACCTGGCCGACTGGGAGATTCCCCAGGGCGGGTTGTTCTTCTGGCTGACGCTCAGGCAGCCGCTCGATACGCGCACGCTGCTCGACGCGGCGCTGCAGCGCAACGTCGCCTTCATGCCGGGCGAGCCGTTCTTCGTCGACCCGGATCGGCATCCGGGCCATCTGCGGTTGAATTTCAGCCATGTCGGCCCCGACCGGCTTGGCGAGGGGCTGCGTCGGCTGGCGGCGGTGATTCGTGAGGCGTTGCCGGCCGAGGCGGCCTAAAGCGAGAGCGAGGGGGATGTCATGTACAAGGTTTATGGCGATTACCGTTCGGGTAATTGCTACAAGGTCAAGCTGATGCTGCACCTGCTCGGCCGCGCGTACGAGTGGGTGCCGATCAATGTCCTGCGCGGCGAGAGCCGCTCGCCGGAATTCCTGCAGAAGAACCCGAACGGCAAGATCCCGGTGCTGGAACTCGATGACGGCAGTTGCCTATGGGAGTCCAACGCGATTCTCAACTACCTGGCCGACGGCAGCGAGTTCCTGCCGAGCGATCCGCGGTTGCGTACCCAGGTGCTGCAATGGCAGTTCTTCGAACAGTACAGCCATGAGCCCTACATCGCGGTGGCGCGCTACATCAAGCTCTATCTCGGCCTGCCCGAGGAGCGCCGCGAGGAGTACGAGGCCAAGCAGTTCGATGGCTATCACGCCCTGGCGGTGATGGAGCAGCAGCTGCAGCGCACGCCTTATCTGGTCGGCGAGCAGTATTCGATCGCCGATGTGGCGCTGTATGCCTACACCCATGTGGCCGAAGAGGGCGGATTCGATCTGGCGGCGTATCCGGCGATACGGGCCTGGCTGCAGCGGGTGGCAAGCCATCCGCGGCATGTCGGCATGTACGACTGACGAGGCGGGGCGGGCAAGGCCCGTAGCGAAGCGAAGGGGCGCCAGGCGGCGCCCCTTTTCATTGGCGAATCAGCGGACCAGGCCCAGGAATTCGCTGCGCGTGGCGGCATTCTCGCGGAACTGCCCGAGCATCACCGAGGTGACCATCGAGGAGTTCTGCTTTTCCACGCCGCGCATCATCATGCACATGTGCTGCGCCTCGATGACCACCGCGACGCCCCAGGCACCGGTGACGTTCTGGATCGCCTCGGCGATCTCGCGGGTCAGGTTCTCCTGGATCTGCAGGCGACGGGCATACATGTCGACGATGCGCGCGACCTTGGACAGGCCCAGCACCTTGCCGTTGGGCAGGTAGGCGACGTGGGCCTTGCCAATGAACGGCAGCATGTGGTGCTCGCAGAGCGAATACAGCTCGATGTTCCTGACCAGCACCATTTCGCTGTTGTCGGAGCTGAACAGCGCGCCGTTGGTGACCTCTTCGAGGGTCTGCTGGTAGCCCTTGCACAGGTACTGCATGGCCTTGGCGGCGCGTTTGGGCGTGTCGAGCAGGCCTTCGCGGTTGACGTCCTCGCCGAGCTGGCCAAGGATCGCGGTGTAGTGTTGTTCCAGAGACATTGAAATACCTGTCAGGCGTCGGGAGCGCGAGAGGCGCAGGGTAGGGGGCAAGCGCAGCGCTGGCAAGTGCGGGATGGGCGTACGTTTCGTACGTTATTCGTCCCGCCCCTCCAGCATGGTGCGCTTGAGCATGACGTACAGCGCGCCGCTGCCGCCATGGCGCGGCAGGCACGAGGTAAAGCCCAGAACCTGCGGGTGCTGACGCAGCCAGGTATTGACGTGGCTCTTGATCAGCGGCCGCTTGCCATCGAGCCGCGCGGCCTTGCCATGGGTCACGCGCACGCAGCGGATCTCGTATTTGCCGGCTTCGGCCAGGAAGTCCCACAGCTGTTCTCGCGCCTTTTCGACGGTCAGTCCGTGCAGGTCGAGGCTGCCCTCGAACGGAATCTGCCCGGCCTTGAGCTTGCGCATCTGGGCCTCCTGCACGCCGTCACGGCTCCAGTACAGCTCGTCTTCGGCGCCGACGTCGATGACGAACTGGTCGGACAGGCCGTCGATACGCGGCTCGTCGGTGCGCACCGTCGCGTTGGCGCGGCGTGTCGCGATCTGCTCGCGGTTGTCGCGTGCCTTTCCGGTCTCGGCGCGCTCGTGGCGGATCGGCTTCACGCCGCGCACGGCTGACTGGAACAGGGAAAAGTCGTCGTCTTGCATAGGGCCTCCACAGAGGCGGCCAGTTTACCAGTCGAACGCGGGAGGGTGGGTCGCCCCGAGCGACTAGCT
>NZ_QLAE01000039.1 GCF_005876855.1 Stutzerimonas nosocomialis | reverse complement strand
CTGATCGACGACTTCTTCCTGCCGTACCTGGACATCCGCAACCGCTGCAAGGGCTACGCGGTGAGCATCGTCAAGGCCGGAGCGAAGATCGCAGGCCACGACGCCGGCCCGGTGCGCGCGCCGCTGACCGATCTCAAGCCCGACGAGTACGAACGCCTGGCCGCGCTGATCGAGAAGCAGGGCGCGCAGTAAGGTTTCGAGCGTCTCCGGACCGCTCCCACGGGACCGTGAGTTTTTCGTGGGAGCGGTCGGGGATGGTTAGTCTCGACCGCGCGCTTTCAAGGCCCGTAAATGTTCTGCTGGATGGTCGCTGGTGCGAATGCCCCATTCGCGGTCAAGACCGCTCCCACGGGACATCCATGAGGTTTGGGTCCGCTCCCACGGGCTGCACACTGCACACAGGAGGATGCCATGCACGTATCCAGCACCGAAACACAGGGCGATCGCATCGCCTGGATCAGGCTGCGCTCGGTCGACCTGCCCCTGGCGGCACCGGTCAGCGACGCCAAGGTACTCACCGGTAAGCAGCGTCCCCTGGCTTCGGTCGCGCTGCTGTTCGCCGAACTCGAAACGGCCCAGGGCCACGCCGGGATGGGCTTCGGTTACACGCTGCGCACCGGTGCCCGGGCCCAGTTCGAGCATGCCTGCGAGATGGCGCCGCTGCTGCTGGGCGAAGACCCCAACGACATTTCACGGCTCTGGAGCAAACTGCTGTGGGCCGGCGCCTCGGTCGGCCGCAGCGGTGTGGCGGTCCAGGCGATCGCCGCCCTCGACACGGCGCTCTGGGATCTGAAGGCGCGGCGGGCCGGGCTTCCGCTGTCCAAACTGCTCGGCGCGCGGCGTGATGCCGTGCGCTGCTACAACACCTCCGGTGGTTACCTGCAGGCCTCGATCGAGGAAGTGCTGGACAAGGCCACCGCGTCACGGGCGCGTGGCATCGGCGGGATCAAGATGAAGGTCGGCCACCCCGACCGGCGTGTCGATCTGCAACGCGTCGAAGCGCTGCGCAGGCAGCTGGGCGACGAGGTGCCGCTGATGGTCGACGTCAACCAGCAATGGGACCGCACCACGGCCCTGCGCATGGGGCGGGCGCTGGAGTGCTACGCCCTGGAGTGGATCGAGGAACCGCTGGACGCCCACGACATGGCGGGCCACGCGGCGCTGGCCGCCCAGCTCGACACGCCGATCGGCACGGGCGAGATGCTCACCAGCGGCGCCGACGTCCATGCCTTCATCGAAAGCGGGGCGATGGACGTGCTGATGCACGATGCGCCGCGCATCGGCGGCATCACCCCCTTCCTCAAGGCGGCCACGCTGGCCGAGATCCGCGGCATGACCCTGGCGCCGCACTTCGTCATGGAGATCCATCTGCACCTGGCGGCGGCCTACGAGCACGAGACCTGGGTGGAGCACTTCGAATGGCTGGAGCCGGCCTTCAACGAGCGCCTGGAAATCCGCGACGGCAGCCTGATCGTGCCGCAGCGGCCAGGGCTGGGCCTCAGCATCCATGAGCAGGTAGGCGGCTGGACGCTGGCCGAGCGGAGTTTCGGCGCGCGGCCCTGAGCCGGGGTCAGTCGCCGATCAGTTCCTTGATCCGCACGGCCAGCGCTTCGATGTCGAAGGGCTTGGTCATCACGTACATGCCGGCTTCCAGGTGGGCGCTGCCGATCGCGGCGGCGGTTTCGGCGTAACCGGTGATGAACAGGACCTTCAGCCCGGGCCGTCCGACGCGGGCGGCGTCGGCCATCTGGCGGCCGTTCATGCCGCCCGGCAGGCCGACGTCCGAGACCAGCAGGTCGATGCGCCGGTCCGACTGCAACACCTTCAGGCCCGTGGCGCCGTCTTCGGCCTCGATCGCGGCGTAGCCCAGTTCCTCCAGAATCTCGCAGACCAGCATGCGGATGGTCGGCTCGTCATCGACCACCAGCACGGTCTGGCCGGCGACGGCACGGGGCGGCTCGCCGTGTGCGGGGAAGGGCTCGGCCGCGCCGGCCTGCTGGAAATGGCGAGGCAACAGCACGCTGACCCGAGTGCCTTCGTCGGGCCGGGACTGGATCACCACCTGTCCGCCCGATTGCCGGGCGAAGCCGTAGATCATCGACAGCCCGAGGCCGGTTCCCATGCCCAGCGGCTTGGTGGTGAAGAACGGGTCGAACGCCTTGTTCAGCACCTCCGGCGGCATACCGCTGCCGGTGTCGGTCACCGATAGCGAGACATAGCGCCCGGGTGGCACGTCCAGCTCGCGCGCCGCGTCGGTGTCCAGCCAGCGATTGCTGGTCTCCACGGTCAGCCTGCCGCCGCTGGGCATGGCGTCGCGGGCGTTGATGCAGAGGTTCAGCAGGGTGTTCTCCAGCTGGTTGGGGTCGACCAGGGTCGACCAGAGCCCGGCCGCGCGGACGACTTCGATCACCACTTCCGGCCCCATGGTGCGCCGTACCAGCTCTTCCATGCTGTCCACCAGACGGTTGACGTCGGTGGGCCTGGGGTCGAGGGTCTGGCGGCGGGAAAAGGCCAGGAGCCGGTGGGTGAGGGCGGCGGCGCGCCGGCTCGCGCTCTGGGCCGCGTCCAGATAGCGTGGCAACTCGTCCAGGCGCCCTTGCTGCAGGCGTTTGCCCAGCAGTTCGAGGCTCCCGCCGATACCGGCGAGCAGGTTGTTGAAGTCGTGGGCCAGGCCGCCGGTGAGCTGGCCGACCGCTTCCATCTTCTGCGATTGGCGCAGCAGTTCCTCGGACTTCAGGAGTTCGGCGGTGCGCTCGGCGACCAGGCTCTCGAGCCGTGCGTTGAGCTCGCGCAGATTGTCTTCGGCGCGGCGGCGCTCGATGGCGGCCCGGGTGCGCTCGACGACCTCGCGGGCAAAGGCCACTTCCGCGTCTTCCCAGGGCCTGGGCCAGGAGCAGTTGGCGAAGATGAAGGCGACGGTGCGGCCATGTTCGACGACGGGCACGTTGAGCAGCGCCCGGACCGAGAGGTCGTCGAAAGCCTCGACATGCGTCCGCGTGCGCGGGTCCAGGTGGGTATCGGTGATGGCCACGGTTTCGCCCCGGCCCAGGTCGTCCATGAAGGAGCCGAAGTCGCGCATCCGGTATTCGCCGGTGTTGCTCGGCACGTTCGGCGCCACCCAGTCGCGCTCGAGCAGCGCGGTTTCGGTGTCCGGGTCGAGCATGCAGTAGCCGGTCTGGTTGACGCCCAGCGTGGTGCCCAGCAGCTCGGCGGCCACGTAGGACATTTCGGTGGGGTCGCTCATGTTGCGCAGGCGGTCGCCGAGTTCGAGCAGGCCGTTGCGACGTACCTCGGCCTTCCGGCTCTCGGTCACGTCGCGAAAGATGATCGCGAAACGTTCGTCGTCGACGCGGTGCGCATCGACGCGATGCGCGCGCCCCTCGTACCAGCGGCCGGCGATCTGCCGGGTGAAGGTGGCCGAGTGCCCGGAGGCGACCACCTGGGCCGTTTCGCTGATCCAGGCGGGGTCGACGCCGGGAAAGATCTCGCGCACCGTCCTGCCGGTGGCGTCTCCGGCGGGCACGCCGGTCATCCGCGCCCAGGCCGGGTTGATGTCCAGGTAGCGCCAGTCGACCGGATGGCCGGCCTCGTCGCGCAGAAGCTGGCCGATAATGAAGGCTTCGCTGAGGCTTTCGAACAGGCTGCGCCAGTGTTCCTCGCTGCGGGCCAGGGCCAGTTCGGCCTGTCGGCGCTCGGAAATGTCGTTGAACAGGATCGCCACGCGCCGCTCCGAGGGCTCGCCGATGCGCAGCGCCTGCACGTCGTACCAGCAGCCGAAGGGCTCGGCGGCGTTTTCGAAGCGCACCGGCTCGCCGGTCAGCGCGACGCGGCCATAGAGGTCGAACCAGTGGCGTTCGAGGTCGGGGGCGATTTCGCTGACCCATTTGCCGTCGGCATCGAACAGGCCGGTCATGCGCTCGAAGGCGGGGTTGCCCTCGACGACCCGGTAGTCGACTGCCCGCAAGGCGTCATCGAAGCGCATCTCGACGATGCAGAACCCCGAGTCGATGGCCTTGAAGAGCGTGCGGTAACGCTCCTCGCTGGCCGCCAGCAGGCGGTTCACGTCGCCTTGATCCGCCACCTTGGGCTGCTGCGCCTGCCGCCCCTGCGAATGGGTGCGGCGGCGGGTGTCATCCAGGTCGGTCATCGTAGTCCTGTCGCGTCGCTGTACGGCCAGAGCGGGTGCCCGATGGCGCGATGGCGCGGCCGGTTACTTTAGCAGCACAACGGGTCCCAGGGAGGCTCGCCGTCCGTCGGCAGGCCCCGGTTACAGGCGCCTGCGGTCGTTCGGATTCAGTGCCCCCCGAGCGGGCGGCCGGCCTGGATCACCCGGTGGACGAACTGCAGCTTGCCGATGGCCGCCGCCGGTAGCACGAAGGGGTAGAGGTCCGGCTGGCCCATACTGCGCGCCAGTTCGTTGAGCATCGCCGCCAGCTCGATCCAGGCGTTGATGAAGTTCAGGAAGGCGTCGCCTTCCGGGTCGTCCGGGTCGTACAGGGCCGCGCGGGTGAAGGGCGCCAGCTCCAGCGCCCCCGGGGCGGCGCGCATGCCGAAGCTCAGGGCGGTGTCGAGGGTATCCATCATGTGCAGGTAGTGGGCCCAGGTTTCGGCCCAGTCTTCCCAGGGGTGCATGGTGGCGTAGGCGCTGATGTAGCCGGTCTGCCAGCCGGGCGTCGGGCCGTCGTCGTAGTGGCGCTGCAGGGCCTGGCCATAGTCCTCGCGCTCGTCGCCGAACAGCTGGCGGAAGGGCTCGAGCCATGGACCGTCGGCGATGAGCCGGTCCCAGTAGTAGTGGCCGACCTCATGGCGGAAGTGCCCGAGCAGCGTTCGGTAGGGCTCGTGCATCTGCACCCGGACTTCCTCGCGCCGGGCATCGTCGGCCTCGGCGATGTTCAGCGTGATCACCCCGCTGGCATGGCCCGTCATCGGCTGCCGGCCGCTCGTGTCGGTGCCGAGGAACTCGAAGGCGAGGCCGTCCCGCTCGTTTTCCCGCTTGGGCACCACGGGCAGGCCGAGGGCGAGCAACTGGGCCACGAGCCGGCGCTTGGCCGCTTCGAGCTTGCGCCAGCGCAGGTCGTTGCCCTCCACCGAGAGGTCGGGGATGACCCGGGTGAGGCGGCAGGCCAGGCACAGGCGGTCCTGGCCGCCGGCCGGCAGCAGCCAGTTGCAGCCGGCCGCGCTGTCCAGGTTGGCGCAGCGCCGGTACGACGGCGACTGCGGGTCCTCGGCCAGCCGCCAGGTGCCGTTGTCCGATCCCGGGCGCAGGGTGGCGAGCCTGCCGCGCTCGGGGACGTAGCCGAGCGCCGACTGGCAGACCAGGCAGACGCTGTTGCCGAAGTAGACCGGCTGGCCGCAGGTGCACTGATCGATACGCGGGGTGACCGCCCGCAGCGGGTGGGCGGCGTCGTTGAGTCGGCGGGAGAGCGATGTGAAGAACGCGTCCATGGATCGCCACCTCTTGAGTGAGTGCTCACTAGATCGACTGGCGAGCCCCGGGGTTCCATGCCGTCGAGCCGGTCGCATGCGCTGCTCCGAGCGCCATGACCCGGCGTTTTCCGGCCATCGGGCGCGCCGCGGTGGGGCGGCATGCATCAGCACTGGACCCGCGCCCGCGCGCTGCGCACACTGCGCGCCGCGATATTGCCGACGGCGCATCGAACTCCGCGCCCGTTCCGGCATCCCAGCTTGCGCACCCGCGCGCGCAGCAATGCCCGTGCGTCGTCGATTCTCTTGCCGTCATTCGATATTCAGGGAGCTTTATCTTGAGCGAGCGTATCCATCCTCTGGCCGGCCAGCCGGCACCCGCTTCGATGCTGACCAACGTGGAGGGCCTGCTGGCGGCATACGACGACCTCCAGCCGGACCCGAGCGTGGCCACCCAGCGCGTCGCCTTCGGAACCTCCGGCCACCGGGGCTGCTCGCTCAACCGTGGTTTCAACCGCCACCACGTCCTGGCGATGAGCCAGGCGATCTGCGACTACCGCAAGGGCCAGGGCATCGATGGCCCGCTGTTCATCGGCGCCGATACCCATGCGCTCTCCCAGCCCGCGCTGGACACCGCGCTGGAAGTGCTGGCGGCCAACGGCGTGCAGACCATGCTCTCGACCGGAGGCGAATACACGCCGACGCCCGCCGTGTCCCACGCCATCCTGGTGCATAACAGAGGGCGCAGCAGCGGGCTGGCCGACGGCATCGTCATCACCCCTTCGCACAACCCGCCGGACAGCGGCGGCTTCAAGTACAACGCCACCAACGGCGGTCCGGCCGACACCGACGTCACCGGCTGGGTGCAGAACCGCGCCAACGAACTGCTCGAAGGCGGCCTGAAGGACGTACGCCGGATGCCGCTGGGCGAGGCCCGGCAGGCGGCGAACACCCATAGCCACGACTACCTGAGCGCCTACGTCGACGACCTGGGCAGCGTCATCGACTTCGACCTGATCCGCGCCGCCGGGCTGCGCCTGGGTGTCGATCCGCTGGGCGGGGCGGGCGTGCATTACTGGTCGCGGATCGCCGAGCGTTACGGCATCGACCTGGACGTGGTCAGCGAGACCATCGATCCGCAGTTCGCCTTCATGACCCTGGACTGGGACGGCAAGATCCGCATGGACCCCTCGTCCAGCAACGCGATGCAGCGCCTGATCGGCCTCAAGGATCGCTACGACATCGCCTTCGCCTGCGACACCGACTACGACCGCCACGGCATCGTCGCACCGAGCGTCGGCCTGCTGCCGGCCAACCATTTCCTGAGCGTCTCGGTGGACTACCTGTTCCAGAACCGACCGCAGTGGAGCGCCGGGGCCGCGGTCGGCAAGACCCTGGTCAGCAGCGCCATGATCGATCGCGTCGCCGCCCGGCTGGGTCGCCCGCTGGTCGAAGTGCCGGTGGGCTTCAAGTGGTTCGTCGGCGGCCTGGTCGACGGCTCGCTGGGCTTCGTCGGCGAGGAAAGCGCCGGCGCCACCATCCTGCGGCGTGACGGCAGCGTCTGGACCACCGACAAGGACGGCATCGTGATGGCGCTGCTGGCCGCGGAAATGACCGCCCGCGACGGACGCGACCCGGGCGTGCGCTACCGCGCCCTGACCGACGAATTCGGCGCGATCTACGCCGACCGCGTCGATGCCGCCGCCGATGCCGAGCAGAAGAAGGCCCTCGGCAAGCTCACGCCGGAACGGGTGCGCAGCAGCCAGCTGGCCGGCGACGCCATCACCGCGGTGTTCGACAAGGCGCCGGGCAACGGCGCAGCCATCGGCGGGATCAAGGTCGCCAGCGAAGGCGGCTGGTTCGCGGCGCGTCCTTCGGGCACCGAGGACATCTACAAGATCTACGCCGAAAGCTACCGCGACGAGGCGCACCTGCAACGCATCCTCGGCGAGGCGCAGCAGATCGTCGACGAGGCGCTCAAGGGCTGATCCGGCGATTCGCCCGCCCGGCGCGTGCCGGACGGGCGCTAGCGGTAACGCTCCAGGATGGCCTCGAATTCGCCGTCACGCTGCATCTGCTGCATCGCCTCGATCACCTGCGCGGTCGGCACCTGCGCAACGTCGCGGACGATGCAGGCAACGGGCTCGGCGCTCAGCTCCCGCAACGCGAGCAGACGCTCGTGCGGGGGCAGGTCGCGGTTGAACCAACGCAGCGACAGATCGTTGCTGATCGCGAAGCGATAGCGCCCGGCCTCCAGCTTGGCCAGCACGATTTCCTGGGTGCGGCCGTCGTCGCGGCGCAGCGCGCCACTGGCGAACATGCTGTCGAAGGGGTAACTGAAGCCCAGCACGGTGCCGATGACTTCGCCATGCTCGGGCACGGTGACCCTGTTGTCGCGTCCGACCAGCTGGTTGCGCTGGACCATGAACGGCACCGTCCAGCGGTAGCGATGGCCGTTCTCGCGCAGCCAGGACGGGTGCAGGTAGCAGCTCACGTCGATCCGGCCGTCGCTCATCATCTTCTGGACGCGCAGGCGCGACATCACCGTCTGCTGGGCGCGCCGCCCGACCTTCTCGGCGATGCGCAGGTGCAGGTCGTAGAGAATCCCTTCGCGCGCCACGCCGTCCTCGATGCGCATCATCGGCATGGTCGAGCTGTCGCTGACCGAAAAGCGCAAGGCCGGCTCGTCGGCATGGGCGGCGAAGCAGAGCGCCGCGGTCGTGGCGAGGCATAGGTTACGCATGGGAATCCTTTCGGTTGCGTCGCGCTCGAAGGCGCGCAAGGCCAGGGCCAATCCTAACGGCCCCACACGCGCCGTGCGAGCCGCGCAATGCCTGCTGGTCGTGCCGATCGGCCCGCTCAGCGGGTCATCGGCAGGGCGGCGCCCATGAGCGCGAAGAGCGCGCCGCAGCAACGATTGAAGCCCTTGCCGCTGCGCTCGAGCCAGGGGCGGACACGGTTGGCCAGGCTCGCCAGGAGAATCTCCACCAGCCCTTCGACCGCGGCGAAAGTGGCGGCCATCACCAGGAACTGCGGCAGCAACGGGGCCTGCGGGTCGAGGAACTGAGGCAGGAAGGCGCCGAAGAAGAGGATCACCTTGGGGTTCGACAGTGCCGAGAACAGGCCCTGGCGAAACAGGCTGCCCGCGGCCTTCGGCGCGCTCCTTTCCAGCGTGCCCAGGCGCATCGCCGGGGTCCGCCAGAGTTGGATGCCGAGCCAGATCAGGTACAGGCCGCCGATCAGCTTGAGCAGGGTCAGCGCCTGGGCGGAGGCCTGCAGCAGGGCGCCGATGCCGAACATCGACAGCGCCATCAGCAGGACGAAGCCCAGCACGCCGCCGCCGATGGTCCACAGGGTCCGGCGCCGGCCATAGAGCGCGCCGTGGGTCAGCGCCAGCAGGCCGTTGGGCCCCGGGGTCAGGGCCAGGCCGGTGACGGCGACGAGATAGAGCAGCCAGGTATGCAGCGCCATGGATGAAGTCCGTGTCGGTGGGCCTTTCAGTAGAGCACAGCGGGCCGGCGAGCGGCAGCCGGGGCGGGCGTTCGCCGCGATTTTCGGGTGCGCGGGGCGATGATCCGCCGCTCCCGGAGGGCGCATCGCCGAGCGGACTGAACGCCGGGCGCGGCAGCCCCTCCAATCTCCGTCTCGTGAGACTTTCCACAGGCCTTCGCCGTCCCGCTGCCTGGCGCAGCGATGGCTTCGGATCTTCACTTCAGGAACCCGCCGCTTCGATGAATGCACGCAAGCTCGTCGTGATTGGTCTGATCCTCGCCGCCGTGGCGAGCTTCTTTTTCTTCGATCTCGGCCAGTACCTGACGCTGGAGTCGATCAAGAGGCTGCACGGGCCGCTGCGTGCCGAGGTGCGCGGCCACCCCTGGTGGGCGGGTGCCCTTTTCTTCCTGGCCTATGTGGCACTGACCGCCTTTTCGTTTCCCGGCACCGTCGTGCTGACGCTGCTGGGCGGGGCGCTGTTCGGCCTGATCGGCGGCACGCTGCTGGTGTCCTTCGCCTCGACCGTCGGCGCCACGATCGCGATGCTGATGAGCCGGTTCATGATGCGCGACTGGTTCCAGAAACGCTTCGGCCGGCACATCGCCGGCATCGACCGGGGCCTGACCCGCGACGGGCCGCTGTACCTGTTCTCGCTGCGGCTGATGCCAGTCATCCCGTTCGTGCTGCTGAATCCGGCGCTGGGCCTGACCCGGGTGAAGTTCTGGACCTTCTGGTGGACGACCTGGGCGGGGATGCTGCCGGGCAATGCGGTCTACGTCGCGGCGGGGCGCGAGCTGGCCCGGATCGACTCGCTGTCGGGCATCCTGTCGCCCAGCATGATCACGACCCTGGTGCTGCTGGGGGTGTTTCCGCTGCTGGCCAACAAGCTGCTCGGCGTCTACAAGGCACGCAAGGCCTACAAGGGCTGGCGCAAGCCCAGGCGCTTCGAGCGCAACCTGATCGTGATCGGTGGTGGCGCCGGCGGGCTGGCGGCGGCCGAGCTGGCGGCGTCGATGAAAGCCCGGGTCGCGCTGATCGAAAGGAACGCCCTGGGCGGGGACAGCCTCAACGCCGGCAGCGTGCCGTCCAAGGCGCTGGTTCGCTTCGCCCGGCTGGCGCACGACAGGGTGTGCGGCGAGCGTCTCGGGTTTGCCCGGGCGCGTGGCGAGCTGGATTTCGGCGCGGTGATGGACGGGGTGCGGGCCTCGGTCGGGAAGGTCGCGCCGCAGGCCTCGGCCGCGCGCTACGAACAGCTCGGCGTCGAGGTCATCGCCGGGGAGGCGCGGGTCGTATCGCCCTGGGAAGTGGAGGTGGACGGCCGCACGCTGAGCGCCCGCAGCCTGATCCTCGCCACCGGCAGCCGACCGACGATACCGGACATCCCCGGGCTCGCCGAGGTCGAGCCGCTGACCTCCGACTCGATCTGGCAGCTGCGCCAGCGGCCCGCGCGCCTGCTGGTGCTCGGTGGCGGGCCGGTGGCCTGCGAACTGGGCCAGGCGTTCCAGCGCCTGGGCAGCCAGGTGACGCTGGTCCACCGCGGCGAACGGCTGCTCGCCTGCGAGGAAGAGGAGGCGGGCGAGGTGCTCGCCCAGGCGCTGCGCGCCGACGGAGTGGACCTGCGCCTGGGGCACGTCACCCAGCGTTTCGAGATCGGCGAAGGCGAGCGCCGGATGGTCTGCCAGGACCCCCATGGCCGCGAGCTGAGCCTGCCTTTCGACGAGGTGCTGGTGGCGGTGGGCCGCAGCGCCAACCTCGATGGTTTCGGGCTCGAACAGTTCAGCCTCGAGCCGGGCGAGGACGGCACCCTGGAGGTCAACGAGTACCTCGCCACGCGCATGCCGAACATCTATGCGATCGGCGACGTGGCCGGGCCCTACCGGTTCACCCATATGGCGGTGCGCCAGGCGCGCTATGCGGTGTTCAATGCCCTGTTCGGCATGTTCTGGCGGTTGAAGGTGAGCTACCGGGTCACGCCCAGGGCAACCTTCACCTCGCCCCAGGTCGCCAGGGTGGGGCTCAGCGAGCAGGAGGCGCGGGAGCAGGAGGTGGAGTTCGAGGTGACCCGTCTGGACCTCGCCGCGCTCGACCGCGCCCAGATCGACGAAGCCCCGGACGGGTTCGTGAAGGTGCTCACCGTGCCGGGCAAGGACCGCATCCTCGGCGTCACCGTGGTCGGCGAGCAGGCCAGCGAGACCCTCGCCGAATTCGTCATGGCGATGAAGCACAAGATCGGCCTGAAGAAGCTGCTGGCGACGGTGCACATCTACCCCACCTTCGGCGAAGCCAACCATCGCCTGGCGACGCTCTGGAAGCGCGATCACGCACCGCGCCGCCAGCGCCTGCTCCGCTGGGCGGAACGCATCAACCGCAGGCGCGTCAGCGAACCGCCGGCCTGAGGCGGCCGGCTCAGGGCCTGGCGGCCACCGTCGCGCGGGAGGTGGCCGGCTGGCCACTCCAGGCCCAGAAGAAGATCGCCAGGCCGCACACGGCCGTCGCCGCGCCGATGTAGCCGGTGGAGGTCCAGCCGAAGCCGGCGGTGATGGCCAGTCCGCCGAGCCAGGGGCCCAGGGCGTTGGCGACGTTGAACGCGGCGTGATTGGAGGCCGCGGCCAGCGTCTGGGCATCGGCCGCGACGTCCATCAGGTGGGTCTGCAGGGCCGGGGAGAGGGCGACCATGGTGCCCACCGCGAACAGCGCCGGCAGCACCGTCCACAGCGAGTGGGCCGCCAGCGGGAAGATCAGCAGCACCGCCGTGCTCCACACCAGCACCCAGGCCACCGCCTTGAACTGCAGGCGGTCGAACAGCCAGCCGCCGGCCAGGTTGCCGATGATCCCGCCGAGACCGAAGGCCGCGAGCCCCAGGGGAATCCAGCCGGGGCTGACCCGGGTCACTTCCAGCAGCGTCGGGGCGAGGTAGCTGAACACGCAGAACATCCCGGCGAAGCCGATCGAGCTGATGGCCAGCGCCAGCCAGACCGGCTTGCGATTGAACGCACGCAGCTCGCGCATGGGCTCGTTGCGCGGCTCGTTGCGGTCGAGCGGCAGGAAGATCGCCACCAGCAGCACCGTCAGCAAGGCGATCGCCGCGACCAGCGCAAAGGCGTAGCGCCAGCTCAGCCACTGCCCCAGCCAGGTCGCCGCCGGGTTGCCGACCAGCATGGCGATGGTCAGGCCGGCCAGCACCCGGCTGACCGCCTGGGCGCGCTTGTTCGGCGGCACCATCGAGGCGGCGACCAGCGTGGCGACGCCGAAGTAGGCCCCATGGGGCAGCCCGGTGACGAAGCGGAACGCCAGCAGCGCGTGGTAGTCGGGCGCCAGCGCGCTGGCCAGGTTGCCCAGGGCGAAGAACCCCATCAGCATCAGCAGCAGCCGACGGCGCGCAAGCCTGGCGCCGAGGATCGCCAGGAGCGGGGCGCCCACCACCACGCCCAGGGCGTAGGCGCTGATGACATGGCCGACCTGCGGTTCGCTGATGCCCAGGCCCTGCGCCACGTTGGGCATCAGCCCCATGATCGCGAACTCGCCGGTGCCGATACCGAAGCCGCCCATGGCCAGGGCGAACTCGAGCAACAGCACGGCCCGCGGTGAAAGACGTGGCGCAGCCGCCAGGGCCTGTTCCGTCATGTCCAACCTCATGATCGATTGCGCGAAGGCGATTGCGTTCGTTCGACGCAACCGCTCAAGGGCGGGCCTTTGCGGCCTGCCCGAAGGAGAAGGATCTTGAGTGGTTTCGTCAGGTTTTACAAAGTGTTTCCGCTCGGCGGGGCAGGTGCGCTCAGTTCCGCGCCGGGGGTGCCATGAACTCGGGGCCTACCGGTTCCTTGACGTGCTCGGCCAGCAGCGCGTCGATGTCCTTGAGGTCCTGCTCGTCGAGCGTCCAGCCGAACGCCTCGTCGATGCCGTTCAGCTGGTCCGGACGCCGTGCGCCCCAGAGCGCGATGGTCGGACCCTGCTCCAGCACCCAGCGGATCGCCAGCGCCAGCACGGATTTGCCGTGACGCTCCCGGGCCAGTGCCCCGAGCGCCTCGACGGCGGCCAGGTACTGCGCGAAACGCGGGGCGCGGAACTTCGGATCGGAGGTGCGCAGGTCGTCGCCGCCGAAGGTGGTGTCGGGCTTCATCCGGCCGGACAGCAGCCCCCGGCACAGGGCGCCGTAGCCCAGCACCGCCAGGCCATGCTGGCGCGCATAGGGCAGCACGTCCTTCTCGATGGCGCGCTCGAACAGGTTGTAGGGCGGCTGGACGCTGGCCAGCGGGGCTTCCCGGCGGAACGCGTCCATCTGCTCGGGCGAATAATTGCTGACGCCGATGGCGAGGATCTTGCCTTCGCGGCGCAGCTTCTCCAGCTCGGCGGCGGTCTCTTCGATGGGCACCAGCGGGTCGGGCCAGTGGACCTGGTAGAGATCGATCCGGTCGGTGCGCAGGCGCCGCAGCGAGTCCTCGATTTCCTGGCGGATGCGCTGCGGCGTGGAGTTGCGGCGCGGGCCCCGGTCGGTCCAGTCCAGGCCCAGCTTGGTGGCGATCACGGCCTGGTCGCGACGGTCTTCCAGTGCCTGGCCGACGACCTCTTCGGAATGCCCGAAGCCATACACCGGCGCCGTGTCGATCAGGTTGATGCCGCGCTCCAGGGCGCCGTGGAGCGTGGCGATCGAATTGCGGTCGTCGGCGCCGCCCCACATCCAGCCGCCAATGGCCCAGGTGCCCAGGCCGATGCGCGAAACGGGCGTGGCGATGCCCTCGATCGAACGCGTTTCGATGGTCATGCAAGGCTCCTCGTGTCTGTCCGGTAGCGGCCAGCCGTGCCGGCCGGGCAAGAGTACAGACAGCGGCCGGCGCCAGGTGTGCGGCCGTTGCGGCCAGATCGGCCCGCCGCGTTCTTCACGCGTCATGGCGATCTCGACGAGGAGCCGGATAAGCCGGACTATATCCGCCCCGTTCAACGACAGTACTCGCCATGACCGCTGCCACCCCGCCGGCCGATCGCATCGCGCCGTCCCACCTGCCGATCTACTGCAAGCTCACCGCCGTGGCGCTGCTCTGGGGCGGCACCTTCATCGCCGGGCGGCTGCTGGCCGAGTCGCTGGCGCCCAGCGTGGCGGCCACCGGGCGTTTCGCCGTCGCCGTGCTTCTGCTGCTGGCGCTCACCTGGCGGGTCGAGGGCCGGATGCCGCGCCTGACGCTGGGACAGACGCTGACCACCTTCGCCCTCGGCGCGACCGGGGTGTTTCTCTACAACATCAGTTTCTTCGCGGCGTTGTCGCAGATGCCGGCCGGGCGCACGGCGCTGTTCGTCGCGCTCAATCCGATCGTCACCGCGCTGCTGCTGGCGGCACTCTTTCGCGAGCCGCTCGGGTTGCGCAAATGGGTCGGCATCCTGGTCGCCTTCTGCGGCGCGGCGATCGTCATCAGCCGCGGCGACCTGCTCGGCGCGGCACGGGACATCGGTTCGGCGGTGGGCAAGGGCGAACTCTTCATGCTCTGCGCGGTGACCAGCTGGGCCGCCTACACCCTGATCGGCCGCCATGCGCTGCGCGGGATGTCACCGCTGGTCACCACCACCTACGCGGCGCTCTGGGGGCTGCTGCTACTGGGCATCGGCGCGGTGTTCGATCCGGCGCCGCTGCAGCTCGGCAGCCTCGGCTGGCAACAGCTGGCGGCGATTTTCTACCTGGGCGCGGGCGGCACCGTGATCGGCTTCGTCTGGTATTACCAGGGCGTGCAGGCGATCGGCCCCGCGCGCACGGCGGTGTTCAACAACCTGGTGCCGGTCTTCGGCGTGTTGCTGGCCACGCTGTTGCTCGACGAGCCCCTGACGCTGGCGATGCTGGTCGGCGGCGTCCTGACCATCGGCGGGGTGATGCTGACCAATCGCGGCGCGCGCTGAGCCTGTCCCGCGCGGCGGGCGGCCTCAGCCGCGCGCGGCCAGGGCTTCGGCCAGCAGCCTCGGCGTATCCGCCGCGCCCATCGTCTGGGCGGCGGCCAGCGGGGTGACGCCGTTGATGTCGGCGGTCGCCGGGTTGGCGCCGTGGCTCAGCAGCAGCTGGACGATTCCGGTGCGGTTGAACATGGCGGCCATCATCAGGGCGGTCTTGCCGTCGGGGGAGGCGGCATTGACGTCCGCGCCGTGACGCACCAGCAGCTCGGCCATCGGCAGGTCGCCCTTGAAACCGGTGCCCGCCAGCGGCGACTGGCCGGCGTCGTTGACGATGTTCGGGTCGGCGCCGTGCTCGAGCAGCACGCGGACGGCGTCGAGATGGCCGTGGTAGCTGGCCAGCATCAGCAGCGTGTCGCCCTTCTGGTTGCGCAGGTTGGCGGGCAGGCCCTTGTCCAGCAGGCGCCCGAGCATCCCGGCGTCGCCCTTGCGGGCCACGTCGAAGACCTGGCTGGCGAATTCCTGCATTTCCTCTTCGCTCATCGACGACGCGGGGCCGCGGGTGATGTCGTCCGTCATGGTGGTTCCCTGTGGGCGGATGGAAAGGCTTTCTCGAGTCGATATGACCGCAATCAGCCGGCGCCGTGCGTTCCCGCGCACGGCGCCGGCCTCGGCGGATGTTTCAGAGGGTCCGCAGGAAGGCCACCAGGTCGGCCTTCTCCTGCTCGTCGAGGCGGCGCTGCAGCACCAGGTTGAAGAACTCCACGGTGTCTTCGAGGGTGAGCAGCCGGTCATCGTGCAGGTAGGGCGGCGAATCCTTGATGCCCCGCAGCGTAAAGGTCTTGATCGGCCCGTCGCCTATCGCCATGCGTCCGTTGATCTCCTGCGGCTTGAAGAAGCGCTCGGTCTTGAGGTTATGCATCAGGTGATCGGTGTAATAAGGCGGCACATGGCAGCCGGCGCAGGCGCCCTTGCCGTGGAACACCTGCTCGCCACGCAGCTCCTGCTCGGTCGCCCGGGCCGGGTCCAGCCGCCCTTCGAGGTTCAGCTTGGGGGCGGGCGGGAAGTCGAGCATGGCCTGGAATTCGCCCATGAAATGCACCTGGCTGCCGCGCTCGAGCACGTTGATGCCCTTTTTCGCCGCCATCACCGGATCGCCGTCGAAATAGGCGCCACGCTGCTCGAACTCGGTGAAGTCCTCCACGGTCTTGAGGGCGCGCTGCGAGCCGAAGATCTGCTGGATGTTCACGCCCCGCAGCGACGGCGTGTCGAGGCGGTGACGAAAGGCCTGGGGCCTGACGTCGCCGGCCAGGTGCGTCGCGGCATTGGTATGGCCGTTGGCATGGCAGTCCAGGCAGGCGACGCCGGTATGGGGATGTTCGCTGCGGCGGTCGTCGGTGGGGTTGAACTGCTGCTGGGTGAAGGGCGTGACCAGCAGTCGGAGGCCTTCGAGCTGTTTGGGATTGAGGATGCCGTTGAACAGCTCGAAGTAGTTGCGCAGGTTGACCAGCTTGCCCTGGGAGACGTCGCCCAGGTCCGGCCGGGTGGTCAGGTAGATCGGCGCCGGAAACTCCGGCAGCAGGTGGTCGGGCAGGTCGAAGTCCAGGTCGAAGCGGGTCAGGTCGCGCTGCTCGATGCGATTGACCTCGTCGATCTGAAACTGCGGGAAGACCATCCCGCCTTCGGTGTGGTTGGGATGCGGCAGGGGCAGGAAACCGGCCGGGAACAGATTGCGTTCACGGATTTCGTCGGGGCTCAGGGCGGCGAGCTGTTCCCAGCTGGTGTCGGCCGGCAGCCGGACCCGCACGCCGCCCTGGACCGGCTTGCCCTTGCTCATCGTCACGCCCTCGGCCGGCCTGTCGGCCAGGTCGTAGCGCTGCTCGAGCAGTGCCCGGTGCTTTTCCATGATGCCGGGCTTGGCTTCGGACATCCGCTTCATGATCACGTCGAAGGGTTCGGTGATCACCACGGGCGAATAGCTGGTGGGCGGGGCGTCCGCCGCGAAGGCGGTTGCCGCCCCGAGCAGCAGGCCCAGCGTGGCCGCTTGGCGGGCAAGGGGATGGGTCATTGTTGTTCTCCTGTTGGATGGGCTCCTCATCGAGCCGTACCAGCAGGCCTAGCCAAGCCCTGGGCGTTGCGAAAATAGCCTTACTCTATGAAGGTGATTGAGCGAGTCAACCAACGGAGCGCCCCGAACCGTCAAGCCACGGCCGTAGCGGCCTCGGGAGAATCGGGCGCGGCGGCTTATGTCTTTTCTCCCCGATCTGGGAAAGACTTACGCAGAATCGACCTAACCCCTGGCGCTTCAGCCAGGGTGGCTGCTGTGGCAGTATCGCCGGCCACCGACCGACACGCTGTGCCATGAAACCCGAAGACCTCGAACGCCTGGTAACCCAGACGATGCCCTACGGCAAATACAAGGGGCGGATCATTGCCGATCTGCCCGGCAACTACCTCAACTGGTTCGCCCGCGAGGGCTTCCCGCCCGGCGACATCGGCCGGCTGCTGCAGCTGATGCAGGAGATCGACCACAACGGCCTGTCGGGCCTGCTCGATCCCCTGCGCCGGCGCTGAGGCGTCATTCGTCGCCGGCGTCGCGCAGCGCCTCGTAGGACGGCGCGGCATAGATGCCCACCTCGACCGCCAGCGCCATCATCCGCTCCAGGTCGCTGCGGTAGACCAGCACCGCCTGCAGCGCGTCGTCCAGCGGCTCGCTGAAATCCACCAGCACGTACCCGCCTTTCTCCGGGTAGAGGCTGCCCAGCTGCACCTGGATGCGGTTGAGCGCCACCAGCGGCTCGGTCTTGGCCAACTGCTTGGGCTTGAGCACGAAGTTCACCTGCGGGCCGAACGAGGCGACGATCTGGGCGAACAGCTCTTCGTAGCTGTCGGCCTGGAACAGCACGGTGTCTGGCAGGCTGCCGACCACCACCCACTCGCCCAGCGGGATCGGGAAGCTGTCGTCGTAGTTGATGTCCGGGTTGGCCTGCAGGAAGGCCTGCGGGTCGGCGTAGGCCTGGGCGGCTTCGTCGGCGATCTGGCGGATCTGGGCGTCGCTCAGGCAACCCGAGCTTATCTGGGTGATGAGTTCGACGAGCGGGGCGTTCATGGGGATGTCCTGGTGGGCCTGAGGGGTGCGCAGGATACCCCAGGCAGGTCGGCGATCCACCTGTGCGAACATGGCCGCTTCGCCCGGATCGGATCACCCATGCTGACGCTCTCTCTCGGACCCCTGACGTTTTCCCTGGCCCACCTGATCCTGCTCGGCAGCCTGGCACTGGCGGTGCTGGTCGGCTGGTGGCTCGGTCGCGGGCAGGGGATCAATCCCGAAGCGCTGCTGTTTCGCCTGTTGCTGCTGGCGTTGCTGGTGGCGCGGCTCGCGTTCGTCGCGCGGTACGCCGGGCATTTCGCAGAGCAACCCTGGCGGGTACTGGACATCCGCGACGGGGGCTTCATCGCCTGGCCAGGCCTCGTCGCGGCAGCGCTCTATGCCGGCTGGCGGCTGTGGCGGGACCGGCCGCTGCGCAAGCCGGCGGGCGTCGCGCTGGCGGTCGGCGTCGGCGCCTGGATGATCGCCTCCTTCGCCTGGCAGAGCTTCGAGCAGCAGACGCGCCTGCCGTCGCTGACCCTTCATACCGCCAGTGGCGAGGCGGTCGAACTCGAACGCTTCATCGGCCAGCCGCTGGTGATCAACCTCTGGGCCACCTGGTGTCCGCCCTGCCGGCGGGAAATGCCGGTGTTCGCCGAGGCGCAGCAGCGCCTGCCGCAGGTGACCTTCCTGTTCGTCAACCAGGGCGAGGGGCCCGCCGTGACCCAGGGCTATCTCGCCGACCAGGGCCTGGCGCTGGACAACCTGCTGCTCGACCCCGCCGGGGAGCTGGGGCGGAGGGTCGGGTCCCGGGCCTTGCCGACCACGCTGTTCTACGATGCCGAGGGTCGCCAGCGCGGCAGCCATCTGGGCGAGCTGTCCGAGGCCAGCCTCTCCCGCGCGCTGGAACGGTTGCAGGGCGTTGAAAGACGGAACTGATTGACACCATTGAGCGCGAGCACTGGGGAAATTGTTACGTTTTGGTGCACAATAGCCGCCATCAACGAGGTACAGGAAAACGACCCGGACCGGCCACCCGCCGGTCGTTGCGTTTCCGGGTGCCGACAACGATCCGCCTTATCGAAGAGGAACGACTGTGTTCAACGTCGTCATCAGTGGCACCGGGCTCTATACCCCCCCTCACAGCATCAGCAACGAAGAGCTGGTCGAGTCGTTCAATACCTACGTGCACCGCTTCAACAGCGAACACGCCGCCGCCATCGAGGCCGGTGAAATCCAGCCGCTGGCCGAATCCAGCGTCGCCTTCATCGAGAAGGCCTCGGGCATCAAGAGCCGCTACGTGACCGACAAGGACGGCATCCTCGACCCGCAGCGCATGGTGCCGCGCATCCCCGAACGCACCAACGATCAGTGGTCGATCCTGTGCGAGATGTCGGTCAAGGCCGCCGAGCAAGCGCTGGCGCGTGCCGGCAAGACGGCCGCCGACATCGACGGCGTCATCGTCGCCTGCTCCAACCTGCAGCGCGCCTATCCCGCGGTGGCGATCGAAGTGCAGGCGGCGCTCGGTATCTCCGGCTTCGGCTTCGACATGAACGTGGCCTGCTCGTCGGCCACCTTCGGCATCCAGAACGCGGTCAACGCGGTCCAGCTGGGGCAGGCGCGGGCTATCCTGATGGTCAACCCGGAAATCTGCACCGGTCACATGAACTTCCGTGACCGCGACAGCCACTTCATCTTCGGCGACGCCTGCACCGCCGTGGTGATCGAGCGCGCCGACCTCGCCACCTCGCCCTACCAGTGGGAAGTGGTCAGCACCAAGCTGCTCACCGAGTTCTCCAACAACATCCGCAACAACTTCGGCTTCCTCAACCGCACCGCCGAGGAATACATGACCAACCCGGACAAGCTGTTCGTCCAGGAAGGGCGCAAGGTGTTCAAGGAAGTCTGTCCGATGGTCGCCGACCTCATTGGCCAGCACCTGCAGGAAAACGGCCTGGATGCCAGCCAGGTCAAGCGCTTCTGGCTGCACCAGGCCAACCTCAACATGAACCTGCTGATCGCCCGCAAGCTGCTCGGTCGCGATGCCGAGCCCGACGAGGCGCCGGTCATTCTCGACAGCTACGCCAACACCAGCTCGGCCGGCTCGGTGATCGCCTTCCACAAGCACCAGGACGACCTGCCGGCCGGCAGCCTCGGCGTGCTGAGTTCGTTCGGCGCCGGTTACTCGATCGGCAGCGTGATCCTGCGCAAGCGCTGAGTGCCCAGGCGGCGCTCGTGGCGATTGCCGGATCGGTGCTGAGCGGCGATATGATCCTGAGCGCGCAGTGTGTTGAGGCTTTCGACGGGTAACGGTCTTGCCAGAGAGACCCTGGACTGACCGTGTTTCGCTTTGAGAGCGGGCTGCTACGCGCGGCAGCAGCCCTGTTGGGTGCTTACTGTTGAGCCCAGTTCAGGAAGGCCTTGCGACTTTCCGGGGTCAGCAGATTCCACATTTGTTGCAGGGTGGTCAGGGTGGCATCGCTGTGCGGCAGCGCAGCGGTCTGGGCCGGTGCCGGATTCAGCGCTACCGGCGGGGTCGCGGCAGCAGGCGCCGTACCCAGTGGCGCAACGCTGGCGGCCTGGGGAGCGACTTCACTGGAGCCCATCATGACGCTGAAGGCCGAGACGTTACGGTTGCCGGCCTGCGCTTGCTTCCGTTCGCCGGTGCGGGTGTTCACGGCCCAGGCGGGAAATTCATCCTCGAACTTCTTTGCTTCGGCCAGGTTGGCCGGGCGGTCGAATTCCAGGCGCCACAGCTCGCCGGCCTTGCCGTCGATGTTGAAGATGGCGGTGCGGCCGCGAACCACTTCATGGCTCATGCCGCCCGCGACGTCGAACCCGTTCTTGTAGAAGGCTTGAACCTGATAGGCGCCCGGCTGCAGGAGCAGTTGCTTGTCGTCCAGGCCGAACGAGGCGTTGGCGGTGGAGTAGGGCTGGCCATTGATCGTGCGAATTTCCAACTCGCTCGGAACCACTAGCGTCAGCACTTCGCTCTGCGGCTGCGGCGCGCCGGAATACAGTTGGACTTTGGGTTGCTGGGCGCAGGCGGCCAGCAGGCCGGCCATGGCGATAACGAACAAGCGGCGCATGAAAACTCCTAGGTGCGAAGGGCCCCGCCGAAGTTCGGCGGTTTGGGTCGGTTACAGTCCGGAAACAAGAATAAGACGGGTAGGTGTCGATTAAATGACAAACCGGGCTGTCCCTTGGGGAGCAGCCCGGTTTGTTTTACATCCGATCCTTGACGGATCAGAAGTCGTAGCGCAGACCTACGGTGAAGCCAGCCGCTTTCTCACCCAGCGCATGGTTCACGCCGTTGGCATCGATCGACTGGTTGCTCGGGGTGGCGGTACGGGACTGCATCCACGGGGAGTAGGCAACGTTGTCGTCGTTGTCGACTACGGCGTAGTTGGCGTAGACGCGCACGGCCTTGTCCAGCTTGTGCTCGACACCGATGACCCACATGTCGGCATCGGCGCTCTTGGCGTCGCTGTCGTGAGTCATCCAGGTGGCTTTCAGTGCGGTGTTCTTGGCAATCGCCAGTTCGCCGCCCAGGCCGTAGACGTTGAAGGTGCCGGAGTCGCGAGCGGCACTGGTGGTATCGCTGTAGCCGGTGTAGTCGGTAGTCTGGTAGAAGCCGACCAGCTTGAAGGCATCGGTGAGCTTGTAGGCGGCAGCGGCGCGAATGGAATCGGCCTCGCCACGCAGGGTGTCTTCTTCTACCTGCTCATAGGCCAGGGTGGCTTCCAGCGGGCCACCGATATAGTTCAGCGACGCGCTGAAGGCATCGCTGTCTTCGTTGTTGCTGGTGGTGTCGGTGATGTTGAGCGACTGGCCCTTGTACATCGAGTAGGCCACCCGGGCGTTGAAGCCGTTGAAGGTCGGCGTGGTGTACTGGATGGTGTTGTCATAACGCTCGTCGAGGCGGCCGTTGGTGACGCGGGCCAGGTTGTTCATGTCGCCGACCTGATCACCGAACAGGTTGAACGGGCCACGGGCTACCTTGAACGGGCTGTCGAAGCGGCCGATCTGCACGGCGCCGAAGTTGCCGCCCAGGCCGACGAAGGTGTCACGGGTGGCGAAGTCGGTACCGCCGCTCGAGGCGCCGGTGGTGAAGTTGATCTGCTGTTCGATCTGGAAGAAGGCTTTCAGATCAGGGTTGATGTCATGGTTGCCTTTGAAGCCCAGGCGCGAGGAGTTGCTCGACAGGTTGGTTTCAGAGTAGTCGGCGCCATCATCGAGGTAGTCCACCGATACGTGTGCACGGCCATAGATACTTACATCGGCCAGTGCTACAGCCGGGATCGACAGCGCAGAGCCAACAGCAATCGCAATCAACTTCTTCTTCATCGAAAAACTCCTTCGTTTATGAAACGCCGCCCTGCGAATGCCATGACGTCGTTGTGTGAACGGAGGCGATTATGGAAATGCGATATGACAGAAGGCTTTCTGCCATATGACATTTTAGAGTTATAGGAACTTTTTCAAAAACAAGTATTTAGGACGAGTTAAGGGCGCGCTCGGAGGGGGTTGTAAATAATAAAGGCGTAAAGAGGCCGCGCGACCTTATCGATGAAATGTTAAGTTTTGGAGAATGAAGGCAAGTTGAATTAGAGAAACTTCGACTGCGTCATGGTTTACAGTTATTTGGGCAGGATCTGCTTCCATCAACAGGTGTAAAACGGAAAAAGAACCGTTCCTTTTTGAAAAGAATTCTCGTGCCGGAGTTTTGTCGTGACCGTGCTTCTCGCCGATTCCCTGCATCTTGTACCGGCGGCTCGCTGGGATGCGCTATTGCCCGTGGCGCAGCCATTTCTGCGCCATGCTTTCCTCAGCGCGCTGGAAGACGCTGGCTGCGTGGGCGGCCACAGTGGCTGGCAGCCAGCGCACCGTTTGTGGCTGGATGAGCGTGGCGATCTGCTTGCCGCCATCCCGGCCTACCTGAAGCGACACTCCTACGGCGAATTCGTATTCGATCACGGCTGGGCCGATGCCTGCCGTCGCGCTGGCATCGCCTATTACCCCAAGCTGCTGGCTGCCATTCCCTTCTCGCCCGTCTGCGGGCCGCGCCTGCTCGGTGACCCGCAGGCCGCTGCGTCCTTGCTCGACGCGCTACAGTCGGGCCTGGAGCAGGAGGGGTTGTCGAGTCTGCACATCAATTTCACCAGCCCTGCCTGTGACGAGCGGATGGGCGCTCGCTCGGGCTGGCTCGAACGCATCGGCTGCCAGTTCCACTGGCACAACCGCGGTTACCGCGACTTCCAGGACTTTCTCGATGCGCTCGCCTCGCGCAAGCGCAAGCAACTGCGCAAGGAGCGCGAGCAGGTGGCGGGGCAGGGGATCGGTTTCGACTGGCGCGAGGGGCACCAGCTCAGCGAGCGTGAATGGGATTTCGTCTATGCCTGCTACGCCAACACCTACGAGGTTCGTGGCCAGGCCCCGTACCTGACGCGGGCATTCTTCAGCCTGCTGGCCGAACGGATGCCCGAGGCCATTCGCGTGGTGCTGGCGGTGCAGAGCGGCCGGCCGGTGGCCATGGCGTTCTGCCTGACCGACGGACACAGCCTCTATGGGCGCTACTGGGGATGCCTGGCGGAATTCGACCGGCTGCACTTCGAGACCTGCTTCTACCAGGGCATCGACCAGGCCATCGCCATGGGCCTGCAGCGCTTCGACGCGGGCGCTCAGGGCGAGCACAAGCTGATCCGCGGATTCGAGCCGGTGATCACCCGCTCCTGGCACTACCTGCGGCACCCGGGACTGCGCGCCGCGGTCGCCGACTTTCTCGAACAGGAGCGCGCAGGGGTGCTGCGCTACGCCGAAGCCGCCCGCCAGGCCTTGCCGTATCGCCAGGGCGATTCGTAGCGCGGTGGGGGGCTCAGGCGCCGGTTCGTCGTGGAAGCGGCCGAAGGCGCCGAGTCTCGACCGCTATAGGGTGCGGCGCCGTTCGCGCTCAGGACCGCTCCCAAGCGGAGGCCCTTATTCCACCCCGACGAAGCCGCCGGTCTGGTGTTGCCAGAGCCGCGCGTAGAGGCCGTTGCGCTCCAGCAGTTCGGCATGGGTGCCGGTTTCGACGATGCGCCCGCGATCGATCACCACCAGGCGGTCCATCCGCGCGATGGTCGACAGCCGGTGGGCGATGGCGATCACCGTCTTGCCTTCCATCAGCGTCTCCAGGCTGTCCTGGATGGCGGCCTCGACCTCCGAGTCCAGCGCCGAGGTCGCTTCGTCGAGGACCAGTATCGGCGCGTTCTTGAGCAGCACGCGGGCGATGGCGATGCGCTGGCGCTGGCCGCCGGAGAGCTTGACGCCGCGCTCGCCGACGTAGGCGTCCAGGCCGGTGCGGCCGGCGTCGTCGCTGAGTTCGGGAATGAAGCTGTCGGCTCGTGCGCCGCGGATGGCTTTGAGCAGGTCCTCGTCGCTGGCGTCGGGCTTGCCGTAGCGCAGGTTGTCGCGGATCGAGCGGTGCAACAGGGCGGTGTCCTGGGTCACCACGCCGATCTGCGCGCGCAGGCTTTCCTGGGTTACCCGGGCGATGTCCTGGTCGTCGATGAGGATGCGGCCGCTCTCCAGGTCGTACAGGCGCAGGAGCAGGTTGATCAGGGTGGACTTGCCGGCGCCGGACGGGCCGACCAGGCCGATCTTCTCGCCGGGGCGTATCTGCAGGTCGAGGCCGGCGATGACGCCTTCCGCCTTGCCGTAGTGGAAGTGGATGTTGTCGAAGCGGATGCCGCCTTCGCGGACCTGCAGGGGCGCGGCGTCGGGGCGGTCGGCGAGCTGTTGCGGCTGGACGATGGTGCGCATGCCGTCCTGCACGGTGCCGACGTTCTCGAAGATGCTGTTGACCACCCACATGACCCACTCGGACATGTTGTTGATGCGGATCACCAGACCGGCCGCCAGGGCGATCGCGCCGGGCGTGATCTCGCCGATGCTCCACAGCCACAGGGCCAGTCCGACGGTGCCGGCGATCAGCAGGCCGTTCATGCAGATGATCGAGAAGTCCATCGCGGTGATGATGCGCGACTGCCAGCGGAAGCGCTGAACCAGGTCCTGCATCGCCGAATGGGCGTAGCGCTCCTCATGCTGGGAATGGGCGAACAGCTTGAGGGTGAGGATGTTGGTGTAGCCGTCGACCACCCGGCCCATCACCCTGGAGCGTCCTTCGGACGCGTCCGCCGAACGACGGCGCACCCGCGGCACGAAATAGCACAGCGCGGCGATGTAGCCGACTATCCAGAGGGTCAGCGGGATGACCAGGCGGATGTCGGCCTGGGCGAACAGCACCAGGGCGCTGCCGGCATAGATGATCACGTGCCACAGCGAGTCGACCACCTGGACCGCCGACTCGCGCAGCGCCGGGCCGGTCTGCATGACGCGCTGGGCGATGCGCCCGGAGAAATCGTTGTGGAAGAACCCCAGGCTCTGGCGCAGCACGTAGCGGTGGTTCTGCCAGCGGATCAGGTTGGTCAGGCTCGGCGACAGCGACTGGTGGACCAGCAGGTCATGCAGGCCGAAGAACAGCGGGCGCAGCAGCAGGGCGACCACGGCCATCCAGATCAGCTGGTTGGCGTTCTGCTCGAAGAATTCGGCGCTGGGCGTGGCCTGCACCATGTCGATCAGCTGCCCGATGAAGCTGAACAGCGCCACCTCGATGAGGGTGACGAAGAAACCGACCGTCAGCAGCGCGACGAGCAGCGGCCAGACCTGCATCAGGTAATGCAGGTAGAACCGGAATATGCCGTGGGGCGGCAGGGTGGCGGGGGCTTCCTTGAACGGGTCTATCAGGTTTTCGAAACGACGGAACAGCATTCAGGCCTCGCTGGAGAAGGGCGGGCGCAGGGCCCGCCCCGCGGAAACTACAGGCGTTTGGCGGAGATGATCCTGACCGGCTCGCGCGGTACGTCCTGCATCATGCCCTTGCGCCCGGTGGGCACCTGGGCGATCTGGTCGACGACGTCCATGCCGCGTACCACCTTGCCGAACACGGCATAGCCGAAATCGCGCGAGCCGTGGTCGAGGAAGGCATTGTCGCGATGGTTGATGAAGAACTGGCTGGTGGCCGAATCCTTCGCCTGGGTGCGCGCCATCGCCAGGGTGCCGCGCACGTTGTGCAGGCCGTTGTCGGCCTCGTTCTTGATCGCGGCCTGGGTGTCCTTCTGGCGCATGTCTTCGGTGAAGCCGCCGCCCTGGATCATGAAGCCGGAGATCACCCGGTGGAAGATGGTGTTGTCGTAGAACCCGCTGTCCACATAGGCGAGGAAGTTCTGCACGCTGACCGGCGCCTTGTCCGCCTCGAGTTCGATCTCGATTTCGCCGAGGCTGGTGTTGAGCAGCACCTGAGGCTTGTCGGCGGCCAGCAGCTGGCCGGTCAGCAGAAGGGTGGAGGCAGCAAGTAGCAATCGTTTGAACATGGATGAATTTCCCTGCGTTGGTACGTCGATCAACCCGCGAAGGCCGCGAGCGGTTCGGCATCGTACGTCTTGATCAGTTCGATGAGAATCTGCGTGGCCGGACCGAGGGTCTTGTCCTTGTTGGTGTAGAGGTAGAACAAGGGCCGGCGCACGCCGCCCTGCACCAGCGGCAGCGGCTTGAGCACGCCTTCGGCCAGTTCGCGTTCGATCATGTGCCGTGGCAGCCAGGCGAAGCCCAGGCCGTTGCGGACGAAGGCCACCGAGGTGGCCAGGCTGCCGACCGTCCAGCGCTGCTCGGCGCCCAGCCAGCCGCTGTCGCGTGGCTGGCGATGGCCCGAATCGCGCACCACGATCTGCATCTGGGTTTGCAGGTCCTGCACGCTGAGCTTGCGCTGCAACTGGTGCAGCGGGTGCTGGGCCTGGGCCACGGCGACGAATTCGACCGTGCTCAGTTCGCTGCCGAGGTAGCCGGTGATGTCCAGTGCGCTGACGGCCAGGTCCGCATGGCCCTCCTTGAGCACCTCCTCGGCGCCGGACAGCACTTCTTCGCGCAGCAGGACCCGGCAGCCGCGGCTTTTCGGGATGAAGGCGGTCAGGGCGCGGATCAGTTTCTGGTTGGGGTAGGCGGCGTCCACCACCAGGCGCACTTCGGCTTCCCACCCCTGTTCCATGTGATGGGCCAGCTCTTCCAGCTGGCCGGCCTGGGTGAGCAACTGGCGCGAGCGGCGCAGCAGTACCGCGCCGGCGTCGGTGAGCACCGCCTTGCGCCCGTCGATGCGCAACAGTGGCACGCCGAGCTGCTCCTGCATGCGCGCCACGGTGTAGCTCACCGACGACTGCGAGCGGTGCAGCACCTCGGCCGCCTGGGCGAAACCGCCGTGGTCGATGACCGCCTGCAGGGTGCGCCACTGGTCGAGGGTCACGCGGGGGGCTTTCATTGCCTGTTTCCTTCTGCTGCGCCATGGGCGGTCTGATACGCTCGGGTCCGCCCCGTAGGAGATTGCCAAAAATGAAAAGACTCTGCTGCGTGCTTCTTGCCGTGCTGCCCGTTGCCGGCCTTGCCGCGACCTATCCGATCGAAGTCGAACAGAAACTCAACGATACCGAGATCTCGGTGACGCCCCAGGCCATCGACCGGGACATGTCCGCCTTGCTGCTCTACAACTACGGGCCGACGCCGGTCAGCTGCACCGCCGTGTTTCGCAACGGCCCCGAGTCGCCACGTACCCGCCGGGCGGTGATCGCGGCCGGCGCGCAAGTGCCGATGACGGTCAAGTTCAAGCGCGATGTCATCCGCCTGCGCGCGACCCTGACCTGCGAGCCGCAGTGAGCGCGCCTCTGCCCGATAGCGGCACGAAGGGTTCGCGGGCCAAGCCCGGAGCCGGCGGCCAAGCTTAGCCGTCCCGGCGCTCAGCGAACATGGGCCGCCCTGCGGATGCGGCGTGCGGCGGCGTAACCGGGTAACCTATGCAGCCGTTTTTCCCGTCTTCGCCCGAGGTGTCGCCTTGTTCTCCCAATTCGCCCTGCACGAACGCCTGCTCAAGGCGGTCGCCGAACTCAACTTCGTCGAGCCCACGCCCGTGCAGGTGGCGGCCATCCCCCCGGCGCTCGAAGGACGCGACCTGCGCGTGACGGCGCAGACCGGCAGCGGCAAGACCGCCGCCTTCGTGCTGCCGATGCTCAACCGCCTGATCCGCGACGCCCAGCCGCGCACCGACGTGCGCGCGCTGATCCTGCTGCCGACCCGCGAGCTGGCGCAGCAGACCCTCAAGGAAGTCGAGCGCTTCGCCCAGTTCACCTTCATCAAGGGCGGCATCGTCACCGGTGGGGAAGATTTCAAGGTCCAGGCCGCGATGCTGCGCAAGTGCCCGGACATCCTGATCGGCACCCCCGGCCGGCTGATCGAACACCTCAACGCCGGCAACCTGGTGCTCAAGGACGTCGAGCTGCTGGTGCTAGACGAGGCCGACCGGATGCTCGACATGGGCTTCGCCGAGGACGTGCAGCGCCTGGTCGGCGAGTGCGGCAAGCGCGAGCAGACCCTGCTGTTCTCCGCCACCACCGGCGGCGCGGCGCTGCGCGAGATGGCGGCGCAGGTGCTCGATGACCCGCTGCACCTGCAGCTCAACCGCGTCAGCGAGCTGAACGAGAACATCCGCCAGCAGATCATCACCGCCGACGACCCGGCGCATAAGGAAAAGCTGGTGCACTGGCTGCTGGCCAACGAGCCGTTCCAGAAGGCGATCATCTTCACCAACACCCGCGCCCAGGCCGACCGGCTCTACGGCCACCTGGTCGCCGGCGAGATGAAGGTCTTCGTGCTGCACGGCGAGAAGGACCAGAAGGACCGCAAGCTCGCCATCGATCGCCTCAAGCAGGGCGGGGTGAAGGTGCTGGTGGCGACCGACGTCGCCGCCCGCGGCCTGGACATCGATGGGCTGGACCTGGTCATCAACTTCGACATGCCGCGCTCCGGCGACGAGTACGTGCACCGCATCGGCCGCACCGGCCGTGCCGGCGGCGATGGCCTGGCGATCTCGCTGATCTGCCACAACGACTGGAACCTGATGTCCAGCATCGAGCGCTACCTCAAGCAGCGCTTCGAGCGTCGCGTGATCAAGGGACTCAAGGGCACCTACCAGGGGCCGAAGAACCTCAAGGCGTCAGGCAAGGCCGCCGGCACCAAGAAGAAAAAGATCGAGAAGAAAACCGCCGACAAGAAGGCCAAGCCCGCCGCGCGCAAGCCCAAGCGCGAGGCCCCGTCGAAGGTCGTCAGCCAGGACGGCCTGGCGCCGCTCAAGCGTAAGAAGCCGGCGGAATAAGCGTTCGGGAGTAGCCCCTTCGCGGTCAAGACTGGGCGTCCCCGAC
Organism: Stutzerimonas nosocomialis; assembly: GCF_005876855.1. Taxonomy (GTDB): domain Bacteria; phylum Pseudomonadota; class Gammaproteobacteria; order Pseudomonadales; family Pseudomonadaceae; genus Stutzerimonas; species Stutzerimonas nosocomialis. The sequence goes on along the minus strand of NZ_QLAE01000039.1, from coordinate 18,135 downwards.
CGCTCCCGCGGGAGGTGGGGCTGCGAGGGTGGTCTGTCAGGCCAGCGCCTCACGCTGGCCGCTCGGGCGCGCAGCCCATTCACGTCGGTGCCGCCGGGTAGGATCAGCTGGCCGGGATGTCGGCTTTGTCTTCGGCCTTTTCCAGGTCGCGCATGCGCTGGTCGTAGGCTTCGCATTCGTTGCCCAGCTCGTTGGCGGAGCGCTTGAGCTGGAGGTCTCGGATTTCGGCGTTGATCTTGGCGGCGCGCTCGGGGTCGCTCTTGGTCAGTTCGTTGACCCTTTTGCCCAGTTCCTGAGCCTTGGCGTTGGCTTCGTCGGTGGTGCAGGCGAATGCCGCGGGGCTGGCCAGCAAGGCTGCGGTAAGCGAAATGATCAGGGATTTCATGGCGTAACTCCTCGCAGGACGTCTTGAACGGTGGATCGTCGATCCGCCGGTTAAGTTCAGCGCGCCCACCCCCCGACGGACGATCGAACCTAGCGGTGAGCCTCAGGGTCACTATGCATGTACGCCGTGCCTGCGGTGCGGCCGCCACCGGCAAAAGGAGAGACGTGATGAGCTACAACTGGGATCTGATCCTGCGCCTGCTGCACGAGGTGCAGACGTCGGCCAACGACACCTTCAAGCCGCGCCGTTATGCCGAAGAGCACGCCCAGGCGATGGAGGCGGCCGGCCAGCCGTTGCCGAACCTCGATCACTTGCGCGCCGAAGCCTCCGATTACGAAAGCCTGCTCTTCGAGGGCAAGTTCATCGCCGCACGGCCGACCGATGAGGGCGGCACCGGCGAGAATTTCGTGCTCACCGAGCGCGGCGCCCAGCTGCTGCGCCTGCTCGAGGCGGGCGCGCCCGCCAGCGACGGTTTTCGCCGGCAGCTCGACGAAAAGGGCGAGGCCGCGCTGGTCCCCGAGGTGTTCGACGATATCGCCGCCAGGGCCGCGGCCGGCAACTGATCGGGTCGGTCTGGCAAGCGGGTCGCGGGTTCGGGTGGTGGATCGGTAAAGCGTGATCCACCCTACGCGCTGACCGGGCCGGTCTGGCAAACGGGTTGCGGGTGGGCGGTGGATCGGTGGAGCGTGATCCACCCTACGCGCTGACCGGGCCGGTCTGGTAAACGGGTTGCGGGTTTGGGCGGTGGATCGGTAAAGCGTGATCCACCCTACGCGCTGATCGGGCCGGTCTGGCAAGCGGGTCGCGGATTTGGGTGGTGGATCGGTAAAGCGTGATCCACCCTACCGAACGATGGTCCGTAGGGTGGATGACGCTTTTTTCATCCACGCGTGTTGTTATACCTGCGCTTTCCGTTAACGCACCCGGTCGCGGCTTCTGACCGTCAGGTCCAGCGCCTTCTGCATGTCCAGCCGCGCCGAGCGGCCGACATCCTTGTTATCGAGCTCATAGCCACGCTCCGAGGGCAGGATCGGGGCGGTGAGGTCGTCGGCGTCGGTGGGCTCGAAGTCGAATTCATCGCCGATGGTCATGGCGCTTCGGCGCAGCAGGATGCGCACCTGTTCGGGCGTCAGGTCCGGGTTGATCGACAGCATGGCGGCGATGATGCCGCCGACCATCGGTGTCGCGTAGGAGGTGCCGCAGTGCGGCTCGCCCCGCGCCTCGGCCTCGCGGGTCGAGGCTTCGGCACAGGCCGAGGCGGAAATGTCGACGCGCATGTCCAGGTTCGACGAAGCGCGTCGCTCGACGTAGCGCGGGTCGCTGACCGAGACCTTTTTCTCGTCGCTGCGCTGATGGCCGCCCACCACCAGCAGTTGTTCGGTGACGAAGGATGACGGCAGCCGGTACTCGTCGGCGCTGCTGAAGGACGAGCCGTTGCCGGCCGAGTTGACCACGATCACGTCCGGATGCTTCATCCGCAGCCAGAGGAAGAACTCTTCGAGCAGCTCCTCGTAGCCGCTGAACGCCAGCCCCGAGCGCACCAGCGAGTCCACTTCGTCGCCCTTGACGTCCAGCGCGCCGAGGCGATGGATGCCCCAGCTCCAGTTCAGGATTCGTGCCCCGTCTTCGACCAGGTTCACCGAGGCGGCGATGTTGCCGAGGATGCCGGCGTCGGAATTGCGGTCGACGATCACCTCGAAGCCGCCGCCCACTTCGTCGAGCCCGCGCAGGAAGCCGGTATTGCCGCCCTGGTTCCAGTCGGCGGCGAGTATGCCGGCCACCGTGCTGCCGTGGCCGTCAGGCTTGTCCCCATCGCGGGCGTAGAGGCAGGTGCGGCGCTCGCCTTCGCAGGCGCCCAGGTAATCGGCGAAGTCCGGCGCGTCGAAGTCCACGTCGCGCTCGATCACGCCGATGCGCACCGGCACCGGCTCGATGGGCGACTCGGTGACGGGCACGCGGCGCCGGTAGTAGTTCACCGCGTCGATGAAGCGGTTGGCCGCCCACTCCTCGGGGGCCGGACGGGTTTCGGGGCGATGTTCCGACTCGCCGCTCTCGGGGCTCGATTCCTCGATTACCACGGCATCCACCGATATCTCGCTGCCGATGCGCAGCACCAGGGCGTCGCGCTCGGTGAGGTTGGTCGCCGGCAGGCGCAGCTGATAGGTGTTGAGCGGCGGAATCGCCCCCACCACCTCGGCGCCGTAGCGTTCGGCCAGGCGCCGGGCCTCTTCCAGGCCGTCGTGGTTTTCCTCGATCACCACGCTGATGAGGTCGACGTAGGTGGTCAGGCCTTCCATGTTCTCGGCGACCTTGTCCGGCCCTGCAGCGAGCACGTGGCTGCTCCGCAGCGAGAGCCAGGCGGCGTTGCTGCGCTGCTCGCCGCGCTCGATCCACAGCGGGCCGCTCTGGCGCTCGCGGGCGCGCAGGGTCAGGCGCAGCGTCTGGCCATCGCGCACCAGGTCATCCTGCTCCACCGGTTTGCCATCGAGCAGGACCCGAAGGTCCGCGGCGTCGCCATCCAGCCCGGTCGCCCGCAGGCAGAATGTCATCTCCTGCGCCTGCAGCAGGTCGCCGCAGCGCTGGAGCTGCTTTATCCGCAGCGGTTCGTCGGACAGCGCAGGGAAGGTGCCGAATGCGAGTGAAAGCCCCAGCGCGAGGCCGGGGAGCAGGGTGGGGTTGGGCATTGCGGTCTCATGGTGGAGGTGACAGGGCAAGGCTCAGCGGGTGAGGTAATGGACGCTGAACAGCGCCTTGGGGTCGGTCCAATAGGCGGTCGACTCGAAGCCGGCGCTTCGAGCCAGCTCGACGAAGGCTTCGCGCGTGTACTTGTAGGAATTCTCGGTGTGCAGGCTTTCGCCGGCATCGAAGTGAAAATGCCGGCCCTCGATGACCACGTCCTGCGCCTGCGGGCTGACCAGGTGCATCTCGATGCGCGACTCGCGCTCGTTGAAGAAGGCGTGGTGGACGAAGCGCGAGGGGTCGATGTCGCTGTCCAGCTCCTCGCGGATGCGTTCGAGCAGGTTCAGGTTGAACGCGGCCGTGACGTGGGCCCGGTCGTTGTAGGCGGCTTCGAGCACGTCCTTGTCCTTGACCAGGTCGACACCGATCAGCAGCCCGGCGCCGGCCGGCAGCATGCCGTGCAGGGAAGACAGGAACTGCCGCGCCTGGTCGGGGGTGAAGTTGCCGATGCTCGACCCGGGGAAGAAGGCCAGCGGGTGTTCGCTGTCGAAGCCCTGGGGCAGGGTCAGTTCACCGGTGAAGTCGGCGCAGGCGGCATGGACGTCCAGCCAGGGGTAGTCGGCGGCGAGCCGCTGGGTGCTCGACAGCAGGAAGTCCTCGGAGATGTCGATGCCCAGGTAGCTGGTCGGGTGCATTGCCTCGAGCAGCAGGCGCACCTTGCGGCTGGCACCGCTGCCGAACTCGATCAGGTCCGCGTGGGGGCCGGCGATCTCCACGATGTCGTTGGCGGCGCTGCGCAGGATCGATTCCTCGGTACGGGTGAGGTAGTACTCCGGCTGCTGGCAGATCTGTTCGAACAGCTCCGAACCGCGCCGATCGTAGAAGAACTTTGGCGAGGCCCACTTGGGCGTCGCGGCGAAGCCGGCAAGGGTTTCGTCGCGCAGCGAGGCGGTCTGTTCGTGATGGGACTGGTCGTAAAAGCGGACGGCAAGGGCCATTCAGCTCTCCTTGGCCAGGCGCAGGCCGGCGAACTGCCAGCGCGAGGCGGGTGGGAAGAAGTTGCGGTAGGTGGCTCGGACATGGGACTCGGGCGTGGCGCAGCACCCGCCGCGCAACACCATCTGGCCGGACATGAACTTGCCGTTGTATTCGCCCAGGCTACCTTCGAGCGGACGGAAACCGGGGTAGGGCAGGTAGGCGCTCGCGGTCCACTCCCAGACATCGCCGAACAGCTGCGCCGGTGCGTCCGGCGAGGCGCTGGCCGCCACCGGTTGCAGGTGATCGCTCTCCAGGAAATTGCCCCGCAGCGGCTGGCCGGTGGCGGCGACTTCCCATTCGGCCTCGGTGGGCAGGCGCGCGCCGGCCCAGCGCGCATAGGCGTCGGCCTCGTAATGGCTGAGGTGGCAGACCGGTGCGGCGAGGTCCAGCGGGCGCAGGCCGCCGAGGGTCATCTCGTGCCAGAAACCCTCGTGGTGCTGCCAGTACAGCGGCGCGTTCCAGCCCGCCTGGCGGATCAGGTTCCAGCCATCCGACAGCCACAGTTCGGTGCGCGCATAGCCGCCGTCGACGATGAACGACAGGTACTCGCCATTGGTGACCAGCCGGCTGCCGAGCTGGAAGTCTTCGACGTACTGGCGGTGCCGGGGTGTTTCGCAGTCGAACGCGAAGTCATCGCCGCTGTGCCCGATGTGCCGTACGCCGCCTTCGATGCGGAGCCAGCGCAGGGTCTGCGGCGAGGGCGCCGGCGCTGGTTTCAGGTCGTTGCGGTAGACCGGATGCAGCGGGTTCTGCGCGAGGATGTGCTTGATGTCCATCAGCATCAGTTCCTGATGCTGCTGCTCGTGCTGCAGGCCGAGTTCCACCCGGCGCGCGATCTCTGTCGCGTGTTCTGCCGGCGGCTGGCTGAGCAGCTCGCCCATGGCCTGGTCGATGTGGTGGCGGTAGCGGTAGACCTCGGCCACGCCCGGGCGCGAGATCAGGCCGCGCCGGGCCCGCGGGAAAGGGGTGCCGTGGGTTTCGTAATAGGAATTGAACAGGTGGTCGAAGGCCTCGTTGGGCGTCCGGTAACCGGCCAGGTAGGGCTTGAGCAGGAAGGTCTCGAAAAACCAGCTCACGTGGGCCAGGTGCCATTTGGGCGGGCTCACGTCGGGCATGCTCTGGATCAGGTGATCCTCGATCGAGAGCGGCGCGCAGATCGATTCGCTGGTCGCACGCACCTGCTGGTAGCGTCGCAGCGCCTGATCCAGACAGGCCTGCGCCGGTCGTGGCATGGGCTCGCGGGCCAGGTACGCCATGGGCATCGTCTCCGGTGGGTGGAGCGGCAAACCGCTCCTGTAACGACCTGAAATAGACGGCGAAAGTTCGCTGCGATGAAACGCGGCGGGCGGGCGATCAGTCGTCCAGCGGGGGCGTCGGACGGATGAGGATCTCGTTGAGATCGACGTGCGCCGGCTGCGATAGCGCGTAGAGCACCGCATTGGCGATGTCCTGCGGTTGCAGCGCATAGGCGGGTGGTTCGTCGAACAGCGGGGTGTCGACCATGCCCGGCTCGATCAGCGTGACCCGCACGCCACTGCCGCGCAGTTCCTCGCGCAGGCTGTGGCCCAGGCCCGTGACCGCCCATTTGCTGGCGCTGTACATCGAGCCCGGGATCACGAAGCGCCCGGCCGCCGAGCCGGTCAGCAGCAGGTGACCACGGCTGGCCTTGAGGGCATCGAGGCTGTAGCGCACCGTCAGGGCGACGCCGAACACATTGGTCAGCAGCATCTCGCGCCAGACGTGCGGGTCCGCACCGGCGAACCCGCCCTCGGCGCCGGGTATCCCGGCATTGGCGTAGACGGCATCGAGCTGGCCGTAGGTCTCCAGCGTCCTGGCGACCATGGCCTGCTGGTCGTCGATTTCCCTGACGTCGCAGGCGATCGCCAGCGCGCGGTCGGGGCCGCCCAGTTCCTGCACCAGCGACTCGAGCTTGTCCTTCGACCGCGCGGCGAGTGCCACGCGGTACCCGGCTCCGGCGGCGGCCCGGGCGGTGGCGGCGCCGATGCCGGACGAGGCGCCGGTGATCAGCAGTACGGGATCGGCCATGGGCGTCTCCTGGCTCAGTAGTTGGGCGGGGTGACCGGAATGCCGGTGGCGTCTTCCATCGGCATGGTCCAGGGCTCGAGGTGGCAGCCCTTGTGCTCGACGTCCAGGCGCGCCTGCTGCAGGACGCCGCCCAGGCTGACCGGGTCGGCGTACTGGCTGCTCGGGACGTTGGCCACCTGCAGGACCGGCTCGCCGCCGCTGTTCATCACGGTAAAGCCGAAGCTGTCGTCCTCGGGGTTGGCGCTGGTCACGCAGCCCAGCGGCAGGAAGGCTTCGGATGCCAGTTTCATCGCATCGTCCAGGGTCATCGATGGATTGCTCATGCTGCCTCCTAGAGGTGGGTGTACCAGGGGTAGACCCCCGGGCGCGGCCGCCGTTTCCCCGGGGCGCGACCAGCCGTCAGCGCGGCCTTGTCGAGGCGGTCGGCCGGCACCATATTGCGTCGATGACTACCTCCCTCTCCGAGGCCGGCCTGGCCGGCTTTCACCCCGCCGTGGCCGGCTGGTTCGCCAGCCACTTTCCCGCCCCGACCGCCGCGCAGGCGGCCGCCTGGCCGCTGGTCCTGGCGGGGCGCTCGACGCTGGTCGCGGCCCCGACCGGCTCGGGCAAGACGCTCACCGCCTTCCTCGCCGCCATCGACGACCTGGTGCGGCGTGGCCTGGCCGACGACGGGCTCGCGGACGAGACGCGGGTCGTCTACGTCTCGCCGCTCAAGGCGCTGTCCAACGACATCCAGCTGAACCTGGTCGAGCCGCTGGCCGGCATCGCGGCGCAACTGCAGCGCCTCGGCCTGCCGCCAGTGGACATCCGCACCGCGGTGCGCACCGGCGACACCCCGCAGCGCGAGCGCACGGCCATGCGCAAGCGGGTGCCGCACATCCTGGTCACCACGCCGGAATCGCTCTACGTGCTGCTCGGGTCCGAATCCGGGCGGGACATGCTCAAGGGCGTGCGCAGCGTCATCGTCGATGAGATTCACGCGATTGCCGGCAACAAGCGCGGCAGCCACCTGGCGCTTTCGCTGGAACGGCTCGAAGCGCTCTGCGGCCAGCCGCTGGTGCGGGTCGGGCTGTCGGCGACGCAGAAGCCGATCGAGGCGGTCGCGGGCTTTCTGGTGGGCGCCGGCCGCCCCTGCGAAGTGGTGGACGTCGGCCATCGCCGCGCCCGCGACCTGGCCCTCGAAGTGCCGCCGGTGCCGCTCGAAGGGGTGATGAGCAACGAGGTCTGGGAGCTGTGCTACGACCGCCTCGCCGAACTGGCCCGCGAGCACCGCACCACCCTGATCTTCGTCAACACGCGACGCATGGCCGAACGCGCCGCGCGGCACCTGAGCGAGCGCCTGGGCAGCGACCTGGTGGCGGCCCACCACGGCAGCCTGGCCCGCGAGCAGCGCCTGGATGCCGAGCAGCGCCTCAAGCGCGGCGAGCTGCGGGTGCTGGTGGCGACCGCCTCGCTGGAGCTGGGCATCGACATCGGCGATGTCGAACTGGTCTGCCAGCTCGGCTCGCCCGGCTCGATCGCGGCCTTCCTGCAGCGGGTCGGGCGGGCGGGGCACCAGGTCGCCGGGATCTCCAAGGGCCGCCTGTTCCCCAGCTCCCGGGACGACCTGATCGAATGCGCGGCGCTGCTCGACTGCGTGCGGCGCGGCGAGCTGGACAGGTTGCACATCCCGCAGGCGCCGCTGGACGTGCTGGCCCAGCAGATCGTGGCCGAGGTGTCCTGCCGGGAGTGGCAGGAGAGCGACCTGCTGGCGCTGATCCGCCGCGCCATGCCCTACGCCGAGCTGGACGAGGCCCGCTACCAGGCGGTGCTGGCGATGCTCGCCGAGGGCTACACCACCCGCCACGGCGCGCGCGGCGCCTACCTGCACCGCGACAGCGTCTCGCGCAGCCTGCGCGGGCGGCGTGGCGGGCGGCTGACCGCGCTGACCTCCGGCGGCACCATCGCCGACAACGCCGACTACAGCGTGCTGCTCGAACCCCAGGGCCTGAACATCGGCACCGTCAACGAGGATTTCGCGGTCGAGAGCCTGGCCGGCGACGTGTTCCAGCTCGGCAACACCGCCTACAAGATCCTCAAGATCGAGCCCGGCCGGGTGCGGGTCGAGGATGCCAAGGGCCAGCCGCCGAACATCCCGTTCTGGCTGGGCGAGGCGCCCGGGCGCAGCGACGAGCTGTCCTTCGCCGTGGCGCGGCTGCGCGGACAGATCGACGCACTGCTGGCCGACGCCGCACCGCCTGGCGATGAAGGCGGCGAGCAGCGGCCGTCCCGGCTGCAACCGGCGATCGACTGGTTGTGCGACACGCTGGGCGTGGACGAATCGGCCGCCCGGCAGATCGTCGAGTACCTGGCCCGGGCGCGCGCCGCGCTGGGCGTACTGCCCACCCAGCAGCGACTGGTGATGGAGCGTTTCTTCGACGAGTCCGGCGGCACCCAGCTGATCATCCATTCGCCGTTCGGCAGCCGGGTCAACCGCGCCTGGGGGCTGGCGCTGCGCAAGCGCTTCTGCCGCACGTTCAACTTCGAGCTGCAGGCGGCGGCCACCGAGGATGCGATCATCCTCTCGCTGTCGACCAGCCACAGCTTCGAACTGGACGAAGTCTGGCGCTACCTGCATTCGAATTCGGCGCGCCAGGTGCTGATCCAGGCACTGCTCGATGCGCCGCTGTTCGGCGTGCGCTGGCGCTGGAACGCCACCACCGCGCTGGCCCTGCCGCGCATGGCGGGCGGTCGCAAGGTGGCGCCGCAGCTGCAGCGGATGAAGAGCGAGGACCTGCTCGCCACGGTCTTTCCCGATCAGGTCGCGTGCCTGGAGAACATCGTCGGCGAGCGCGAGATTCCCGATCATCCGCTGGTCGCGCAGACCCTGGACGACTGCCTCAACGAGGCGATGGACTGCGACGGCTGGCTGGCCCTGCTCGGCGCGATGGAACGCGGCGAGGTCGAGCTGCTCTGCCGCGACCTGCCGGCGCCGTCGCCGCTGGCGATCCAGGTGCTCGGCGCGCGGCCCTACGCCTTTCTCGACGATGCGCCGCTCGAGGAACGACGCACCCAGGCGGTGCTCAACCGGCGCTGGACCGATCCGGAGTCGAGCGATGACCTCGGCGCGCTGGACCCCGACGCCATCGAGGCGGTGCGGGTCGAAGCCTGGCCCGAGGCGCGCAGCGCGGACGAGATGCACGAGGCGCTGACCGGACTGGGCTGCATGGCCGAGGACGAGGCGAGCGAGCATCCCGGCTGGGCCGGCTGGCTGGACGAACTGGCCCGCGCCGGGCGGGCGACGCGCATGCAGGTCGCCACCGGGCGCGCGCTGTGGCTGCCGGTCGAGCGGCTGGCGATGCTGCGCGCGATCTACCCCAGCGCACCGCTGGCGCCTGCGCTGCAGCCTCCGGCCGGCTACGACCAGGCCTGGGACGAGGAGCAGGCCATCACCGAACTGGTCCGCGCCCGGCTGTCCGGTTTCGGCCCGCTGCCGGTGGCCCTGATCGCGCGTCCGCTGGCGCTGCCGGCCTCGTCCGTGGCCCAGGCGCTGTTGCGCCTGGAGCGCGAGGGCTACGTGATGCGTGGCCGTTTCAGCCCCGATGCCGGGGAGGAACAATGGTGCGAACGCCACCTGCTGGCGCGCATCCATCGCTACACGGTCAAGCGCCTGCGGCGCGAGATCGAGCCGGTGGAGCGCGCCGACTTCATGCGCTTTCTGTTCGACTGGCAGCACCTGTCCAGGGACGCCCGCATGCGCGGCGCCGATGCGCTGGACGTCGTGGTCGCCCAGCTCGAAGGCTTCCAGGCGGCCGCCGGTGCCTGGGAAGGCGAGCTGCTGCCCGGCCGGCTGCAGGACTACAGCATCACCTGGCTGGACGACCTGTGCCGTTCCGGCCGTGTGGTCTGGACCCGTCTGGCGGGCCGGACCCGAGCCGGAAGCGGTCCGGTGCGCGGCACGCCGATCGTCCTGCTGCCGCGCCGCCAGCTCGCCACCTGGCAGCGACTGGCCGGGGGGCAGGGTACGCTTGAGCTCTCGCCACGGGCACAACGGGTGCTCGATACGCTGCGCGACCAGGGCGCGCTGTTCTTCGACGAACTCAGCCACGACGCGCACCTGTTGCGCAGCGAGCTGGAAGACGCGTTGGGCGAGCTGGTAGCGGTCGGGGTGGTCAACGCCGACAGCTTCGCCGGCCTTCGCGCGCTGCTCGCGCCCGCCGCCAAGCGCAGCCGAGGCGGACGGCGCAACCGGGGCGGGGCGTTCATCGGAGGCATGGCCGATGCCGGACGCTGGGCGTTGGTGCGCAAGCCTCCCGAGTCCGACTCAGGCGAGCGCGCCGCGCCCGATCAGCAGGCGCTGGAGCATCTGGCGATGGTGTTGTTGCGCCGATATGGGGTGGTCTTCTGGCGCGTGCTCGAACGGGAAGCCGACTGGCTGCCGCCGTGGCGCGAGCTGCTGCGCATCTATCACCGGCTCGAAGCCCGCGGCGAGATCCGCGGCGGACGCTTCGTCGCCGGCGTCTCGGGCGAACAGTTCGCCTTGCCCGATGCGGTCGCGCTGCTGCGCGAAACCCGCAAGCGCCCGGCCAGCGGCGAGCTGGTCAGCCTATCGGCCGTCGATCCGCTGAACCAGCTCGGCACGTTGCTGCCCGGAACCAGGGTGCCGGCCCTTGCCGGCAATCGCATCGTCTACCGCGACGGCATCCCCGTGGCGACACTGGTGGCCGGCAAGGCCGAAACCCTCGTCGAGCTGCCGGTGGAAGAACAGACGCGGGTGAGGCAGAGCTTGATCGGTATGAGAGCCGTCTGAGCTTGAAGCTTGAAGTCTTGGCCGGGAAATGATCGACGCCATGAGATAAACCCGCGTGCCTCCAGGACAGCCCCAGACTGTTCTCTTCCAGCTTCCAGCTTCCAGCTTCCAGCTTCCAGCTTCCCTAATCCCTCAAACACCGCAGCGAGCTGAAATCCTTGCGGATGCCTTCGAGGCGCGAGATCAGACGGGCGCGCTGGGTCTCGCTGGACATCGCGTAGAGATCGAGCGCGAGATCGATGCCCGCCTGCTCGTTGCGCTCGAACGTCTGGCGATAGGCCTCGGTCCAGTGCGCTTCGCGATCCTGCAGCAGGCCGGCCATGCGCTCGGGGAACGCCGGCGAGTGGCGCTGCGCCAGCGCCTCGACGAGCGCCTGTTGCCACTGGTCCCGGTTGTCGATCCAGCGGCGGTTCTGGTCGCCCAGGGCGTGGGACCAGGCCAGCACCCGCTGGCGCTGCTCGGCGCTGAGCCGTCCGACCCAGTCTTCCAGGCGCTCCTGCATACGGTCGGCGCGGTCGCGAATCTGCCGGTCGAGGGGCGGGTCGAGGTACTTTTCCCGGCGCTCGCGCCGCTGCTCGTCGAACTTGTCTTCCAGCACCTTGAGCTGGCGATCGTCCAGGTCGCGCAGAAGCTCCACGGTGGTGGGGGTGATTTCGACCGCGATCACCTGGACCGCCTCCCTGGCCTCGGTGTAGCGGGCGCGCAGGGTCTGTTCGTCCACCGAACCGCTGGCGACCTGTCGCTGCAGCCGCTCGAGCCAGTTGAGGTAGTCGGGCAGCTGGGTCTTGCAGTGCCAGCTCAGGTGCTCGCGCAGGTCGGCCTTGAAGCCGCGCTGCTGCTCGGCGTTCATCGCCAGGTAGTCGTTCAGCGACCAGGGGATGAGGGTATCGAGGTTGCGGTAGACCAGGGTGATCCGCGTGCAGCCGGCCAGGGCAACGGCGAATGCCAGCGTCAGCAGCAGGGTTCTGGTCAGCGTCGGCGAGTGATGCATCGGGGCCTCGATCTCCGGTACCTGGTCAATAGAGCCCAACGGGCGCGTACCGTTCGCCGGCGCTTCGATGCAAGTCGTTTCAATTGGAATCGAGCAAAGCCGGGCGGTGGTGGTCAGCTGTACAGGGTTATCGACCAAACAGGAGGACCCATGAAGCCAACCGTACGCAAACTGACCAGCGACGAAATGCCCGCATCCTGGCGGCCCACCTGGGTGGTGTGCTGGGTCGTGGAACTCGACGGCGCCATGATGGGCGGCCCTTATGCCTCGGAAGCCGAAGCGCAGGCCGTGGCCAACGGCGAGAAGGCGCCGGATACGGATCACACGGCGCTGTGATCGGCAGGGGCCGGCCGATCAGTCGTCGGCCGGTTCCTCGGCGGTGCGCTGCTCGACCAGCTGTTGCGGGGCGTCGAGCAACTGATCGACGACCTCGCGCGCCTTGTCGAAGGAGGGGTAGCCGCTCTGGGCCACGTCCAGCTCCCCGTAGCGCTCCCGGTACTGCCGGGCCTTGGCGGGGTCGGTCTGGTCGACCAGGTAGGGTTCGTCGTAGATCTTGTAGAGCAGGGCGATGGCGTGCGGGTGATCCTTGTCGGCGGCCCTGTCCAGCATGCGGATCACCTCGGTGGTTTGCGGGCCCTGGCGGATCATCAGCAGAGCACGGTAGAACTCGGTCTCGCCGCGCTGATCCTGCCTGGCGCTGCGGTTGAGCAGCGCATGGGCCAGCTCGTAGCCTTCCTCGTCGCCCGATGCGATGAGTATCTTCGCCTGCATCAGGTCGTTCTGGTAAAGCAGGCGATCCTCGCGACAGGCGCTCTCGCTCCACGGCATGTCGCACGATTGCGAGGCGCAGCCGCCCAAGGCGAGCAGCAGCACGATCATCGTTGGTGTTTTCATGGCTGACCTTGCCCTTTGCATCATTGTTCTTCGCGTGGTTCGACCAGCGGTGCGGGGTTCTGTTCGCCTGGGCGAGGGATGCGGGCAGTCGGCGTTGGCATCGGGTGGCGGGGTGTGCGGGGCGGGGCTCTGGTCCGCTGCCCTGTCGCCCCGGCCCTTTCCCCGAGGCAGAGCCCTGTGGGGAGAGGGGCGGCGGCTTGGCCCAGGCCGCCGGCCAGGGCATCCGGGTCAGCTGCGTAGCAACTGGGCCGTAGCGCTTTTCTTCGAGCGCAGGGCCTGGATCAGGTTCCAGGCGATCGAGGCGGCGGCGAGCACGAGGAAGGCGCAGGAGATCGGGTTGGTGATGAACCCGCTGAAGTTGCCGTCCGACAGCATCAGCCCGCGACGCAGGTTGGTTTCGGCCATCGGCCCCAGGATGAAGCCGATGATGAAGGGCGCCGCGGGCATGCCGCCCTTGACGAAGCCGTAGCCGATCAGGCCGAACAGCATGATGCTCCAGACGTCGAACAGGCGGCTGCTCAGCCCGAACGCACCCACCACGCAGAGCACCAGGATGATCGGCAGCAGGATGTGCTTGGGCACCGCCAGCAGCTTGATGAAGATGCGCAGCCCGTAGAACTCCAGCACCAGCATCATCACCGAGGCCAGCAGCAGCGCGGCGAAGATGGTGTACACCAGCGGTCCCTGGCTGATGAACAGCATCGGGCCCGGCTGGATGCCGTGGATCAGGAAGCCGCCGAGCAGGATCGCGGTCGTCGCGTCGCCCGGGATGCCGAGGGTCATCAGCGGAATCATCGCGCTGCCGATGCCGGCGTTGTTGGCCGTTTCACTGGCCACCACGCCTTCAGGCGCGCCCTTGCCGAAGCGCTCGGGGTGTTTCGAGCGCTTCTTGGCGAAGATGTAGGAGACGATGTTCGAAGTGCCCGCGCCGATGCCGGGCAGGATGCCGATACCGATGCCCACCAGCGAGGAGCGGATGGCGTTGGGGATCTGGCCGAAGAACTCCTTGATGGAGAAACCGAAGCCCCTGACGTTCTTCATGTTCACGTCCGGGATGCGGGTTCGGTGAATGGACCGGCCGGTCTCGGCGATCTTGATCACCTCGGCGACGGCGAACATGCCGATCATCACCGTCAGCATGGCGAAACCGGCGTTGAGGTTGGGCGAGTCGAAGGTGAAGCGGCGAATCGCCTCCACCGGCGCGATGCCGACGGTGGAGAAGGCGAACCCCAGGGTGCCGGCGTAGATGCCCTTGAGCAGGGTGCCTGCGGAAAGCGTCGCGATCAGGGTCAGCGAGAAGACCGCGATGGAGAAGTATTCATGCGGGCCGAAGCGCAGGGCGGTCTTGGCCAGCCAGGGCGCGATGGACATCAGCGCGACGATGCTGAGGATGGTCCCGATGAAGGAAAACACGACGCCCAGACCGAGCGCCTTCACGCCCTCGCCCTTTTCCATCATCGGCGCACCGTCGAAGGTGGTGGCGATGGAGGCGGGTGTTCCGGGAATTTTCAGCAGGATCGCCGAGATCAGTCCTCCGGAGGTGGCACCGATGAACAGGGCGACCAGCAACGACAGCCCGGCGGCCGGGCCCATGGTGTAGGTCAGCGGCAGGCACAGCGCGATGGCCATGGTGGCCGAGAGACCGGGTACCGCGCCGAAGACGATCCCGACGGCGACGCCCAGGGTGATGAGTACGAGGATGTAGGGCGTGAAGACAGCGCCGAATCCTGCCTGCAGTAGCTCGAACATGTCCGCCTCCTAAAGGTCCAGAAAGCCGGCCGGGAGCATCAGGTCGAAGCCGTGGCGGAAGGTGAAGAAGATGGCCACCGAGGCGATGACCGCGATCAGGGCGTAGGTCAGGTGATTGGCTTTCTGCTCGCTCGGGGTCAGCACGATGAACTGCACGTAGAGGTAGAGCGCGGTGACGATGGGGAACCCGACCGGCTCCAGCAGCCCGATGTAGGCCGCGATCAGCGCCAGGGTCTTGAGCACGGTCGGGTAATCGGCGGGTGTCTTCGGCGCCGCGTCCGGCTCGGCTTCAGGCCGGGTCGCCTTGCGCGCGCTCAGCAGTTGCAGCAGGCCGAGCAGGCACAGTCCGAAGGCGAGCACGTAAGGAACGGTGGAGGCGTCGATGGTGCCCTTGCGGGGCAGGTTGATGGTCAGCACCAGGTAGAACAGGCCAGCGCAGAGCATCACTGCGCCGACCGCCAGCTCCTTTTTCTTGTAGGTGTCCACGGGCGGGTCCTCATGGGTTAAGGGCATGGAGGCCGGACGCGGCGAGCGCGTCCGGCCGGTGCGCAGCGCTTACTTGCCCTGGCGCAACTCGTCCTTGAACTGCATGAATTCCTCGCGCGTCTTGCGCAGCAGGGCGATCGACTCTTCGGTGCCGTAGTAGCTCACCGGTTGCTTGAAGGTCTTCTTCAGCTCCTCGCCGTAGGCGGGGTCTTCGGTGATCTGCTTCATCACGTCCGCCATCTTCTGCACGATGGCCGGGTCGGTGCCCTTGGGGAAGGCGACGATGTAGGGCTTCTCCATCACGAAGTCGACGCCTTGCTCCTTGAAGGTCTTGACGTCGCCCAGCAGCGGGTTGCGCTCGTCGTTGGGCTGGCCGAGGGCGAACATCTCGCCGCTGGCGACGTAGTCCTGCACCGAGCCGTAGCTGATGCCGCCCAGGTCGATGCGGCCGCCCAGCAGCGCCACGACCTTCTCGGACACGGTGCCCGCGTCGACCATCTTCATCTTGGCGCCGGTGAGCTTCTCGAACATCAGCCCCTGCAGGTGGGAGTAGCTGCCCATCTCGGTGCCGTAGGTGACGGTGTTGGGCTCGGCCTTGGCCTTGTCGATCAGCTGGTCGAGAGTGGTCAGGCCGGAGCTCTTGGACGACACGAACACGGCACCCTTGTCGACGCCGGCGATGCAGGAGATGTCGAAGGCTTCGAAGGAATCCTCGGTCAGGCCCGCGACCTCGTTGACGATCATCTGCCCGGTATGGGTGAAGAGGATGGTGTTGCCATCAGGCGCGGCGCTCTTGACCTGGTCGGCCGCGATGGTGCCGCCGCCGCCCGCCATGTTGGTGATGACCATCGGCTTGCCGGTGATCTTGGTGAAGTACTTGGCCATGGTGCGGGCGTTGAAGTCGGTGTCGCCTCCGGCGTTGGCGATCACCACGACCTGTACCGGCCGGGTCGGCCATTTGGTCTCGGCAGCGAAGGTGCTGGCGGCGGTGAAGCTCATGGCGGCGCAGAGCAGGGAGGCGCAAAGGGTTTTTCTCATTGTTATTTCCTCTGGGGGACGTGGGCGTGATGCGTTAGCGGGTTTTGCGACCGAGGCTCGGCTGCTTGGGGTCGTAGGTCCATCCCGGGACCAGGTACTGCATGGCCATGGCATCGTCGCGGGCGCCGGTGGCGACCTTGTTGTACAGCTCATGGGCCGCCATGATCCGGTCGATGTCCGGCTCGATGCCCAGGCCCGGCTTGTCCGGCACCCGGACCTCGCCGCCGACGATCTGCAGCGGTTCGCGGGTCAGGCGCTCCTGGCCTTCCTGCCAGATCCAGTGGGTGTCGATGGCGGTGATGCGCCCGGGCGCGGCGGCCGCCGCATGGGTGAACATGGCCAATGACACGTCGAAGTGGTTGTTGGAGTGCGAACCCCAGGTCAGGCCGAACTGGTCACACATCTGCGCCAGCCGAACGGAGCCGGCCATGGTCCAGAAATGCGGGTCGGCCAGCGGGATGTCGACGGCTTCGAGGCGCAGCGAGTGGCCCATCTGCCGCCAGTCGGTGGCGATCATGTTGGTGGCGGTGGGAATGCCGGTGGCGCGCTTGAACTCGGCCATCACCTCCCGGCCCGAGTAGCCGTTTTCCGGACCGCACGGGTCCTCGGCGTAGGCCAGGATATGGCCCTGGCCCTTGCACACCGCGATGGCCTCGTCCAGCGACCAGGCGCCGTTGGGGTCCAGGGTCACTCGGGCCTCCGGGAAGCGCGCCTTGATGCCGGCAATGGCCTGCATCTCCTCGGCGCCGCTCATCACGCCGCCCTTGAGTTTGAAGTCCTTGAAGCCGTAGCGGGCCACGGTGGCTTCGGCCAGGCGGACGATGGCTTCGGGGGTCACGGCCTCCTGGTGGCGGATGTGATACCAGTCGTCGCCGCTGCCGTTGCCGGCGAGGTAGGGCAGGTCGGTCTTGTTGCGGTCGCCGATGTAGAAGAGGTAGGCGAGCATTGGCACGCTGTCGCGCTGCTGGCCGTTGCCGAGCAGGTCGGCCACTGGCACTTGCAGGTGCTGGCCGAGCAGGTCGAGCAGGGCGGCCTCGACGGCGGTGATCACGTTGTCCAGGCGCAGGTTGATTTCATGTGGCTGCTTGAGCACCGCGGCCTCGGCCTCGGAGGTGACTTCGTGGCGGGTGGCCTGGGGCCCCTGGCCGTTGCCGGCGATCGCATGGCGCAGCTGATTGAGGATGCGGTTGTAGCGGCCGACGGGCTGGCCGATCACCAGCGATTTGGTGCGTTCCAGGGCCTGGCGGATGCCTTCGCCGCCGGGGACTTCGCCGATGCCGGTGCGTCCGGCGCTGTCCTTGAGCAGGACCAGGTTGCGGGTGAAGTAGGGCGCGTGGGCGCCGCACAGGTTGAGCAGCATGCTGTCGTAGCCGGCCACCGGAATGACCTGCATGTCCCGCACGACCGGGGTCGCCGTCGTTTGATCAACCATTTTCCGTTTCACTCCTCGAAAGTGTGGCGCCGATCGCCGTCAGGGAAGAAGGTGTTCGCGCAGCCGGCCCGGCCAGCGGGCGCACACGGCCGGCCCCCGGGGCTCGGAGGCGCCGGTGGCTGTCGATGTTCGGTAGTGGGTGCTGCGCAGTGCCGGAGGGAAGGTGCCGCCCGACCAGACGGGTCGGGGCGCGCAGGCGATGATCGAGGATCATGGCGAGACGGCAGGGGAGCGGGCGTGTGGCTGTACCACGGATCGTGGGCATGGGCCTGTCTCTGCTGTTGTTGTTATTGGTGTCATAGGTTGTCATATGACTTGGCGAGATTATTACCCATCTCTGGCGGGCCTTGTCAAACCTGGCAGCGTCGATTCACCGCCGTTGGGGCGCGGCGTCGCGCTGGCACTAGCCATGGGCTCGAGCCCAGACTAGAGCTGGCGGGGCTTGCGGCCCGGCGGGTAAGACGTTGGTCGCGTTCGTACGACAGGGGCTGGCAATGTCAATTGTCGTACGATAACGTATCTCTACTCATGTCGAGTTTCACCCCACTGCTGCGCAAGGTTTTCAAATAATGAATCCACAAGAACTGAAGGCCATTCTTTCTTCGGGG
>NZ_QLAE01000038.1 GCF_005876855.1 Stutzerimonas nosocomialis | reverse complement strand
CGGCGCGCGGTCACCGTTCTTGAGGAGGGAATCTCGATATGCGCACAGGGATGTTGGCGCTGGCGGCCGGACTGGTCCTGCTTCGCTTTCTGCCCACGCTACCACCACTCTGGGGCGTGATTGCGCTGCTGTCTGCCGGGCTCCTGTTCGCCCTGCCGAGGCTGCGGCTGCTCGGGCTGTTCTGCGTCGGGCTCGGTTGGGCCTGCCTCAACGCGCACTGGGCCATGAGCGATCGTCTGCCGACATCGCTGGACGGGCGTACCTTCTGGCTCGAGGGTACGGTGGTCGGGTTGCCGGCGGTCGAGTCGCGCGTGGTGCGGTTCGAGCTCGAGCAGATCAGCTCCCGTCACGCCGGGCTGCCTTCGCGCATCCGGCTCGCCTGGTATGGCGGGCCGCCCATCCAGGCCGGCGAGCGCTGGCGGGTGGCGGCAACGCTCAAGCGTCCGCACGGACTGATCAACCCGCAATCGTTCGACTACGAAGCCTGGCTGCTCGCTCGGCGCATCGGTGCCACCGGGACCATCAAGGCCGGCAATCGCCTGCAGGCCGCGCAGGGCGCAGGTTCGGTTCGCGACGCGCTGCGCAGCCGGCTGATGCGTGTCGATGCGCTCGGGCGGGAAGGGGCGCTGGCGGCGCTGGTGGTCGGCGATTCATCGGGGCTCAGCGCTGGCGACTGGCGTGTCCTGCAGGATACCGGCACGGTCCATTTGATGGTCATATCCGGCCAGCATGTGGGCATGCTGGCCGGGTTGCTGTACGGCGCGGTTGCGATGCTGGCGCGGTTCGGCCTCTGGCCGCGAAGGTTGCCCTGGCTACCCTGGGCGTGCGGGCTCGCCCTCGGCGGCGCACTGGGCTACGCCTGGCTGGCGGGATTCGATGTTCCGGTGCGTCGGGCCTGCCTAATGGTCGCGGCGGTGCTGCTCTGGAGGTTGCGATACCGCCAGTTGGGTGTCTGGACGCCGTTGCTGACTGCGTTCGTCGTCGTGCTGCTGCTCGATCCACTCGCCGTCCTGCAGCCGGGGCTGTGGTTGTCGTTCGGCGCGGTCGCGCTGCTGGCCTGGGTATTTAGAGGTCGGCTCGGCGCCTGGGGCGGCTGGCAAACCCTGCTCAGGGCGCAATGGAGCATGGCGTTGGGGCTGGTCCCATTGATGATCGCGCTGGGCTTGCCGGTGAGCCTGAGCGCGCCGCTGGCCAACCTGGTCGCGGTGCCCGTCGTATCGCTGCTGGTGGTACCGACGGCGCTGCTCGGTGCTCTGCTGCTGCCGTTGCCCTGGGTCGGCGAGGGTCTGCTGTGGCTTGCCGGTGGCCTGCTGTCACTGCTGTTCGGTTTTCTCGGCTGGGTTTCGGCCTGGCAGCCGGCGTGGCTGCTGTCGGCGATGCCGTTCTGGGCCTGGGGACTGGTTGCGCTCGGTACCCTCGCGCTGTTGTTGCCTTCGGGAATGCCGCTGCGCCCGTTGGGCCTGGTGCTGCTGTTGCCGCTGTTCTATCCCCCGGCGCAGAGCCCGGCTGTGGGGAGGGCGCAGGTCTGGATGTTCGACGTGGGGCAGGGCAGTGCGCTGCTGATCAGGACCCATGGGCACGCCTTGCTCTACGACGCCGGTCCGCGTTTCGGCGATTTCGACCTGGGGGAGCGCGTCGTGGGCGCCTCGTTGCGCAAGCTCGGCGTCGCGCGGCTGGATACCATGCTGCTCAGCCACGCCGACAGCGATCATGCCGGCGGTGCGCTCGCGGTAAGGCGCATGGTGCCCGTCGATCGAGTGCTGAGCGGCGAGCCGCAGCGCCTGCCGCGTACCTTGCAGTCGCAGCGCTGCGATACAGATGAGCATTGGGAGTGGGACGGTGTCCGGTTCACCACCTGGCTGTGGGGTGGGGCGCGGACCGGTAACCAGGCGTCCTGCGTGCTGCTGGTCGAGGCCAATGGCGAGCGGCTGCTGCTGACCGGCGACATCGATGCGGCAGCCGAGCGGGCCTTGTTGCAGAGCGGTTTCGACGCGCAGGCCCGCTGGTTGCTGGTGCCGCACCATGGCAGTCGCAGCTCGTCCTCGGCGGCCTTCGTAGCGGCTGTGGCGCCGCAGGGCGCGTTGCTGTCACGAGGGCTGCACAACAACTTCGGCCACCCTCATCCGAGTGTCGTCGAGCGCCTCGAACTCGCCGGCGCGACGCTGCTGGATACGGCGAAAATGGGTGCGGTGCGCTTTGTGCTCGGCGACTGGTCGGATGCCGAGGGGCTGCGTGGCGAGCGCAGGTTCTGGAGGGAAAAATGAGAACGGGGGCCAACGGCGGCGGCCCGCCCCTATGCTAGAGTGGCGCCACTTTTCGGAGGGGGATTCATCTCGTGTGGGAGTTGGTGAAAGCGGGCGGCTGGATCATGCTGCCGATCATTCTGTGTTCCATCGCCGCCGCCGGCATCATCGCCGAGCGCCTCTGGACGCTGCGGCCCAGCCGTGTCACGCCTCCGCATCTGCTGGGGCAGGTCTGGAAGTGGATCAAGGAAAAGAAACTCAGCAACCAGAAGCTGAAGGAGCTGCGCGCCGATTCGCCGCTGGGCGAGATCCTGGCTGCCGGGCTAGCGAACTCCAAGCATGGCCGCGAGATCATGAAGGAATGCATCGAGGAGGCCGCCGCTCGCGTCGTCCATGACCTCGATCGCTACCTCAATGCCCTCGGGACCATCGCCGGTATCGCGCCGCTGCTGGGGCTGCTGGGTACGGTGCTGGGCATGATCGAGATCTTCAGCTCCTTCATGGGCTCCGGCATGGCCAACGCACCGCTGCTGGCCGGTGGTATCGCCAAGGCGCTGATCACCACGGCGGCTGGTCTGATGGTCGGCATTCCTGCGCTGTTCTTCCATCGCTATCTGCAGCGCCGCGTGGAGGAGCTGGTCATCGGCATGGAGCAGGAAGCGATCAAGCTGGTGGAAGTGGTGCAGGGCAATCGCGACGTCGACCTGGGCGAGGACAAGGCGTGAAATTTCGGCGCAAACCCCGGGAGAACGTCGAGATCGGCCTGGCGCCGTTGATCGATGTGGTGTTCATCCTGCTCCTGTTCTTCGTCGTCACGACTACCTTCACCCGTGAGACGCAGCTGAAGGTAGACCTTCCCGAAGCCGCCAGCGGTACCCCGCCGCAGGAAACCGACGTCAAGCAGCTCGAGGTGGTGATCGACACCGAAGGCAACTACTCGCTCAACGGGCGCGCCCTGGTCAAGAGCGACCTGGCGACCCTGATGGCCGCGCTGAACAAGGAGTCTGGAGGCGACAGCAGTCTGCCGATGGTCATCAGCGCCGATGGCAGGACGCCTCACCAGGCGGTCATCACCGCCATGGACGCCGCCGGCAAGCTGGGGATCGCGCACCTGCGCATCACCACCGTCGAGGCCCAGGCGACGCCCTGATGTCCCTTGCCGATCGCCTGCAGCAGGCCTGGTATCGGGGGCATCCGGCGCTGGCCCTGCTCGGGCCGCTGGAAGCGCTCTATCGCCGCGTGGTCACGCGCCGCCGCCAGCGCTTTCTCGACGGCGAGGGCGACATCTACCGGCCGCCGGTTCCGCTGATCGTGGTCGGTAACGTCACGGTCGGTGGGACGGGCAAGACGCCGCTCATTCTCTGGCTCATCGAGCATTGCCGCGCCCGCGGTCTGCGGGTGGGTGTCGTCAGTCGCGGTTATGGCGCGAATCCTCCCAGCCATCCCTGGAAAGTCGAGGCGGGGCAGTCGGCCTCCGTGGCCGGTGACGAGCCGTTGCTGATCGTGGAGCGCACGGGCGTGCCGCTGATGATCGACCCGCAGCGCGCCAGGGCGGTACAGGCGCTGCTGGAAAGCGAAGCCCTGGATCTGGTGCTCAGTGACGACGGGTTGCAGCACTACCGGCTCGCCCGGGATCTGGAACTGGTGCTGGTCGATGCCGCGCGCGGATTGGGCAACCGCCGGTGCCTGCCCGCGGGCCCGCTGCGCGAGCCGGCCGAACGGCTCGGCGAGGTCGATGCCGTGCTGTACAACGGCGCTGCGGTGGATTCGGACGATGGTTTTTCGTTCAGGCTGCAGCCGCAGGCGCTGGTGGAACTGTGCAGCGATCGAAGCCTGCCTCTCGATCATTTTCCGGCGGGTCAGGCGGTACACGCCGTGGCCGGGATCGGCAACCCGCAACGTTTCTTCACCACGCTCGAGGCGCTACACTGGCGCGCGATCGCGCATCCCTTCGCCGACCACGCCGCCTTCACGCCGGAGCAGCTCGCTTTCAGCCCCGACCTGCCTGTGGTGATGACCGAGAAGGATGCGGTGAAATGCCGGGCCTTCGCACCTGCGGGCTGGTTCTATCTCAAGGTGCAGGCGTCTCCGTCGGAGGCCTTCGTCGCCTGGTTCGACGAGCAACTGGCCCGCATGCTGCCCACTCATTCATAGCGGCCGACCTGCCTGTGCAGTCGGTTGCGTACCAAGGACTGCCCATGGACACCAAACTGCTCGATATCCTGGCCTGCCCGTTGTGCAAGGGGTCGCTGCGCCTCGCAGCCGACAAGACCGAACTCGTTTGCCGCGCCGACGGCCTGGCCTTTCCGGTACGCGACGGGATTCCGGTGATGCTGGAAAGCGAAGCGCGTACCTTGGACGTGGACGAGCGCCTGGACAAATGAGCGACGTCTATACCGTGGTCATCCCGGCGCGCTATGCCTCGAGCCGCCTGCCGGGCAAGCCCCTGCAGGACATCGCCGGCAAGCCGATGATCCGCCATGTGTGGGAGCGCGCCTGCCGCAGTTCGGCGGCACGGGTGGTGGTGGCGACCGACGATGCGCGCATCCTCGAGGCATGCCAGGGCTTCGGTGCCGAGGCGCTGATGACGCGTGCCGACCACAATTCCGGTACCGACCGCCTGGCCGAGGTCGCCGCACAGCTCGGCCTCGCTGCGGACGCGATCGTGGTGAACGTGCAGGGCGACGAGCCTCTGATCCCGCCGTCGGTCATCGAGCAGGTGGCGATGAATCTCGCCGCCCATCCCGAGGCCTCGATCGCGACCCTGGCCGAGCCGCTGCAGGATGCGGCGAGCCTGTTCAATCCCAACGTGGTGAAGGTCTTGAGCGACCTCGACGGGCTGGCGCTGACGTTCAGCCGCGCGCCGTTGCCCTGGGCGCGAGACGATTTCGCCAGGAGCCGCGACCAGCTTCCCGCCGGCGTTCCCTATCGTCGTCATATCGGTATCTATGCCTATCGTGCCGGCTTCCTTGCCGATTTCGTCGCCTGGGGTCCCTGCTGGCTGGAGAACACCGAGGCGCTGGAGCAGTTGCGTGCGTTGTGGAATGGGCGTCGTATCCACGTTGCCGACGCGGTGGAGTCGCCTCCCGCCGGCGTCGATACCCCGGAGGACCTGGAGCGCGTGCGCCAGTTGCTGGGGGGCTGATGCGAATTCTCTTCGTCTGCCTCGGCAATATCTGCCGCTCGCCCACCGTCGAGGCGGTGTTCCAGCACAGATTGCGCCAGGCGGGGCTCGACAGTACCGTCGTCATCGACTCGGCAGGCACGGGGGGCTGGCACGTCGGCAAGGCGCCCGATAGCCGAGCGACCGCTGCCGCCCGGCTTCGCGGCTATGACCTGAGTCCGTTGAGAGCGCGCCAGGTTTCGCCGGACGATTTCCACCGGTTCGACCTGATCCTGGCGATGGACGCGCAGAACCTGGCGGACCTGCAGGCGATCAAGCCGGCCGGAAGCGCGGCGAAACTGGATCTGTTCCTGCGCCGCGCCAATCTGCAGCCGGAGGACGTGCCGGATCCCTATTACGGTGAGGATGACGGTTTCGCCCAGGTTCTCGACCTGGTCGAGCAGGGTAGCGAGGTGCTGCTCGAAGACATCAGGAGGCTGCTGTGAGTCCGCTGTTGCAGGAATGGGTGAGCCTGCGCCCCTACAACACCTTTGGTCTGGATGCGCGGGCGCGCTGGTATGCCGAGGCCGGCTCGCATGAGGACCTGCTGCAGATAAGCGCCGCGGCGCGCGAGCTGCGGATGCCTCTGTGGGTGCTGGGCGGCGGCAGCAACGTGCTGCTCACGGCCGACGTGCAGGCCGTGGTGGTGCGGATGGTCAACCGAGGCATCGACGTCATCGCCGATCATGGCGGTCGGGTCGTCGTGGAGGCTCAGGCGGGCGAGCCCTGGCATCCGTTCGTGTTACGCAGTCTCGAGCGGGGCCTGGTTGGTCTTGAAAACCTCAGCCTGATCCCGGGTACCGTAGGGGCAGCGCCGGTACAGAACATCGGCGCTTATGGCGTCGAGCTCAAGGACGTCATGGACAGCCTCACGGCCGTGGACCTGCGCTCGGGCATGGTGCGTGAGTTTTCCGTAGAGCAGTGCGCTTTCGATTACCGCGACAGCCTGTTCAAGCGCGAGCCGGGTCGTTGGGTGATCCTCCGTGTGCGGTTCGCCCTTGCCCGGGAAGCGCCGCTGCACCTGGAGTACGGTCCGATTCGTCAGAAGCTGGTCGAGCAGGGCGTCACCCGCCCATCGGCGATGGATGTGAGTCGCGCGGTTTGCGCCATTCGCAGCGAAAAATTGCCCGATCCGCAGGTGCTGGGGAATGCGGGCAGCTTCTTCAAGAACCCTCTGGTGGAGTCTTCGCAGGCGGCGGTGTTGCGCGAGCGTTATCCGGATCTGGTCGCCTATCCGCAGGCGGGCGGGCGGGTGAAGCTTGCCGCGGGCTGGCTCATCGAGCGGGCCGGTTGGAAGGGTTTCAGGGATGGCGATGCGGGCGTGCACAGGCTGCAGGCGCTGGTGCTGGTCAACTATGGCAATGCCACCGGCAGCCAGCTGCTAGGCCTTGCCAGGCGTATCCAGGCTGACATCCTCGAGCGTTTCGGCGTGGAGCTGGAGATAGAGCCGAACCTGCTCTAAGGCATTGCTGCTAGGCGTTGCCGAGAAAGGGCTCCTTGGCTGTCCAGGCATCCACCTTGCCGCTCTCGACGAAGGGGCGCGGCCGTCGGCAGGTGTCAGATAGGCCGGCTGGCTGAGGCACGAACTGAAGCATGTTTTCAGCCTGATTCGGATTTCGAAACGAAAAAAAGGGATGCCTAGGCATCCCTTTTTTCGTTCAAGGATCAGCCCCTGGGCTTGTCCTTGTTTTCTTCGGTCTCGCCGGCAATCGGCTCGTCCGTCAGCGTCTGATGCGGCGCCTGCGCGGGCGTGTGCTCGATCGCCTGCTCGGTTTCGCCGTGCGTGGTGTCGTCAGACTGCGCGACGACCTGCTCGGGCTCGATCGCGGCCAGTGGTTCGGCAGCAGGCTGTTCGAGTTCCACGGGCGCGCTGGCGACGATCTCCGGCGCGGCGAGCGGTTGCTCTGCTGCCGCCGGCTCGGACGCCGACGCCGCCTGGGCTTCGGCTGCTTCGCGTGCCAGGCGCTCGGCTTCACGCTTGCGACGGCGCACTTCGCGTGGATCGTTCGGTGCACGACCAGTGCTCGACGGGGTCGCGAATTCGCTCTGCGGGGCTTCGGCAGGCTGAGGTGCGACCGGTTCGACAACCGGCTCCGGCATCGGAGCGGGTTCCGGTTCGGCGACCGCGGCAGGTGCCTCGGTTACCGTTTCCGCCGGGACTACCGGGGCGCTGGGCTCCTGAAGCGGCTCAGGGGTCGGCTCGATGAGCGCTTCCTGGACAGCGGGCGCCTCGATTTCCACGCGCGGCGAAAGCGGTTCGCTGATCGCCGTGGCGGGTACCGCTTCGGCTTCGATCGGCGTCTGCTCGGCAGGCGCGGCTTCGAAGACGGGCTGTACGTCGGTGTCGGCGGTATTGGCGGCGATCGCGGCAGCGGTGGCGGCAACGGCGACATCGGCCGATTTCACCGGCGCGTCACGCTCGGCGTCCGCAGCGGAATTTTCGCCGTCGTTGCCGTCTGCCGATTCGATCTCGTTGCCATTGGCGTCATGCTGGCGCTCACGGCGATTGCTGCGGCGACGCTGGCCACGGGAGCGGCGGCGAGGGCGTTCGCCATCGGCCGACGCCTGCTCGTCGTCACGGCCTTCGTCCTGCTGCAGTTCTTCCTCGGCGACTACCTGCTCGGTGCGTGGCTTGCGCTCTTCGCGCGGTACGCGCGGCTTGCGCTCGGCGCGTTCTTCGCTGGCCACGGCTGGCGATTCGCCGGCTTCGTCCAGTGGCGCGCGCAGCTCACGCTTGCGTTCTTCGCGAGGCTGGCGATCTTCACGCGGGGCGCGTTCGCGGCGCGGCTGCTGCTCCTGCGCCTCGACTGTTTCGTTCTGCTCGCGAGGTTCACGGAGTTCGCGTGGCTTGCGCTCTTCGCGCGGCGGACGCGGCTGGCGCTCCTCGCGGCTTTGGCGCTCTTCGCGCGGCTTGCGCTCTTCGTCGCGGGACGCGCGGCCATCGCGGCCGTCACGGCGACGGTTCTGCTGGCGGCCGTTGCGGCGTTCGTCGTTGCGCGGCTGGCGCGGCGACGACGGCTTCTTCTCGATTTCGACCGGCTTGGCTTCTTCCTTGCCGGCGAACAGGCTGACCAGCGACTTGACCAGGCCCTTGAACAGGCTCGGCTCGGGCTTGGACTCGACTGCTACGGTCGGCGCGGGCTCGGCGGGAATCGGCGCGCTGCGCTGAGGTGCCGTCTTCACGGCCGCCTCCTGGCGAACCAGGGTGCGGGTGGAGCTGATCGGCTGGGCTTCCTCGACTTCAGGCGGGCTCATTTCATAGCTGGCTTGGCCGGCAATGATTTCCGGGCTGTCGTCACGCAGGCGCACCACTTCGAAATGCGGGGTCTCCAGGTGGTCGTCCGGCAGGATGAAGATGCGCGCGCGAGTGCGCAGTTCGATCTTGGTGATCGCATTGCGCTTTTCGTTGAGCAGGAAGGCGGCAACCTGGAAGGGGACGCGGGCGCGGACTTCGGCGGTGCGATCCTTCAGGGCTTCCTCTTCGATCAGGCGCAGGATGGCCAGCGAGAGGGATTCGACGTCGCGGATGATGCCTTGCCCGTTGCAGCGAGGGCAGACGATGCCGCTGGTTTCGCCGAGGGACGGGCGCAGGCGCTGGCGGGACATCTCCAGCAGGCCGAAACGGGAGATGCGGCCGACCTGCACGCGGGCACGATCGGCCTCGAGCGCTTCGCGAACCTTTTCTTCCACCGCGCGCTGGTTCTTGGCCGGGGTCATGTCGATGAAGTCGATCACGATCAGGCCGCCGATATCGCGCAGGCGCAGCTGGCGTGCGATCTCCTCGGCCGCTTCGAGGTTGGTCTGCAGGGCGGTTTCTTCGATGTCGCCACCCTTGGTGGCACGTGCCGAGTTGATGTCGATGGACACCAGGGCCTCGGTCGGATCGATCACGATCGAACCACCCGACGGAAGTTTCACTTCACGCTGAAATGCGGTCTCGATCTGGCTCTCGATCTGGAAGCGGTTGAACAGCGGAACGCTGTCTTCGTACAGCTTGATCTTGCTCGCGTACTGCGGCATCACCTGGCGGATGAAGGTCAGGGCTTCTTCCTGGGCTTCGACGCTGTCGATCAGCACCTCGCCGATGTCCTGGCGCAGGTAGTCGCGAATGGCGCGAATGATGACGTTGGATTCCTGGTAGATCAGGAAGGGCGCGCGATCCTGCGACGCCTCTTTCACCGCGCCCCACAGCTGAAGCAGGTAATCGAGGTCCCACTGCAGCTCTTCGCTGCTGCGGCCGAGGCCGGCGGTGCGCACGATCAGGCCCATGTCGGCCGGGATATCGAGCCCGTTGAGGGCTTCGCGCAGTTCGTTGCGCTCCTCGCCCTCGATGCGGCGGGAAATGCCGCCCGCGCGCGGGTTGTTCGGCATCAGGACCAAGTAGCGGCCAGCGAGGCTGATGAAGGTGGTCAGGGCGGCGCCCTTGTTGCCACGCTCTTCCTTTTCGACCTGGACGATGACTTCCTGGCCTTCGGACAGAACATCCTTGATGTTCACCCGGCCTTCGGGCGACTTCTTGAAGTATTCGCGGGAGATTTCCTTCAGCGGAAGGAAGCCGTGGCGCTCGGCGCCGAAGTCGACGAAGGCCGCTTCGAGGCTGGGTTCTACGCGGGTGATCTTGCCCTTGTAGATGTTGGCTTTTTTCTGCTCACGGGCGCCCGATTCGATATCGAGGTCGAACAGACGTTGTCCATCGACCAGTGCGACACGCAACTCTTCGGGCTGAGTTGCGTTAATTAGCATTCTTTTCATGTAGTACCGTCGGTTTCCGGGCTTCCGGAAACGGCGTTCGGCACACACGACTCTCACGGTCGGTGTCAGGTGCGTCAGGAATGGTTGTAAGGCATTCCAGTGTCTAGCGATGTGAGGCCAGTTGGGCCGGCGTCGCGACGACGTCTCCTGCTAACTGTCGGAACAGCAGCTGCGGTCAGGGAGGAGGAATCAGCCATGGTAGCGGACGGAATGACGCGTCTGTGGAAGCCTTTGCTACGCAATCCGATGGCTGTGCATCTCCACCCAACACTTATCCTTTGAAAATCGGGTGCCGCCCGCAGAATCCAGAGCGGGTTGGCGATTGTCACGATTCCCCAGCGGGGGGCACGCATCATGTCTTTAGGCTTGTTTCGGGTCTCTGAACTGGAGAAACCCCGTCGGACAGCCTTACGTCCTCGAACGATTTTGCTTCGTCAGGGATGGCGATATGGCAGGCATCCGCAGACGGTCCGCTTTTGGCGGCGCTCGGGACTATAACAGCAATGTTTGAGTGCTTCAAATTGGCGAAATTGCTATGATGCCGCGATGACCAATACCCCATCCCAGGCCTCTGGCGTTCAGCTGCTCGAGGTCTCGCCGGAACTTGCCGGCCAGCGCATCGACAACTTCCTCCGTACCCAGCTCAAGGGTGTCCCCAAGACCTTGATCTATCGCATCCTGCGCAAGGGCGAGGTGCGGGTGAACAAGGGGCGGATAAAGCCCGAATACAAATTGCAGGCGGGCGATGTCGTGCGGGTGCCTCCGCTGCGGCTGCCCGAGCGCGACGAGCCCGCTCCCCTGGCGATCGGCCTGCTCGAGCGTCTCGAGGCGGCCATCGTCCATGAAGACAAGGCGCTGATCGTGATGAACAAGCCTGCCGGTATCGCCGTGCATGGCGGCAGCGGCTTGAGCTTCGGCGTGATTGAGGCCTTGCGCCAGTTGCGGCCCGATGCCAAGGAGCTCGAGCTCGTTCACCGGCTCGATCGCGACACGTCCGGTCTGCTGATGGTCGCCAAGAAACGCAGCATGTTGCGGCACCTGCACCAGGCCTTGCGGGGCGACGGTGTCGACAAGCGCTACATGGCGCTGGTGCGGGGGCGATGGGAGACCAGCAAGAAGCAGGTCAACGCGCCGCTTGAAAAGAACACCCTGCGTTCGGGAGAGCGCATGGTCGAGGTCAGTGATCAGGGCAAGGAGGCGTTGACCCTCTTTCGCGTGCTGCGCC
Source organism: Stutzerimonas nosocomialis (assembly GCF_005876855.1). Lineage (GTDB taxonomy): Bacteria > Pseudomonadota > Gammaproteobacteria > Pseudomonadales > Pseudomonadaceae > Stutzerimonas > Stutzerimonas nosocomialis. The sequence continues at coordinate 36,238 of NZ_QLAE01000038.1, read as the reverse complement.
GTTTCGGTGACTTCGCCACGCTGGTCGAGGCCAAGCCGGTTACCGGCCGTACCCATCAGATCCGGGTGCATGCCCGCCATGCGGGTCACAGCATTGCAGGCGACAGCAAGTACGGCGACGAAGCCTTCACCCAGGAAATCCGGGAGCTGGGCGGCAAACGGTTGTTCCTGCACGCCTATGCGCTGAGGGTCCCGCTGCCCGACGGGGGCGAGCTGGAGCTGGAGGCCCCGGTCGACGAGATGTGGGCACAGACACTGGAGCGCCTGGGTGAGTAAGTGCGAACTGCTGATCTTCGACTGGGATGGCACCTTGGCTGACTCCATCGGCCGGATCGTCCAAGCGATGCATCTGGCTGCTGCGGAATGCGACCTGCCTCGGCTCGACGATGCATCGGTCAAGGGTATCATCGGGCTCGCCTTGCCCGACGCGATTGCCTGTCTCTACCCGCAACTGACCAGTGCGGCCTCGATCGAGGTGTTTCGCCAGCGCTATAGCGAACATTACCTTGCGCTGGAGCATCAGCCGTCGCCTCTGTTTCCCGGTGTCGTCGAGTGGCTCGAGCGTTTTCGCGAGCAGGGGATGTTGCTGGCGGTTGCAACCGGCAAGAGTCGTCGCGGTCTGGATAGGATGCTCGCATCCTGTCGCTGGGAGCGTTACTTCGATATCACCCGCTGCGCCGACGAGACGGCCGGCAAGCCCGACCCGCTGATGCTGGACGAGATTCTCGTCCATTGCGGCAAGCGTGCCGATCAGGCGGTGATGGTGGGGGATTCGGTATTCGATCTGCAGATGGCGCAGCGTGCGGGAATGGAGGCGGTTGCGGTCAGTTATGGTGCCCAGGCGCCGGACGTGTTGGCGCAGCATTCACCGCAACGAATAATCAATCGTTTCGAGGAGCTGGGCGAATGGCTCGCTGCTCGGAATGCCTGTGAGGTGGAACGTTATGTCGGATGAGTGGAAGGCGCCGGACGAAGACAAGGAAGACCGCAGGAGCTGGCGTCTGCTGGAAAAGACCCTGCTGGCAGGCGTCCAGGAGCAGCGTCGCGCCAGGCGCTGGGGCATTTTCTTCAAGCTGCTGACCTTCGCCTACCTGTTCGGGGCGCTGCTGATGTTTTCCCCGCTCCTGCAGCTGGGCAAGGAAAAGAGCAGTGCCAGCCATACGGCGGTGATCGACGTGCGCGGCATGATCGCCGACGACGAGGCGGCCAGCGCCGACAACATCGTCGGTGCGCTGCGCGCGGCGTTCGAGGCGGAGGGCACCAAGGCCGTGGTGCTGCGCATCAATAGCCCTGGTGGCAGCCCTGTGCAGTCGGGTTATATCTACGACGAGATCCGCCGCCTGCGCGGCGAATATCCGGCGATAAAGCTTTATGCCGTGATCACCGATCTTGGTGCCTCCGGCGCCTACTACATCGCCAGCGCGGCCGACGAAATCTACGCCGATAAATCCAGCCTGGTGGGCTCCATCGGCGTGACGGCGGCGACCTTCGGCTTCGTCGATGCCATGCAGAAGCTGGGCGTGGAGCGCCGCGTGTATACCTCCGGCGAGCACAAGGCGTTTCTCGACCCCTTCCAGCCGCAGAAGCCGGAAGAAACCGAATTCTGGAAGGGCGTGCTCGGCACGACTCACCGCCAGTTCATCGAGAGCGTCAAGCAGGGGCGGGGCGATCGGCTGCAGGATGCCGAGCATCCGGAGCTGTTCTCCGGGTTGATCTGGTCCGGAGAGCAGGCGCTGGAGCTGGGGCTGATCGACGGGCTGGGCAGTACCGGCTATGTCGCTCGCGAGGTGGTGGGCGAGCCGGAGATCGTGGATTACACGGTCAAGGACTCGCCTTTCGATCGCTTCACCAAGCGTCTCGGTGCCAGCGTCGCCGAGCGCCTTGCCCTTTGGGTCGGTTTGCAGGGGCCCGTGCTGCGCTGACCTGCTCAGGGAATCTCGACGCCCTCGCGGGCTAGCATGTCGACCAGTCTGATCAGCGGCAAGCCGATCAGGCTGGTGAGGTCGCAGCCTTCGGTCGAGCGGAACAGGCTGATGCCCAATCCTTCCACCTTGAAGCTTCCGGCGCAGTCGAAGGGCTTTTCGGCTTCGAGGTAGCGGTCGATCTGTGTGTCGCTGAGGTCGCGAAACCGAACGCTGAATGGAACGCAGTCCACTTGCAGTCGACCGCTTTGCGCGTTCAGGAGGGCGACGGCGGTCAGAAACCGGACCTCCTTGCCGCTGGCGGCTTGCAGTTGTTCGCGGGCGCGCTCGAAGGTCAGTGGCTTGCCGACGATCCGTTGGTCGATGACGGCGACCTGGTCGGAACCGATGATCAGGTGCTGCGGGTAACGATCGGCGAGTGCCCGTGCCTTCTCCTCCGCCAGCCGTCGCGCGAGCCCTTCGGCGCTCTCTTGCGGATGGGGTGTTTCGTCTATGTCCGGACTCGCATGGTCGAATGGCCGGCGCAGGCGGGAAAGCAGTTCCCGGCGATAGGTCGAGCTGGAGGCGAGCAGCAGGTGGCGCATGTTTTCTTCCTTAATATATAGGCTGCGATTGTAGGGCACGTCCGTAAAAGACGGGATGGAATTCCTTTGACAGGGGCGGGGCGCATCCCTAGAATGCCGCGCTTATGTTTAAAGGACCGATACCTTCGCACGTCGATCCGCGAAAGCACGCCGACCGGGCAACCACCTTTGAAGGTGAGGTACCGCTGGCGAGTCTGAAGCGGCTCACCGATCCTCTCGAGGATGATCGTGGTGCGGTGCGCGCTCGTTTGGTCTTCGGGCGTGACGAGCAGAAGTCTGTGGTGATTCACAGCGAGCTCGAGGTTGACGTCACCATGATTTGCCAGCGTTGTCTGGAGCAGGTTGTTCTGCCGATTCACAGTGAGTGCGATTACGCGGTCGTGAATGAAGGCGCGAATACCCAGCACCTGCCCAAGGGCTATGACGTGCTGGAAGTGGGAGAGGATCCTCTGGATCTGCTGGCGCTGGTCGAAGACGAGCTGTTGCTCGCGCTACCGATTGTTCCACTCCATGACCCTGAAATTTGCCAGCCGCCGGCTGGGCTGGAAGAGCCCGAGCCGACCGAGGACGAGGCTAAGCGGTCCAACCCGTTCAGCGTGCTGGCGCAGTTAAAGCGTGACCCAAACGTTTAGGAGTTGATCCAAATGGCTGTTCAGCAGAACAAAAAATCCCGTTCCGCCCGTGACATGCGTCGTTCCCACGACGCGCTCGAGCCGAACGCCCTGTCCGTAGAAAAGAGCACCGGTGAAGTTCACCTGCGCCACCACGTTTCTCCGGAAGGTTTCTACCGTGGTCGCAAAGTGATCGACAAGGGCTCCGACGAGTAATCCTTGTCCGCCACGATCATCGCGATTGATGCAATGGGTGGGGACTTCGGTCCCCACTGCATTGTTCCGGCCAGTCTCGACTGCCTGGCTGAATTCCCCTCGCTGCACCTGACCCTCGTCGGTCAACGCTCCCTGATTGATCCCCTAATCGCCACCGCTACCGGTGTCGATCGGTCGCGCCTGCGTGTTGTCGATGCCGATCAGGTCATCGCCATGGACGAGCGCCCGGCATTGGCGTTGCGCGGCAAGCCTCGATCGTCGATGCGGCTGGCGCTCGAGCTGGTGCGCGACGGAGAGGCTCACGCCTGCGTCAGTGCGGGCAACACCGGCGCGCTGATGGCGCTCGCCCGTCACCTGTTGAAGACGCTCCCCGGGATCGACCGCCCGGCCATGGTGACCTCCATTCCGACCCGTCACGGTGGTTCCTGCCTGTTGCTCGACCTGGGCGCCAATGTCGACTGCGATGCCCAGCACCTCTACCAGTTCGCCCTGATGGGGTCGGTCGCAGCCAGTGCCATGGGCGTGGATCGACCCCGGGTCGCCTTGCTCAATGTCGGGACCGAGGAAATCAAGGGGAACCAGCAGGTCAAGCTGGCCGCGAAGTTGCTTCAGCAGGCGGAAGCGCTCAATTACCGGGGTTTCATCGAGGGCGACGGGTTGTTTCGTGGCGATGCCGATGTGGCGGTCTGCGACGGTTTCGTCGGCAATCTTTTGCTTAAATCCAGCGAGGGTCTTGCCGAGATGCTCGGTGAGCGTGTCGAGGCGCTGTTCAGGCGATCGCTGGGCGCACGTCTTGCGGGTGTGTTGGCGCTGCCGCTGCTGCGCCAGCTGCGGGGCGAGCTGACGCCCGCCGCGCACAACGGGGCCAGCTTTCTGGGGTTGCAAGGGATCGTGGTGAAAAGCCACGGTGGCGCCGGGCGTGACGGCTTTCGTACCGCGGTGCGCCATGCGGTGCAGGAGGTCGAGCAGAATCTCCCCGGCCAGCTCCTTCGACGGCTCGAGCGTTTGCACTAGCTGTCCCGCAATGTGACCCTGTTGGGCGGCTCGCCATCCAACTGACTAATCGGTGCGTCCAGTTGCCTGGGCGCTCTCCAAGACGGCAGAACCACAAGAGACCCGTTATGTCCGCATCATTCGCTTTCGTCTTTCCCGGTCAGGGCTCGCAGGCAGTCGGAATGCTTGCCGAGCTGGGCGCGCAACATGCCATCGTGCTCGACACCTTCGCTGAGGCCTCGCAGGCGCTGGGCTACGATCTCTGGTCGCTGGTCCAGCAGGGCCCAGAAGAGCAGCTGAATCAGACCGACAAAACCCAGCCGGCCATCCTCGCCGCTTCGATTGCCATCTGGCGTCTCTGGCTGGCCGAAGGCGGTGCTCGGCCTGCGTATGTCGCAGGGCACAGCCTGGGTGAGTATTCGGCGCTGGTTGCAGCGGGCAGCCTGCCGTTCGCCAATGCCGTGAAGCTGGTCGAGCGCCGCGGGCAGCTGATGCAGCAGGCCGTTCCGGCCGGGCAGGGCGGCATGGCCGCCATCCTCGGGCTGGAAGACGCCGATGTGCTGGCTGCCTGTGCCGAAGCGGCCCAGGGCGAGGTCGTGAGCGCGGTGAATTTCAACGCACCCGGGCAGGTGGTCATTGCCGGTTCGGCGCAAGCCGTGGAGCGCGCCATCGAGGCTTGCAAGGCCAGGGGCGCTAAGCGGGCCATGGCCCTGCCGGTGAGCGTGCCTTCCCATTGCGAGCTGATGCGTCCGGCGGCCGAGCAGTTCGCCGCCGCCGTCCAGGCCGTCGCCTGGCAGGCGCCGGAAATCGCCCTGGTCCAGAACGTCAGCGCGGCGGTCGTAACGGATCTGGAGACGCTCAAGCGGGACCTTCTGGCGCAGCTTTACAGCCCGGTTCGCTGGGTCGAGTCGATGGTGGGCCTGCATGCCCAGGGCGTGACCGACCTGGTCGAGTGCGGGCCTGGCAAGGTGCTCTCGGGGCTGAACAAGCGCTGCGTCAAAGGCATCAATACCCATAATCTGGACACCCCAGAGGCTTTCGCGGCGGCTCGCGCGGCGCTGGCCTGAACAAGGAGATAACTATGAGTCTGCAAGGCAAAGTTGCGCTGGTCACCGGTGCGAGCCGAGGCATTGGCCAGGCGATCGCACTGGAATTGGGCCGTCAGGGCGCTACCGTGATCGGGACCGCGACCTCGCAAGCCGGGGCCGAGCGCATCACGGCAACCTTCAAGGATCAGGGCGTCGAAGGGCTCGGCGTGGTGCTCGATGTCGGTAACGACGAGTCGGTGTCCGCCGCGCTCGAGCAGATCCAGCAGCAGTTCGGTCAGCCGGCCATTCTGGTGAACAATGCCGGTATCACGCGCGACAACCTGATGCTGCGGATGAAGGACGATGAGTGGGACGATGTCATCAACACCAACCTCACCAGCCTGTATCGCCTGACCAAGGCCGTCCTGCGCGGGATGACCAAGGCGCGCTGGGGGCGGATCATCAACATCGGCTCGGTGGTCGGTGCCATGGGCAATGCCGGTCAGGTCAACTATGCGGCGGCGAAGGCTGGCCTGGAAGGCTTCGGCCGCGCCCTGGCCAGGGAAGTCGGTTCGCGCGGGATCACCGTGAACTCGGTCGCGCCCGGCTTCATCGACACCGACATGACGCGTGAACTGCCGCAGGCGCAGCGTGATGCGCTGACTGGCCAGATCCCGCTGGCCCGCCTGGGACAGCCCGAAGAAATCGCGAAAGTGGTCGCTTTTCTGGCTTCGGAAGGTGCAGGCTACGTCACCGGAGCTACCATTCCGGTCAATGGCGGGATGTACATGAGCTGAATGTTGTGACGCCAATCAGTCGAGCTCAGTCATAAAAAGCCGTCTGAAAAGCGTTATTAAGACGTAGCTGGTTTATAGACAGATGGTTGAACGCGGGATGATGCTGATCCGCTTTCAGCTTGAAATGCGGAAAAAGCTTTCTATACACTACCGCGCAGACCAGCTGCCTGGATTTTTCCATAGGAGTGAAAACAAGGTATGAGCACCATCGAAGAACGCGTCAAGAAAATCGTTGCCGAGCAACTTGGCGTCAAAGAAGAGGAAGTCACCAATAGCGCTTCCTTCGTCGAAGACCTGGGTGCCGACTCTCTTGACACCGTTGAGCTGGTGATGGCTCTGGAAGAGGAATTCGAGACCGAAATCCCGGACGAGCAGGCCGAGAAGATCACCACCGTTCAGGAAGCCATCGATTACATCAATGCGCACGCGCAATAAGCTGTAATCCGCTTCGAACCTGAAGAGCCGCACTGCCTTGAACGAGGTAGTGCGGCTTTTCTTTGGTATTGATTTGTACGCAGGCGCCGCCACCGTGGCGACTGTGATGGGCGCTGTCCCGCGGTGGCCCCTTCGAGGGTGAGGTACACGGGCTCGCACCAACGCTAATGGTAAGGAGATTGCTGTGTCGCGTAGACGCGTCGTAGTCACCGGGATGGGGATGGTATCGCCTCTGGGTAACGATGTGCCGAGCAGCTGGCAGGGAATTCTGGCCGGCCGCAGTGGGATCGGCCTGATCGAGCACATGGACCTTTCAGCCTACTCGACCCGCATCGGCGGCTCGGTGAAGGGCTTCGAGATCGAGCAGTACCTGCCGGCCAAGGAAGCACGCAAGATCGACCTGTTCATTCAGTACGGTCTGGCCGCGAGCTTCCAGGCATTCAGGGACTCGGGCCTGGAAGTCACCGATGCCAATCGCGAGCGCATCGGCGTGGCCATGGGCTCGGGCATCGGTGGGCTCACCAATATCGAGAACAACTGCAAATCGTTGTTCGAGCAGGGCCCGCGCCGGATTTCCCCCTTCTTCGTGCCTGGCTCGATCATCAACATGGTGTCGGGTTTCCTGTCGATCCATCTGGGACTGCAAGGTCCCAATTACGCGATCGCGACAGCCTGTACCACGGCGACCCACTGCATCGGCATGGCCGCGCGCAACATCGCCTACGGCGAGGCGGACGTGATGGTCGCCGGCGGCTCGGAAATGGCGGCGTGCGGTTTGGGTATCGGCGGCTTTGGCGCCGCGCGGGCGTTGTCCACGCGCAATGACGACCCGGCCGCGGCGAGCCGGCCGTGGGACCGTGGCCGCGACGGTTTCGTCCTGTCCGACGGTGCCGGTGCGCTGGTGCTCGAGGAGCTCGAGCATGCCAAGGCACGCGGCGCGACCATCTATGCCGAGCTGATCGGCTTCGGCATGAGCGCCGATGCGTTCCACATGACCTCGCCTCCGGATGACGGCGCCGGTGCCAGCCGCTGCATGCGCAGCGCGCTCAAGGATGCCGGGATCGATGCCGGCAGCGTGGACTACATCAACGCCCACGGCACCTCCACGCCGGCCGGCGACAAGGCCGAAGCCGCTGCGATCAAGTCGGTGTTCGGCGAGCAGGCCTATCGCCTGTCCGTCAGTTCAACCAAGTCGATGATCGGGCACCTGCTGGGCGCCGCCGGCGCTGTCGAGGCGATCTTCAGCGTGCTGGCGATCCGCGACCAGGTGGCGCCGCCGACCATCAACCTGGACGACCCCGATGACGGTTGCGACCTGGACTTCGTGCCGCACGAAGCCAAATCGCGCCGTATCGAGGTCTCGCTGTCCAACTCGTTCGGCTTTGGCGGCACCAACGGCTCGCTGGTGTTCCGCCGGTTCGCCGAGTGATGCGCAGTTGGGTGAACGGCCATCCCGCCGATGGGGTGGCCGTTCACGATCGGGGCCTGGCCTATGGCGATGGTCTGTTCGAGACGATTCGTGTCATCGACGGCTCGCCTCGATACGCTGAGCGTCACCTGCGGCGCCTTGCCCGGGGCTGCCAGCGCCTGTCGATTCCCTGCGAACCCGAGCTCCTCGGGTCCGAGCTGCAGGCCTTCGCACGGCAGCTCGGCGACGGTGTCGCCAAGCTGATCCTGACGCGCGGCGCCGGTCAGCGCGGCTATGGTTCACCGGCCCCGTGCCATCCCACCCGCCTGCTGCTTGCCGCTCCGGCGCCTGCCTACCCCGATGAACATGCCGTAGACGGGGTGGCGCTATATCCCTGCACGACTCGCCTGGCGGAGCAGCCGCTGCTGGCGGGGCTCAAGCACCTCAATCGCCTCGAACAGGTGTTTGCCCGCGCCGAGTGGCGGGACACGCGCTATGCCGAAGGGCTGATGCGCGACACCTCCGGCCGGGTCATCGAAGGGGTGTTCAGCAACCTGTTCATGGTCGTCGACGGCCAGCTGACCACGGCCGGGCTCGATCGCTGCGGGGTGGCGGGCATCATGCGCGAGCGGATCCTGGAGATCGCCGTACGGCAGGGCTGGCAGGTGGACGAGCGGGATATCGAACCGGAGCGGTTGTGGCGTGCCAGCGAGGTCTTCTGCTGCAACAGCCAGTACGGTATCTGGCCGGTGCGATCGCTGCAGACGCATGCCTGGCCCGTAGGGCCGATCACCCGTAAACTTCAATCCCTCATTGCCGAGCCTGATATCCCGTGATTCGTAAATTGCTTCTGTTGATGATCGTCGTGGTGGGTCTGGGTGTGGCCGCCCTCGGCGTGCTGGCCTGGAAACAATACGCTTCGCTCGAGCAGCCCCTCGCCCTGGAAGAGGATCGCCTGCTCGAAGTGATGCCCGGCGATACACCCGGTGGCATCTTCAAGCGGCTGGAAGCCGAAGGGCTGCTCGATGACGCCTTCTCGCTGCGCCTTTACTGGCGCCTGAACCTTTCCGGGCAGACCCTGCACAGCGGCGAATACCAGCTGCGCCCCGGTATGACGGTGCGCGAGATGATCGGCCTCTGGCAGCGGGCCGAGGTGGTGCAATACACCCTGACGCTGGTCGAAGGCTGGAACTTCCGCCAGTTGCGCGCCGCACTGGCCGCCCAGCCACGCCTGAAGCAGACCCTGCAGGGGCTGAGTGACCAGGAGATCATGGCGCAGCTGGGACAGCCCGATCTGCATCCGGAAGGACGCTTCTTCCCGGACACCTACAGCTATACCCGCAGCGTGAGCGATCTCGATCTGCTCAAGCGCGCCTACGCACGCCTGGAAAAGGTGCTCGCCGAAGAGTGGGAAAACCGCGCAGAGGGCCTGCCCTATGCAGACCCCTACCAGGCCCTGATCATGGCCTCGATCATCGAGAAGGAGACCGGTGTGCCCCACGAGCGCGGCGAGATCTCCGGCGTGTTCGTGCGCCGGCTCAAGCTGGGCATGCTGCTGCAGACCGACCCCACCGTGATCTACGGCCTCGGTGAGCAGTACCAGGGGCGCATCACTCGCGCGCACCTGCGTCAGCCGACGCCCTACAACACCTATACCACCGCGGGCCTGCCGCCCACGCCGATCGCCATGGTCGGTCGCGAAGCCATTCACGCGGCGCTGCATCCGAAAGAAGGCACCAGCCTCTATTTCGTCGCCCGGGGCGATGGCAGTCACGTGTTCTCCGACAACCTGGCCGACCATAACCGTGCGGTGCGCGAGTATCAGCTCAACCGTCGCGCGGACTACCGCTCCAGTCCGGCGCCGCAACCCAAGCCGGTAGAAAGCGAGGCCGCCCAGTGACGGGACTGTTCATCACCCTGGAAGGCCCGGAAGGCGCAGGCAAGAGCACCAATCGCGACTACCTGGCCGGGCGTCTGCGCGACGCCGGCCGCCGCGTCGTGCTGACCCGCGAGCCTGGCGGCACGCCCCTTGCCGAGCGGATCCGCGAGCTGCTGCTGGCGCCGGCCGAGGAAGCGATGGCGGTCGATGCCGAATTGCTGCTGGTCTTCGCTGCGCGGGCACAGCACCTGGCCGGCGTCATCCGGCCGGCCCTGGAGCAAGGGGCGATCGTGCTGTGCGACCGCTTCACCGACGCCACCTATGCCTACCAGGGTGGTGGGCGGGCCATGGACGTCGAGCGGATCGCTCTGCTGGAGACCTTCGTGCAGGGCGAGCTGCGTCCGGATCTGACCCTGCTGTTCGACCTGCCGGTGGACATCGGCCTGAGCCGGGCGGCAGCGCGTGGCCGCCTCGATCGCTTCGAGCAGGAGAAGCGCGAGTTCTTCGAAGCTGTCCGGCGGACCTATCTGGCGCGGGCCGAAGCGACCCCGGCGCGCTATCGGGTACTCGACGCGGCGCAGCCCCTGGCTGGGGTGCAGGCTGCGCTGGATGCGCTGTTGCCCGAGATTCTGGAGCGCACCCGTGGCTGACGCCTATCCCTGGCAGGCCGGGCTCTGGCAGCAGCTGGCCGGCAGGACCCAGCATGCGCACGCCTATCTGCTGCACGGCCCGGTAGGCATCGGCAAGCGCGCGCTGGCCGAGCGCCTGGCGGCATTGCTGCTGTGCCAGCGTCCGGCCGCCGAGGGGGCTTGTGGTGCCTGCAAGAGCTGTCTGCTGCTCGCCGCCGGCACGCATCCCGATCACTACGTGCTGGAGCCCGAGGAGGTCGACAAGGCGATCCGGGTCGATCAGGTGCGCGATCTGGTGGGTTTCGTCACCCAGACCGCCCAGCTCGCCGGGCGCAAGGTGGTCCTGCTCGAGCCTGCCGAAGCGATGAACCTGAACGCGGCCAACGCCTTGCTCAAGAGCCTGGAGGAGCCGTCGGGCGATACCGTGCTGTTGTTGATCAGCCACCAGCCCAGCCGGCTGCTGCCCACCATCAAGAGCCGCTGCGTCCAGCAGGCCTGCCCGTTGCCCGGCCGCGAAGCGAGCCTCGCCTGGCTCGAGACGGCGCTTCCGGCGCTGGCGCCGGAAGCGCGGGAAGAGTTGCTGGCCCTGGCAGCCGGGTCGCCGCTGGCGGCCGCCAAGCTGCACGGGCAGGGTGTGCTGGAGTTGCGCGCGCTGGTGGTGGACGGCGTCAAGAAGCTGCTCAAGCAGCAACAGTCGCCGAGCCAGCTGGCCGACGCCTGGAACGCGCTGCCGCTGCTGCTGGTGTTCGACTGGTTCAACGAGTGGGCCTATCTCATCCTGCGCCATCAGATGACCGGCGATGACGAGGCGCTCGGCGCCGCCGACATGCGCAAGGTCGTGCAGTACCTGGCGCAGAAGGCCCCCCGGGGCAAGGTGCTGGCGTTGCAGGACTGGCTGCTGGCGCATCGCCAGAAAGTGCTGGCCAAGGCGAACCTCAATCGTGCCTTGCTTCTCGAAGCGCTGCTGGTGCAGTGGGCAAGCCTGCCATCAGCGGGCTAGAATCCTCGCAAATCGTACGCTGGGTACACCGCATGAATCTGCCACCGAATCTAGGGCCGCGTAACGGGATCATGTCCTTGACCATCAAGGACAAATCCGTGCTGTACGCGGCCTATATGCCCTTCATCAAGCATGGCGGGCTGTTCATCCCCACCAACAAGAGTTACAAGCTCGGCGACGAAGTGTTCATGTTGCTCAACCTGATGGACGAACCGGAGAAGATTCCGGTCGCCGGCAAGGTCGTCTGGATCACCCCCAAGGGTGCGCAAGGGAATCGCGCCGCCGGCGTGGGCGTGCAGTTCAACGAGGGCGACACCACCGCTCGCAACAAGATCGAGACCTACCTGGCCGGCGCGCTGAAGTCCGATCGCCCGACCCATACGATGTAACCGCTGGCGCCGTTGCATCCCGCCCGAGACCCCGCACCTTCGATGCTCGTAGATTCGCACTGTCACCTCGACCGACTCGACCTCACCGCCCATGACGGCTCCCTCGATGCCGCGCTGCAGGCGGCACGCCAGCGTGGGGTGGGGCATTTTCTCTGCATCGGCGTGAGCGCCGACAACGCCGCGGCAGTCAAGGCGCTTGCCGAGCGCTATGACGATGTGGACTGCTCGGTCGGGGTCCATCCGCTGGATCTGGAGCCCGGTGCCGAACCGGCACTGGACTGGCTGGTGGGCGAGTTGGCCCATCCGCAGGTGGTCGCCATCGGGGAAACCGGCCTGGATTACCACTACGAGCCGGAAGCCGCGCAGCTGCAGCAGCAGTCCTTTCGTCTGCACCTGGAGGCTGCGCGGATCACCGGCAAGCCGGTGATCATCCATACCCGTGCGGCTCGTCTGGACACCCTGGCGCTGCTGCGGGAGGCCGATCTGCCACAAGCCGGCGTGCTGCACTGCTTCACCGAAGACTGGGAGATGGCCCGGGCGGCGCTGGACATGGGTTACTACATCTCCCTGTCGGGCATCGTCACGTTCCGCAATGCCGAGGCGTTGCGCGAGGTTGCGCGCCAGGTACCGGCCGATCGGCTGCTGGTGGAGACCGATTCGCCTTACCTTGCACCGATACCGCATCGCGGCAAGCCGAACCTGCCGGAATACGTGCGCGACGTGGCGGAGTTCCTCGCCCGCTTGCGCGGTGTCGGCTTCGATGAGCTGGCGGCGCAGACCACCGCCAATTTCCGTCGGCTGTTCCCCCTGGCGCGGGTTCGCGCGACACCATGACGTCTCGGGCGTCGCGCGCAGGATGTACAATGCGCGCCTCCGACCCGTAGCCCCCGTTTCCCCCATGAGTCCCAGACCCTTCGCGGCAACGCGGCGGGCTTGCGTCATGTTCCGTATCGAAGGTTGATCGATGAACGACAGTTTGCACACCGGCCCGCTCAAGCGCGGATTGAAAAACCGCCACATCCAGTTGATCGCCCTGGGCGGCGCCATCGGGACCGGCCTTTTCCTCGGGTCGGCGGGGGTGCTCAAGAGTGCCGGCCCGTCGATGATCCTGGGGTACGCCATCGGTGGGTTCATCGCCTTCCTGATCATGCGCCAGCTCGGCGAGATGATCGTCGAGGAGCCAGTGGCCGGATCGTTCAGCCATTTCGCCCATCAGTACTGGGGTCGTTATGCGGGCTTCCTGTCGGGCTGGAACTATTGGGTGCTGTACGTGCTGGTGGGTATGGCCGAGCTGACCGCCGTCGGCAAGTACGTTCAGTATTGGTGGCCCGAGATCCCGACCTGGGCGACCGCGGCGGCCTTCTTCGTGCTCATCAACCTGATCAACCTGAGCACGGTCAAGGCCTTCGGCGAGGCCGAATTCTGGTTCGCGATCATCAAGGTCGCGGCGATCGTCGGGATGATCCTGCTCGGCCTGTTCCTGCTGTTCGGCGGGGCGGGGGGTGAGCAGGCCAGCGTCAGCAACCTGTGGAGCCACGGCGGGTTCTTCCCCAACGGCATCAGCGGCATGGTGATGGCGTTGGCGTTCATCATGTTTTCCTTCGGCGGACTGGAGCTCGTCGGCATCACCGCCGCCGAGGCGGAGAACCCGAGGACCGTCATTCCCAAGGCCATCAACCAGGTGGTCTACCGGATCCTGATCTTCTACATCGGCGCGCTGAGCGTGCTGCTCGCGCTGTATCCCTGGGACAGCCTGCTGCAAACCCTGGGCGCGGCCGGCGATCCCTACAGCAGCAGCCCCTTCGTGCAGATCTTCTCGCTGATCGGGAGCGACACCGCGGCCCACGTGCTCAACTTCGTCGTGCTGACGGCCGCGTTGTCGGTCTACAACAGCGGTGTGTATTGCAACAGCCGGATGCTTTACGGGCTGGCCGAGCAGGGCGATGCGCCCAAGGCGCTGATGAAGATCAATCGCCGGGGCGTGCCGGTCCTGGCGCTGGGGGTTTCGGCGCTGGTCACCTTCCTCTGCGTGCTGGTCAACTACCTGCTGCCGCAGGGCGCGCTGGAGCTGCTGATGTCGCTGGTGGTGGCCTCGCTGGTGATCAACTGGGCGATGATCAGCCTGACGCATCTGCGTTTTCGCCGCAGCATGCGGCAGCAGGGCGTGGAGCCGGGTTTCAAGGCGTTCTGGTTTCCCTTCGCCAACTACCTGTGCCTGGCGTTCGTGGCGCTGATCGCCGGCATCATGTTGCTGATTCCGGGCATTCGCCTGTCGGTGTTCGCGATTCCGCTGTGGATTCTCTTCCTCTGGTTCTGCTTCTGCCTGCGCCAGAAGATGCTCGCGTCGCGCACGGTTGCCGGCTGAACCGGGCAAAAAAAACCCGGAAGCCAAGGGATCCGGGTCAAGACCATTAGGAGTCGAAGCCGCGTTCCTCGCGGCTTCAGCTGGCTTCGCATCGGGGGATTGCGTTGCCAGTTGCTGAAGTATTGGCGCGAATGGGCGGCTTTGCAGGCGCGCGCTGGCTAATTTTTAAACAGATTTGGAATAGATTTCCCGACCTTGATCGCTAGCCGTTGGCCAGCTCGCGGAGGATCGCCAGGGTTTCGTCGATCACCGAGGCCGGGGTGTAGAAGTGCGGCGACAGCCTGATGCCGCCGCCGCGTTGCGCGCAAACCACCTGCTCGGCCTTGAGCCGTTCGAACAGCGCGCCACGATCCAGTTGCTCGAGGCGGAAGGTCAGGATGCCGGAGCGTCTGGCCTGCGCCTGAGGGCTCAGCAGCTCGACCCCCCCGATCGCAGCCAGTCCGCTGTGCAACCACTCGATACGCTCGAGCAGCAGCCTGGCCACCTGATCCATTCCCACCTCTTCGAGCAGCGACAGGCTGGCCTCGAGGGCCATGCAGCCGAGCATGTTGGGGCTGCCGCACTCGAAGCGCCGGGCGCTGCGTGCCGGCTGCCAGTCGCTGCGGTCGTAGTTGCCGGCATCCTCGAGCATGTGCCAGCCGTATTCGTGGAGTTTCAACTGGCTGCGCAGGTCGCTGCGGCAATAGAAGACGCCCAGGCCTTCCGGGCCCAGCATCCATTTGTGTCCATCGGCCATGGCGAACGCGCAGCGTGCGGCCTGCACGTCGAGGGGCAGGGCGCCCAGCTGCTGATTGGCGTCGATGCACAGCAGCACGCCGCTCCGTTCGCAGGCGAGGCCCAGACGCCCCAGGTCCAGGCGCAGGCCGCTGGCGTACTGCACGGCGCTGATCGCCATCAGCCGTGTCCTGGGGCCGCAGGCTGCGAGCAGATCGGCTTCCGGGTCCTGCCCCTTGAGGCTGACCTGAACGACCTCCACGCCTTGTGGCGCGAGCGCCTCCCAGACGACGCGATTGGACGGAAACTCCTCGTCGCTGATGACGATCTGGTCGCCGGAGCGCCAGTCCAGCCCGAACGCCACGAACGACAGCGCCTCGGAGGTATTCTTCACCAGCGCGACATCGGCCCTGCTGGGCGCGTTGAGGAGGCGGGCCAGGCGTTCGCGCAGGCGCAGTTCCACCTCGAGCCATTTCGGGTAGTCACGGGCGCCGATGGTGTGGTTTTCCCGGGCGAAGGCCGTCACGGCATCGCTTGCCCGCCGGGGCCAGGGCGCGACGGCCGCATGATTGAGGTAGCGCAGGCCGGCGGGGTGCGGGAATTGCTCGTCGTACGCATTCATAGGCTGATGTTCCGTGCATTTCTGGGCTAGATAGGCATAATATCCCGCTTCGATTTTCCACCCCGCAGTCTTCTCAACCTATGCAGAATGAACCTCGAAAAGTCCGCGAGTTTCGGCGGCGCGAACAGGAAATCCTCGATACCGCGTTGCAGCTTTTTCTCGAACAAGGAGAAGACAGCGTCACCGTGGAGATGATCGCCGACACGGTGGGCATCGGCAAAGGCACGATCTACAAGCACTTCAAGTCCAAGGCCGAAATCTACCTGCGGCTGATGCTCGACTACGAGCGCGACCTGAACGAGCTGCTCCATTCGCCGGACGTCGACCGCGACAAGGAAGCGCTTTCGCGCGCCTATTTCGAGTTCCGCATGCGCGATCCGCAGCGCTATCGCCTGTTCGACCGCCTTGAGGAAAAGCTGGTCAAGGGCAACCAGGTGCCGGACATGGTCGAGGAGCTGCACAAGATCCGCGCGTCAAACTTCGAACACCTGACCCAGCTGATCAAGGGTCGCATCGCCGAGGGCAAGCTCGAAGACGTCCCGCCTTACTTCCATTACTGCGCGGCCTGGGCGCTGGTGCACGGTGCCGTGGCGCTGTATCACTCGCCTTTCTGGAGCAGCGTGCTCGAAGATCAGGAGGGGTTCTTCCAGTTCCTGATGGACATCGGCGTGCGCATGGGCAACAAGCGCAAGCGCGACTGATCCGCGGTCCCCTGCCGGGTCCGCTCCTGTGCGATGGCCTGGATGCTGCATTGTCTCGGGGATCGCCGGTTTTCCGTCGCCGGCCTGGAGACGATGATGAAGTATTTGAGCCTGCTGCTGGTGCTGACGCTGTTGAGCGGCTGCATGAAAGTGAGCGACATGGCCGAGGGCACGCGCTATCACCTGCGCGATGCCGGCATTCTCGATCACAGCGATACGCAGCGTTCCGCCACCTGGCGCATCCAGCCGGATTCCCTCATCTATATTGCCCAGGGCCACTTCGTGCCGCCGGGCCAGTTCCATCCGCGGCCGAACGTGGTGGCTGAAGAGGCCTTCAAGGGTTTCGTCGAGTATTTCCCCATGGTTCGGCGTGCGCCGGAGCCGGCGGGTCTCGAAGACGCATTGAACCAGGCGGCGGCCAATGGTGCCCATTACCTGTTGTACACGCGATTTGCCGCGGCGGACGACCGTATCGGCACCTATGAGGAATGGGACGATCAGCGTGTGGTCGATCGGCTGGGCGTGGATACCAGTGTCATCCAGCTCATGCTGATCGAAACCGGGACCCGCTATCAGGTGGACAATGCGCGCATTCGCACCCGTGGCGGCATCCTGACCCTTTATGACGCCAAGCCGGATCAGTTCCTGGGCCCGCCGTTACGCGACTATGCCCGGCGCCTGCTTGGCCTCGGACGTTGAGGAGAACGCTATGCCCGTTTCCGGCAAGGCCAACGACCTGCTTGGCCAGATTCCGAAAAGCGAGAAGAAAGGACTGCCTCCGGTCCATCTCTGGAATCCGCCGTTCTGCGGCGATCTGGATATGCGGATTGCCCGGGACGGCACCTGGTACTACCTCGGTACTCCCATTGGCAGGCCGGCGATGGTGCGTCTGTTCTCCACCGTGATCAGGCGCGACGGCGACGATTATTTCCTGGTGACGCCGGTCGAGAAGGTCGGCATCCAGGTCGAGGACGCACCCTTCGTGGCGGTGCGTCTCGAAGTCCTGGGCGAGGGGGAGGGGCAGGTGCTGCGCTTCGTCACCAATGTCGAGGACGAGGCCGAGGCGGGTCCGGAGCATCCCCTGCGGGTCGAGCTCGATCCCCAGACGCAGGAGCCGGCGCCCTACGTCCATGTCAGGGCGAACCTCGAGGCGTTGATCGGTCGCAACGTGTTCTACCAGCTGGTGGAGCTGGCGGTGCCCCGGGAGATCGATGGCCAGACGTGGCTGGGGGTCTGGAGCCACGGCGAGTTCTTTGCCCTCGGGCCGCAAGGCTAGCCCCTGGCGAACGCTGCGCAGATGTGAAAAAGGCTCCCGAGGGAGCCTTTTTTGTCTTACATGTTGGGGTAGTTCGGCCCGCCGGTACCTTCGGGTGCCACCCAGGTAATGTTCTGCGCCGGATCCTTGATGTCGCAGGTCTTGCAGTGCACGCAGTTCTGCGCGTTGATCTGGAAGCGCTTGCTGCCATCGTCGTTGGCCACCACCTCGTAGACGCCGGCCGGGCAGTAGCGCTGCGCGGGTTCGTCGTAGAGCGGCAGGTTCTTGTCGATCGGGATGCTCGGGTCGGTCAGCTTCAGGTGTACCGGCTGATCTTCCTCGTGGTTGGTGTTGGAGAGGAACACCGAGCTGAGCTTGTCGAAGCTGATCTTGCCGTCCGGCTTGGGGTAGCTGATCTTCTCGGCATCCGCCGCCTTCTTCAGGCAGGTGTGATCCATGCGGGTATCACGCAGCGTGAAGGGGAGCTTTCCGCCCAGCAGGTTGTATTCGACGAAGCTGAAAGCCGGACCCATGATCGGGCCGAACTTGTGCATCGCCGGCCCGAAGTTGCGGCTCTGGTAGAGCTCGTCGTGCAGCCAGCTCGCCTTGAACCCTTCGACGTAGTTGGTCAGCTCGTCGGCTTCGCGGCCTTCGGCCAGGGCGGCGGCGATGGCTTCGGCGGCCAGCATGCCGGACTTCATGGCAGTGTGGCTGCCCTTGATCTTGGCGGCATTGAGCGTGCCGAGGTCGCAGCCGATGAGCGCGCCGCCCGGGAAGACCATCTTCGGCAGGGAGTTGAAGCCGCCCTTGACCAGCGCGCGTGCGCCGTAGGAGATGCGCTTGCCGCCTTCGAGGTACTGCTTGATGACCGGATGGTGCTTGTAGCGCTGGAACTCGTCGAACGGCGAAAGGTGCGGGTTGCTGTAGGCGAGGTCGACGATCAGGCCGACCACGACCTGGTTGTTCTCCAGGTGATAAAGGAAGGAACCGCCCGGGTTTTCCTTGTTCAGCGGCCAGCCGGAGGTGTGCACGACCAGGCCCTGCTCGTGCTTGGCCGGATCGATTTCCCAGAGCTCCTTGATGCCGATGCCGTAGTGCTGCGGATCGACGTTGGCGCTGAGCTGGAAGCGCTTGATCAGCTGTTTGCCGATATGGCCGCGGCAGCCTTCGGCGAACAGGGTGTATTTGCCACGCAGCTCCATGCCGGGGGTGTAAACGCCTTCCTTCGGATTGCCTTCGCGGTCGACGCCCAGGTCGCCGGTGATGATGCCGCGAACGATGCCCTGTTCGTCGATCAGGGCTTCCTGGGCGGCGAAGCCCGGGTAGATCTCGACACCCAGGTTTTCGGCTTGCTGCGCCAGCCAGCGGCACAGGTTGCCGAGGGAAATGATGTAGTTGCCTTCGTTGTGCATCGGCTTCGGTACGAAGAAGTTCGGCACTTTCGTGGCTTTTTCGGCGCTGTTGAGCAGGTAGATGTCATCGCGCTTGACCGGAGTGTTCAGCGGCGCGCCAAGGGCCTGCCAGTCGGGAAACAGCTCGTTCAGCGCGCGGGGCTCGAACACGGCGCCGGATAGAATGTGCGCGCCTACCTCGGAACCTTTTTCGACGACGCAGACACTGATCTCCTGGCCGGCGTCGGCGGCTTTCTGCTTCAGCCGGCAGGCAGCCGATAGGCCCGCGGGGCCGGCACCGACGATGACGACGTCGAATTCCATGTATTCGCGTTCCATTAGCTATCTCCTACTCAAGGCTTGAAATTTTATAAGATGGAGGACCCAGGCCGGTCCCTGTGCTGGCCGAGCGGCAGATTATATCTACACCCCAATGCAGGTCCAATACAAACGTTTGTTTGAATTTGCTGGAAGCCTGATAGAATCTAGGATCTGTGGTTTATGACGGGGTATTTGCGTTGTTGACCCCTCTATAGGCAGCCGTCAAGATACGAGCGGTTTTGCGCGCGCAGACGGTGCTGGCCACAGTTTGGGGTGCCATGCAGGGCCCGGTTCGCCTCGGCGGAATTCAATTCACCGGAGAGTAACGAGGAATCCATGAAGGTTCTTGTAGCTGTCAAACGAGTGGTCGATTACAACGTCAAGGTCCGCGTCAAGGCGGACAACTCGGGCGTCGACCTCGCCAACGTCAAGATGTCGATGAACCCCTTCTGCGAAATCGCCGTGGAAGAAGCCGTGCGTCTGAAAGAGAAGGGCGTCGCCAGCGAAATCGTCGTTGTCTCCATTGGCCCGACCGCTGCCCAGGAGCAGCTGCGTACCGCCCTCGCGCTGGGCGCCGATCGTGCCGTGCTGGTCGAGTCCGCTGACGAGCTGAACTCCCTGGCCGTGGCCAAGCTGCTCAAGGCCGTCGTCGACAAGGAGCAGCCTCAGCTGGTCATCCTCGGCAAGCAGGCCATCGACAGCGACAACAACCAGACCGGCCAGATGCTCGGCGCCCTGACCGGCTACGCCCAGGGCACCTTCGCCTCGAAGGTCGAAGTATCGGGCGACAAGGTCAACGTGACCCGCGAGATCGATGGCGGTCTGCAGACCGTCGCACTGAACCTGCCGGCGATCGTGACCACCGACCTGCGTCTGAACGAGCCGCGCTACGCTTCGCTGCCCAACATCATGAAGGCCAAGAAGAAGCCGCTGGAAGTGGTGACGCCCGATGCGCTCGGCGTGGCCACCAGCTCCACCCTCAAGACTCTCAAGGTCGAAGCGCCTGCGGCCCGCAGCGCAGGCATCAAGGTCAAGTCGGTCGCCGAACTGGTCGAGAAACTGAAGAACGAGGCGAAGGTAATCTAAATGACTATCCTGGTTATCGCTGAACACAACAATGCGGTCCTGGCGGCTGCGACCCTGAACACCGTCGCGGCAGCCAAGGCCATTGGCGGTGACATCCACGTGCTGGTAGCCGGCGCCGGTTGCGCGGCCATCGGCGAAGCGGCTGCCAAGATCGAAGGCGTGTCCAAGGTGCTGGTCGCCGACGATGCGGCCTATGCCAACCAGCTGCCGGAAAACGTCGCCCCGCTGGTTGCCGACCTGGCCAAGCAGTACAGCCATGTCCTGGCGGCTGCCACCACCAACGGCAAGAACTTCCTGCCCCGCGTCGCCGCCCAGCTGGACGTCGACCAGATCTCCGAGATCATCGCGGTCGAGAGCCCGGACACCTTCAAGCGTCCGATCTATGCCGGCAATGCCATCGCCACCGTGCAGTCCAGCGCTCCGGTCAAGGTCATCACCGTGCGTACGACCGGTTTCGATGCGGTGAACGCCGAAGGCGGCTCGGCTGCCATCGAGCAGATCACAGGCCCGGGCGATGCCGGCAAGTCGGCCTTCGTCGGTGAAGAACTGGCCAAGTCCGACCGTCCCGAACTGGCTGGCGCCAAGATCGTGGTTTCCGGCGGTCGTGGCATGCAGAACGGTGACAACTTCAAGTACCTGTACTCGCTGGCCGACAAGCTTGGCGCAGCCGTCGGTGCCTCGCGCGCTGCCGTCGACGCCGGCTTCGTGCCGAACGACATGCAGGTCGGCCAGACCGGCAAGATCGTCGCACCGCAGCTGTACATCGCGGTCGGCATCTCCGGTGCGATCCAGCACCTGGCGGGCATGAAGGACTCCAAGGTGATCGTCGCGATCAACAAGGACGAGGAAGCGCCGATCTTCCAGGTGGCCGACTACGGCCTGGTGGGCGATCTGTTCGAAATCGTTCCGGAACTCGAACGCCTGGTCTGATCGACCGGTGCGTGACGAAAAACCCGCTCCCAGGAGCGGGTTTTTTCATGGGCGAGCGATCGTGCCTGCCAATGGTAAGATTCGCCGCATCGTCCTACAGGCCAAGAGGTATTCATGGGGTTTCCCAGGCTCAAACCGGCACTGCTCCTCGTCATGCTCAGCGTGACGGGGCTGGCGAGCGCGGCGGGCAAATGCGATCGGGTGATTGCTACCGGCGCTGCCGACAACCCGCCGTTTCTCTGGCGTGACCCGCAGCACCCGGAGCGGTTGATCGGCGCCAATGCGGACCTGCTCCGGCAGATCACCGATGCGATCGACCTGAAACTGGAGATCCTCTACACCGGCGATGCGGACAAGGCGCTCGACGAGGTTCGCAGCGGCAGGGTCGACATTCTCGCCGGCGCGCCGCTCACCATCGAGCGGCTCCAGGAGCTGGACTTCGTCCACCCGGCGGTCGCCGAGCTGGAAACGCTGCCCTGGGTGCGCCGGGATCATGTCTGGTTCTACGGCACTCGCGAGGACCTGGTCGGCCGGGCCGGCGCCTACGTGTCGAGCGCCCGCTTCGGCAGCGAGTTCGATGCCTTCGTCCGGGACAGCCTGCGCTTGCAGTCCGCGTCCAATCTGACGCAGGCGCTGCAGAGCGTCCTGGTGGGGGAGAGCGACTACGTGCTGCACGAGCGCTACTCGGCCATCGTTCAGGCCGACACCCTGGGGCTGCTCGACGATCTGCAGCCCCTCGATCCACCGGTGCTGAGCCAGGGCCTGCATCTGGCGGTGTCCCATGACTCGGCTTGTAACGATGCTTGGCTGCGCGGGCAGCTGGCCCTGAAAATGACGCAGCTGCGCGCCGCCGGTGTGCCGCATGCGCTGTTAATGAAAAACATCGATCTCTGGAAGAGCCAGCAGTTGGCGCCTGCCAGTACAGGACAAGACTAGGAAGAATATCGCCGTGAATCCCTCCTTTCCCTGCCTCCTGCTATCGGCGCTGCTGCTCGCCGGTTGCGCCAGCGATCCGGTCCCCAGCGAGCAGCTTCGTCTCTCCGAGCAGGCCGTGGCGCAGGCGCGTGCCGTCGGAGCCGACGAAGCGCTGGCCGAGTTGCCGCTGGCCGAAGCCAAGCTCGTCGAGGCCCGCGCGGCCATGGCGCGCGGCGACAACCGTGCGGCGCGGTTGCTGGCCGAGCAGGCCGAGCTGGATGCCCGCCTGGCCGAGGCGCGTGCCCTCAATCGCCGCAGCGAGGAGCAGCTGGCTGAGCTGACCGCGCGCATCGGTCGGCTGCGTCAGCAGCTGGGAGCACTGCAATGAAGGGCTTCGGATGCGCTTGGCTGGTGTTCATCGGCGTTGCGCTCGGCGGCTGCGCCAGTTCGTCGTCCGGCCCTGCGCTGGATGAGGCGGCGGCCGCCTACGCGCGGGTCAAGGCCGACCCGGACGTGCTGCGCAGCGCGCCCAAGGATGTCGTTCGTGCCGGCGAGACACTGGCGCGTGCCGAGCGGTTTTCCAGCTACCTGGGCAGCGGCGAGGACGTCGCCCATTACGCCTATCTCAGCCAGCGCTACAGCGATATCGCGACCCAGCACAGCGAGCTGGACAAGGCGCAGCAGCGCATCGTCCTGCTCGAGCGTGAGCGTGACCGCCTGCGCCTTGCCTTGCGCGAGGGCAGAATGCTCAGTTCGCAGCAGGAGAATCGCTGGATCGAAGACCAGATGATGAGCCTGGCCGCCAGCGAGACCGATCGCGGGCTGGTGATGACGCTTGGCGACGTGCTGTTCGAGACGGCCAGCGCGACCCTGAGCCCATCGGCCAACCGCACGCTGTTCAAGCTGGCGCAGTTTCTTCAGATCAACCAGCGGCGCAACGTGAGGATCGAGGGCTACAGCGACAGCCTCGGCCCGGCCGAGCAGAACCTGGCGCTGTCGAAAGCGCGTGCGCAGGCCGTCGGCGACCTGCTGGTCGACCTGGGCATCGAGGCGCGGCGGATCGAGGTCGTGGCCTATGGCGAGCGCTTTCCCGTCGCCGAGAATGCGTCGGCGCAGGGGCGTGCGCAGAACCGTCGCGTCGAGATCCTGTTCTCCGACGACCAGGGGCGGATAGCGCCTCCCCGGTAACGGGCCGAGCGCCTTGGCGCGACTGTTTCGCGCACTCTGCGAGTAACTGTTATGGTGAAAGGCCGCTCCGCTGAGCTACTGTTATGGTTCAGTTAGCGGAGGCGCCGGCGAAATGACCAATCTGTTGCTTTATCAGCGTATCGCGCACCAGCTTGCCGAAGACATCCGCCGCGGCGTCTACCGTCCCGGCGAGCGCGTGCCGTCGGTGCGCAAGATGAGCGTCCAGCTCAACGTCAGCCACGCCACCGTGCTCCAGGCCTATGCCAATCTGGAGGATCAGGGGCTGATCCGCGCCCGTCCGCAATCGGGCTTCTACGTCCATCAGACGCCCGCGCTGACCGCACCGACCCCCGATATCGCGCGGGTCGAGAAGCCGACGCTGGTGACTCGCAGCAGCATCATCCACCAGGTGTTGCGCGAGGCGCGACGCGAAGGCGTGATCCCGCTCGGTGCGGCGGTCCCCCATGTCGACTACCTGCCCGTACGGGCGCTGCACCAGCAGCTCGCCAAGGTCACCCGCTTCCAGAGCGCGGAAGTCTTCGCCTACATGTTCAGCCCCGGCTATGAGCCGCTGCGGCGCCAGGTCGCGATTCGCATGCGCGACGCGGGCGTCGTGGTCAGCCCGTCGGACATCGTCATCACCCACGGCTGCGTGGACGCCCTGCAGATGGCGCTGCGGGTCCTGACCAAGCCGGGCGACCTGATCGCCGCGGAGTCGCCGACCTATTACGGGCTCCTGCAACTGGCCGACCTGCTGGGGCTGAAGGTCATCGAAATCCCCAGCGACCCGGCCACCGGCATCAGCCTCGAAGCGTTGCAGCTGGCGGCCAGTCAATGGCCGATCAAGACGCTGGTGTTGACGGCGCGACTGAGCAACCCCCTGGGAGGCTGCATTCCCGACATGCGCCAACGGCAGCTGCTGACGCTGGCCGAAACCTTCAACATCCAGATCATCGAAGACGATATCTATGGCGAGCTGATGTTCGAGCAGGGCCTGTCGAAGGCGCTGAAGGCCAACGATCGTCAGGATCGGGTCATCTATTGCTCGAGCTTCTCCAAGACGCTTTCGCCGGGCGTGCGCATCGGCTGGATGATCGCCGGCAAGCATCAGGAAGAAATCCAGCGGATGCAGACCTTCAGTACCCACTCGGCCTGCAGCGTGACCCAGATGGGAGTCGCCGCCTATCTGGAAAACGGTGGTTATGACCGCCATCTGCGCTATATCCGTCAGGAGTACCGCAAGAACCTCAGCGCCTTCCAGCTGGCCGTTCAGCGTTATTTCCCGGAAGGGACCCAGATGACCCGGCCGATCGGCGGTTTCATCCTGTGGGTGAGTCTGCCGGTGAAGGTCAACACCAAGGAGCTTCACGCCAAGGCGTTGCAGCAGGGCATCAGCATCGCGCCGGGGCTGATCTTCAGCAACACCGAGCAGTTCAACCACTGCGTGAGGCTCAATTGTGCGCTGCCCTGGGGGCGCAACGTGGAGCAGGCGGTGCGAACCCTCGGCGCGCTCGCCGGGCAGCTGTGCGAGCAGGCGCAATAGCGGAAATTTCGTGGTCCAACCGAGGTGGGTGTCTGGAGAGGCTGAACATGAAGCCCTGGATCGTTTTTCTGCTGCTCGCATCAACGCTCGTCGGCTGTGACGACGGCAATAAGCCGATGCCCCGGGACGCGGTTTCCGACGCGGCATCGCAGCCGCCTGCGGGCCGTGCCTCGGAACCTGTCGAGGCGGAGTCGGAGGCCCAGCCCGCGCCGTCGGCGCCCGCCGATCCGGCAGGCGAAACGGCGCCCACTTCGATGCCGCCGGCGATCGAGATCGAATCGCCGTCGCTGCCCGATCTGCAGGCCGACAAGCCGCCGGCCGTGGTGATCAACTTGCCGCCGCCGAACGAGGCCGATGCGCCGGTGGTCGCGGCCAAGCCGGCCCGGGCGGTGAAGCAGGCGGTGAAGGAGGTCGAGCTCGCCACGCCGCCGCTGGACCTCAGCCTGCCCGAAGACTGGGTCGAAGAGTTCGCCCTCGTCGAGGAGATCACCGACAGCGGCCGTGTCCTGCCTTCGCTGTTCGCCGAGCCTCGCCGGCAGGTCCAGATGAGTGCGCGACTGCTGTCCGGCAGCACCTACGAAGACAGTGACAGATTCGACGGCGCCGAGATCCAGTTCGAAATCAGGCGCTGAGCTGGATCAGCGATATCGGGCGTCTTCGGCGTCGGCCTGCGCGTTGCGCTGGGCGATGCGCTGTTTCTGTTCCTCGGTCAGCGGAATCTTGCGCGCGGTCTTGAGCAGCATCATCAGGCTGCCCACGATCGAGCCAAGCACGATCGCGATCAGCAGCCACAGGTACCAGGGCATGGGGTTCTCCTTTCACTGGGTAGCCGTTGCGGGGCGGGTCCGCAAAGGATAACGGTGTACGCCGCCGTCACTGTGTTCGACAGGCGCTGTCGGCTTTCGTCGCGCCGATGGTTTTTCTGCGACAATGCGCGCCGAATTTTAGCCGAGGAGCCGCCATGTCCTGCCAGACCCCCATCATCGTCGCGCTCGATTTTCCGACCCGTGATGCCGCACTGGCACTGGCTGGCCGGCTTGACCCGTCAGCCTGCCGCGTCAAGGTCGGCAAGGAACTCTTCACCCGGTGCGGTCCGTCGATCGTCGAAGACCTCCAGGCCAAGGGTTTCGACGTGTTCCTGGATCTGAAATTCCACGACATTCCCAACACCACGGCGATGGCGGTCAAGGCGGCGGCGGAGCTGGGCGTGTGGATGGTCAACGTGCACTGTTCCGGTGGCCTGCGGATGATGCAGGCCTGCCGCGAGGTGCTGGAGCAGTCCGGTGGCGCCCGGCCGCTGCTGATCGGCGTGACCGTCCTGACCAGCATGGAGCAGGCCGACCTCGCCGACCTGGGGCTCGACATCGATCCCCGCCAGCAGGTGCTGCGCCTGGCCGCGCTGGCCGAACGCGCCGGACTCGACGGCCTGGTGTGCTCGGCCCAGGAAGCCACGGCCCTGAAGGCCCAGTCGCCCGGTCTGCAATTGGTGACGCCGGGCATTCGTCCGTCCGGCAGCGCCGCCGACGATCAGCGGCGCATCCTCACTCCCGCCCAGGCCATGGCGGCAGGCTCCGACTTCCTGGTGATCGGTCGCCCGATCAGCCAGGCCGCCGATCCGGCGGGTGCGCTGGCGCAGGTGCTGGCCGAACTGGGCTGACCGTCCCGGTCCGAGCCGGACCTCGCCGGCTCAGACCTTGAGGACGAGCTTGCCGAAGTTGCCGCCGGTAAAGAGCTTCATCAGCGTCTCGGGAAAGGTCTCCAGCCCTTCGACGATGTCTTCCTTGCTCTTGAGCTCGCCACTGGCGAGCCAGCCGGCCATGTCGCGCATCGCCTCGGGGTAGCGTGACAGGTAGTCCGTCACCACCATGCCCTCCATCCTGGCGCGGTTGACCAGCAGCGAGAGGTAGTTGGACGGTCCCTTGACCGCTTCCTTGTTGTTGTACTGGCTGATGGCGCCGCATAGCACCACCCGCGCCTTGACGTTGATGCGGGTCAGCACCGCGTCGAGGATGTCGCCGCCGACGTTGTCGAAATAGACGTCGACGCCTTTGGGGCACTCGCGCTTGAGGGCGGCGTGAAGGTCCTCGTTCTTGTAGTCGATGGCGCCATCGAAGCCGAGTTCGTCGGTGAGGAAGCGGCACTTGTCCGCACCGCCGGCGATGCCCACGACGCGGCAGCCCTTGATCCGGGCGATCTGTCCGGCCACGCTGCCCACCGCGCCGGCCGCTCCGGAGAGCACCACGGTCTCGCCGGGCTGGGGCTGGCCCACCGCGAGCAGGGCGAAGTAGGCGGTCATGCCGGTCATGCCCAGTGCCGACAGGTACCGCGGCAACGGCGCCTGGGCCGGATCGACCTTGTAGAAGCCCTTGGGCTCGCCCAGGTAATAGTCCTGGATGCCCAGCGCCCCGTTGACGTAATCCCCTTCGGCAAAGCCCGGGTGCCTGGAGGCGACGACCTTGCCGACGCCGAGCGCGCGCATCACCTCGCCCAGGCCGACCGGGGCGATGTAGGACTTGGCATCGTTCATCCAGCCGCGCATCGCCGGGTCCAGCGACAGGTACTCGACCTTCACCAGAATCTGGTTGTGCCCCGGTTCGGCGAGCGGCGTCTCGGCGAAGCGGAAGGTTTCGCGGGTGGGTGCGCCTACCGGGCGCTGGGCGAGCAGGAACTGGCGATTGGTCTGTGTCATGGCAGCCTCGATCTGTTGAACGGGTCAGGTGTAGTCCCGCTTGCGTCCGCCGAGCAAGGACGTTCGGCAGGCTGGAATGCATGGGCATCCAGGCGGGTGATAGTCCCTCAGGGTGCGGGATGAAATCGGTATAAACGTGACCAGAATAAAAACTGTAGTCACAGCGGCTACGGAATTCATCTGGCGAGGATGTTTCGATGAGCATGACGTTTTCCGGAAAGGTCGCCCTGGTGACCGGTGGTGCGGCGGGTATCGGGCGGGCGACTGCCCAGGCGTTCGCCCAGCAGGGCGTGCAGGTGGTGGTGGCCGATCTCGACCTGCCAGGCGGCCAGGCCTGCGTCGAGGCCATCCGCGCCGCGGGCGGCCAGGCGACCTTCGTGCGCTGCGACGTCACCCGCGAGGCGGACGTCAAGGCGATGATCGAGCAGACCCTGGCGAGCTACGGCCGGCTCGATTACGCGTTCAACAACGCCGGCATCGAAATCGAGAAGGGGCGTCTGGCCGAAGGCAGCGAGACGGAGTTCGACGCGATCATGGGCGTCAACGTCAAGGGTGTCTGGCTGTGCATGAAATACCAGCTGCCGGTGATGCTGGCGCAGGGCGGTGGCGCGATCGTCAACACGGCCTCGGTGGCCGGGCTGGGCGCAGCGCCGAAGATGAGCATCTATGCCGCCTCCAAGCACGCGGTGATCGGGCTGACCAAGTCCGCGGCGATCGAATACGCGAAGAAGCAGATTCGCGTCAACGCGGTGTGCCCGGCGGTCATCGACACCGACATGTTCCGCCGCGCCTACGAGGCCGACCCGCGCAAGGCCGAGTTCGCCGCCGCGATGCACCCGGTCGGGCGTATCGGCAAGGTCGAGGAAGTCGCCGGTGCCGTGCTTTACCTGTGCAGCGACGGCGCCGCTTTCACCACCGGCCAGGCGCTGGCAATCGACGGCGGCGCCACGGCCATCTGAATCAGGCGCGGGGGCGGGCGTTGAGGATCACCAGCGTCAGAATCCCGGCGATCAGCCCCCATAGCGCCGACCCCACTCCCAGCAGCGTCAGCCCCGAGGCCGTCACCATGAAGGTGATCAGGGCGGCTTCGCGTTCGTTCGGCTGTTGCATGGCCTGGGTCAGGCCGCTGGCGATGGAGCCAAGCAGGGCCAGGGCGGCAATCGACAGCACCAGCGCTGCCGGAAAGGCCGCGAAGAGCGCCGCCAGGGTTGCCCCGAACAGCGCCGCCACCCCATAGAACAGACCGCACCAGACCGCCGCGGTGTAGCGCCTGGCGGGATCGGGGTGCGCCTGCGAGCCGGCACAGATCGCCATGGTGATGGCTGCCAGGTGAATGCCATGGGAGCCGAACGGCGCCAGCAGGACCGAAGCGATGCCGGTGGTGGAAATCAGCGGCGAGGCCGGCACCTGGTAGCCCTCGGCGCGCAACACCGCGAGGCCCGGCGTGTTCTGCGACGCCATCGCCACGACGAACAACGGAATGCCGATGCTGATCATCGCCGCGAAGGAAAACGCCGGCGTCGTCCAGACCGGAACGGCGAGCTCCAGGCTCAGCCGTTCGAAATCGAGCAGCCCGAGCAGCGCGGCCAGCACGCAACCCACCAGCAGGGCGCAGAGCACCGCGTAGCGCGGCGCCAGCCGCTTGGCCAGCAGGTAGGCGAAGAACATCGAGAGCACCAGCAGCGGCTGGAATGCGATGGCGCTGAACATCTCGATGCCGATGCGAAACAGGATGCCGGCCAGCAGCGCGGCCGCCAGCGAGCCGGGCAGATGGCGCATCAGGCGCTCGAAGCTGCCGGTCAGCCCGCACAGCGCGATCAGCGCCGAGGCCATGATGAACGCGCCGATGGCTTCGCCATAGGGCACTCCCGGCAGGCTGGTGACCAGCAGCGCCGCGCCGGGAGTCGACCAGGCGACCACCACCGGTGTGCGGTAGCGCAGCGACAGCGCGACGCTGCAGACCGCCATGCCGATCGACAGGGCCCAGATCCAGGAGGCGATCTGTCCCTCGCTGAGGCCGGCCGCCTGGCCTGCCTGGAACATCAACACGATGGAGCTGGTATAGCCGGTGAGCATCGCCACGAAGCCGGCGACGATGCTCGAAGGGGAGCTGTCGGCCAGCAGGCGCAACGGATGGGAGGTCGCCTGGGTCATTGTTATGGGGTCTCGGTCCTCGTGCAGGTGCGCATAGACTATCCGCAGCGGCCAGACCACGTCGCCGTACAGCCGGCCATGCGATGGCAATAACAGTGGAGGCGCGTGTCGATGCAGCCCGAGGACCCTTACCGCGTCCCCGAAGCCGACTTGCTGGACCGCGCGTCGGCCGGACGCCTCGCGCACTGGACGGCCGGGCAGTTGCGGCTGCTGGCGATGTTCTGCCTGCTGCTCGTGCTCGGCACGCTGCTGCTGATCGCCCTGGTCCTGGCCGAATCCTTCAGCGGCGTGGCGCTGCCGTCCTGGTACGACACCTGGTTCGGCCTGGTGCTGGATCTGCTGGGCTGTTACCTGCTGATCAGTTTCAAGCGCTTCGCCCGGGCGCGCTTCGCGGCCAGGGGGCTCGGCTGGCCGATATGGTTGCTGGTGGGCGTCAATCTTCTGCTCGAGCCGGTCGAGCACTGGGTGTCGACCACCGGCGGCGAGGGGCTCGGGCCGGTGCGCCTCTACCTGGCCCTGCTGCTGGCTGTCGGGCTTCTGCTGGTCTGGCTGGGCGGGCGGGTGCTGCTCGTGCGCAGCGACTGGCACTGCTTTCGCATAATGGGCTGGTTGTACCTGAGCGGTGGCGCGGTCTTCGCGTCCCAGCTGCTGATGCCGCTGGCTGCGGCGCTGCTGATCGGCGCGCAGCTGGCGATGATGCGGGTATTCCTGCGCGCACGTGCGGAAGTCCTGGCGTCGCGCCCGCCGGTTCCTTGAGTCCCGTTTTCCACGTCGAATCAGTCGGATAGCGGTTCGGTCAAAGCTGGCACCCTTGTTGCTATATCCCTCTTGCTCGCTGCGTATGCGTCAAAATTTTCGCGGCTGTTGGAGGAAAGATGAGCCAGGGTGTCGAATTCAATCGCTTGATGCTGGAAATGCGCTCCATGCAAATGGACGCGATGGCCCGTGCCAAACCGGCTGCCGCCCCGCAGGAAGTCGCGGGTGCGCCGAGCTTTTCCGACATGCTGGGCCAGGCCGTCAACAAGGTCCACGAGACGCAGCAGATCTCCAGCCAGATTTCCTCGGCGTTCGAGATGGGGCAGGGCGGTGTCGACCTGACCGAGGTGATGATCGCCTCCCAGAAAGCCAGTGTTTCGTTCCAGGCCATGACCCAGGTGCGCAACAAGCTGGTCCAGGCTTATCAAGACATCATGCAGATGCCGGTTTGAGGCAGGGTTGAATCATGGCTGAAGCGTTGACCACCTCCGTACCTGTCCCTGCCGCACCGGGCGAGCCGAAAAAGCCGCTGTTCGGCCTGTCGATCCTGGAAAACCTCTCCGAAATGTCGATGCTGCGCCAGATCGGCCTGCTGGTCGGCCTCGCCTCCAGCGTGGCGATCGGCTTTGCCGTGGTGCTCTGGTCCCAGCAGCCCGACTATCGCCCACTGCTCGGCAGCCTGGCGGGCATGGACACCAACCAGGTGCTGCAGGCCCTGGGCGAAGCGAACATCTCCTACACCGTCGAACCCAATTCCGGCGCGCTGCTGGTCAAGGCGAGCGACCTGGGCCGCGCGCGGCTGAAGCTCGCCGGGGCGGGCCTCGCGCCGGCCGATACCAACATCGGTTTCGAGATCCTCGACAAGGAGCAGGGCCTGGGTACCAGCCAGTTCATGGAGGCGACCAATTATCGGCGCGGCCTGGAAGGCGAACTGGCGCGGACCATTTCCAGCCTGAACAACGTCCGCGCTGCCCGTGTTCACCTGGCCATTCCGAAGAGCTCGGTATTCGTGCGCGATGAGCGCAAGCCGAGCGCCTCGGTACTGGTCGACCTCTATCCGGGGCGTGGCCTGGAGCCGAGCCAGGTGATGGCGATCGTCAACCTGGTCGCCACCAGCGTGCCGGAGCTCGGCAAGTCGGAAATCACCGTGGTCGACCAGAAGGGCAACCTGCTCTCCGACCAGCAGGAACTGTCCGAGCTGACCATGGCGGGCAAGCAGTTCGACTACAGCCGCCGCATGGAAACCCTCTTCACCCAGCGCGTGCACAACATTTTGCAGCCGGTGCTCGGCAGCGGTCGCTACAAGGCCGAGGTCTCGGCCGACGTGGACTTCAGCGCGGTGGAATCGACCTCCGAGACCTTCAACCCGGATCAGCCGGCGCTGCGCAGCGAGCAGAAGGTCAACGAACAGCGCCAGAGCAGCCTGCCGCCGCAGGGCGTACCCGGTGCATTGAGCAACCAGCCGCCCGGTCCCGCGACCGCCCCCGAGCAGGCCGGCGCAGGGCAGGCCGCTGCCGGCGCTATCGCCCCGGGGCAGCCGCTGATCGACGCCAACGGCCAGCAGATCATGGACCCGGCCACCGGCCAGCCGATGCTGGCGCCGTTCCCGGCCGACAAGCGCGAACAGGCAACCCGCAACTACGAGCTGGACCGCTCCATCAGCTACACCAGGCAACAGCAGGGCCGTCTGCGCCGGCTGTCGGTGGCAGTGGTGGTGGACGATCAGGTGCGCATGGGGCCGAACGGAGAAGTGGTGCGTACCCCCTGGAGCGCCGACGATCTGGCGCGCTTCACCCGCCTGGTGCAGGACTCCGTCGGCTACGACGCCAGCCGTGGCGACAGTGTCAGCGTGATCAACACCCCGTTCATGGCGGACAACACCGAGCCGTTCATGGAGATCCCGTTCTACTCGCAGCCGTGGTTCTGGGACGTGGTCAAGCAGGTGCTCGGCGTACTGTTCATCCTGGTGCTGGTGTTCGGTGTGCTGCGTCCGGTGCTCAACAACCTGACCAACGTCGGCAAGAACAAGGAGCTGGCCAGCGACGGCGGCGACCTGGAACTCGGCGACATGGCCGGTGGCCTGGACGGCGAGCTTGCCAGTGATCGGGTAAGTCTCAGCGGACCGCAAAGCATCCTGCTGCCGAGTCCGACCGAGGGGTATGATGCCCAACTGAATGCAATCAAGGGTCTGGTGGCGGAAGATCCGGGCCGTGTGGCCCAGGTCGTAAGAGAGTGGATCAACAGCGATGACTGACAATCGAGTCCCTGCCAAGCTGAACAAGGTCGACAAGGCCGCCATCCTGCTGCTTTCGCTCGGCGAAACCGACGCCGCCCAGGTGCTGCGTCACCTGGGGCCCAAGGAGGTCCAGCGCGTCGGTACCGCCATGGCGCAGATGCGCAACATCCAGCGCGAGCAGGTCGAGAAGGTGATGAGCGAGTTCGTCGAGATCGTCGGCGACCAGACCAGCCTCGGCATCGGCTCCGACGGCTATATCCGCAAGATGCTCACCCAGGCGCTGGGCGAGGACAAGGCCGGTGGCCTGATCGACCGCATCCTGCTGGGCGGCAACACCAGCGGCCTGGACAGCCTCAAGTGGATGGAGCCGCGCGCCGTGGCCGACGTGATCCGCTACGAACACCCGCAGATCCAGGCGATCGTGGTCGCCTATCTGGACCCGGACCAGGCCGGCGAGGTGCTGTCGCACTTCGACCACAAGGTGCGCCTGGACATCGTCCTGCGCGTGTCCTCGCTCAACACCGTGCAGCCGGCCGCGCTCAAGGAGCTCAACCTGATCCTGGAGAAGCAGTTCTCCGGCAGCTCCAACACGACCCGCGCCAGCCTGGGCGGCGTGAAGCGGGCGGCGGACATCATGAACTACCTCGACAGCTCGGTCGAAGGTGCGCTGATGGACGCCATCCGCGAAGTGGACGAGGACCTCTCCAGCCAGATCGAAGACCTGATGTTCGTCTTCGACAACCTCGCCGACGTCGACGACCGGGGCATCCAGGCGCTGCTGCGCGAGGTGTCTTCCGAGGTGCTGGTGCTGGCGCTCAAGGGCTCGGACGATGCGATCAAGGAGAAGGTCTTCAAGAACATGTCCAAGCGCGCCGCCGAGCTGCTGCGCGACGATCTGGATGCCAAGGGACCGGTACGTGTCAGCGACGTGGAGACAGCCCAGAAGGAAATCCTTACCATTGCCCGCCGCATGGCCGAAGCCGGAGAGATCGTTCTCGGTGGCAAGGGCGGCGAAGAAATGATCTGAGCAGGTACCCATGGCGAAGGAAAACCCCAGCGACCTGATCCGGGCGAAAGACGCCAGCGCCTTCGATCGCTGGGCCTTGCCAAGCTTCGATCCGGAGCAGGGCGACCTGGTCGAGCTGGAGCCCGAGCCGGCGCCGGCCGAAGAGATTTCCCAGGTCGAGGACGTTCCGGTCGAGGACGTCAAACCGCTGACGCTCGACGAGCTGGAGGCGATCCGTCAGGAGGCCTACAACGAAGGCTTCGCCACGGGCGAGAAGGACGGCTTCCATACCGGCCAGCTCAAGGCGCGGCAGGAGGCCGAGCCGGTGCTCGCGGCCAAGGTCGCCGGCCTCGAGCGGATCATGGAGCAGCTGTTCGAGCCGATCGCCGACCAGGACCGCAACCTCGAACACGCCATCGTCACCCTGGTCAGCCATCTGTCGCGGGAAGTCATCCAGCGCGACCTGATGATCGATTCGAGCCAGATCCGTCAGGTGCTCCGCGAAGCGCTGAAGCTCCTGCCGATGGGCGCCGAGAACGTGCGCATCCACATCAATCCCCAGGACTTCGAACAGGTCAAGGCGCTGCGTGAGCGCCACGAGGAAAGCTGGCGGATTCTCGAGGACGACAGCCTGCTGCCGGGCGGTTGCCGCGTGGAGACCGAGCACAGCCGCATCGATGCGAGCGTCGAGACGCGCCTTTCCCAGGCGATCAAACAACTGTTCGAGCAGCAGCGCGAGAACGCCACCAACCCGCCTGCGGCCGACCTGAGCCTGGACACGGACAACCTCGATGAAGCTTGACCGGGTCAGCTTCGGGCGCCGCTTCGGCACCTACGTGGAGGCGATCAAGCTCCCGGGGCAGCCGGTGCTGGAAGGCCGGCTGCTGCGCATGGTCGGCCTGACGCTGGAGGCGGAGGGGCTGCGCGCGGCCATCGGCAGCCGTTGCCTGGTGATCAACGACGACAGCTACCACCCCTCCCAGGTCGAGGCCGAGGTGATGGGTTTCTCCAGCGGCAAGCTGTTCTTGATGCCGGTCGGCAGCCTCGCGGGGATCGCCCCCGGTGCGCGGGTCGTGCCGCTGCCCAACACTGGCCGCCTGCCGATGGGCACCTCGATGCTGGGGCGTGTGCTCGACGGCGCCGGACGTGCGCTGGACGGCAAGGGCGGGATGAAGGCCGAGGACTGGGTCCCGATGGACGGCCCGGTGATCAACCCGCTCAAGCGCCATCCGATCAGCGAGCCGCTGGACGTGGGCATCCGCTCGATCAACGGGCTGCTGACCGTCGGCCGCGGCCAGCGACTGGGCCTGTTCGCCGGCACCGGTGTGGGCAAGTCGGTGTTGCTGGGCATGATGACCCGCTTCACCGAGGCCGACATCATCGTCGTCGGGCTGATCGGTGAGCGGGGCCGCGAGGTCAAGGAATTCATCGAACACATCCTCGGCGAAGAGAGCATCAAGCGCTCGGTGGTCGTCGCCTCGCCGGCGGACGATGCTCCGCTGATGCGCCTGCGCGCCGCGCAGTACTGCACCCGCATCGCCGAATATTTCCGCGACAAGGGCAAGAACGTCCTGCTGCTGATGGACTCGCTGACCCGCTACGCCCAGGCCCAGCGGGAAATCGCCCTGGCCATCGGCGAGCCGCCGGCGACCAAGGGGTATCCGCCATCGGTGTTCGCCAAGTTGCCGGCGCTGGTCGAGCGGGCCGGCAACGCCGAGCAGGGCGGCGGTTCGATCACCGCCTTCTATACCGTGCTCAGCGAGGGCGACGACCAGCAGGACCCGATCGCCGACGCCGCGCGTGGTGTGCTCGACGGCCACATCGTGCTCTCGCGCCGGCTGGCCGAAGAGGGACATTACCCGGCGATCGACATCGAAGCCTCGATCAGCCGGGTGATGCCGCAAGTGGTGAGCCCCGATCACCTGCGCAATTCGCAGCGCTTCAAGCAGCTCTGGTCGCGCTTCCAGCAGAGCCGCGATCTGGTCAGCGTCGGCGCCTACGTCGCCGGTGGCGACCCGGAGACCGACCTGGCGATCGCCCGCCAGGCCGAGATGGTCGCCTACCTGCGCCAGGGGCTCGACGAAAGCGAAAGCCTGGGCCAGAGCGCCGCCAACCTGGCCGCGGTGTTCGCCGGCCGCCAGGGTAGCTGAGCGTGACGGCCAGCCGCGCCGCCCGTCTGGGACCGGTCATCGAAATGGCCGAGCGTGCCGAGCGCGACGCTGCGAAAATGCTCGGCCAGGGCCAGGCGCAACTGAGCCAGGCGCAGAGCAGGCTGGGCGACCTGGAGCAGTACTTCGGCGACTACCAGCAGCAGTGGATCAGCGAGGGCAGCCGCGGCGTCTCCGGGCAGTGGCTGATGAACTATCAGCGTTTTCTGTCCCAGCTCGAATCGGCCATCGCGCAACAGCGGCGCAGTGTGGACTGGCACCGCGACAACCTCGACAAGTTGCGGGCACAGTGGCAACAGCGCCACGCG
>NZ_QLAE01000037.1 GCF_005876855.1 Stutzerimonas nosocomialis | reverse complement strand
AGCTCCAGCTTCGACAACGCCAAGGAGCGCTCCTGGCAGGTGCGCCACGACTACAACTTCGCCGCCCTCGGCATCCCCGGCCTGACCCTGATGAACCGCTACATCAGCGGCGACAACGTGCAGACCGCCACCGTCACCGACGGCAAGGAGTGGGGCCGCGAGACCGAGCTGGCCTACACCATCCAGAGCGGAGCGCTCAAGAACCTGAGCATGCGCTGGCGCAACGCGACCATGCGTCGCGACTTCAGCAGCAACGAGTTCGACGAGAACCGCCTGATCTTCAACTACCCGCTGTCGATCCTGTAACGCCGCTCCACCCGTTTGCTCCTGTTACGGCATTTCCTTTTTGGCCCGTCCTCGTGACGGGCTTTTTTTATGCCGTGGCAGACCGGGTGGCGATTCGCAGCGTCCAGTCACGCTGCATCGACTCGCCCGGCGCGAGCCATTGCACGCCGTGCGCGGCGGGGTCCGGTTGATTGAGCGCGTTGTTCAGGTGCGACACCGGCTCCACCGCGAAGAAGCCATTGACGGCCGGCGGCGTGAACACCACCAGGTGATCGAGCCCGGCATCGGCCTCGAGCGCCAGCTCCAGCCCCCGCCGCGGCCAGCGAATCCGCGCCTGGCGGTTCCAGCCGGCGAAACAGTTGTCCAGGCCCGGTTCCTCGAGCGGCCGCGCCACGCTGAAGTCCCAGTCTGGCGGCACCGCGCCGGCCCGTGCGGGCAGCTGGTTCGCGTCGCCATGCCAGACCTGGTCCGCCACGAACTGCAGCATCACTGCGTCGTGCCGTGGGAAGTAGGGATGCCACCCCAGCCCGGCCGGCATCGGCCTCGCATCGAGGTTGTGCAGGCGCAGCTGCAACCGCAGCGCATCGCCGTCCAGGTGCAGGCGATGCTCGAGGCGGAAACCGAAGGGCCAGTCCTGGGCGCCTCCGGCCGTGTCGGCGTGGTGGGTGTAACCCAGCGTCAGGCTATCGGGCCGCTGCTCGAGCACCTGCCACTGGCGCTTCCAGACGACGCCATGAATGGGCAGGTCGTGATCGGGCGAGTTTCGCCTCAGCACGTGGCACTGCCCGTCGGCGCTGAACTGGCCACCACCCATGCGGTTGGAATACGGCGCCAGGACGAAGCAGCCGCTGCGCCGCACGCTGTCGGAACCATCCCAGGGCCGCAGGACGTCGAGGCCGCCGAAACGCAGGGCGGTAATGGCGCCACCGAGCGCCGGGCACAGCGACAGCTGCCAGTCGCCATGTTGCAGATGAAGTTCGGTCAGGGACGAATGTTCAGGCATCGAAGGGCTCCCGTGTCGAGCGCCAGATCATCGCATCTGCCGACCGACGGGTCGCGCTTTTTGCTCAGCGCAACAGCAGCAGCGGCGTACGGCTGGCCCGGATCATCGCGGTGGTGATGCTGCCGACGAAGAACTGGCGGATGCGCGAGTGCCCGTAGGCGCCCATCACCATCAGGTCCACGCCCTTTTCTTCCTGGTAGGCGTGCAGCGTGGGCTCGACTTCGCCCGAACGGATCGCGAGCTCGACCCTGAAACCGACGCAGCGCAGCCCCTCGCCCGCCGCTTCGAGCTGGGCGCGATTTTCCGGGGTATCGGCCTCGACCATCACCAGGTGGACCGGCAGCGAGGCGAACAGCGGGCTCGCCGCGAGCATGGCGACACCCTTGCGCGCGGTGGTGCTGCCATCGAAGGCCAGCATCACGCTGCGCGGCGCCGTGAAGTGCTCGGTGGTGACCAGGATCGGCCGGTGCAGGGTCCGCACCACGCTTTCCAGGTTGCTGCCGATGTGCTGCCCGAACAGGCCGCTGCCCTCGCCCTGCCGGCCGATCACCAGCAGTCGGAAGTCGTCTTCCAGCTCGCTGAGCGTATCGGCGAGATCGCCATGGCGCTGGCGCGTGTCGGCCTGCGGGACGCCCGCCTGGCGGGCACGCTCGCAGGCCGCCTCGAGCAATACCCGCCCGTGCTCGAGGGCCAGCTTGGCGCGCTTTTCATCGAGCGCCGCGAGCTCTTCGAGCAGGTATTCGCGGCTGCCCAGACCCAGGGTGCCGCTCAGGTCTCCCGAGACGGGATAGCGCCGCTGGTCGAGCACATGCAGGAAGGTCAGGGGGGCGCCGAGGGTGCTGCTGGCCCACGCCGCGCAATCGCACACCGCCGCCGCGGAAGGTGAGCCATCGATACAGGCCAGGACGTGGGACATCGCAGGTAGCTCCTCAGTGGCTCATCAGCTTGTCGATCGCGTCGGGCTTGTCCGCCACGCCGAAGCGATCGACCAGAGTGGCGCTCGCCCGGTTCAATCCCAGGACCTCGACCGCAGCGCCTTCGCGCCGCAGCTTGAGCACCACCTTGTCCAGCGCGCCAACGGCGGTGATGTCCCAGAAATGGGCACGACTGAGGTCGATGATCACCTTATCCTGCGCCTCCCTGAAATCGAACGCCGCCGTGAAGCGGTCGGCCGACGCGAAGAACACCTGGCCGACCACACGGTAGGTCCGCGTATCGCTGGCGGCATCCTGCTCGGAGGTCACGTCCAGATAGTGGGCGATCTTGTTGGCGAAGAACATGGCCGCCAGCAGGACCCCGACCAACACACCGTAGGCCAGATTGTGAGTGAAGACCACCACCACGACGGTGGCCACCATGACGATGTTGGTGGAGAGGGGGTACTGCCTGAGGTTGCGCACCGAATCCCAGCTGAAGGTGCCGATCGACACCATGATCATCACCGCCACCAGGGCCGCCATCGGGATCTGGCTGACCCAGTCGCTCAGGAACACCACCATCAGCAGCAGCACCACACCCGCGATGAGGGTCGACAGCCGGGTGCGCCCACCCGACTTCACGTTGATCACCGACTGGCCGATCATCGCGCAGCCGGCCATGCCGCCGAACAGGCCGGAGGCGATATTGGCCACGCCCTGCCCCTTGCACTCGCGGTTCTTGTCGCTGGAGGTGTCGGTCAGGTCGTCGACGATGGTCGCCGTCATCATCGACTCCAGCAGGCCGACCACCGCGAGCGCGGCCGAATACGGCAGCACGATCAGCAGCGTTTCGAGGGTCAGCGGCACCTGCGGCCAGAGGAACACCGGCAGGGTATCGGGCAACTCGCCCATGTCGCCGACGGTGCGGATGTCCAGACCCAGGACCATCGCCACCGCGGTGAGCGTCAGGATGCACACCAGCGGCGAGGGGATGACCCTGCCGAGCTTCGGCACGTAGGGAAACAGGTAGATGATCGCCAGGCCCGCCGCGGTCATCGCATAGACGTGCCAGGTGACGCCCGTCAGCTCCGGCAGCTGCGCCATGAAGATCAGGATCGCCAGGGCGTTGACGAACCCGGTCACCACCGAGCGCGAGACGAAGCGCATCAGCGACCCCAGCCGCAGGTAGCCTGCGCCGATCTGGAAGACCCCGCAGAGCAGCGTGGCCGCCAGCAGGTACTGCAGGCCGTGCTCGCGCACCAGCGTGACCATCAGCAGCGCCATCGCCCCGGTGGCCGCGGAGATCATTCCCGGGCGGCCACCGACGAAGGCGATGACCACGGCGATGCAGAACGAGGCATAGAGCCCGACCCTGGGATCGACCCCGGCGATGATGGAGAAGGCGATCGCCTCGGGAATCAGCGCGAGCGCGACCACCAGCCCGGAGAGCACGTCGCCGCGCAGATTGGAAAACCAGGTTTGTCGAATCGAAGAAAGCATCGGGGTATCCAGAACGAAGGCATCGCCACCCCAGGCGCGGGCGGACGGATGCGAAGGCTGAGCTGAAACAGGCTGCGGGGACGAAATCCATACACGGCAGCAGACGGCCGGCGCGGAGGCAGCGGTATTCGCGCGGCGAGGCGGGGGCGTGGCGCTATGGCGGACTGGGCTGCCAGGTGATGAACATGCGAGGGGTCATGCGTGGGTCGTCTCGATCGTGAGCGCTGGCGATTCTAGCCGATCGACCCGGGGGTCGCGACCCGCTCGGGCCGCCGGGCGACGACCGTGCGGCATCGGCGACGTCGGCCTGGCCGCCCGGTTGCGCGTCCGCGGCCGACGCACAACGCCAGGGCGGCCGCTAGACGGCAATGCTGCGGATGACCTGGATCAGGGTGTCCAGGTCCACCGGCTTGCGCAGGTGGGTGCCATAACCCGCCGCCTTGGCCTTTTCGACATCCTGCAGGGTGCCGTAGCCGCTCAGGGCGATGCTGGGGGTCGCGGCGTTGGTTCCACCCTGGCGAATCGCGCGCATCAGCTGGTGGCCGTCCAGGCGCGGCATGCCGATGTCCGAGAGGATCAGGTCGAAACGGGTCCCTTCGGCCAGGGCCAGGGCCTCTTCCCCACCCGGCGCGGTGGTGACCTCGGCGCCCTCGCTTTCGAGCAGCATCTGCAGGGTCTCGAGAATGTCTTTCGAGTCGTCCACCAGGAGGATGCTCAGCCCGCTCAGCTCACCCGGGCGCTGCGAACCCTGGGCCGCGTCGAGCTCGATTTCGGTCTGCAAGTGGATCGGCAGCCAGAGGCTGAAGCGAGCGCCGCGGCCGATGCCTTCGGAATAGGCCTCGATCTGTCCGCCATGGGCTTCGACCAGCTGCTTGACCAGCGCCAGGCCGATCCCCAGGCCATGCCTGGCGCGCTGGGCGTGCTGCATTTCGGCCTGTCCGAACATGTCGAACACCTTGGGCAGGAAGTCCTCGGTCATGCCCTGCCCGCTGTCGACCACGTCCAGTCGTGCCATGTCCCCTTCGCGGTCCAGCGTGAGCCGGATCAGCCCGCCCGAGGGGGTGAATTTCCAGGCGTTGTTCAGCAGGTTCCAGACG
Source organism: Stutzerimonas nosocomialis (assembly GCF_005876855.1). GTDB lineage: Bacteria > Pseudomonadota > Gammaproteobacteria > Pseudomonadales > Pseudomonadaceae > Stutzerimonas > Stutzerimonas nosocomialis. Next base: position 43,719 of record NZ_QLAE01000037.1, on the reverse strand, counting down.
ATCTGCTCGAGCCGGGTGGGATCGCCCTTGACGTACAGCGGCTGGTCGAATCGGATGACGTCGAAGGCCAGCCCCTCGCCATCGGCCAACGGCTGGAACACCGTCTCGATGCGCGACAGCAGCGCCTGCAGGTGCACGGTATCCATGCTCAGTCGCAGCTTGCCGGTGCGGATGCGCGAGACGTCCATCAGGTCGTCGATGATCTGCGACTGGCTGCGTACCGCGCTCTGGATCGCCTGCACCGCCTTGGTCAGCGAGGGCGCGCCACGTACCAGCGGCGAGCGCGCGATCAGGTCGCTGTTGAGTTGCACCAGGTTGAGCGGGTGCTTGAGCTCGTGGGAAAGCACGGCGAAGAACTGATCCTTCTGCAGGCTCGACGCCTGCACCGTCTCCAGCTCGCTCTGCTGCTGCGCCGAGCGCTGGCGCTGTTCGGTCACGTCGCGGGCGATCTTGGCGAAGCCGACCGGACTGGTATCGATCAGCGGATTGACCAGCCCGGTGCAGAACACCCGCGAGCCGTCCTTGCGGCGGTGCCAGCGCTCGTCGGAGGTCTGCCCGTCGAACAGCGCGTCCTGGCGCTCCTGCTCGGGTCGTCCTTGCTCGATGTCTTCCGGGGTGAAGATGATGTCGATGGACTGGCCGACCGCTTCCTGTTCCGTGTAGCCGAAGATCGCCTCGGCACCGGTGTTCCAGGTGGTGATCACCCCGGCGCAATCCTGGGTGATGATCGCGTATCCCCGGGTGCTCTGGGCCAGCAGCTTCATGTGCGCTTCGCCGGCGCGCATGCGCTCTTCGGCCTTGCGCCGCGCGGTGATGTCGAGAAAGGCGAGCACCGCGCCCTGGATACGGTCGTCCATCGTGCGGTAAGGCAGCAGCCGCGCCAGGTACCAGCGGCCGTCGTGGCTGGCCACCTCGCGCTCGACCAGGTGCAGCGCCTCGAAGGCCTCCGACGCGTCGCGGGTGAGCTGCGGATAGTCGAGCCGGTGGGTGATGTCGAGCAGCGAGCGCCCGGTGTCGTTGCCGATCACGTTGAAGATGTCGCGGGCCCGCGGGGTGAACCACTTGATGCGCATCTCCCGGTCGACGAACACGGTGGCGATGTCGGTGGAGGTGATCAGGTTCTGCAGGTCGTCGTTGATCTTGCTGGTTTCGTCGACCTTGGCCTTGAGCTCGGCATTCACCGTGATCAGTTCTTCGTTGATCGACTGCAGCTCTTCCTTGCTCGTCTCGAGCTCCTCGGTGGCCGAACGCAGCTCCTCGTTGATCGCCTGCAATTCCTCGTTGGAGGCCCGCAGCTCCTCGGTGGAGGTCTCCGAGTGCTCCACCGTGATCTGCAACTGTTCCTTGGTGCGCTGCAGTTCGTTCTCCAGCTGGGTCAGGACGCTGTCCTTGGCCGCGCCGTGGACGCGCTCATCGCCGCCCCCCATGACGTCCTCGACCTCGTCGAAGAGCACCAGCATGAAATCGTTGCCGGCCTCGTCATCGCGGAAGGGTCGCACCACCATGTTCACGTAGTAGGTCCGGTCGTCCCGTTCCAGCCGCACGCGCCTGGCCTCGACGCTCTTGCCGGTGTGTACGGCCTGGTAAAGCGCGGTGCGCAACTCCAGCCGCAACTCGGGCAGCACCAGCGCCGGCAGATTGAGCGACGGCTCACCGCCGATGTAGCGCAGGAAACGCCCCGCGCGGTCGGACATGTGCACGATTTCCGATTCGTGGTTGACCACGACGCTCGGCGGCGCGTACTGCTCCAGCACGCGCTGGTGCACGTCGGCGAAGGAGAAACGCTTGCGCCGATTGCGCGGCTCCTTGACCAGGGGCGACGGCATGCTGCTGGGCATCCCCTGCAGGGTGGTGATCGGCGAACGTCGCAGGCTCGAGGCCACGTCGAGGGCACGGTAGATGCGGTTCTTCTTGTCCACCGGGGCGAAGAGATGGGAACAGGCATCGGCCGTCTCGGAGCTGCCCAGGAACAGGTAGCCGCCCGGATTCAGGGCGAAATGGAAGATGCGCAACACTTCGCTCTGGATGTCGCGGTCGAGGTAGATCAGCAGGTTGCGGCAGGCGATCAGGTCGAGCCGGGAGAACGGCGGGTCGCGCAACAGGTTATGCCGGGCGAACAGCACCTTCTCGCGCAACTCCTTCTTCAGCCGGCAGTGGTTGCCCTCCTTGACGAAGAACTGGCGCATCCTCGCGGGTGGCACATCGGTCATGATCGCCTCGGGATAGAGGCTCGAGCGGGCGGTTTCCAGGGCGCGCTCGTCGATATCGGTGGCGAATACGTGCAGCGCGGCGTCGCTGTTCTTCAGGTACGCCTGCTCGCTGAGCAGCATCGCCAGCGAATAGGCCTCCTCCCCGGTGGAGCAGGCGGCGGACCAGATACGCAGCTCGCGCTCATCGGGGTCCCGGTTCGCGACGCGATCGAACAGCTCGGGTATGACGTCGCGCTCCAGCGCTTCGAAGGCGTCCCGGTCGCGAAAGAAGTTGGTCACCCCGATCAGCATGTCGTCGAGCAATGCCGGGGTTTCCTCGACGTTCTTGTGCAGGAACGCGGCGTACGACGGCATGTCGCGGACGGCGTTGACCTGCATGCGACGTTCGATCCGACGCAGCACGGTGGCCTGCTTGTAATGGCGGAAATCATGGCCGGTCCGGGTACGCAGCACGGTGAGAATGTCGCGCAGGGCGAGATCGACGGTTTTCGCCAGCGGACGCTCGCCGACCTGCTCCTCCGCGATTTCCGCCTCGGGCGCGAGCAGGGACGGCACTTTCAACTGCTTGATGTTGGTGGAAAGCTCGATCAGCCGCTGTGGCATGTCCACCACCGGCAGCACGATATCCACCTTGCCGGTCTCGATGGCGCTGCGCGGCATGGAATCGTACTCGGCATCGGCCGGCGACTGGGCCATGGTGATGCCGCCCTGCTCCTTGATACGCGCCAGCCCGACCGAACCGTCGGAGCCGGTGCCGGACAACACCAGGCCGATGGCATGGGAGTGGTGCACGTCGGCCAGCGTACGGAAGAACAGGTCGATCGCCACGTGCGCGCCGCGCTCGCGGGTCGGCTCCACCAGGCGCAGGTAGCCGTCGTTCATCAGCAGGTCGCTGGACGGCGGGATCACGTAGACATGGTTGGCCTCGATGGGCACCGCCTTGGTCACCTGGATCACCGGCATCCGGGTGACCGTCTGCAGGATGCGGTCGGCGCTGCTCTCGTGCTTGGGCGAGAGGTGCATGATGACGACGAAGGCCATGCCGCACTCGGCGGGCAGGTGCTCGAACAGAGACATCAGCACCTTGAGCCCGCCGGCGGAAGCCCCTATGCCGACCACCGGGAACTTCAGATCGCTGCGCACGGCGGCCGGGTTCAGGTTGGGGAGCTCTACGGAGTCGCTCATGGGTTCCTCAGGGACAGGTGGTCTTCGCATCGGCGATGACGATTGGCGGACAATACAGCAGTCCGCGAGGCGGCATGCGCTCCGGCCGAAAAAGGGTCCGGCAAAACCGGCGATGATAAGTGCGAGCCGACCGTTCGTCGGAAACAAAAACCCGCGATGGCCCTTTGCCGACGTAAAGCCGCTCGCCGTTGTCGATACCCCAGGCCTTTATCCGGGCGTGCGCAAGAAGCGATTCGACGAGCCTTCGGCCCTTCGTTCGCACGCCCCCAGGTCCACCTCCCGCGAGCACCTTTGGCACGCGGAGACGACACGAGCAGACTTCCTGACCTATGCCGCTATCGACGCCGGGCCGCCTGTCCCGCACCTTGTTCCTGACTTTGTTGCTGCTGCTTTGCACCGGGTTCGTCATCACCTCGCTGCTGAGCTACCACACGTCGCGCACGACCATCCGCAATACCATCGTCAACACCGAACTGCCGCTGACCTCCGACACGGTCTATTCGGAGATCCAGAAGGACCTGGTACGGCCGATCCTGCTCTCTTCGATGATGGCCCGCGACACCTTCGTGCGCGACTGGGTCCTGGGCGGTGAGCGCAACAGCGAGCAGATGACCCGCTACCTGGCGGAAATCAAGGAGCAGTACGGCGCCTATACCGCCTTTTTCGTGTCCGAGAACAGCCGCACCTACTACCAGGCCCAGGGCGTGCTCAAACAGGTCGATGAAGCCGAACCGCGTGACGCGTGGTATTTCCGCATGCGCGCAACGAGCGTCCCTTACGAGATCAACGCCGACGCCGACCTGGCCAACCAGGACAACATGACCTTCTTCATCAACTACCGGGTGCTGGACTACCAGGGTCGCTTCATCGGCGTGACCGGCGTCGGCCTGAGCGTCGACGCCGGGGTGACGATCATCGACGACTACCAGCGCCGCTATGCGCGCTCGATCTATTTCGTCGACCACGACGGCATCGTCACCCTGACCGGCAACAGCACCTCGCCGTACGCGCCGCGCACCGGGCAGTCGCTGGCCGAACTGCCGGGGCTGTCGGAACTGCTGGATCAGCTCTCGCCCGGCGAAAGCACGACCTTCGAATACGAGCGCGACGGCAAATCGCACTTCGTCAACGTGCGTTACCTGCCGGAGCTGGAGTGGTACCTGTTCGTCGACAAGCAGCAGGACGACATGTTCGACGACATCCGCCACGCCCTGCTGGCGAACCTCGTCGTCTGCCTGCTGGTGATCGCCCTGGTGATGCTCCTGGTGGGCAAGGTGCTGCAGCGTTACCAGGCGCGCATCACCTCCCTGGCCTCCACCGACCTGCTGACCGAGCTGCCCAATCGGCGCGGCTTCGAGCTGCTCGCCGGGCAGGCGCTGCAGGAAGCGCGGCGTGACCAGAGCCCGCTGATCACCCTGCTGATCGACCTGGACCACTTCAAGCAGCTCAACGACACCTACGGCCACCTGGCGGGGGACGAGGTGCTGCGCCGCTTCGCCGCCGACCTGCGCGGCCACCTGCGCCAGTCCGACATCCTCTGTCGCTGGGGCGGCGAGGAGTTCATCGTGCTGTTCAAGAACACCGACGCCGCCACCGGCCAGGGGCTGGGGGAACGGATTCGCGCCTTCGCCGAATCGCGTCACTATGCCTTCGGCGAGCAGGACATCACCCTCACCGTGAGTCTGGGCATGACCCAGTTGCACGCCAACGATTCGCTGGACAGCCTGATCGGGCGGGCCGATCGCGCGCTGTACCGGGCCAAGCAATCGGGCCGCAATCGCCTGTGCATCGAGAACGACGTCTAGCCGGGTGACGGCCGTCCGCGCATTCGTCGCGCCGGCGCGGCATCATGGCCGGCTCATGACAGACGAGGAACGACCCGCATGCCCCCGCTTGCCCGACTTTGCCTTCGCGCGCTGCTGGTCTGCGCAGCGCCGATCGGCGCTGCGCTGGCCGATGAGCCGCCCCTGACCCTCGAGATCGAGCAGCAGGCCCGCGCCGCCATGGCGCAGCACGGTATCGACGGCCTGGCGATCGCCCTCACGATCGATGGCCGGCAGCAGTATCACCCGTACGGCGTCGCCTCGCGGGACACGGGCCAGCCAGTCACGCCGGACACGCTGTTCGAAGTCGGCTCGGTGAGCAAGGTCTTCACCGCCACGCTGGCCGCCCTGGCCCAGGCCCAGGGGCGCCTGTCGCTCGACGACAAGGTCACCACCCACCTGCCCGGGTTGCGCGGCAGTGCCTTCGACGACATCAGCCTGCTGGAACTGGCGACCCATACCAATGGCGGACTGCCGTTGCAGCTGCCCGACGAAATCGACAGCGAAGAAGCCCTCACGGCGTACTTCAAGGCATGGCAGCCGGCCCACGCGCCCGGCAGCCAGCGCACCTACGGCAACCCCGGCATGGGCCTGCTCGGCAGGGCCGCCGCGGCGAGCCTGGGCGATCCCTACGCCCGCGCGCTGGAGCAGCGCCTGCTGCCGGCACTGGGCCTGTCCGACACCTATCTCGCGGTTCCGGCCGCCGCGCAGCCCCGCTACGCCCAGGGCTACAACCGGGACGACGCGCCGGTCAGGCTCAACCCCGGCCTGCTGGGCGACGAAGCCTATGGCGTGAAGTCCACCAGCCGCGACCTGCTACGGTTGGTCGAAGCCAACCTGGGCATCGCCGATGTCGGACAGGACCTGCGACGCGCGATCGCCAGCACCCACACCGGCTATTTCACCGTGGGGCCGATGACCCAGGACCTGGTCTGGGAACACTACCCCTACCCGGTCGCGCTGCAATCGCTGCTCGAGGGCAACGCCAGCACCATGGTCTACCAGAGCCACCCGGTCAGACGTCTCGATCCGCCTCAGCCGCCTCGGGAAGAGGTCTGGCTCAACAAGACCGGCTCGACCAACGGCTTCGGCGCCTATGTGGCGCTGGTGCCCTCGGAACGGATCGGGCTGGTGATCCTGGCCAACAGGAACTTCCCGATCGAGGCGCGGATACGCCTGGCGCACCGCATCATCGAGGCGGCGCTCCAGGCGCCACGACCCGAGGCGGCTAGCTTGGCTCGAGCAGCTCGTTGACGGCTTCGAGAATCGCGTCGAGGTTCGCGCCCTTGGCCAGGAAGCGATCGGCCAGGCTCTGCCTGACCAGATCCGGCGGCAGCGCCGCGCTCATCAGCAGGATGGGAATCGCGTCATAGGCGGCATCGGCACGAATCGAGCGAATCATCTCGGCGCCGTTCATCTCCGGCATCATGTAGTCGGTGATGATCAGCTCCGGGGGCTGCTGGGCCAGCAGCTTGAGGCCCTCACGACCGTTCGTGGCGACGATGACTTCGAAGCCTTCGTCCTCGAGCAGGAAGGTCATCAGCTTGGCAAGTCCCGGCTCATCCTCGACCAGCAGGATCAGCGGCGGACTCGCGATCCCTGAGTCACGCATCGTCAGCCCTCTCCCTGGGCTGACGATGCGGCCGCCCGATCAGAATGCCTTCGGTTCGCCTCATCGGCTCGCCGATCCGGACGCCGTCGGCGCCCACCGAGAACTCGAATACCCTCGGCTCGAAACCGCTTTCCCGCATCTTGATGATCGACAGGGTGCGGTACAGCGTCGATTCCAGCTCCGCGTAGCGCAGCAGCATGATGTTCTCGGCGATCGAAGAGATGGCCGAGTAACGAAAGCCGGGTTTGCTGTCGATCATGTCGTGCAGCTCGGCGGTCAGGAAGGTGGTCACGCCTTCGGCACGCAGCACGCTGGTCAGCGCCGTGAGGAATCGACCGAGGCGCGTGGTGTGCACCGCCGACTGTTCGAGCCCGTCGATGCCGTCGAAGAACAGCCGGCGCACGCCCTTGCGACGCACCGCCTCGAGCAGCCGCTCGGCCAGCTCGTCGATGATCTGCTCGGTCGACGGGTAATTGATGACTTCCACCGCGCCCGCGTCGATCAGCGCCGCCAGGTCCAGCCCCATCCCGGCGGCCCGGCGCGTGAGCCGCCGCGTTTCCTCGTGGAAGCTGAAGATCAGCCCCGGCTCCTGGACCGTGCTCTGGCAGACGAAGCTCAGGCCCAGGCTGGTCTTGCCCACGCCGGTGGGGCCGACCAACAGGGTCGTGGAGGAATAGGGCACACCACCTTCGATCATCTCATCCAGGCGCCGGACGCCGGTGGCCAGGCGCAGGTCCGACATCTCCGGTGCCAGCGCATCGCCCGCCACCGCCTCCAGCCGCGGAAAGACCCGGAAACCGTCGCTGCCGATGCGGGTCATGTGGCGCCCGAGCACGAAGCCGCTGCCGCGGAACTTGCGCACCCGCAGGTAGCGGTAGGTGCGCGATTCCTCTTCGGCGCTGAGCAGCTCGATCCAGCCGTCGACCATGGTGAACTCGGGGCTGCCGGACAGCCGCTGGCTGTTGGTCAGCAGCAGCACGGTGCAGCCGGCCACATCGGCGAACACCGACACGTCATTGACGAACTCGCGGAAGGTCCGCTCCGACTCGCCGTTCTCTTCGAGGGCGAACAGCCCGTCGATGATGATCAGCGAGGCACGCTGGCGTTTGCTGTTGCGGGCGAGGAATCGCAGGATGCCTTCCAGGCCGTCCTTGCGCAGGGTATCGAAGGCGCTTTCGTAGTAGACGTTGTCGCCCACCTGGCTGCTGTCCATGAAGTCCATCTTGCGCAGATGGCGCAGCAGGCGGTGATGGGTTTCGGCGAGCAGGGTCACGTACAGCGAGCGTTGGCCGCGTTTGGCCCAGTTGAAGCAGATCTGGTTGGCGAGGATGGTCTTCCCTTCGCCCGGACCGCCCTGGACGATGTACACCGCGCGCGTCAGCAGGCCGCCATTGAGTACCTGATCCAGACCGGGCACCCCCGTTGGGACGTGTTGCAGGTCCAGTTCCTCGTCTCGCTCGATCTCTGTCACAGGGTTGTCCGTAGTTCGGTTGCAGTGTCGGCGGAGTCTAACAACCTCGGCCCGTCTCGTCCTCCCGCCACCCGAAGCGGTCATGACGGCCCCGGATGCGCCTCAGGCCGGGCGATCGGTGCCGATCGGCAGCGCAATGGGGAGAGCACTGGCCGGCCATATCACAGCATTTAATCGAGTAGTGAGTCTCATTTATCGGGAAAAATTTTATCGCCCGCCCATGGATCGCTTCTCCAGGCGGCTTATCATCGCCGGCGCATTTCTCCTTACCCTGCCCCGAGTTTCCCATGCCACTGCCGCTGGACCTGGCGATCGATCCCGCCATTCTGCTTGCCCTTGCCTGCGTCGCCTTTCTCGCCGGATTCATCGATGCCATCGCCGGAGGCGGCGGCCTGCTGACCGTACCCGCCCTGCTCACCGCCGGCCTGCCGCCCCATCTGGTGCTGGGCACCAACAAGCTCAGCTCGACCTTCGGTGCCGCGACCGCCAGCTACACCTTCTATCGCCGCAAGCTGTTCGACCCCAGGCAATGGCGCAACGGCCTCGTCGCCACGCTGATCGGAGCGCTGATCGGGGCCATCGTCGCGCACTGGCTGCCGGCCGAATGGCTGAACAAGATGCTGCCGGTGGTGGTGTTCGGCTGCGGCCTCTACCTGCTGTTCGGCAAGACCCCGGACGCCCCGCTCAATGCCGACGCCCCCATCCCGCGCCGCCGGCAGTGGCCCCAGGGCCTGGGCCTGGGCTTCTACGACGGCGTGGCCGGCCCCGGCACGGGCGCCTTCTGGACGGTCAGCAGCCTGCTGATGTATCCGCTGGACCTGGTGCGCGCCAGCGGCGTGGCCCGCAGCATGAACTTCGTCAGCAACGCCGCCGCGCTGGTGGTGTTCATCGCCTTCGGCCAGGTGCAATGGGTACTGGGGCTGTGCATGGGCGTCTCGCTGATGGCCGGCGCCTACCTGGGCGCCCACACGGCGATCCGTGGCGGTTCGCGCTTCATCCGCCCGGTATTCATCTGCGTGGTGCTGGCGCTCACCGCGCGGCTGGTCTGGCAGCACTGGCTCGGCGCGGCCTGAGCCTTCAGCCGGCCGGCGGCTCCATCAGCAGCTCCGGCACCGGGCGACCGGCGATCAGCTGCTCCTCGACCAGCCGGATCACCGCGGCCTCGTCCGGCACCCGGTACCAGGCGCCCGGCGGATAGACACTCAGCGTGGGCCCCAGGTCGCAGGGAAACTGGCAGTGCGTGCGGGTGATGTGCACACCCCCGGCGCCCTCGAGGCGGCCGGCGGCGACCAGTTGCTGGCGCAGCGTCTTCCACAGTGCCAACGCCCCACGCCGCGTGCAGCGCGGCCCGTTGCACAGCAGTACGCGATAGCGGTGCGGCGGAATGCGCGACCAGTCGTGGCTGTCGGCCAGTGCCGGGACGGCCTCGCAGCCCAGATGCCGCTCGCGCAGGGCGATCAGCGCCGCCAGCCCCGCCTCGTCACGCTCCGCGCCCTGCGCCGCGACGAACACACGGTGCGGTGCGCCGAGCCGGGCCAGCTCGCCGCGCAGCCAGTCCAGGTAGGGGCTCGAACTCTGCGGCTCCATGTCCACCAGCAGCAGCGCCCCGTCATCGGCCGCCAGCGCCTCTGCGACCCGCTGCCAAAGCGCCTCGAAACCCTGGGTGGTGTCGACGATGTCAGCCAGCGCCGCCTCGCCGCGCAGCGCCACCAGTTGACGCTGGAACAGCTCGGCCAACGAGCCGTGCGACAGGTCGGGGCCCACGAAGAGGACGCGGGAATAGAACGAAGCGTTGTCGACGACCATGTGCGTGCCCGAAGCCGGAGGGCGTGACAGTCTACCGAGCGTTTGGACGAGTTGTCAGCGCTACGGCGCCAGCGCCTGCCACAACGCATCGACATCGCCGAAGGTACGATCGACCGGGGCCAGCGCCGGGCGCGCCAGGATGAGTACCGGGAGCCTGCGCTCGCGGGCGACCTGCAACTTGGGCTCGGTGGCGGTCCCGCCGCTGTTCTTGCTGATCAGCACGTCGAAGCCGCCGGCCTCGAACAGCGCCCGCTCCTGCTCCAGGCGGAACGGGCCGCGCGCGGCGATCACGCGCGCCCGCTCGTTGCCCGGATGGGGATCGAGCATGCGCAGCGTCCAGAACTGACCGTCCGGAATGCCATCCAGATGCCCGAGCGCCTCGCGGCCAAGGGTGAAGAAAGGCCGCCGATAGCCTGTCAGCGCCTGGCTCAGCGCAGGCCAGTCGGCGACTTCGCGCCAATCGTCACCGACGGCCGCCTGCCAGCCCGGCCGATGCAGCGCCCAGCACGGGATGCCGGCCTGCCGGGCGGCCCGGGCCGCGTTGGCGCTGATCTGCGCGGCGTAGGGATGGGTCACGTCGAGCAGCAAGCCGATGCCCTCGCGGCGCAGATAGTCGGCAAGCCCCTCGGCGCCGCCGAAACCGCCGACCCGCACCTCGCAGCGCAGGTCGTCCGGCACCCGGCCCAGCCCGGCCAGGCTGTAGACATGATGCGGCCCCAGGCGCCGGGCAATGGCCAGCGCATCGCCCACCCCGCCGAGCAGCAGGATGCGGGTCATGGGTCCGCTCCCGCCTGACCGACCAGATTGCCCTGGCGGTCGATCGCGAAGACCTCCAGGCGCACCTGCGGCGGAACGATGCCACGGGCGAACCGCAGCGCATGGCGACAGACCTCGTCCCCCAGGTCGATGCCCTGCGCCGCCGCCAGCGCGAGCGCCTGCTGGCTGGTATTGGCCTCGCGCATGGCCTGCTGCAGCGCCTCGTCGCCACCGAGTCCCGCGGCCCAGCCGGCCAGTTGCGGCAGGTCGATGCTGGAATGGCGGCTGTGCAGATCGAGATGGCCGGCCGCCAGCTTGCTGATCTTGCCGAAGCCGCCGCAGAGGCTGAGCCGGGCCACCGGCGCCTTGCGCAGGTGCTTGAGCACGGCGCCGGCGAAGTCGCCCATCTCGATCAGCGCGGTGTCGTCCAGGCCGTAGCGTCGGCGCATGGCGTCTTCGCTGGCATTGCCGGTGCAGGCCGCCAGGTGGGTGAAGCCGTTGGCGCGCGCGACATCGATCCCCTGATGGATCGAGGCGATGTAGGCCGCGCAGGAGAAGGGCCGCACGATGCCCGTGGTGCCGAGGATCGACAGCCCGCCGAGAATCCCGAGCCGCGGGTTCATCGTCTTGAGCGCCAGCTCCGCGCCGCCTTCGACGCCGATGGCCACCTCGAAGCCGCCGCCATAGCCCGCCTCCAGCGCCAGCTGTTCGAGGTGGCCGCCGATCATCTGCCGCGGTACCGGGTTGATCGCCGGCTCGCCGACCGCAAGCACCAGCCCGGGCCGGGTCACGGTGCCGACGCCGGGGCCTGCGAGAAAACGCACGCCGGGCTGCGGGACCAGCCGCACCCGGGCGAACACCAGCGCGCCGTGGGTGACGTCCGGGTCGTCGCCGGCATCCTTCAGCGTGCCGGCTTCGGCGCCGTCTTCCCAGGCCCGGCAGAACGTAAGACGCATCAGCACGCCCTGCCCTCGCGGCAGCACGATCCGTACCGCATCGGACGCCACGCCCTGCAGCAGCAGCCGCGCCGCCGCGAGGCTGGTGGCGGTGGCGCAGCTGCCGGTGGTGTAGCCGCTGCGCAGCGGCGCCGGCTTCTCGGGCGTTTCCTCACGCATGGCCGGAAAACCGCTGCAAAGTCATAAGCACCGGCATCATTCCTTGCGCACGTCGAGCAGCGTGATCGGCAGCGCGCTGCGCCAGGTGTCGAAGCCGCCCAGCGGTTGTGCCTGGGCGAGGCCGATACGGGTCAGCTCGCCGCCGTGGCGATCGCGCCAGTCCACCAGCCTCGCCTCGCCCTGCAGGGTGACGGCATTGGCCACCAGCCGCCCGCCGGGCACGAGCGCTTCCCAGCAGCGCTCGAGCACGCCCGGCAGGGTCACGCCGCCGCCGATGAAGATGGCATCCGGGCGTTCGAGCCCCGCCAGCGCGGCAGGCGCTGCGCCGGCGACCAGCTGCAGCCCCGGCACGCCCAGGGCATCGCGATTGCACGCGATCAGCCGCTGGCGGCTCTCGTCGGCTTCGATGGCAATGGCCCGGCAGCGCGGGTGCGCACGCATCCACTCGATGCCGATCGAGCCGCAACCGGCGCCCACGTCCCAGAGCAGCTCGCCGGGCTGAGGCGCGAGCCGCGCCAGGGTGATCGCCCGCACATCGCGCTTGGTCAGTTGGCCGTCATGGCTGAATGCGCTGTCGGCAAGGCCGGTCGTCAGCGGCAGCCGCGCCGCGTCGTCGCCCGCCAGGCATTCGATGGCGAGCAGGTTCAGTGCCTCGACCGGCGTTGGCATCCACGCCTGCGCCAGCCCGTCGATCCGCCGCTCGCGCTCCCCGCCCAGGTGTTCCAGCACGGTGATCCGGCTGGGCCCGAAGCCACGCTGGCGCAGCAGCTCGGCGACCGCGGCGGGGCTGCTGCCGTCATTGCTCAGCACCAGCAGGCGCGCGTCGGGATAGAGGTGGCGGTTGAGCAGGGCCAGCGGCCGCGCCACCAGGGACACCAGCTCGACGTCCTGCAGCGACCAGCCCATGCGCGCCGCCGCGAGCGAGACGGACGACGGCGCCGGGAACACCTGCATCTGCTCCGGCGTCACCGCACGGGTCAGGCTGGCACCGACGCCGTACAGCATCGGATCGCCACTGGCGAGCACGCACAGCGGCCGGCCCTGCCGTTCAAGCACGGGCGCCAGGGAAAACGGGCTGGGCCAGGGTTGCCGAGCGGCACGCAGGCAAGGGGGCAGCAGCGCCAGCTGGCGAGGCGCACCAACGATCAGTTCGGCATCGAGCAGCGCTCGCCGCGCGGACTTGCCGAGCCCGGCGTAACCGTCTTCCCCTATTCCCACCACTGTCAGCCACGGCGTCATGCGTGCTCCTCGTCCGCCCGGGCGGTCCCCGGTCGCGGTTGGCTTGTCCCGGCCCAAAACGGGCATAATATCGCGTTCGTCGGTGCTACATCGGGCAATGCCCCATGAGCCGAAGAGGGAACACGGGAGAATCGATTCCAACCGTGGCTGCCCCCGCAACTGTAAGCAGCGAGTTCGCCGCATTTTTGGCCACTGGATCACCGGGAAGGCCGCAGACGAACCCTGACCTGCCAGCCAGGAGACCTGCCGACGAAACTGGTCGCGAGTGCCAACATCGGGCGGGGTGTACCGATGCCGAAATCCTGTCGCCGGGGTTTCAGGTTCGGTCGCCGCGTCTCGGGTTTCCAGGTGACCGAGTGAAACATGTAACCCTATCCCCCATGCCGCCCGCCTCCGCGTGCCCGGGGCTGCTCCGCATCGTGCCGGCCCTCGACGGCGGCATCTGCCGGGTCAAGCTGGCCTGCGGCCAACTCGGCGTGGCCCAGGCCTACAGCATCGCCGATGCCGCGACGCTCTGCGCCAGCGGCGTGCTCGAGCTGACCAACCGCAGCAACCTGCAGATCCGTGGCGTGCGCTCCGAGGACAGGGAGCGCCTGATCGACCGCCTGCTCGCCGCCGGCCTCGGCCCCCGGGACGCGGCCGCCGACGATGTGCGCAACCTGCTGGTCAGCCCCGCCTTCGGCCTCGACGAGACCGCCCTGCTGGATATCGCGCCGCTGGCCGGGCAATTGCTCGAGCATCTGCAGAGCCGCCCGGCCTTTCGCCAGTTGTCGCCCAAATTCGCCCTGCAGCTCGACGGCGGCGAACGCCTGGCCGTGCTCGATCACCCGCACGACCTCTGGTTGTCGGCCGTGCCGATGGGCCAGGAAATCGGATTCGCCTTCGGTCTCGCCGGCTGCCCGACCGACACGCCGTTGGGAGTGGTCCCGGCCGATGCGGTACTGGCGCTGGTGGATGCCGTGCTGGAGAGCTTCATCGAACTGGCCCGGCCACCGCAGACGCGCATGCGCCACCTGCTCGCCACGGTGCCCGCGACAGCCTTGATGGCGCGCCTGCAGGCACGTCTCGGCGCCTCGCTCACCGTTCCCACCGTCCAGGCGCCGCGCTGCGAGGCCGTCGGGCGCGTACCACTCGGGGTCATCCGGCAACGCCAGCCGCAGCTGCGCATGATCGGCGCGGCACCCACGCTGGGGCGGATGACCGCCGAACAGCTGCGCGCCGTGGCCGATGTCGCCGCTTCCCATGGCGACGGCACCCTGCGCCTGACGCCCTGGCAGAGCCTGCTGCTGCCCAACGTTCCCGACGCGCTGACCACCGAAGCGGCCCGGCAACTGGCCAACCTGGGCCTGCACCTGGCAGATGACGAACCGCTGACCCACCTGGTGGCCTGCACCGGTGCCGCGGGCTGCGCCAAGGGCCAGGCGGACACCAAGGCCGACGCCTTGAAGCTCGCCGACCACCTGCGCCAGAGCCGTGCCCGCCCCGACGTGCACCTGAGCGGGTGCGCACGCGCCTGCTCGAGCCCGCAGGTCGCGACCTATACGCTGCTGGCACTGCCCGACGGCCGCTACCAGCTGTTCCACCGCGAGCCGGGAGCGGCCGGCTTCGGCGAAGTCCTGGCCCCCGCGCTCACCATCGACGAGGTCGCCGAATGGTTCGCCGACCGCTCCGATCCAGGAACCCATCAATGATCGACTACATCCGCGACGGCCAGGAGATCTACCGCAACTCCTTCGCCATCATCCGCGCCGAGGCCGACCTGTCCGGCATTCCCGCCGACCTCGAGAAACTCGCGGTCCGGGTGATCCACGCCTGCGGCATGGTCGATGTGGTCGAGGACCTGCGCTTCTCGTCGGGCGCCGGCCGCGCCGGCCGCGAGGCCCTGCAGCGAGGCGCGGCGATTCTCTGCGACGCGCGGATGGTGGCCGAAGGCGTCACGCGCGCCCGTTTGCCGGCGGACAACCCGGTAATCTGCACCCTGCACGACGAACAGGTCCCAGCGCTGGCCAAAACCATGGGCAACACCCGCTCGGCCGCCGCGCTGGAGCGCTGGCGCGAGCACCTGGCCGGCAGCGTGGTGGTGATCGGCAACGCGCCCACCGCACTGTTTCATCTGCTGGACATGCTCGACACCGGCGCGCCCAAACCCGCGCTGATCATCGGCATGCCGGTCGGGTTCGTCGGCGCGGCCGAATCCAAGGACATGCTCGCCGCCGACAGCCGCGGCGTGCCCTTCGTGATCGTCCAGGGCCGGCGCGGCGGCAGCGCCATGGCGGCCGCCGCGGTCAACGCCCTGGCCACGGAGATCGAATGATGCGCGGACGTCTGCTCGGCCTGGGTGTCGGCCCCGGCGATCCGGAACTGATCACCCTCAAGGCGCTGCGCCTGCTGCGCGCAGCCCCGGTGGTCGCCTACTTCGTGGCCAAGGCCAAGGCCAACCGCGGCCAGGGCGGCAACGCCTTCGCCATCATCGAGGCGCACCTCGACGAGGCTCAGCAGCGCATGCCGCTGGTCTATCCGGTGACCACCGAAGCCCTGGCGCCGCCGCTGTCCTACGAGGACGTGATCAGCGACTTCTATGACACCTGCGCAGTGAAGATCGCCGCCAAGCTGGATGCCGGCCGCGACGTCGCGGTGATCTGCGAGGGCGATCCGCTGTTCTACGGCTCCTACATGTACCTGCACGACCGCCTGGCCGGCCGCTACGAGGTCGAGGTGGTGCCCGGCGTCTGCTCGATGCTTGGCTGCGCCTCGGTGCTGGGCACCCCGCTGGTCTACCGCAACCAGTCGCTCAGCGTGCTGTCCGGCGTGCTCGACGAAGCCGAACTCGAACACCGGCTGCGCGAGGCCGAGGCCGCCGTGGTGATGAAACTGGGGCGCAACTTCGACAAGGTCCGCCGGGTGCTGCGCAAGCTGGGCCTCGATGGGCGCGCCCACTACGTCGAGCGCGCCACCATGGCCGAGCAGAAGATCGTGCCGCTGGACGAGGTGGAGCCGATGTCCTCCCCCTATTTTTCGATGATCCTGGTGCCGGGCGAACCATGGCGCGGATGACGAACCGGCACCACCTTCATCGGGAAGCCCCTGCCGAAGCGGCAGGGCCCCGGTCCGTGGCGAATCGCG
Source organism: Stutzerimonas nosocomialis (assembly GCF_005876855.1). Classification (GTDB taxonomy): domain Bacteria; phylum Pseudomonadota; class Gammaproteobacteria; order Pseudomonadales; family Pseudomonadaceae; genus Stutzerimonas; species Stutzerimonas nosocomialis. Next base: position 27,379 of record NZ_QLAE01000037.1, on the reverse strand, counting down.
GTCAAGACCACTCCCACGACAGCAAGGCGATGCGGTGGGGAGCGGTCGGGGACGCCTGGTCTTGACCGCGGAAAGGCCTCCAGAACATCTCGGCCCTCCCACCACTAGCCGATGATCTAAACCATCAGCCCCCACCCGGCTGCAAGAGAAGCATCCATGAACCCTGCCATCGTCATTCTCGGCACCTCCGCCCTGCCCGCTGCGCGACGCGTACAGGCGCTTTATCCGCAGGCGCGAATCCACGGCCTTGAGGGTCGTGTCGAAACGGCCGACCGCCACTATCAGGACTTCGGCGAGACCCTGCGCGCCCTGTACCGCGCAGGGCAGCCGTTGATCGTGCTCTGCGCGGCCGGCATCGTCATCCGTGCCCTGGCGCCCCTGCTGACGGAAAAAGGCGCCGAACCACCGGTGCTGGCCCTCGCCGAAGACGGCAGCACCGTGGTTCCGCTGCTCGGCGGACTGGCCGGCGTCAACCGCCTGGCCCGCGAACTCGCCGCCCACCTGGGCGTGGCGCCGGCCATCACCACCAGCGGTGAACTGCGCTTCGGCACTTGCCTCTTGGAGCCGCCACAGGGCTACGTGCTCGCCGACCTGCAGCAGGGCAAGCGCTTCGTCTCCGACCTGCTCGGCGGCCAGACGGTACGCATCGAGGGGTCGGCGCCCTGGCTGGAGACAGCGTCACTGCCGCGGGAGAACGATGCGACCCGGGTCATCCACATCAGCCCGCAGCGCCGCACGATGCGACGCGACGAGCTGTTGATCCACCCGCAACAGGTTGCGGCGCTTGTCGTCAGGCCTGGCGCCGATCTGCCGGCCCGGCTTCACCGCGCTTTGGAGGATGCGGACCTCGCGCCACAATCGCTGGCGTGTCTGCTCGCCGAGGCCCGCTGGATGGCCGACGCCGGACTGCACGACGCCGCCGCCCAACTCGGACTGCCGCTGCGCTTCGTCGACGGAGAAGCCGGCCTCCCCCCACCTCACGCCGAGGGCGAAGGTTTGAGGTTGCTGCTGGCCGATCAGCCGCTGGACCCGGATCGACTCGGCCGCCGACGCGGTCGCCTGAGCGTGGTCGGCCTCGGCCCCGGCGCCGCCGACCTGATGACACCCGCCGTTCGCCAGGCCCTGGACGAGGCCGAGGACGTGCTCGGCTATGCCACCTATGTCGACATGGCCGGCCCGTTCCGCCCGGACCAGCTGCGGCATGCCAGCGACAACCGCGAAGAGCTGCAGCGCGCCCGCCATGCCTTCGAACTGGCGGCACAAGGGCGCCGGGTGGCGGTGGTGTCGTCCGGCGATCCGGGGGTATTCGCCATGGCCGCGGCCGTGCTCGAAGCCCTCGAAGGCGACGACGACCCGCGCTGGCACGCCGTCGAGCTACAGATACTGCCCGGCGTCTCCGCGGCCCTGGCCGCCGCCGCCCGCGCCGGCGCGCCGCTGGGCCACGACTTCTGCATGATCTCGCTTTCGGACAACCTCAAGCCCTGGACCCAGATCGAGAAACGCCTCGACCACGCCGGCGCGGCGGACCTGGCGATGGCCTTCTACAACCCCATCTCCCGGGCGCGGCCCTGGCAGCTGGGACGCGCCCTGGAGATCGTCCGCCGCCACCGCGGCCCCGAGACCCTGGTCGTGCTCGGTCGCGACGTCGCCCGCCCCGCCGAATCCCTGCAGGTCCTCACCCTGGGCGAACTCACGCCGTCCATGGTGGACATGCGCACCCTGGTGATCGTCGGCTCCAGCCAGACCCGCCGCTTCGCCCGTGCCGACGGCGGGCAATGGGTCTACACGCCCAGGTGGTATCCGCAGGATTGAGGCCGCGGGCGCCGATGCCCGCATCGCATCACGCGAGCTGCGCCTCGATGGCGGCCTTGTCGATGACGGACCAGACGTTGCGAATCCGGCCCTGCTGGACCTCGTAGAACACGTTCTCGGCAAAACGGACCCGCTTGCCGTTGACCGGCAGACCGAACAGCTCGCCGACCGGCGTGCAATCGAAGCACAGCCGGGCGGCGACCTGCGGAGGCTCGACGACCAGCCGATCGATGACGAAACGCAAGTCCGGGATGGCGCGAAAATCGCCTTCGAGCATGTCCCGGTAGCCCGACAGTCCGACTCGCTGGCCGTTGTAATGGACGTCCTCGGCTACGAACTGGCCGAGTGCGAGCCAGTCCTGTCGATTGAGGCAGTCGAGATAGCCACGGTAGAAATCGGAGAGTGCCTGGGTATTCACGGATGCCTCCTCGTTGAAGAGCGGTTCGGGTTGGATGCGCTGCCGACTCGGCAGTAGAGCACGCGGTCGCTGGGTTCGTTCGCGGCCCGGTGGCTGCGGTGGCATGCGCTAGACTCGCGCCTCGCCCACCCGTCATCAAGGAATTCTCCCGCGTGCCCAGCCCTGCCATTCGCCCCGCCAGCCCCGACGACTGCGGCCTGATCCTCGAGCTCATCACCGATCTGGCCCGCTACGAGAAAGCCGAACACGAAGTGCTCGCCAGTGCCGATGACATCCACCGTTCGCTGTTCGGCGACGAGCCCGCCGCCAACGCGCTGATCTGCGAGATAGACGGAGCCGCCGTGGGCTTCGCGGTGTACTTCGTCAGCTACTCGACCTGGCTCGGCAAGCCCGGCCTGTACCTGGAAGACCTCTATGTGAAACCGGAACACCGTGGCTCGGGTGCCGGCAAGGCACTGCTGCGCGAGCTCGCCGCACTGGCGGTGGCCAAGGGTTATGGCCGCTTCGAGTGGAGCGTGCTGGACTGGAACGAGCCGGCCATCCGCTTCTACCAGAGCATCGGCGCCGAACCCCAGGCCGAATGGGTCCGCTACCGCCTGGATGGCGAAGCCTTGCAGCGTTTTGCCAACGGCGGCTGAGGCCACGGCGTCCTGTTGAACAGGTTCGAACCGCTGGAGACTCACCAACCCGCCTGAGGCCTGGCCGGTGCGAGATCCTCGAGGTGCCGGTATTCGGCGCCCAGCGCCTCGGCCAGTTGCCGGGCGCGCCCCAGGCGGATCGGCGCCAACTCGATGTCCACCAGCAGCGTCGGGCATGGGCTCGCGGACAGCCCCGGCCAGTCGCGCAGGCGACCGTCGGTGAGGATCAGCTGGCGCTTATGCTCGGACGGTTTGAGGCGTTGTCGGCGCTGGACCCATTCATGGGCCAGCTGCAATGCGCGAATCAGCGGCGTTCCGCCACCCGCTCCAAGCCCATCCAGCCAGCGCCGCAATTGGCCGGACGCCTTCTGTCCCTGCACGTGCCAGCGCGGCTCGGCGCCCTGGGCATCGAGCACGGCGAGCCGCGCGCGCTGGCGGTAGGCCTGATCGACGAGTTCTGCCAGGAGGCCCTTGGCCTGCGTCAGTGCCCCGCCTCGGGCGGTCGACCCCGAGGCATCGACGATGATCACCCAGAGTTCGGCGGGCCGGGCGCCGCGTGGCCGTCGTTGCAGGTCGGCCAGCGTGCGCGGGCGCCCGCCGAGCAGCGTCGCCGGCCAGTCGACCGCACCGCGCTCACCGGTACGCCGCGCGCCGCTGCGAACGCCCGATTGGGGGCCAGGCCTGGGTAACGCATCCGCACTCCTTGGCGTGCGTGGGCGGATGCTCAGGGCTTTTTTGGCCAGCGTGGCGGCTCGCGGCGCTCGCCGATGCGCTGCGGCCGGGGTGGCAGCTCGCCCCATTGGCCTTCGCCCTGGCTCGGGTCCTGCGCATCGGTGCCCTGTCCGGCCTGGGGCGGTGGCGGCGGCTGCATGGCGGGCGCCGGATCGCGGCGGCGATGGCGCAGTACCAATGGCTCCACGGCGTCGATGTCCTGCTGTTCGATCTCGCGACCACCGCGCCACGCCGCGTGGGCACGCGCGGCGCGCAGCCAGACCAGGTCGGCGCGCAGGCCATCGACGCCGGCGGCGAAACAGCGATGGGTGATCTCAGCCAGCGCCGCATCGCTCAGGGGAACGTGAGCAAGCCTGTCACGCGCGGCGAGACAGCGCTGGGTCAGCGCGTCCTGCACCTCGCGCCAGGCTTCGACGAACCCCTGCGGGTCGGCATCGAACGCCAGCCGCCGCCGCACGATCTCGGCACGCTCGGCCGGCGCCGGCTGGCCGTCCAGCGCGAGGTTCAGGCCGAAGCGATCGAGCAGTTGCGGGCGCAACTCGCCCTCCTCGGCGTTCATGGTGCCGATCAGGACGAAGCGCGCCGGATGGCGGTGGGAAATGCCGTCGCGCTCGACGTGATTGACGCCGCTGGCCGCAGCATCGAGCAGCAGGTCGACCAGATGGTCGGGCAGCAGGTTGACCTCATCCACATAGAGCACGCCCCCGTCGGCCTTTGCCAGCAGACCGGGCGAGAAGGCGGCACGCCCCTCGCCGAGGGCGGTGTCCAGGTCCAGCGTGCCGACGATGCGCTCCTCGCTCGCCCCCAGCGGCAGGGTGACGAACGGCCCGCCGGGCAACAGGCCCGCCAGGCCCCGCGCCAGAGTGGACTTGGCCATGCCGCGCGGGCCTTCGATCAGCAGCCCGCCGATTGCCGGATCCACCGCCACCAGGCACAGCGCCCGCTTCAGCGCATCGGCACCGACGACGGCGGCGAGGGGAAAATGAGGCGTGTCGGTCATGGCGGCATCCGGCGGTGGGCAAAGGCGCCATTGTAGGGCAGCGCGGCGCCGCCCACCGAGGTCAATCGCCGCAACGGGCGCCGGGGCGCGCAAAAACAGCGGTTGAACCGTCGCGGCCGATGGATTACCTTCGAAACCCTCTCAACGGAGCTTTCCATGTCGTCGTCCCCTTCCCTGTCCCGTCCTCGCCTCGGTGCCCCTCGCACCGCGATCGCGCGTGGCCAGGCACTCGTGGCGGCCGTGGGTTATTGCTTTTATGGGTATTGGTTTAGCCAAAGGCGCGCCTGATACCCCACAGGCGCCCTAGCAAGACAGGGTCGCCACCAGACAGTTTCTCGAAACCCCCGGTCGGCAACCCGACCGGGGGTTTCTTTTTTTTTTTACGGCTGAAAAGCCACCGCAACCGAGGATCCGAGCATGACCGCCTACAACCGCTACTACGCCTATTACCGCTACGACTGGCGATTTACCCAGGGCAGCCCTGCCCATGCACTCAATCGAACATCCCATCGCCCCAGATAGCGAGCCGCGCGCGGATGACCGCGCAGGCCCAAGGAAGCCATCATGTCCGTAGCCGCAACCACCCGTTCCGCCCAGAAGCCCGCCACCGATCTGCACCTGGTCGTCCCGCCGACCCGCCGCCAGACCCAGCCCCTGCCAAGCGCCGCCCAGTTGCGCGAGCAGCTCCCGCTGACACCGCACCTCGCCCGCCAGGTCCAGCAACAGCGTCACGCCATCCGCGCCATCCTCGACGGCCACGATCCGCGCCTGCTGGTGGTGGTCGGGCCCTGCTCGCTGCATGACGAAAAGGCCGTGCTGGAATATGCCGAGCGCCTGGCCGCACTGAGCCAGCGCGTGGGCGACCGCTTGCTGCTGGTGATGCGTGCCTACGTGGAGAAGCCGCGCACCACGGTGGGCTGGAAAGGCCTGGTCTACGATCCGGCGCTCGACGGCAGCGGTGACATGGCCGAGGGGCTGCGCCTGTCGCGCCAGCTGATGCTGAAGCTGCTGGAGCGGGGCCTGCCGCTGGCCACCGAACTGCTGCAGCCGATGCTGGCCGGCTACTTCGACGACCTGCTCGGCTGGGCTGCGATCGGCGCACGGACCAGCGAATCGCAGGTGCATCGCGAACTGGTCAGCGGGCTGGATCTGCCGGTGGGGTTCAAGAACGGCACCGATGGCAGCCTCGGCATCGCCTGCGACGCCATGCGCTCGGCGGCCCATGCACACCAGCATTTCGGCGTGGACGGCCAGGGCCGCCCGGCGCTGGTCCAGACCGGCGGCAATCCGGACACCCACCTGGTATTGCGCGGCGGCCACGCCGGTCCGAACCATGACGCGGCCAGCATCGCCCGGGCCCGCGCCGAACTGGAACGCCAGGGGATCGAGCCGAAGATCATGGTCGACTGCAGCCACGCCAACAGCGGCAAGAATCCGCAGCGTCAACCCGAGGTGCTGCGCAACGTGCTCGACCAGCGCCTGGCCGGCGACGGCTCGCTGCGCGCGGTCATGCTCGAGAGCCACCTGTTCGACGGCGCCCAGAGCCTGGGCGGCGAGCTGCGCTACGGCGTGTCGATCACCGATGCATGCCTTGGCTGGGCAGGCACCGAACGCCTGCTGGTGGAGGCGGCCGTGCGCATGCGGCATCTGGTATAGCGATCGGGAAGGCGGCGCGGCGAGCGGCGCTTCGCGGTCGAGACTGGGCGTCCCCGACCGCTCCCACAGAGGACCTGGCTCGCCCCGGAATGCGGGCCAACCACATTCCGTGGGAGCGGGACTCGCCCGCGAAGGGCACGACGCAGATGTTCCTGCTGAAACCGGGCCCCGCTTCAAGCTTCAAGCTTCCCCACTGTCCACCAGCAGATTCTCCAACGCCTCGCGGTAGTCGCCGGGGTTCTGCCAGAGGCCTCGCTGCTGGGCTTCGAGGAGGCGTTCGAGCATGTCCTGCAGGGCGCCGGGGTTGTGTTGCTGGATGAAGTCGCGGGTGTCGCGGTCGAGCAAATAGGCGTCGGTCAGGAGCGCGTACTGGTGGTCGTCGACCAGCCCGCTGGTGGCGTCGAAGCCGAACAGGTAGTCGACCGTGGCGGCGAGTTCGAAGGCACCCTTGTAGCCGTGGCGCTTCATGCCGGCGATCCACTTGGGGTTGGCCGCCCGGGCGCGCACCACGCGCGCCAGTTCCTGTTTGAGGCTGCGGATGCGCGGGCTGTCCGGCTGGCTGTTGTCGCCGTGATAGCTCGCCACCTGCAGGCCGCGCAGGGTTTCCACCGCCGCCAGCATGCCGCCCTGGAACTGGTAGTAGTCGTTGGAATCGAGCAGGTCGTGTTCGCGGTTGTCCTGGTTCTGCAGCACCGCCTCCAGCCGCTCCAGCCGGTCGCCGAAGCGCTCGCGTGCCGGTGCGCCTTCGGCATCGCCGCCGTAGGCATAGCCGCCCCAGTTCAGGTACACCTCGGCCAGGTCCGCACGCTCGTGCCAGAGCCGACCTTCGACGGCGTTCTGGATGCCCGCGCCATAGGCGCCGGGCTTGGAGCCGAACACCCGCCAGCCCGCCTGGCGCCGCGCCTCGGTTTCGCTCAGGCCGTCATCCTGCAGGCGCAGGGCATCGTCCCAGACGCGGGCCGACAGCGGATTCATGTCGTCCGGCTCGTCCAGATCGGCCACGGCCTGCACCGCCTGGTCGAACAGTCGGATGAGGTTGGAGAAGGCATCGCGGAAGAACCCCGACACACGCAAGGTCACGTCCACCCGCGGCCGGCCGAGCTGTTCCAGTGACAGAATCTCGAAGCGTTCTAGGCGCTGGCTGCCGGCCTGCCAGACGGGTCGCGCGCCGATCAGCGCCATGGCCTGGGCGATGTCGTCTCCACCGGTGCGCATGGTCGCGGTGCCCCAGACGGAGAGCCCCAGACGGCGCAGATGGTCGCCGTTGTCCTGCAGGTGGCGTTCGAGCAGGCGGTCCGCCGACTGCACGCCGATGCGCCAGGCGGTCGGGGTCGGCAGATTGCGCACGTCGACCGAATAGAAGTTGCGCCCGGTCGGCAGCACGTCGAGCCGGCCGCGGCTGGGCGCGCCGCTCGGGCCGGCCGGGACGAAGCGGCCCTGCAGCGCTGCCAGCAAGCCACCGATTTCGGCCGGGCCACTGCCATCGAGCAAGGGTGCGATACGCTCGCGCAGCTCCACGAGGATCGCCGCCACCTCGTCTCCAAGGCTCAGAGTCGCATCGCCCGACAGGCTCCGTTCGATCAATTCCAGCGCCAGTTGCTCGAGCCGCTCGCGGGTATCGCCGCAGCTGCGCCAGGGTTCGTCGCCCTGCCTCTCCAACAGCGCGGGACGAGGTCCCAGCCAGGGGCTCGCCATGTCGCAATCGAGCGGATCGAAGTCCAGCGCCAGCGCGCGGGCCAGCGCCCGCAGCAGGCTGGCGTTGCCGCCAACGCCGTCGCCACGGGGGATGCGCAACAGGGACAGCAAGGTGTCGCGACGCAACCGGCCCCGCGGCGACTCGCCGAACACATGCAGGCCGTCGCGAATCTGCGATTCCTTGAGGTCGCACAGGTAGGCGTCGAGCTGTGGCAGCCAGCTGTCCGGGTCTTCGTTCAGCTGCAGGCCCAGCTCGCGGTCGAGTTCGGTGGCGCGCACCAGCGCGAGGATCTCGGCACGCAGCTCCACTGCGCGGCGCACATCCAGCTGGCTCGCTTCGTAGTATTCGTCGGCCAGGCGTTCCAGGTCGCGCAACGGTCCGTAGCTCTCGGCGCGGGTCAGCGGCGGCATCAGGTGGTCGATGATCACCGCCTGGGTGCGCCGCTTGGCCTGGGCGCCCTCCCCCGGATCGTTGACGATGAAGGGATAGACGTTCGGCAGCGGGCCGAGGATCGCGTCCGGCCAGCAGGCCTCGGACAGCCCGACACTCTTGCCGGGCAGCCACTCCAGGTTGCCGTGCTTGCCGACGTGAACCACCGCGTTGGCCGCGAAGGCCTGGCGCAGCCAGCAGTAGAACGCCAGGTAAGCGTGTGGCGGCGGCAGGTCGGGGTCGTGATAGACGGCCGCCGCGTCCACGCCGTAGCCACGCGCCGGCTGGATGCCGACGAAGGTCAGGCCGAAGCGCAACCCTGCGACCATCAGCCGCCCGCCTCGGTACATCGGGTCCTGTTCGGGCTCGCCCCAGCGTTCGCGCACCGCTTGCTGGTTGGCCGCGGGCAGGCGGGCGAAGAAGGCCCTGTATTCGTCCAGCGCCAGGCTTTGCATGCAGGGCCGCAGGTCGTGGCCGTCGGGGTCGTTGGTCACGCCGCCGAGCAACTGGTGGATCAAGGCCGTACCGCTGTCCGGCAGCCCTTCGACCGGATATCCCTGCGTCTGCAGCGCCCTGAGGATGTTCAGCGCCGCGGCCGGCGTGTCCAGCCCCACGCCATTGCCGATGCGCCCGTCGCGGGTCGGGTAGTTGGCGAGTACCAGCGCGACGCGCTTGTCCGCGTTCGGCAGGCGCGCCAGCTCGCACCAGCGACGCCCCAGTTCGGCGACGAAATCCATGCCCGGCAGGTGGGCGCGGTAGCAGACCACATCGCTCTGGCTGCGCTCGCTGCGCCAGGCCAGATCCTTGAAGCTGATCGGCCGGGTGATCAGCCGGCCATCGAGTTCGGGCAGCACCACGTGCATCGCCAGGTCCCGCGTGCCCAACCCCTGCGGGTTGGCCTGCCAGGGCTCCAGCCCGTCCAGCGCGCAGATGGCCTGCAGCACCGGCACGTCGCGTCGGAACGGCCGCAGGTTCGGCGCCTCGGGGTTGGACTGGGCGAACCCGGTGGTGTTGATGATCAGGGCGGCGTCGCTGTCGTCCAGCCAGCGTTCGACCTGTGCCAGGCAGGCGGCCTCCTTGAGGCTGGCCACCGCGATGGGCAAGGGGTTGAGGCCCTGGGCCTGCAACCGCCCGCAGAAGCTGTCGATGAAGGCGGTATTGGCCGCCTGTACCTGGGTCCGGTAGAACAGCAGCGCCGCCACCGGCCAGCCAGGCGTCCACCCGGCGCGCCAATGATCGAGCGTCGCTTCGGCATGTGCCGGGTGATAGAGCCCCACCCGCGGCAGGGCCTGTGGCTCCTGCCAGGGATAGTCCCGGCCAAGCCAGCGCGAGGCGATGCAGTGGAACAAGTGCCGTGCGTTGTCCCTTCCGCCCTGGCGCAGGAATTGCCAGAGGCGCTCGGCCTCTTCAGGCGCGACGGTGCTCAGGCCCGTCAGCTCCGGATCGGGGCTGTCGTCCCCCGGCACCATGATCACCTGTGCGCCCTGCGCGCCGAGTTCGACCAGTCGCTCGATGCCGTAGCGCCAGTAACTGACGCCACCGTGTACCGAAATCAGGATGACCCTGGCGTGCTGCAGCACCTGGTCGACGTAGAAATCCACCGACGCGTTGTTGCCGAGCTGTGCCGGGCTCGCCAGCCGCAGGCTGGGGTAGTCGCCCGGAAGGCCTTGCGCGGCCTCCGCCAGCAGCGACAGGTGCGAGTCGCCGGTACAGAGGATCACCAGCTCGGCGGGCGTCTGCTGCAGGTCGGCAATGCTGTCGGCCGGCAGCTGGACGCCGGGCTGGGTGCGCAGGAGGTGCATCAGGAGCAGCAGCTTGGCGCGGGAAACCTGAAGCTGGACAGGGCTCGGCTCCGGATCGGCATCGAGTGTCGAGCGGGTGATTCCAGCTTCCGGCGCCCCACTTGCGGCTTTTGGTTCATGCCAGCGCCGCCGTCAGCTCGGCGCCGATGGCCTCCTGATCCAGATCCTGGCCGATCACGACAAGACGTGTAAGGCGGGCTTCCTCGGCGCCCCAGGCGCGGTCGTAGTGCTTGTCGAAGCGTTTGCCGACGCCCTGGATCTGCAGCCGCATCGGCTTGCCCGGTACGCTGGCGAAGCCCTTGATGCGCAACACGCCATGGCGGGCGACGATGCCTTTGAGCGCCTGCAACAGGCGCAGCTCCTCGACCTCGGGGAGGTCAATGGAAAAGGAATCGAACTCGTCGTGGTCGTGATCCTCACCCTCCAGATCATGGTGCGTCTTGCGGCTGTCGATGTGCAGCTCGGTCTCGCTGTTGAGGCCCAGCAACACCGCCAGCGGCAGGTCACCGCCCTGCGCCTCGACGACCTTGACCGACTCGGGCAGCTCCGCGGCCACCTGCGCATGCACCGCCTGCAGGGCGTCGTATTCGAGCAGGTCGGTCTTGTTCAGGATCACCAGGTCCGCGCTGGCCAGCTGGTCGGCGAACAGTTCGTGCAGAGGGGATTCGTGGTCGAGGTTCGGGTCGAGTTTGCGCTGCGCGTCGACCTGTTCAGGATGGGCGGCGAAGGTTCCGGCGACCACGGCCGGGCTGTCGACCACGGTGATCACCGCGTCCACCGTGCAGGCGTTGCGGATTTCCGGCCAGTTGAAGGCCTGCACCAACGGCTTGGGCAGCGCCAGGCCGCTGGTCTCGATCAGGATGTGGTCCAGCTCGCCGCGACGGGCCACCAGCTCGCGCATCACCGGGAAGAACTCTTCCTGCACGGTGCAGCAGACGCAGCCGTTGGCCAGCTCGTAGACACGGCCACGGGCTTCCTCTTCGCTGCAGCCGATGCTGCACTGCTGGAGGATCTCGCCGTCGATGCCCAGCTCGCCGAACTCGTTGACGATCACCGCGATGCGGCGGCCCTCGGCGTTGTCGAGCATGTGCCGCAGCAGGGTGGTTTTGCCGGAACCGAGAAAGCCGGTGACGATGGTGACGGGGAGCTTGGTGTGGGTTTTCATGGCGAGGTCCTGCTCAGATCGAAGGGATCGACGAACAGGCAGGCAGGACAGCCGAACGGAATTCGGCATGCACCACCGGATCACCCCGCCCGGTTGTCGAACGCGTTGACGAGGCAGGTCTCCTGGCTCACGGCCGGGCGGCGATGCTTCGCCGCCGCGCCCTTCGCCTTCCCGCTCTCGCAGTGGCTTTCGAAGGGGTACGGACCGTTCACAGTTGCGGGGGCAGCCACGGCTCGACCGTGTTCCCTCTTAGCTCCGGCGCCAGGCCGGAGAACCTCGAACGAGCGAAGGCTACGCAGTGCCCGCGGGGCGGTCAATTGCCCGATTGACGCTCGCGCGCCCTTCATGATGTTCTAGAAAAGTCGTTTCAGGTGCCTCGCGCCGCCGTGCGCAAGGTGAAACGGGAAGCCGGTGGGCCCTTCCGACAGGGCGAGTCCGGCGCTGCCCCCGCGACGGTAAGCGAAGGTCGGTTCTCGTGAGCACTGTGCGGATGCCTCGCATGGGACGGCCGATCCGGTGCTGTCCACGACAGCCCTTGCAAGCCCGGAGACCGGCCTGAAACCCTTTGGCAAACCCGCGGTGGGCGGGCGTGCGCCGGATGCCAGCTGCGCCTGGCCGCCCTCGCCGCGTCCTTCTGCCATTCCCCTTCCAGAAGGCTCGATCATGTCCAGCGGCATCCCTTCGCCCCCTTCCCGCGCGCGTCTCGGCACGCCTCGCCAGGGCCTGCCAGGCATCGCCTCGCGCCGCTCCGCGAAGGGGCCGCAGCATGAATAGTCCGCTCCATGTCGCCGGTCTCGGCTGCCGGCGCGGCTGTTCGATGGACGCGTTGCTGGCGCTGCTCCAGGCTGGCCTGCAAGCCCACGGATTGCGCCTGGAACAGATCGCCAGCCTGGCCACCAGCACCCACAAGCGCGACGAGCCCGGACTCTTGCGGCTGGCCGATCACCTGGGGTTGCCCCTGGCGCTGTTCTCGGCCGAGCAGCTGCAGCCCTACCAGCATCGGCTAAGCGCCGCCTCGCCAAGGGTCCTGGCAATTACCGGCAGCGCCGGCATCGCCGAAGCCTGCGCGCTGGCACAGGCGCACGCGCTAAGCGGCAGCGAGGCGACACTGCTCGGCCCCAAGCGCAGCAGCCCGGTGGCCAGCCTGGCGATCGCCTCTTCCCCTCCATTACCTGCGGAGCCCGCATGACGGTCTATTTCATCGGTGCCGGACCCGGCGACCCCGAGCTGATCACGGTCAAGGGCCAGCGCCTGCTGCGCCAGTGCCCGGTCATCCTCTACGCCGGCTCGCTGGTGCCTGCCGAGGTGCTCGAAGGCCACCGCGCCGAACAGGTGGTCAACACCGCGGAGCTGAACCTGCGGGAAATCATCGAGCTGATCCACGCCGCGCACCGCAATGGCCGGGATGTGGCCCGGGTGCATTCCGGCGACCCCTCGCTCTATGGCGCGATCGGCGAGCAGATCCGCCAGCTGCGGGCGCTCGACATCCCTTTCCAGATCATTCCTGGGGTGACCGCGACCGCCGCCTGCGCGGCCCTGCTGGAGAGCGAGCTGACCCTGCCGGACATCTCCCAGACGCTGATCCTGACCCGCTACGCCCATCGCTCGCCGATGCCCGAGGGCGAGCAGCTGCATGATCTGGCGCGCCATCGCGCGACCATGGCCATTCACCTGGGCGTGAGCCATCTGGCGCAGATCGTCGCCGAACTGCTGCCGCACTACGGGCCCGACTGCCCGGTCGCGGTGGTGCATCGGGCGAGCTGGCCGGACCAGGACTGGGCCTGCGGAACGCTCGCCGATATCGAAGAGAAGGTGCGCGCCAAGGGCTTCACCCGAACCGCGCTGATCCTGGTCGGCCGGGTATTGGGCGCCGAGGCGTTTTCCGACTCGGCCCTCTATCACGCCGAGCACCGCCACCTGTACAGGCCCTCCTGAGACCGCGGGCCCGCGGCCGACCCTGCACCGGCGGTCACCGCGCGGGAGCGTCGGCGGCGTGTCCGCGGTCTGTGGTTATCCAAGGCCCGACGGGCTGCCAACGGCGCACGCCGCCGCATCGAGACAAGGAGCCCCCATGCAGAAAGGCACAGCACTCATCGTCGGTATCACCGGCATTTCCGGCTACAACCTCGCCAACGTCCTGCTCGCCAGTGGCTGGACGGTGTATGGCCTGGCCCGCCGCCCGCAGGCGCAGGACGGCGTCACTCCAGTGGCCGCCGACCTGCTCGACCCAGACGCCACGAACAAGGCGCTGGACGGCCTGCCGATCACCCATGTGTTCTTCTGCACCTGGACGCGCCGGGCCACCGAGAAGGAAAACGTCGAAGCCAACGGCGCCATGATGAACAACCTCTGCCAGGCACTCGGCAAGGCGCCGGTACAGCACATGGCGCTGGTCACCGGCACCAAGCACTACCTGGGCTCGTTCGAGAACTACGGCAGCGGCAAGGCGGAAACCCCGTTCCGCGAGAGCGAGCCACGCCAGAGCGGCGAGAACTTCTACTACACCCTCGAAGACATCCTGTTCGCCGCCGCCGAGCGCCACGGCTTCGGATGGAGCGTGCATCGGTCCCACTCGATGATCGGCCAGGCCGGCGGCAGCAACGCGATGAACATGGGCGTGACCCTCGCGGTATACGCGAGCCTGTGCAAGGAAACCGGCCAACCGTTCGTATTCCCCGGCTCGCGGGTGCAGTGGGACAGCCTGACCGACGTGACCGACGCGGGCCTGCTCGGCCGGCAGATGGAATGGGCGGCGCTATCGCCTGCGGCGCGCAACCAGGCGTTCAACACGGTCAACGGCGACGTGTTCCGCTGGCGCTGGATGTGGGGCGAGATCGCCGCGTTCTTCGGGTTGGACGCGGCGCCCTTCCCCGAGCAGCCGATGCCGCTGGAGGCTTGCCTGAAGGACGCCGCGCCCGAGCAATGGCGCGCCATCGCCCAGAAACACGGGCTGCGGGAGCCGGACGTGGATCGCCTGGCGTCCTGGTGGCACACCGACGCCGATCTCGGCCGCGAGATCGAGTGTCTGAACGACATGACCAAGAGCCGCGAACTGGGCTTTCTCGGCTATCACGACAGCCGAGCGAGCTTTCTGGAGCTGTTCACCCGCCTGCGCGCCCAGCGGTTGATTCCCTGAACCAGACGGGTCGGGCGTGCGTTGCGCGCCTGGCGGCATGACCCTAGCCCGGCAGGCCTCCCAGATAGGCGTCGATCTCGGCGGCGGTGCTTCGCGCCGAACGCATCACGCCGATCAGGGTGGCCGACGCCGATCCGGTCCAGTCGCCATACCCCACCAGCCATAGACGTGGCTGACGCAGCGACCGGGTTCCCTCGATCGCGACCCGGCCGTCGTCCTCGATCACCCCGAGGCTTCGCAGGTGATCGAGCGCGGGACGAAAGCCGGTGCACCAGGCCACCGCATCCACCGCCGACTCCCGCCCATCGGGCCAGACCACGCCACGGCGGGTGAAGCGCACGAACGGCCGCACCGCCTGCTGCAAGACGCCCCGTTCACGGGCTTCGCGTACCGGCGGCACCATCACGATGTCGCCGAAGCCTCCCGGCAACTCGTCGACCGGTTCGCCCGCCTGCTGTGCCTTCCAGCGCGCGGTGGCGCGTTCGAAAAGCACATGCCCATCGACGTCGTCCGGCAGAAACCGGGGCACTTCCTGCGTCACCCAGGTGCAGTCCGCCCACGACGACAGTTCCGCGAGGATCTGCGCTGCGGAGTTGCCGGCCCCCACGATCAGCACCCGCTTGCCGGCCAATGCCTGCGGCTCGCGGTAGTCGGCCGAATGCATCTGCAACCCTTCGAACCGCCCGGCCCCCGGATAGGCCGGTACATAAGGCCTGCGCCAGGTACCGGTGGCGCTCACCAGCGCACGGGCCTGCCAGCACGAACCGCCGGTTTCGACCTTCAGCCCATCCCCGTGGACGGTGACCGCATTCACCTCGCAGGGCCGCTTCACCGGCAGCCCGTAGCGCTGCTCGTAGCGCGTGAGGTAGTCGATCACCTCGTCCCGCGTGGGATAGCCCTCGGCGGCCCTGGGCATCATCCAGCCGGGAAGCGAACTGGAGGTGGAAGGCGAGAACAAACGCAGGGAATTCCAGCCGTGCAGCCAGGCACCGCCAGGGCGGGGCTGGTCATCGAGCAGCACGAACGAGCGCTGGGTTCGGCGCAGAAAATAGCCGACGGCAAGGGCGGACTGCCCGCCGCCCACGACGGCCACATCGACCTGAACGCATTCACCCATGCCGCTGCCCCCATCCGCGAAAGGGGCAGCATAGGGCTTCGTGGGTGAACGATTGAAGAGCAGGGTCCGGAAGAAGGCCGGACCGCCGCGATTCCGCTCCTTCGGCGTTGCGGATACTCAGTTCTGCGAGCCGCAGACGTCGGCCAGCTTGCGATAGGCGATGGCGTTGCGCTGTCCGGCCGAGTCGATGTACGTCATCTCGCTGGTCACGACCTGGCAGAAACGCGTGCTGGGTTCCTGGATCGAGACCACCTTGGCGATGTCCAGCGGCATGCCGTAGCGATAGCGCGTCGCTTCCGTTTCGCTGGCGCCGTCCGCGTGGGCGATGCTCGCGCACAGCGCGGTCAGTGAAAGCATGGCGGCAGTAACGAAGTTGCGGGTATTCACGTTCATATCTCCTGTAATCGTCGCCCCTCCTGGGGGCGGCCGATTCGAATTGTTTAAACTGCCCAGCCTCGAGCGATACAAAACTTCGCGATAAACACGAAGTTCGCATACATCGATGGATTCAACAGCAGAGCCAATGTGTTCGCCAACTGACTGATTGCATTGGAAATCTTTCTTCTTCAGCGATGAGAAGGGATTCTAGACAGGCGAACCGGAGATAGAAGTTGGCAATAACCAAAGTCTCGATTGACGATTTTATCTTGACAACTATAGGGAACTTGATTGCAACTCTTAATATCCATTCAAGTTAAATGGAATGACCAGGTGATATAAATAACGCAAGCGAAGATAAACTATGAAGCACGTTGGGTTTTCCAATCGGCAGACGCTTCTGTCGACGAACGAGCGAAATGGCTGACGAGCCCCAAACAAACCAGTTGAGCGGTTCGCGGCGCGCGCTTATGCTGCGCAACTTCAGCACGCAGCTCGGGCCGGCGGAAACACCGCAACGCCCCGCTACGTGCCGGTGAACACGGGAGAGACTGCTTCACTGCAGCGCCGAAGGAGCAACCGCCCCGGAAACTCTCAGGCAAAAGGACCGTGATCACATTCGCACTCTGAAGAGCCGCCGGAGCTTTCGTCGACCGGCGCACCGAAGGAGCAAGCGGGCCATCCCCGCGAAAACTCTCAGGTTCAGGACAGAGGGGGCGCTCGCTGCGCATGGGCGCACGGGCTCAACCCTCGACGTCTTTTGGGAACCTGAACCATGAAAACCATCGCAATCATCGGCGGCGGCATCACCGGCGTAACGACCGCCTATGCCCTGGCCAAGCGCGGCTTCGACGTCACCCTGCTGGAAAAGCACCGCTACGCGGCCATGGAAACCTCCTTCGCCAACGGCGGGCAGCTGTCGGCCTCCAACGCCGAGGTCTGGACCCATTGGTCGACCATCCTCAAGGGCATCAAGTGGATGCTCAAGAGCGACGCCCCCCTGCTGGTCAACCCCAAACCCAGCTGGCACAAGCTGTCTTGGTTCGCCGAGTTCATCGGCTCGATCCCCAGCTACCAGAAGAACACCATCGAGACCGCACGCCTGGCCATCGCCGCGCGCGAGCATCTGTACGCCTGGGCCGAGGCCGAGGGGCTGGATTTCGACCTGAAGAAGGAAGGCATCCTGCACATCTACCGCGACAAGGCCGGCTTCGACCACGCCGGCACCGTGTCGCAGCTGCTCGCCAAGGGCGGCCTGGAGCGTCGCGCCGTGACCCCGGAAGAGATGCGCGCCATCGAGCCGACGCTGGCCGGCAACTACTACGGCGGCTACTTCACCCAGAGCGATTCGACCGGCGACATCCACAAGTTCACCCATGGCCTGGCCCTGGCCGCCATTCGCCTGGGCGCCAAGTGCCTGTACGGTCAGGATGTACGGGGCGTGACCACCGACAGTCGCCAGGCTCACGTGAGCATCGGCCAGGGTGATGCGGTCCAGACGCAGACCTTCGACGCGGTGGTGATCTGCGCCGGCACCGCCAGCCGTGCGCTGGCCGCGCAGCTGGGCGACCGGGTGAACATCTATCCGGTCAAGGGCTATTCGATCACGGTCAACCTGCTCGACGCGCAGAGCCAGGCCTCGGCGCCGGTGGTGAGCCTGCTGGACGACGAGACCAAGCTGGTCACCAGCCGCCTGGGCGACGACCGGCTGCGGGTAGCGGGGACCGCCGAGTTCAACGGCTACAACCGCGACATCCGTGCCGACCGCATCCGCCCGCTGGTGGAATGGGTCAACGAATGCTTCCCGGGCGTCAGCACCCGCAGCGTGGTGCCCTGGGCCGGCCTGCGGCCGATGATGCCGAACATGATGCCCAAGGTCGGCCGCGGCAGCTCGCCGTGCGTGTTCTACAACACCGGCCACGGCCACCTGGGCTGGACCCTGTCGGCGGTCACCGCGGACATGATCGGTGACGTGGTGCTCGAATCCATGGGCCGCCCCGCCCCGATCACCCAGCCGATCCCGGCCTGACCGCCCCGTGGGAGCGGTCTCGACCGCGAATGGCCCCGGACTGGATCAACCCTCTGCGGGGTGCTCCGGCCCTTGAAAGCTCGCGGTCGAGATCAGCCGCACCCGACCGCTCCCACACCCCCGTGGGAGCGGTCTTGACCGCGAATGAGCGAATACCCTGAATTGCCCAGGCCGCGGCAAGCTCAGTGCAGCGGCCGAGGCTGCGCAAGCCAGTTCAGCAATTCGGCTGCGGGCATGGGCCTGGCGAACAGGTAGCCCTGCCCTTCGTTGCACCCCCATTGCTTCATCAGCGCCTGCACCTCGGCGCTTTCGATACCCTCGGCGACGACGCAATACCCCAGCTGCCTGGCCAGGCCGATCATGGTCCTGACCACCCGCTTGTCCTTGTCGGCCGACAACAGGTTGCGCAGGAACGACTGGTCCAGCTTGACCGTATTGGCCGGCAGGTCGCGCACGTAGGCCCAGTTGCTGTACCCGGCACCGAAGTCGTCCAGCGCCACCTCAACGCCCAGCGCGCGGATACGCTCGAGCTGCGCCCGCACCGCCTCGGGGTTGCGCATCAGGGCGCTCTCGGTGAATTCCAGCTCGAAGCCGCTCGGGTCTATGCCCAGGCGTTCGAGCGCCGCCGCCAGCTCGTCGGTGAACAGGCTTTCGTCCAGATCCGTGGCCGACACGTTGATCGCCAGCTTGAACCGCAGCCCCTGCCGTTGCCAGAGCGCCAGTTGCCCCAGGGCATTGCGCAGCACCCACAGGCTGATCGGCCGTATCAGCGCGGTCTTTTCCGCCAGCGGGATGAATTCGGCCGGACCGATTTCGCCCAGCACCGGGTGCGTCCAGCGAATGAAGGTTTCCACCGAGGTGCAGCGGCCGCTGTGCAGGTCCACCCTCGGCTGGTAGACCAGCCTGAACTGATCGCCCTTGCGCACCGCCTCGGCCAGCGCACTGAGCAGCTTGAACGCGCGCTGCTGGGCAAAATCCTGCTGCGGCGAGTAATAGGACCAGGGCACGCCGCGTTCGCGGGCCTCGTCGGCGCAGCTGACCAGCAGGCGCAGCCAGTCCCCGCGCGTTTCGTCGGCGGCGCTCAGGTGCAAGGCGCCGATGCCGAGCTGGGTACGCACCGGGATCTCGCCGCAGATCACCGGTTCGTCGAACGCCCTGGCCACGCGAGCGAACAGCGCCTCGGCCTGATCGAGCCGTGTCTGGTCGAGGATGAAGGCGAAGCGGGACGGGCTGATCTTGTAGAGCTCGACGCCGGGCAGCTCTTCCTGCAGGCGTGTCTTGATCGCCAGGACCAGCGACCTGGAAAAGGTGAAGCCCAGCGCCTTGACGATGTCGTTGTAGAACAGCGGAGAAATCACATCGGCGGCCACCAGCAGCAGATCGTGTCCGTCCGCGAGCAGATGCTCGACGTCCTCTTCCAGGCGGAAGCGGTTGAACAGCCCGGTCGGCGTGTCCACGTAGCTGGCATCGTGCATGTGCTCGATGCGGCTCATCGCCAGCTTGCCGAGCCGCCGGAGCATGTCGACCTGCTCCTCGCTCAGCGGGGGCCTGGGCTTGGTGTCGATGATGCACAGGGCGCCGAGTCCGAGCGAATCGGCCGTGGTCAGCGGTACCGCCGCATAGAACCGCACCCCGGGATCGCCCACGACGTAAGGGTTGTCCCGGAAGCGCTCGTCACGTGCCGCATCGCATACCAGGAACAGGTCCTCTTCGAGAATCGCATGGGCGCAGAGCGAATGCTCGCGCGGCGTCTCCTGGACATCGATGCCGACCCGGGCACGAAACCACTGGCGGTGTCGGCCGATGATCGAGACCAGGGCGATGGGCACGTCGAACACCTGCGTAGCCAGCCCCACGATTTCGTCAAAAACCTCATCGGGCCTGCTCTCCAGCAGGTGGAGCTCCTGAATCCTGGCCAGGCGCCTGGACTCGTTGGCGGGAAACGCAGCGGACTTGGCCATTCAGGACCCCCTTCTGCACGCTCACTGGCTGCGCCATGGCAACCGAATACACGGGCCGACGAAGAAACCGGCACGACCCATAGCTGAGACCACCAAAGGATCGCAACGGTTGCCCCGAATTGCCGCGAATGCGGCGTCGGACAGGATTCTTCCTTGCGTCCGCAGTGGTAAGCCTAGTCCCTGGCTACGGGACCGCGCGCCTGGAGGCGGCCAGCCGGGCCGGGAGTCGCACCCGGCGGTCGCCTGCCCGCGCCACGCCTGGGCTGCAGCCAACCGGAACGGTTGCGACAAGGTGTTTCCAGTGGCGCCGCAACCAAGAGGGTGAGCCCCGACGGGGCCTTTGGGGTCAGACGGGGTTGAGCACCGCCCCGTCATCGAGAAACGCCTGCAGATTGGCCAGCAACAGCTCCTCCATGGCCAGGCGCGTCTCCTCGGTGCCGCTACCGACGTGCGGCAACACCACCACGTTGGGCATCTCGCACAGGGCGGCCGGCACCCTGGGCTCGCTGGCGAAGACATCCAGCCCCGCACCGCCAAGCCGACCTTCCTGCAGGGCCGCGACCAGCGCCGGCTCGTCGACCACCGAACCCCGCGCGACATTGATCAGGATTCCCTTGGGGCCCAGTGCATCGAGCACCGGACGGTCGATGAGGTTCTGCGTCTGCGGCCCGCCCGGGCAGGTCAGCACGAGAAAATCGGCCCAGCGCGCAAGCTCGACCAGGTCCGCCTCGTACCCGTAGGGGCTGCCCGCGACGGGCCGGCGGTTGTGATAGCGCACCGGCATGTCGAACCCCGTCGAGCGACGGGCGACCGCCTCGCCTATCCGGCCCAGCCCGACGATACCCAGCCGCTTGCCGCTGACCCGACGGCCCAGCGGAAAGCCGCTGACGCCCCAGCGCCCTTCACGCACATAACGATCGCCATGGGCGATCAGGCGTGCGCTGTCGATGATCAGGCCGAACGCGAGATCGGCCACGCAGTCGTTCAGCACGTCCGGTGTATTGCTCACCGGGATGCCACGTGCCCTGGCGGCATCCACCGCGATGGCGTCGTAACCCACACCGAAGCTGCAGATCGCCTTGAGATTGGGCAAGCGCTCGATTACCGAGGCCGGGCAACCGAAACGCGCCGAGGTGATGACGATCTCGATACGCGCGCCATGCTCGGCGAGCAGCGCTTCGGCATCGCCCTGCCAGTACGGCAGAACCTCATGCGCAGCGGCCAGGCCCTGATTGAAGCGATCGGTCAAAGGTCCCATCTGGAGCATGCAGGTCATCGGTAGTCCCCGGTGTGATTGGCTGGCGTGAGGCAGGTCCCTGTATAGCACGCCAGCCAGGACCGGACGCTAGAGCAGCCCTTGCAAGGCGCCGCAGGCCGCCAGCAGCGGCACGACGGGCAAGACCCAGCGCGAGCGCCAGGCCAGCAGCAGCACCAGCAGCATGCCGGCGAGCATCACCAGGCACAGCCAGACGACCGTGCCGATTTCCCCGCCCTGGCTGTTGACGCACAACCATAGGGCGAAACCGAAGCAGCCGGCCGCCAGCAGGCGCAGGACGGGCTTGCCCGGCAGGCGGGTATCGGCACGCAGCAGCGCCCCGCGATGACGGCTCATGGTCAGGCACAGCAGGGTCATGGCCAGATAGGCCGCGGCGAAAGCCAGTAGTAACACGCTCATGCCTCCTGCACCTGCTCGGTCCGACCCCGCACCGCGGCGCGATCCGGTGCCGCGCTCAGACGCCAGGCGCAGGCAGCGCAGATCAGGCCCGCGACAATCAGGAACAGGTCCACCGAGGCCAATGCCCAGTCGGCGCGCGCCAGGCTGGCAGCCAGATGCCCGCCCTCGGTCAGGCCATTGAGCAACGGCAAGCCGAGCGCGAGCACCGCGCCGAGCACCAGTTGGTCGCGCAGCAACCGGCGGCTGTGCTGGCGTCGCAGTACGGCCCAGAAGGCGATCAGCAGCCAGGCGCCGACGAACACCCAGCCTTCGGCGACGGCGCGCTCGGCCAGGGTCGTCGGGATCAGGCGATTGCCCCACAGCAGCGCCAGGCTGGCCAGCGGCAGACCGGCGAACACCGCCGCGTTGAGCGCGCGCACCCAGGCCAGGCTCGCATCGCCGCGCGCCTCGCGCTTGGCCAGCCAGACCTGCAGACCGCCGACCAGCATGGCGCAGCCGCACAGCCCCATCAGCAGGTACAGCAGGCGCACCAGGCTGCCGCCGAACTGCGCCATGTGCAGGCCGGCCAGCCAGACATAGGCGCGATAGCCCGTGGACGCCTCCTGGCGATTGAGCAGCTCGCCCGTGGCGGCGTCGTAGGTGAGCGTGTCCTGCGGCGAACCGATGCGTGACTGATCGAGGCGACGGATGTCCACCACCGCCGAGGCATCGTCGGGGTGATGCACGCTGACCCAACCCACTGGAGCGCCGCCCCATTCCTGACGCGACTCGGCGATCAGCGAATCGAGCGACACCGGCGCCGCCGCCGGCTGATGCAGCTCGTCGCGGTGGTAGCTGCCCATCACTTCGCCGAAATACTGCATCACGTTGCCGGCATAGCTCACCTGCGAGGCGGCCGGCATGTAGAAGGCGACGAAGATCGCCACGCCGGTATAGGCCAGCACCAGGTGGAACGGAAAGCCCACCACGCCGAACAGGTTGTGGGCGTCGAGCCAGGCGCGCTGCCCGTTGGCCTTGGGCCGCAGGGTGAAGAAGTCCTTGAAGATCCGCCGGTGGATGATCACGCCGGACACCAGCGCGACCAGCATGAACATGCCGGCCAGGCCGACGATGTACATGCCGATCTCGCCAGCGTGCAGGTTGTAGTGCAGCTTGAAGAAGAAATCACCGCCGACCGTCTCGGGCATGGGCTCGGGCTGCGCGCTGCGGGGATCGAAGGCGACGTTGTGGAAGGTCTCGGTGCCGTCCACTTCCCAGCCGAGCCGCCAGTAGGGCTCCCGCGCGGTCGGGCCGTGCATCCAGAACGCATGCAGCTCCTCGCTGACGTTGCGCTGCAACCAGCCGCGCACGTCATCGGCGCTCAGGCTCGACGCCGCCCCCTCGTGCAGCGCCGGTCGCATCCAGCGGCTGAGCTCCTTGTCGAAGCAGGCGACGGTACCGGCGAAGATGATCACGTAGAGCAGCCAGCTCGGCAGGAGGCCACCCCAGGTATGCAGGCCGGCCATGCTTTGGCGCAGTTTCATGGACGGGTCCTCCAGTCTCCGGAAAAGAAGGCGGCCAGGCACAGCACCGTCGTCAGCCCCACCAGCGACAGCCACACCCGCGTGGCGCTGCGCGCGGCGAACACGTAGACGACCACGGCCGTCCAGACGGCGAAGCTGGCCAGGCTGGAAAACACCACCCGGTCAGGACGCGCCAACGGCAGGTAGACCGCGAGGAAGGCGGTCACGCCGTAGGCCACGGCATAGCCGCCCACCAGCGCGGCGAGGATTCGCGATGCAAGGGCCCAGCGGGCTTTGTTGAATGTCACGTTCACGTGGTGCTTCCTACGTTCGGGCCGCTCGGGCGGCTGCGTGTCAAACCGGAATCAAAAAAGCTATAGCTCGCCGCGACCCTCTTCGGAGACGCACATGCGAGCGCGCCGTCGGCGTGGACTCGCTGGTGGCCAATCTCGCCACAACGCACGAGCCCGCGATGCGGCAGAAAAGTGGGGACTACCGTGGGTGCATCACCGTCGATAAGAACGCGCATGATATTGATAAATGTTTCTATTTAGAAGACAAAACATGTCTATCCAAGCGTGTTTTTGGAGAGCGGCAAGAACGGCTCAGGCTGGGTGCAAGAGCGTGTGGGGAAAGCCGTTCGGGTGATGGTGATTGCGTGCAGCACCCTGAGCACGGCGTCGTCTCCTTCGCGGTCAAGACCGCGAGCTTTTTAGCGATCGATGCCCCAACCCGTATCCGGCATGGAAGGCCAGCAATCAGGAAACGATCACTTTCGCGGTCGAGCTAGAGCACCTTGCCCGGATTGAACAGCCCGGCCGGATCGAGCGTCTGCTTGATCGAGCGCATCAAGGCCAGTTCCAGCGGGTCCTTGTAGCGGGCCGCAGCGGCGCGTTTGGCCTGGCCCAGGCCGTGTTCGGCGCTGATGCTGCCGTTGAAGCGGGCCGTGGCGTCGTAGATCACCTGCATGATCGCTTCGTGCTGTGCCTTGAAAGGCGCGTCCTCGCTGCCCACCGGCTTGCTGATGTTGTAGTGCAGGTTGCCATCGCCGACATGGCCGTAGCAGACGATGCGCACGCCGGGAAAGCGCTCGAGCAGCTGCCGGTCGGTCTCGTCGATGAAACTCGGGATGCAACTGACCGGAACGCTGATGTCGTGCTTGAGGCTCGGCCCCTCGTGGTTCTGCGCTTCGGAAATCCCCTCGCGCATCGTCCACAGCGCCTTGACCTGCGCCCCGCTGGAGGCGATCACCGCATCGAGCGCGATGCCGCGTTCGAACGCCTCGCCCAGCCCCGATTCCAGTAGCACGTTGAGCGGCGCATCGGGTTGCGTGTCGCCGAGTTCGATCAGCACGTACCACGGATGGCGCTCACCGAACGGATCGCTGCAACCGGCGACATGCCGGAGCACGAACTCGACGCTTTGCCGGGACATCAGCTCGAAGCCGGTGAGCCGGTCGCCACACAGCCCGCGCATGATCCCGATCAGCTCGATGGACGCTTCGCTGCTGGGCAGGGCGACCCAGGCGGTAGTGGTGCTGCGCACCGCGGGGAACAGCTTGAGCACCGCCGCGGTGATGACCCCGAGGGTGCCCTCCGAGCCGATGAACAGCTGCTTGAGGTCGTAGCCGGTGTTGTCCTTGCGCAGGCCTCGCAGGCCGTTCCAGACCTGCCCGTCGGGCAGCACCACTTCCAGCCCCAGGGTCAGCTCGCGCATGTTGCCGTAGCGCAACACGGCGGTGCCGCCCGCGTTGGTCGCAAGGTTTCCGCCCACCGTGCAGCTGCCTTCGGCGCCGAGCGAGAGCGGAAACATCCGGCCGGCCGCGACGGCGGCTTCCTGCAACTGCTGGAGGACCACGCCCGCCTCGACGGTGATGGTGTCGTTCTGCGGATCGACCTGGCGGACCCGTGTCATGCGGGTGAGCGACAGCACGATCTGTTCGCCCGAGGCATCCGGAATCGAGCCGCCGCAGAGCCCGGTATTGCCGCCCTGCGGCACCAGCGCGACGCCAGCCTGATGACACAGGCGAACCACCGCCGCGACCTCCTCGGTGCTGGCCGGCCGCACCACCAGTGCCGCCCTTCCCCGGTAGGCGTTGCGCCAGTCGCTGAGGTAGCGGGCCATGTCCTGCGGGTCGCGCACGAGGCCGGCAGCGCCGACCACCTGCTCCAGACGATCGATCAGTTCAGCGGTCAGTGCCGTCATCGGTGTTCTCCAGGCGGGCACCGGAAGCCGAATCCGGCTCCGGCGCAGGGGATGGACGATGCAGGAAACACCCGCCGCCAGACGCAGCGGGCCGTCGCATCAGGTGATCGGCGCGGGGTTGAACAGGACGATGTCGTTGTGCAGTTTGTGCTGCTCGGCCCAGGTCTTCTTGCGGCCGCTGGCGACGTCCAGGTAGTAGTGGAACAGCTCCCAGCCGAGGTCCTCGATGCTGGCGCGGCCGGTGGCGATGCGCCCGGCGTCGACGTCGATCAGGTCCGGCCAGCGCTCGGCCAGCTCGGTGCGGGTCGACACCTTGACCACCGGCGCCATGGCCAGCCCATAGGGCGTGCCGCGACCGGTGGTGAACACGTGCAGGTTCATCCCGGCGGCCAGTTGCAGCGTCCCGCAGACGAAGTCGCTGGCCGGCGTCGCGCAGAAGATCAGCCCACGGCTTTCCACCCGCTCGCCCGGCCCGACCACGCCGTTGATGGCACTGCTGCCGGATTTTACGATCGAGCCCAGCGACTTCTCGACGATGTTCGACAACCCGCCCTTCTTGTTGCCGGGCGTGGTGTTGGCGCTGCGGTCGGCGGCGCCGCGCTCCAGGTACTGGTCGTACCAGTCCATCTCGGCGATCAGCGCATCGGCCACCTTGGTGGTTTCGGCCCGCGCGGTGAGCATGTACACCGCATCGCGCACCTCGGTGTTTTCCGAGAACATCACCGTCGCCCCGGCACGCACCAGCAGGTCGGAGGCAAACCCCAGCGCCGGGTTGGCGGTGATGCCGGAGAAGGCGTCGCTGCCGCCGCACTGCATGCCGAGGATCAGTTCCGAGGCCGGTACCGTCTCGCGGCGGCGCTGATCGAGCTTCTTCAGGCGGGTTTCGGCCAACGCTATGATCTGCTCGATCATCTCGCCGAAACCGGTAGTGGACTCCTGCAAGCGATACAGCCAGGGATCGCGCAGGTCCACCGAGGGGTCGCCCTCGTGCATCACCTGCTCGGCCTGCAGCTTTTCGCAGCCGAGGCTGATCACCAGCGCTTCGCCGCCCAGGTTGGGGTTGCGCGCCAAGTTGCGCACGGTGCGGATCGGGATGTAGGCGTCGCGGGCGTTGATCGCCACGCCGCAGCCGTAGCTGTGGGTCAGCGCCACCACGTCGTCGACGTTCGGGTATCTGGGCAGCAGTTCGCGGCGAATGCGCGCGACGGCGTGCTCGAGCACGCCGGTGACGCACTGCACGGTGGTGGTGATGCCCAGGATGTTGCGCGTGCCGACGGTGCCGTCGGCGTTGCGGTAGCCCTCGAAGGTGTAGCCCTCCAGCGGCTCGAGCCTGTCCGGCACGGCGTTGGCGCGCGGCAGGCTGTCGAGTGGCGGCGCGCTCGGCATGCGCAACTGGGTTTCCTTGACCCAGCTGCCGCGGCGCAGGGGCTCGAGCGCGTAACCGATGATCTGACCGTAGCGGCGCACCGGCTCCCCTTCGGGGATATCGACGAGGGCGACCTTGTGGCTCTGCGGAACCATCTCGACGGTGACCAGGCCATCGTCGAACCGGGCACCGGTCGGCACTCCACCGTCGTTGACCACGACCGCGACGTTGTCGGCGGCATTGAGGCGGATGTAACGGGGCGAATCTTGGTGTTGGATCAGTTGCACGGTTTCGTTCATCTCGGTCTCCGGTTCGCCCGGTCTCATTGTTGTGCTGTTCAAGTTCCGTGTCGATCGGACCAAGAAGTTCGCGATCGAGCCCGCTCCCACGGGCCTGCGCGGCGTCTGTGGGAGCAACTGTCTTGTTAACTGGTTTCAGTCCTCCACGGAGTATTGTCGCGCAGCATCGCGTTCAGCCTGATCAAGAGCACACGCATGCAAGCCACCAGGGCAACCTTGGCGCACTTTCCGCGTTGTCGCAGCAAATGGTAGCGTTGTCTGAAATCGACCTGGCTGCGCACCACGGACCATGTCGCCATGTACAGCACGCGGCGGATCGCGGCGCGGCCGCCTCGGATGCTGCGCTTGCCTGCCTGCTGGCCA
>NZ_QLAE01000036.1 GCF_005876855.1 Stutzerimonas nosocomialis | reverse complement strand
TATTCATCGATCCCGTTTCGCTTGGAATCGTTCATCCAGGGTTTGAGCATGTTGCGTATGTCAGCAAGTCCCAAGCGTCCCTCCTCAAGGGAGCCTCTCTCTGAGACCTGGCGGTCCCAAGTAGGCACCGAGGCCGAGGAGGGCGAGGCATGCCGAAGTGAACGTGTATTGGCACTTCGAGTTGCGCTGTGTGGAAAGCCCTTTTGCTGCGCTGCCCAAACCACGAATTCCCCTCTGATAGCCCTCTGAATCAGTCCAAGCAGATACCCGAGCGGCTTGCGTATGGCTTTGGTTGAACAACGCGCAGCCCATTCTTCAAGCACCGCTTGGCCTAGTTCGGGTTCAAGGAGCCGCAGCGCATCCAGAGCTTTTTTTCTCTGGTCCTCTGGCAAAGCGGCCAACGAAGGACTTAGGCCCGGTTCGGCTTGCCCCAGTACTGTGTTTTTACAAACAGAAGTATCTGTATTAACCGTACTGTTTGAGTTCGGTTTCCGAACCCTGTTGAATTCTCTGGCTTGAACCGACTTCTCATCATCCGAACTCGGCCCAGTTCGGCCTAGTTCGGATTCGGAACTGGGCCGGTCAGCTTGCGAACTCGGCCTAGTTCGGAAACCGAACTGAGCCCCGATATCCTCTTGCTGAGCTACCCATGCCTGGCGCGACAGCCGCTCGGCAAAGACACCCAGTCGGGACGGAAGGGCATCGTGATCAAGATTCTGATCTCTCAGCACCTCCGCAAGCTCGTGCTCGGCCAGAACTTGCACTGTCTTGTTTGCGTGGCTGAAGCTGGTACTGATGAGCTCAAGGTATCCGGGGTCAAGCTCTGCTGCTTCCGAGCATGAAATAGGCTCGTCATGAAGCATGTAGACATTGCCCTGATTTTGACCTGTAGCTTCATCGCGTAGTCGGGAGCAAAGTGTCAGCCACCTGGTTAGTCGGAGGACAGTCAGGCACTTAGCTACAGATTCGCGGGACGCGCGTTTGAAGGGTTGGGCTGACAGAAACTGCTGCAGGTGGTCATAGCTAGGAAAGGCTGTAAGACCATCGTCGCGAATGAGCATCCTGAAGATCTGCCAGGCATTGCGCTCCAAGGGGCTCAACCTAGGGTCAAGCAGTAGCCGCCGAGGCACTGCCTCGTGCGGGTTTCCGGTGAACAAGAGTCCCTCGCCTGGCTGACATGCGGGCTTTCCCTCTCTGACGGGGGTTCTTTCCGAAGATGCCTTCCGCTCAATCAAATCACGTTTGATCTGCTCGGAAGCAGAGGCAATCAGCTGCGAGAGGGGGAGCCTAGGCGGCAACCCCCGTCGAACTGGCGGGGTCAAAGTGCTCATCAGAGCAGACCTTGATCCGCCCAGCCGGTGATCGTGCTCCAAATCTGAGAGAGGCTAACTACCGAACCGTCAGCCAAGGGTAGGTTCGCAAACTCTTCAGCGAGGAGAATCACGACGTCCAGAAGTGCCATTGGATCGTCTATGTCAACGCTGTTCTCTTTGGACAGGTAGTCCCATCGATGCCAGAGGCTGCGCTCTGTGTCAGCGTCCAAAATGGGCCAACGTCCGCGGCGCTGCGGGACATCAAGAACCACCCGCCGATGTTTGATCTCCTGGTTCGTTAAGCCGAACAGCTGGGAGATCAAAGCTGTGCTTGCCCCTAGGCGAAGGGCTCGGTCAATGAGCCGATTCTGCTCTTCCGTGCGATCGGCTTGAACAATCAAGCGCTGCACGACCTCTGAGTTCACCTTGACTTCACACCAGGTCACCGCAGAATTCATCAAAACCGACAAGTATTTCGGTGATTGGAACGCCTTTAGTTCAGCGTCACCGAACCCCATAGCTTTGCACTTGCGAAGCTGCCCAGTGCGAAGATTGTGCAGAACTTGATGCACGATCGCTTGGTTTAGCGGTTGTTGAACCGACGAAGAATTCGGCATGGCTCCTACTCCTGACGAAGGTCGCTATCTAGATCGATGAGGCGTCTTGCCAAGCGGATTACGCGGAACAACTTGATCACGGCAGCATCGCTTAACCTGCCACTAGAGGAGGGCGTGCCCTCACTCACTTCAGCGGGGTGGCCCATCAAAAGCTGGCCCAGGTGGGCCGAAAACTGAAACTCCATAAGGCCTTCCGCCTGCGCGGTTCCGGCCTCCAGCGACTCCTGCACTACGGCATAAACTCCACTGAGTGACTCGAACAGCATCAGTGTCGACAGCGCGGTGTTGCTGAGCTCTTCGGGTTGTTCGCTCCAAGGGCGTGCATAGTGAAACCCGATGCCGCCATCTATCGGTTGGAAGTTGTCTGGCAGGCCGACCTCTGCAGCTATGCCGCGAACGAGCTCCACGATCTCCTCGCGAAGCTCGCTCGGCTCATCAAGCGATTGGCCGATGTGCCAGATATCCAAATGGGTTGTGCCAGTCGAGGTCTCGCCTGCAGATCCTGAAGAAGAAGATACCTCTGTCGCCGCGGGGTCTTTCTTCCTGAGGTTTCCATTTTTAGTGACAGCGGCAGCTGTCTTTTGAGGAATCGATTCCTGCTCTTCTTGCTTGAGGCCGGAGTGGTTGCCAGGCTGAGCACTCGTTTCTTCTTGCCCGGGCGCGATTTCCGATTCACCGCTACCAGCGACTTGCGAATCGGGCGCAGCAGACTCTGCTGCAGTTGGCGGAACAACTGTTGGTTCTGGGCGGCGAGACTTGCTGGATTCCTCCTGAATATCGAGAGAAATTAGGTTGTAATCCACACCCAGGGCGTCACTCATTTGTCCGGTAAGCTCATCGAGCACGCGCTGATAGTTGAGGGTGTCCTCGTTCTCATTGAAGGCGCTCAGTGCCTCGATGAACACCTCGTCGAACTCGTTCTCGGAGGCCGGCTTGTGCTTTGCCCAAGCTGCTTCAGCGGCTTTACGCAAACCTATGAGCTTCACCGCCGGGTCGATACCTAGCCCTGCATACAGAACCTGCGGAATTGCCGGAAGAAGGTAGCGGATTACGTCCTGCATCCGGCTGATGTGCGAGTTAGAAATCGGATACCCATCGGCCTTCAGCCTGCGAGAAAGCTCTCGCTGAGATATCGGACCGCCCTCGGCCTGTTCGTACTCGGCTCGCGCCGCCTCAACGCCAAGCGCGCGTTCAATTAGGGAGAGCCCTCCTCGAACATCGTTTTCCGCCAGATGCCCGGTCAGCGCGCGGATCTCGCCCTGCCAGGGTCGGTACAGCACATTAAGGCGGAAAAATCGATCATCTCGAGTTTCTAGCCACAACTCGTTGAGGATCGATAGGCGAGTATTCCCCCCATCTCTGATGATGTAGAACTCTTCTCCTGGCCGGCGCGTGATGCCAGGTATTTGATCAAGCCCTCGAGCCCGAATCGACTCCTTGATCTCGTCATACTTGGGGTTCTTGTTGATCCGGGGATTCTTGTCATACGGACGCAGCTGATCCAGTGTCAGGACCATAGGGGTATCTGCGACCGGGTCCGAGGGGGCAACGTTTTCATGCGGAGCATTTCGCCCAGCGAAACCCGGCGACAGCAGCTTGTTGCCGATCTGCTGGATGTCGAGTTTTTTATTCTTGGCCATTATTCATCTCCGGAAATGCATTCGAACCGAACAGCGCGTCTACTAGACGACGCAACCGATCAAGCTCCTGCCGCAAGAAGTCGGCGCTCTGTAGCTGAGCAATAATTTCGGCGTTCATCGTTCTGTGGTTGAGTCGCGCTTGTTCGGCGATCCGTTCGTGCATGCCGTTAGCAGGTAGGCGGAGTGTGAAACGGTCAGTGTTGCGGTCCGCAACACTCTGCTCTTGAGAGGGGAGGCTCACGGCTTCACCTCCGTATCCAGATGAGTGCTATGAGAAGCGACATCGCCGCTTTCGATGTGAACGACCTCGGCCACACCGGCAACCTCCAGCCGCAAGCTCAACTCGAATAGCACGTCCGCGAGGCTTGGCTGGCTCTCTGGCAGCTCAAGCACAACTGTGCAGAGCGCTGGGGTCGCAGAGTGGCTGACGCTCGGCTGACGCCCGAGCGTTTTGTAATAAGCAGGGAGCCAGTCACCCCAGAAGAAGTGGAGAAGCACGCTGGGCGGGCAAATTCGAGTCACCGTAACTGGCTGCCCAAGGACCGGAGAGGTAGAGCTGAGGCGTACCAAGCCCAACTGATCCAGAGGCTTGAGTATCTTTGCCAGGGCGCCGCAAACCGGCTCAGCCTGGTCGCTGTGATAGAGCTTGGTCATCAGCTGGTTCAACTCGAAGAGCTGTATATCAGTACGAGCAGTTGCTGCTACTTCTTCGTAGGAAACATTCGGCAGCTGGTGAGCCCTGACGTCGGAAAGAGCGCTGTTCATCGCGAAACTCCCAGCGAGCGATAGCTCGCGTCGAGGTTTTCGAATCGAGTCTCGGCAGCAAGAAACGCAGTGCGTACAGTGCCAAGAGGACCGTTTCGCTGCTTACCGATGATGATCTCGGCGATACCAGCGTCCTCAGAGTCAGGGTGATAAACCTCGTCCCGGTAAATGAACATGATCACGTCAGCGTCCTGTTCCAGAGCCCCGGATTCCCGGAGATCCGCGTTCAGGGGGCGCTTGTTAGCGCGTTGCTCAAGGCTTCGATTCAACTGCGACAGTGCAACCACGGGGCAATCCATCTCCTTGGCCAACGCTTTAAGCGAGGCTGAGATGTCAGCTATTTCTAGGTTGCGGTTCTCTTTACCCGAGCTCTGCATCAACTGCAGGTAATCGACCATGATCAGTGCGGGGTCGCCAAACTTACGAGCCGCACGGCGTGAACGTGCCCGAAGCTCAGTTGGAGTGAGCTGAGGCGTGTCATCTATGACAAGGCGATCACCATAGCTATGTAGCGCTGCCACAGCAGCAGTAAGCTTTGGCCAGTCGTCATCCTGCAATCGACCGCGAGTCAACAATGACAGGTCGATACGGCCCAGGAAGGCAAGGAATCGGAACACAAGCTGCTCGGCCGGCATCTCCAGGCTGAAGACCTGTGCAGATTTGCTGGTACGAGCCAATGCAGCGTTAACCAGTTTCAGCGCAAAGGCTGTTTTGCCCATGGAAGGCCTGGCCGCAACGATCACAAGATCCTTGGGCTGCAAGCCTCCCAGAAGCTCGTCCAGATCGGAGAGATCGGTTGTAACGCCAGTAATGTCCTCACCCGAGTTGAATCGGTGATCGATTTTGTCGACCACTGCACTCAGCATCTGCCCAATATCAGTGAAGGCAGTGAGGCGATTCTGTCCGAGAGCAAACAGCTGCCGCTCGACTGACTCTTGAACATCTGTGGCAACCGCTCCCGGCGCGGACGACTGGCGGCTGCATTCGTAGCCGAGCGTTACCAGATTCCTCAAATGAGATCTTTCGCGAACGATCTTCGCGTAAGCCAGAATATTCGCGACTGAAGGCGTGTTCATAGCCAGCTCACCAAGGTAAGCCAGTCCTACTTCCTGTTGGACGTCCACAGATTTCTCTGAAAGGGTCACAACATCGAAGGGTGTACCTTCCTTCGCCAAGTCCGCGATAGCTTTGAAGATCAGCCGGTGCTCGCGAATGTAGAAATCATCAGCGGCCAGGGTGTCAGCGATGTCATCCCATGTGGAGTTATCCAGCATGAGTCCGCCCAGCACCCCCTGTTCCGCTTCAACCGAATGAGGCGGAGTGAGATCGATGGGGGACATAATTCATGCTCCCCTTCCATCTTGGTATACGGGAGCTAGGAAGCCGTAGGGCTGATTAATGTCCCGCCAGCCGATCAGAGCTGGGTTGCTTCCTGCATCGTCTAGCACAGTGGCCCGTCGCAACGTAGGGTTGGCATACGGCATGAACGAAAACAGGGCAGGGTGCTCCGTGCTTGGATACCAAGCGATCGTCAGCTTGCCAGTGCGGCCAACGAGTGCAGCCCAGGCGGTCGCGCTTGCGGGCACAGTAGGAGTGCCTCCGATCGAGCCTTGCGCTGCAATGAGCTTCTGTTCGGAGCCATGATGGCTGAACACGAGATCACCGCACGAAGTTACCTGCAGGAGCGTGACTTCGAAATCAAAAGGGCGGCTCATGAGTTAGCCCCCCTCACAATGTCTTCAACCACATCGGCAGTTAGAGCTTCGTAACGCTCGCGCCATTCGGGAAAAAGCTCGATCGCGAGTGAACGCAAAATATCTAGGGCAGCGGGGGATTTACGGTCTGATGGCGCGCGATATTCCAGGCGATGAGTGGGAATACCCTGCGTTGCCGCGCCACGGAATGAAACAGCCTGAGGAATGGCCGTCTCGACTACCTCGAAAAGGCCTTGGTTGAAGTTCGTCCGGATCAGATCAGCGATCATCCGAGCATCCGCCGTCTGATCGAGCATGTTGATAACGATTTTGCAGGGGGGGATCGTCAAGCCGAGTGCCTTGAATCCCTCCAGGTCGCTAAAAAGCTGACCGGTACCGCGGTGGAATTCCCGCGCGGCAAGCATGTGAGGCTGAATTGGGGAGATCGCTAGTTCTGAGGCGAGCACGGCCATTTCTTGAATGACAGTGCGAGTGCCCTGAGTGTCGATGATCACCAGATCGAAGTCAGAGAAGCTGCTGATCAGATTTTTCAGACGGATACGTCCGTCCGGAGCCTGCAGCATCATGTTTACGAGCTGGGAATGCGGATCGTTGTTGGTGATGACCGAAAGGTTGGGAATAACGGTTCGAGAAATGATTCGCTCAGGGTTGGTCTCGTTCTGGGCGATTAGCTCGTAGAAGCCGCAAGGTGCCTCGTATTCGAGCTGGAAGAACGATGAAACCGAGGGTTGTGGATCCGCATCGATCAGGAGTGTCCGCAGGCCTGCATCGGCACTGATTGCTCCCAGGTTGGCACCAGTCGTCGTCTTCCCAATGCCGCCTTTGGTGGCAATGATGGTCGTTACTTTCATGATACTCGCCTCTAAATAAGTTTAGAGGGCTGGGAACTACAAGTAACAGATAAGCAAGATGGAACTGATCCGACAGGATCAGATTATCCACGTGATAGCCGTCATATCACGTAATTCAGGGCTGATAAACCCAAGCGAATTGTCTCGTTTCTCCAGAATACTTGTAAAAAAGATATCTATGCAGACACCCAGCCGTCACGATTGAAATTAGTAAAGAATGATTCTGATGTCAACACGACGCCTGGATTAATAGCTGCCGTTCATCACCTAATCCAAGCGGAGCGGCGGAAGCCTCAAGAATGCGGCTTCCAGAGGCCACCTAGTCCGAGCGAATGACGCCGCTGCGGGCCGCGCTGCATGATGCCCGAAGGGCATGATAGCCGCCACAAATACCCTCAGTGGACAACAGAGTTTGTGCGGCGATACCCGCGCAGCGGCCGGGCTGTCGACCTACCTCGGCACCGCGGGCTTGAAGGCAGCGCGGTTTTTCTTCGCGGGACCAAGAGGCTCGCCCCCGCGAAAATCGCACTGCGCGCCCCATTTACGCTTTGTTTTTCTCGGTGGTTAAGCGCGCATCTGCGGGTGCAGGGAGCGCAGCTCCATGCCGAGGGTCTGGGGCGAGTAGCCCCAGGTTCAGTGCCGTGCCGTAGGCACGAAGTGCACTGAGCATTACTAAGGCACGCAGTGCCGAGTGAACTGAATAAGAAAAGCGGACTGATTAAGGAGCGACACTTAAAGTCATACCATCCCGACACTTAAGTTTTATTTATCCACAGCTCCTCTAAGTTCGAGCCGCGCGGCTAAGCAAATTGGCCAGAATGGCTACAAAAAGAGAGGGGGCTTCCCAGCTAGTGAATAGAAGAGGGGCTCAGAGCAAAAAAAAAAGAGCGCATGGCGCTCTTTGGACGGATTAATCCCGTTAGGCTTTAAATCGAACCCCTAGTAATCTATCCACTTCCGCATTTAGTTCCTCTGCCTTCCAGCCAGGACGCTCCTGATAAAGAGCCATGAGCAAATCATTCCTAGCTCTGCTGTAGGCCTCGCGGTCAACGCCTGCACTCACCGGCGAGCGATTGGCCAGGTCGTGCCGTCTGCCGGCACTCTTAACGACGCCACCCACAACTAAGTGGTTTCGAGCCCACTGGGTCAGTGTCCCACCCTGTTTCTTCGTCTTCTTGTGAAGCCTGGCAGCGGCTCGATCTCTCTCATGCTTGAGCCAGCGCGCAAGGCCGAAGGCAGTGAATAGGTGGCGGCTTACTGCTTTGACCGCAGCGAGCCCCCGCCACGAGCCGTCTTCGTTCAACTGACGCGGCTGGGAAATTGTGAGGATGTTGGCCTGCTTCAGGTCCGCCAAAGCGCGCTCCATCCGCCTCAACCCCATGCCTGTGAACTTGACCAGGAAATCGATCGTGAGTGAGACGAAACCTTCTCGCGTCGGTATCCCGCATCGCAGAGAACTCAGGTCCGTGAATTCAAGAATGGCCGATAGCGCGAGCAAGCATGCCTCTCGGCGCTCACTGCGCTGCTGCCGCTTGCTCTTGTTCGCAGCATTGAGGGAGGGCAGTCGAGAAGGTGATCGGTAGTACTGCCGGATCTCTTCTTGCAGTCGGGCGAGCACACGGGGACGAGCCTTCAAGGTCGAAGCTACCGGCAGCTCCAATCGAGGGGAGTCGGGGGAATGCCCACAGAAATTACCGCCGGTATTGACCCGAGGTACGTAGGTGCGTGCTACATGCATAACCCACCGCCACGGAGGCGGTGAGCTTGCGATGAACGTGCATTTTTTAGGTTGCACGAACTCACAGTGAAAGCCATAATCTGCTCACCAAGTGGTTGAAGGGTTCCGCTCCGCCAAGAACTGACCCTTCACTTTTCCTCCAAGAAGCCCCGGTTTGCAGACCGGGGCTTCTTGGTTTTCAGGATTCTATTTTTTTCCGTCGAGATGCAGCGATAGCTGATCCTCTTCGTTGTTGTCTACTCGGTCCAAGAAGTCATAGATGGCCTGCCGCAGGAAAACGGACGAGTTTGTCCCACGCTTCTGCAGGATTTCCTCGAAACGTTCCTTCTTTGACTGGGGGAGCTTCACCCCAATGGTCCGCAAGGGCTCATCACTACCCATGGTCACTCCTTGGGTGTATATGGTTAACCAAAGTTAACCTTAGTTTCCCCTGCCGTCAAATCGCTTTTACCTTCCACAGCTGATCGATGTCCGTCAGGTAGCTCGGGCTGAGCAAATTGCGCCGCATCGCCCACCGAGGGTCAGCAGCTACTGCCGCAGACCTCAGCGTGCCTCGTCCCCATCTTGCATTGATCTGGTCCAGCACAACCATGACTGAATCTGCAGCCGGCGGTTGCGCTGGGCTAAACAGATCAGCCGTAAATTCTCCGCGCTTTCGCAGATCCATAAGCAGGACCTCCGCCTTGCTGTACTTGAAGCCCACCCGGAAAATCTGCTCCAGGCCCCGCAGAGCAGATGTGGTGAGGACCCTCACGTCGTCGGTAGGGTAGGGCAGGGCGCAGACGATCGAGCGGGCATATTTAGCCCCTTCCCCGTGAAAGCTTGTTTGGATTCCTACCTGGATATAGCCTGCCAACGAGGACTGCTTTCTCAGCTTGCCGGCAGCCCGATCGACATAGGTGGCCACCGCAGTTTTGAGGGCCGCAAGTGTCGTGATTCGCTCTCCAAACATCCTGCTGCAGCAAATGGATTGCTTGTCTGGCTCAGTTTCTTCGAGGTCCAAACAGCTTTCGCCACGCAACTCTCGCACGGTGCGCTCAAGCACAACGCTATACCGACGTTTAACCCCAGCTGGATCTAGCTGGGACAGTTGCCAAGCGTTATCAACCCCCTCGGCTTCAAGCCGCGTCTTGATCCGCCGACCGACGCCCCAAACCTCATCAACAGGCATGCGCTTCAGCAGCCACTCGACTGCCTGCGGCGACCGCAAATCCACCACACCTCCGGTCTTTTCACGCCACACCTTACTGGCGTGTTGCGCGGCTTTGGCCAGTGTTTTCGTGTGCCCTATGCCTATACCGACCCTCATGCCAGTCCATTTGAGGACTCGCGACTGAATGCAACGGCAATGCTCAGCCAGCGGTTCTGGTAGGCCGGTTAGGTCAGCGAAGGACTCGTCGATACTGTACTTCTCTACCGAAGGAACCATGCCGGCAATGGTGTCCTGGACGCGTGCCGTAACTTCGCCATAAAGCGTGTAGTTACTGGAGAACGAGACAACCCCGTGTTCCTCGAGGAGGGCACGCACCTTAAAGTAGGGATCACCCATCTTGGGGTCGTTTGCGGGAGGGGGCGAAATCCTACGCTAAGGCTTTGGCCAACGATATTCTCCGGTAAGATTGATGTGTTCCCAGGGGATAGGAGAAGTCGCTTGATATCTAGTATGACGTCTGTCGCACGTGCTTGATTGCGGCCGCGATAGCTAGATCGCGTTGCTCCTCTTCTCCATCCGCGTTCCAAGCCGCGGAAAGACACCCGTAAGCGTACGCCTGGTCGAGCAGCCGACGCGGATCGACGTCCAGCGCACGAGAGAATGCGTCCGCCATCTGTGCAATGCGTCTAGGATCGAGACAAAGGTCGTCTCTGTCAGCCGGATCGTAGAACATATTGGCGGCGCCAAAGCCCACTTCACCGACCAGACCGACTGGATCTATCACCAGCCAGCCGCGACTGGAGAACATGATATTTTCATGATGCAGATCGCCATGTAGCCCACGCAGTTCCGAGGCATTGCTCATCATTTGATCGGCTATAATCGCCGCGTGGACGTAGTCAGTTTGACGACCTGCGTTTTGATCGTCACGCGCCCGCTGAAACAAAGCTGCAAAGCGCTCCCGGATCGGGAGAAGAGCAGAAGGCAGGGGTTCCTCAGATGCGGCATACAGCTTCGCCATCAGTTCCGCTGCAATTTCGGTCGCCTGGTAGTCGCCGTGCTCGGCAACGATGTGAGAGAGCATTCGCTCCCCGGCATATTCGAGCAACATCAGATTGTTCTCACGACCGAGCAACCGGACTGCTCCCCTCCCACTGCGCCATACCAGATAGTCGGCCCCGCGCAGTTCATCAGCAATGTCTTCTATAGGTTTCAATCCTTTGACGATTGCAGGAGTCCCGTCTGGCAAAAAAACTTTCCAAACGAGGCTGGAAAAGGTGTCCGCAATGAGAACAGGTTGGGAAACGTGCCAATGAGCAGGAAAAACAGGCGGCATGAACATCAACCCCAAGTAAGAGGGTCCAATCGCAGATAGAAGGCAAGGCGTTCGCGGTCGGGGGCTTCGATCCCCAATACATTGAATAGGACAGCGAAGGCGCGCTCTGCTTCATCTGGCGCTGCCCAGTTCGCTTCGGCGTTAGCAATCATGAGTGCCAAATCGGCATAGCGATCTGCTGTTCCGAGCCGCCCAAGGTCGATCAGACCCGTACATTGAAGAGTTCTAGGGTCTACCATGAAGTTCGGCATGCAGGGATCACCATGGCAAACAACCATATCGGTGCGCTCTTGGTCGAGCCGCACCGGTAGCTCTCGTTCGACACGAGCCAAAAGATCGAGCTGCGGCGTACTCTTGTCCTCGTCAGGTAAGAAGTCGGGATTGACGGCATTGCGGGACACCACATCAACGGCGCGTCCGATCATTCGCGACAGCCTGCGCTCAAACGGACATTGATCAACCGATAGGCTGTGAACAGCCCCAAGTTGCTGCCCCATTGACGGCCACGCTTTGAGCAAATCTGCTCCAGACAGATCCGCCGCCGGTACTCCCGGAATTGCCGTTATCACTAGGCATGCGCCCTCCTGTTCCTCCTGCCAGTTGATTACCTCGGGGCAAGCCACACCTCGACCTTTGAGCCAAATGAGGCGGTCACGCTCTCCAGCGAGCTCACCGCGACGGGAAGCAGGTGCGATTTTCGCGAAGGCATGCCCGTCACCACGTCGAAAAACAAAATCACCGGATTCTCCGCCTCTGACAGGCAACCAGTCAGAATGCGATTCACCCAAAAAAATATAAGTCCGATTCAATGGAGGTTCCTTCAGTTTGCTGATGAGGCGCGGAGGTGGCTCAACCTGCGAAAAGAAAAGAGTTGCTATGCAAGGCCAAGAACATGCTTTCCATGGTCTCTGAGCTCGCCTTTGGGGCCGACGTACCGGTAGAGAGTGACGCGCTCGATGCCAAGTTCCTTGCAGAGATCGGAAACTGAAGTATCGCGCTGGGCCATGGCGGCTTGCGCGAGACGCACCTGAGCTTTGGTGAGCGCGAATTTTCGTCCGCCCTTGCGACCGCGCGCTCTCGCGGAGGCGAGACCCGCCATGGTGCGCTCTCGGATCAGATCCCGCTCGAACTCAGCCAAGGTGGCGAAGATTCCGAACACCATGCGACCGGACGCAGTCGTGGTGTCGATCTGAGCGCCCTTTTCAGTCAGAACCCGCAGGCCGATCTTGCGGTCTGACAGCTCCTTCACCGTGTTGACCAGATGGGCAAGCGATCGTCCGAGGCGATCGAGCTTCCAGACCACCAGCACATCGCCGTCACGCAATGACTTGAGGCAAGCGGTCAAACCAGGGCGATCATCACGACCGCCGGAAGCAAGATCATCATAGATATTGTCCCGTTCGACACCTGCGGCGCGCAAGGCGTCGTGCTGCAGGTCGAGAGACTGCGAGCCATCGGCTTTGGAGACGCGGGCATATCCGATCAGCATGTATCACAAACGTTGGTTTGAGGCGGCGCGTTGGCCACGAATGATTTGTTCGCTGGAAATGTATCTCAACCAGCTTCATAAACAAAGCGTCTTGAACACCATCGGATTTTGAAAAAGGAACATTGATGCCGCGTCGCGTCACTCTAACCGATCGGCAGAAGGACGCGCTGTTGCGCCTGCCGACCTCGCAGGCGGATTTGCTGAAGCATTATACGCTGAGCGATGAAGATCTCGGCCACATCAGGCAACGTCGGCGCGCTCACAACAGGTTCGGCTTCGCCCTGCAATTATGCGTCCTGCGCTATCCCGGCCGGGTGCTGGCTCCGGGCGAACTGATCCCGGCCGAGGTGGTCGAGTTCATCGGAGCGCAACTCGGCCTTGGCGCCGATGATCTCGTTGATTATGCCTCCCGCGAGGAGACGCGGCACGAGCATCTTGCCGAGTTGCGGGCGCTCTATGGGTTCCGCACCTTCTCCGGACGTGGAGCACGCGAGCTGAAGGACTGGCTGTTCCGGGAAGCCGAACTGGCGGTGTCGAACGAGGACATTGCCCGTAGCTTCGTGACCGAGTGCCGACGCACCCGCACGGTTCTTCCCGCGACATCCACGATCGAGCGGCTTTGCGCCACGGCTCTGGTCGATGCCGAGCGGCAAATCGAGACGCGGATTGCCGGTCGCTTGCCCATACCGATCCGGGAACAGTTACTGGCATTGCTTGAGGAAACGGCCGACGATCGGGTGACCCGCTTCGTGTGGCTGCGTCAGTTCGAGCCAGGCTCGAACTCTTCGTCGGCCAACCGGCTGCTCGACAGGTTGGAATATCTGCAACGTGTCGATCTTCCCGAGGATCTGCTGGCCGGTGTTCCTGCCCATAGGGTGACACGTCTGCGCAGGCAGGGCGAGCGGTATTATGCCGATGGTATGCGCGATCTCCCGGAGGACAGGCGGCTTGCAATTCTGGCCGTCTGCGCATCGGAGTGGCAGGCGATGCTTGCCGATGCCATGGTCGAAACCCACGACCGGATCGTGGGCAGGCTCTACCGGGCGTCGGAAAGGATTTGCCAGGCCAAGATCACCAACGAAGCGAACGCGGTGCGCGACACCCTGAAATCCTTCGCTGAAATCGGCGGAGCCTTGGTCGATGCCCAGGATGATGGCCAGCCATTGGGCGACGTTATCGCGAGCGGATCAGGCTGGGACGGCTTCAAAACCCTTGTCGCGATAGCAACCAGACTGACGGCCACCATGGCGGACGATCCGCTCAATCATGTACTCGATGGCTATCACCGTTTCCGCCGGTATGCTCCTCGCATGTTGCGCCTGCTCGATCTTCGGGCTGCCCCTGTCGCGCAGCAGCTTCTGGAAGCGGTGACAGCCCTGCGCACCGGTTTGAACAATGCTCCGCATACCGCCTTTCTGCGGCCGAGCTCGAAATGGCATCGTCATCTTCGTGGTCAGGCGGCCGGCGATACCCGCCTCTGGGAGATCGCGGTGTTGTTCCATCTGCGCGATGCGTTCCGCTCCGGAGATGTCTGGCTGGCGAGGTCCCGGCGCTACGGTGATCTGAAGCACGCACTCGTACCTGCTCAGGCCGTGGCGGAAAGCGGCCGCCTCGCCGTGCCATTGCGGCCGGAGGAATGGCTGGCAGACAGGCAAGCTCGCCTTGATATCAGGTTGCGCGAGCTTGGCCGCGCTGCTCGCGCCGGCACGATCCCTGGCGGGTCCATCGAAAACGGGATCCTGCATATCGAGAAGCTCGAAGCTGCCGCGCCGCCCGGCGCCGAAGATATGGTTCTCGATCTCTACAAGGCGATTCCGCCGACACGTATCACCGATCTCTTATTGGAAGTGGATGCCGCGACCGGCTTTTGTGAAGCATTCACCCACCTGCGCACGGGAGCGCCCTGCGCGGACCGGATCGGGCTAATGAACGTCATCCTTGCGGAAGGGATCAATCTCGGCTTGCGCAAGATGGCGGACGCCACCAATACCCACACCTTCTGGGAGTTGATCCGCATTGGACGGTGGCATGTCGAGGGCGAAGCCTACGACCGGGCGCTGGCCATGGTGGTTGAGGCGCAGGCGGCACTACCTATGGCTCAATTCTGGGGCGCGGGTATCTCCGCATCAAGCGATGGACAATTCTTCGCGGCGACCGAGCAAGGCGAGGCCATGAACCTGGTCAATGCGAAATATGGCAATACACCGGGCTTGAAGGCTTATAGCCACGTCTCGGATCAATATGCGCCGTTCGCGACCCAGGTGATTCCCGCGACGGCGAGCGAAGCACCCTATATTCTCGACGGACTGCTTATGAACGATGCCGGCCGCCATATCCGCGAGCAGTTCGCCGACACGGGCGGCTTCACCGATCACGTCTTTGCCGCGTGCGCCATTCTCGGCTATCGGTTCGCCCCTCGTATCCGGGATCTGCCGTCCAAGCGCCTCTACGCGTTCAATCCTTCGTCCGCGCCGGCGCACTTGAGGGCCTTGATCGGCGGAAAGATCAACCAGGCCATGATCGAGCGCAACTGGCCCGACATCCTGCGCATCGCCGCCACCATCGCGGCCGGGAGCGTCGCGCCGAGCCAGATCCTGCGGAAACTCGCCTCCTATCCGCGGCAGAACGAACTCGCGACGGCCCTGCGGGAAGTCGGCCGCGTCGAGCGAACCCTGTTCATGATCGACTGGATTCTGGATGCCGAACTCCAACACCGGACCCAGATCGGTCTCAACAAGGGTGAAGCGCATCATGCGCTGAAACGGGCCATCAGCTTCCATCGCCGGGGAGAAATCCGCGACCGGTCCGCCGAAGGACAGCACTACCGGATCGCCGGCATGAACCTGCTGGCCGCGATCATTATCTTCTGGAACACCATGAAGCTCGGCGAAGTCGTCGCCAGCCAGAAACGAGACGGAAAGCTGCTATCGCCCGATATGCTGGCCCATGTCTCGCCGCTTGGATGGGAACACATCAATCTCACCGGAGAATATCGTTGGCCAAAGCCTTAGCGCAGGATTCCGCCCCCTCCCGCAAACGACCCCATCTTGAGGCCGAGCGCTTTGGCTTCCTGAGATCTGGCGATGATGCAGCCATCGTTATTGGACAAAACGACCACAGGCCGTCCCCGGAGCTCAGGCCGGAAAAGCACCTCCACCGATGCAAAGCAGTTATTACAATCGATTAGCGCGAAGGAGGGGCGGGGTTTATCGGCTACGTCGCCCATGGCGGTTGAAACTCCAGATGACGATGCCGAAGGTGTCGACTTCTTCGAACTCACCGACAGTGATCGGGGGATACAGCGGATTCTCTGACGACAAGACCTTGCAGCCGTTGACCAGATCCAAACGCTTCACGATCGGCTGGTTGTTCACATAAACGACGACAATGTCGCCCACCTCTGCGTCGAGTGACCGGTCGATCACGAGCAATGTGCCGTGGTAGATGCCAATACCGGACATGCTGT
The DNA here is from genome assembly GCF_005876855.1 of Stutzerimonas nosocomialis. Classification (GTDB taxonomy): domain Bacteria; phylum Pseudomonadota; class Gammaproteobacteria; order Pseudomonadales; family Pseudomonadaceae; genus Stutzerimonas; species Stutzerimonas nosocomialis. The sequence goes on along the minus strand of NZ_QLAE01000036.1, from coordinate 34,246 downwards.
CGCCTTCGGTTTCGGCCAACCAGATATGAGGGGCTCTGAGGTTCAGTAGTACGTCGAGCGATATTGGTGGTTCGTAGTAGTCCGCGGCAGGGCTTGGAAAGCCTCCCTGGACCGTTCCGGAGAGAACACTTACCAGAATGTTTGTTTCGACGTCGGTACATCTACGGAGACGCATATACGGCACTTCGCCAAACTGTATGCATATACAGTACCACGCTCCGCACTCATATTTCTAGAGCATTCGGTCTCCCGATTCGCGACTCAGCGCGGCGTCAATTGCATGAGCATAAGCGGCGTCCGCCAGTTCCTGTCTTTCCCGGCGCTCCGCGAGTCAATGAGATCAGCCCGATAGAGGGTGTCGAGATGAGCGCGGAGCGCGCCATAACGAAACGCCATGTCGCCGGCGGAGGTCAGCTGCTCAAGCTCCCACATGGCCAGCTCCTCGATTAAGGTCGTCGCCATGGATTGTCCTGGCGAACCTTGATTAGGAGCTGCAGGACCAACCCAGCGCAAAGGATGAGGCTTCCAAACTGCCAGCCAGCAGCCTCATATGCTCCACGGGGGAAGTCACAAAGGACAGCCAATCCAGATATCGAGAGAAGCAGGGCAGCGAAGGCTGCCGAGGTTACGTAGCATGAGCTGTTAACACACCTTTTTGTTAACCGCTATTACGCATGGCTGGCGGGCTAGAACCCTTATTCGAGTTGGCCCGGTGATAAACTCGCGCCATTTGGCGCAAGCATCGCGCCAGCCGTATCCCAAAGGGAATTCCGAATGTCCGCCCTCTCTACTCTGCTCGACACCTACCGCGCCGCCTCTGTCACCGAACGAGAAAAAGGCACCTACTTCGAAGAGCTGATCTGTACGTATCTGCGCAACGAAGCCACCTACCGTGATCTGTACGACAAGGTGTGGACATATGCCGAATGGGCCAAAGAGCAGGGCATCAGCGGTAAGGACGCGGGCATCGACTTGGTGGCGCGCACCCAGGGCACCGGCGAGTATCACGCCATTCAGTGCAAGCTGTACGCCGAGGACTACAAAGTTCAGAAGAAGGACATCGACAGCTTTTTCACCGCCTCGGGCAAGGCGCCGTTCTCGCACCGCGTCATTGTTACCACCACCAATAACTGGAGCGAGCACGCCGAGGATGCCTTGCAGGGCCAGCAGCCCCCGGTCAGTAAGATCGACCTGCAAGCCCTCGAAGACAGCCAGATCGACTGGGCGAAGTACCAGCCCAACCAGGCTGTTGCGCTCAAGGCCAAGAAACAACTGCGTGAGCACCAGCAGACCGCGCTGAACGCTGTAGCGGCCGGTCTAAAAGACGCGGAACGCGGCAAGCTGATCATGGCCTGCGGCACCGGCAAGACGTTCACCAGCCTAAAGATTGCTGAGCGCCTCGCCGGCAAGGGTAAGCGCGTACTGTTCCTGGTGCCCAGCCTGTCGTTGCTGTCGCAGACCCTCACCGAATGGACGCAGGAAAGCGAAACCCCGCTTCACAGCTTCGCCGTGTGCTCCGACAGCGACGTTGGGAAGAAGCGCAAGGTGGAAGATGACGCTGTACAGGTGTTCACCCACGAGCTGCGCTACCCGGCCACCACTAAGGCTGATCGGCTCGCAGCGGAGATGCCCAAGCGCCACGACGCCGAGCACATGAGTGTGGTGTTCTCCACCTACCACTCCATCGACGTGATCAGCCGCGCCCAACATGATCACGGCCTGGATGCCTTCGACCTCGTGATATGCGACGAGGCGCACCGCACCACGGGTGCCACCTTTGGCGACGATGACGAAAGCAATTTTGTACGTATCCATGATGCGGATTACATCCGTGCCGCGAAACGCCTGTACATGACCGCCACGCCGCGCATCTACGGCGACAACGCGAAGATCAAGGCAGAGAGCGGCGAGGTTACGCTCTGCTCGATGGATGACGAAGCGCTGTATGGTAAAGAGCTATTCGTCATCAACTTCTCCGAGGCCGTCCAGCGCGGCCTGCTCACCGACTACAAGGTGCTGGTACTCACGGTTGAAGAGAGCGCCATCAGCCGCCGCCTTCAGGAGCTGCTGAAGGACGAAGACAACCAGCTCAAGGTGGACGACGCCGCCAAGATCGTCGGCTGCTGGAAGGCGCTGGCCAAGCAAGGTCTACACGAACAGCTCATCGGTGACGCTGAGCCGATGAAGCGCGCCGTTGCCTTCTGCCAGGTGATCTCGCCCAACTACAAGGGCACCAAGCACAAGGTCAGCTCCATCAACATCGCCAGCATGTTCCAGTCGGTGGTGGAGGCTTACCAAGAGTCCGAAAAAATCGACGAAGCCGCGCGCATCATATGCGAGGCCGAGCACGTCGATGGCGGCATGAATGCCAGCCAGAAGGAAGCTAAGCTCAGCTGGCTCAAAGCAGAATCCCCGGCCAACACCTGTCGCATCCTCAGTAACGTGCGCTGCCTGTCCGAAGGCGTGGACGTACCGGCGCTGGATGCCGTGCTGTTCCTCACCCCACGCAACTCACAGGTAGACGTGGTGCAATCGGTGGGCCGGGTGATGCGTAATGCGCCCGGCAAGAAGCGCGGCTATGTCGTGCTGCCGGTAGTCATCCCTGCGGGCATGGAGCCTCATGAAGCACTCAACGACAACCAGACCTACAAGGTGGTCTGGCAAGTGCTCCAAGCGCTGCGCTCCCACGATGACAGCTTCGACGCAATGGTCAACAAGCTCGACCTGATCGGCTCCGACCCGCGCAAGATGGAAGTCATCGCCATCACCGACAAGGCCGAGAAGAAGGCAAAGAAAGCCACCGGCACCAACAACGGCAAGGCCGGTAAAGGCCAGTACGGGATCGGTAGCAAGAACCATGATGCTCCCGGCCAGATGACTCAGCAGGCCGAGCTGACCTACGAGGTCGGCGAAATCGAGAAGGCCATCTACGCCAAGATCGTCGAGAAGTGCGGCAACCGCCATCATTGGGAAGACTGGGCCAACGACATTGCCAAGATCGCCCGCACCCACATCGACCGCATTCAGGGCATTCTGGAGAACCCGGCCAACACCCAGGAACAGGCCGCTTTCAACACCTTTGCCGCCGAGCTGCGCGACGACCTCAACGACAGCATCAGCGATGGCGAGATTGTCGAAATGCTCGCCCAGCACTTGGTAACCAAGCCAGTGTTCGATGCGCTCTTCGAGGAATACAGCTTCGCCAGCCACAACCCCATGTCCAAGGCCATGCAAGGCGTGCTGGATGCGCTTCACGAGCATCATTTGGGCAAAGAAGCCGACACCCTGGAGAAGTTCTACGCCAGCGTCCGCCAGCGTGCTGCCGGCATCAACAATGCCCAGGGCAAGCAGAAGATTATTGTCGAGCTGTACGACAAGTTCTTCCGCAACGCCTTCCCCAAGATGACCGAGCGCCTGGGCATCGTTTACACGCCGGTCGAGGTGGTGGACTTCATCCTCCACAGCGTCAACCACCTGCTGCAAAAGGAGTTCGGTCAGACCCTGGGTAGTAAGGGCGTCCACATCATCGACCCGTTCACCGGCACCGGCACCTTCATTACCCGGCTGATCCAGTCCGGCCTGATCAAGCCAGAGGAGCTTCCACACAAGTACAAGCACGAAATTCACGCCAACGAGCTGGTACTCCTGGCCTACTACATCGCTGCCATCAATATCGAAGCGGTCTACCATGGCGAAGTGATCGACGAGTACACCCCGTTTGAAGGGATCTGCCTGACTGACACCTTCCAGATGTATGAGAAGGATGACCTGGTGGATGCGCTGCTGGAGGACAACAGTGCCCGGCGTAAGCGGCAGAAAGCGCTGGATATTCGGGTGATCGTTGGTAATCCGCCCTACTCGGCTGGGCAGACGAGCGCCAACGACAACAACGCTAATGTCCAGTACCCAGCGCTAGATGAGCGCATTCGCGCTACCTATGCGGCAGGCTCGAAAGCCACGCTCAAAAACGCCCTTTATGACAGCTATATCCGTGCAATTCGCTGGGCAAGTGATCGCATTGGCGATGCCGGCATAATCGGGTTCGTCACCAACGCGGGCTTTGTGGAAGCCAATACCGCAGACGGCCTGCGCAAGTGTCTTGCCGATGAGTTCTCCAGCCTTTATGTGTTCCATCTTCGAGGTAACCAACGTACCAGTGGCGAAACCTCGCGCAAGGAAGGGGGAAAGATATTTGGCAGTGGCAGTCGCGCCCCTATTGCCATCTCGCTGCTAGTCAAGAATCCCAGCGCACAGGCACACGGCCAGGTCTATTTCCATGACATTGGCGATTACCTGAGTCGTGAGGAAAAGCTTGAGAAGATTGCAGGCTTTGCCAGTGTGGCTGGTATCGAGGCATGGCAGCAGATCACACCGGATGAGCACGGGGATTGGCTCAAGCAACGCGATGATAGCTTCGGACAATTCATCGCTATGGGTGACAAAGGAGCTTCATCAGATGCGACGCTGTTCTACAGCTATTCGCGAGGATTACAGACTGGTCGTGATGCCTGGGCTTACAACTCCAACCGTACCGATCTGGCAAGCAACATGAGCCGCATGATCAGCTTCTACAATGCTGAGGCTGAGCGTTTCGATGTGGCCAACGCGGGGCTAGACAGAAAGCAGCGAGCGGAGGTTGTAGATAGCTTCATCAACACTGATCTAACCAGTATCAGCTGGACGCGAGCACTCAAGCAGGAACTGGTTAAGGGAAGGCGCTTCGCATTTGACCCGGCATCGTTGGTGGCTTCGTTTTACCGGCCATTCACCCAGCAATGGCTTTATTTCAGCCGCACCTTTAACGAGATGGTGCTTCAGATGCCGCGCATCTTCCCTGATGCTAGTGCCCCAAATGTGGCTATTTGCGTCAAAGGAAATTGGAGGGGTGAAGGCCACTTTGCCTTCATCTCAAATTCTCCAACTAGCGACCAGCCTGATGGCGGTGCTCAATGCTTCCCTCTGTACCTTTACGACGAAGCCGCCCAAGCGTCCAAAGACGACCTTTTTGCCGAGCCGGTTGAAGGCGGCCTGCGCCGTCGGGATGCCATCACAGATGCCGGTCTAGCTCACTTCCAGGCAGCCTACCCTGGCGAGCAGATCACCAAGGAAGACCTGTTCTACTACGTCTACGGAATCCTTCATTCGCCTGATTACCGCGAACGCTTTGCTGATAACCTGAGCAAGGAACTTCCGCGCATTCCGGCAGTGAAGAAAGTCGTCGATTTCTGGGCCTTCAGCACAGCAGGCCGCGCCCTGGCTGACCTTCACCTGAACTACGAAACCGTCGAACCGTACCCGCTGACCATCGAGGCCAAGGGCACGCTCACCGACGCCGACTATCGCGTGGAGAAGATGAAGTTCGCCAAGAAGGGCGACAAGACGACCGTCGTCTACAACCACCGCATCACCCTCAAAGGCATCCCCGAGGCGGCCTGGGACTACGTGGTCAACGGCAAAGCCGCACTCGACTGGGTGATGGAGCGCCAGGCCGTGCGCACCGACAAGGCCAGCGGCATCGTCAACGACGCCAACGACTGGGCCGTCGAAACCATGGGTAACCCCAAGTACCCACTGGAGCTGTTCCAGCGCGTGGTCACCGTGAGCCTCGAAACCCAAAAAATTGTTAATAATCTGCCAGCTCTGGATTATTAGCAGGGCGGCTCAGCGGAGGAAGGACAGGATGTCCGAGCGGCACCGGGACAAAGTGTGCAAACACGACCGGAAACGGTGTCTACCAGATAGGTGGACACCATGCCGTTAACTCAAGGCTGGGGATCGGCAACGAGCCTATCGGCTGGATACTGGGTCATGAATTCACTGCTGATCTCAGCGGGAGCTGTCAGCCAATCCTGATATAGCCCTTGAGGAAGCACCACCACCATGCGCTTCTCATGCCCTGGGCGATGGAAGTTGCGCATCAGCGCATGGTCATCGGCATTCACCGTCAGCATGGAGAAGGACAGTTCTCTATCACCTGTAGCAGTTTTCCTTTCCTCCCATAGGCCCGCTATCCCTAGCAGCCGGCCATCGGTACGGGAGATGCGGGTAGGAATAGCCTTTCCTGTTCGCCAGTCGGGCTCATAGATCGCCACCGCAGGAATGATGCAGTGCTGAGCCTTCTTCCATGCCTCCTTGAATGACCGCTTGACTGAGGCTGTCTCAGAACGGGCGTTGTAAGTAGACCGTGCCAGCTTCTTGTCGGCCCAGAATGGCAAGAGCCCAAACACGCCCACCTCAGCTTCAAATGGCAGCACGGCGTCATCGTACGGATCGACATTGCGGGGCTTGCGCAGGAACGGCCCGGCATAACCTGGCCACAATTCGAGCTTTCCCTGAGCATCGAACTCGACACCAAACTCTTCACGGAGTCGCCCTGGGGTAGGGGCTTCGTAACGACTGCACATAACACACCTCTTAAACGTCACTGTGCTGCTCGGTGTTGCGGCCCGCAACACCCTCGCGATTGGGATCTATGGGTTAGGACAATCTCTCGCGGCACCCCGCTTACGCGGTACATCCTTATACTGAACGCCAGCCTCCGACCATGGTGAATGCATGACGATAGATCAGTCCCTCCCATTCTGGCGCAGAGCAGGAACATTTCTATGGGACTCAGTGCGTGAGGACTGTGGGTATCCTGCAACGCTCATAAAGTTGATTAAGAGCTCAGTCGAACTTAACTCGCCCATCCAGGAAACAGCAAAAGGTATTGGTGCAGGAGCTGTTGTTAGGTGGCACGAGTTCGGATCTCTTATTTATGAGCGTGGGATATATCGCGATAAGCTGAATGGATGGACCCACTGCCGCACCTATGGTCGGTATGGCTCGACTAGCATCGAATGCGGCCCCCTATTACGCATCGGCAGCGAGATGCAGATCGAACGGTGGCGCTGCGACATCCAACAGGTAGATGGCTTCGCCGCGTCGAAATCCGAACTCAAGGAGTTCGCCACTATGGATGACATGGTGGAAAGGAACTCAACCGAGTTGATCGACGAAATATCTCCGGAGAAGTTGGCGAAGAATCTAGCTTGGCCTGAAATTCGAATCATCGGCCACGTCGATCACGATTATTTCGCCACTTGGGCTTGGGACGGACGTGTCTTTCTGATGAACTCCGGCGGTTCGCATCACTTCGCGGCCGCCAAATACATCGCGGCGCGGCTTGAACAGCCGGTTGAGCTGACCGGAACCTATAAAATCTATGGGTTAAGTGAGCAGGCAATAACAGAGCTCAGACGCGAATATGGCATATTCGTGTTGTCGCACGAGCCAGATGCCTGGTTGGGGTTTATGGGGGCTATGGCTCGCTTCAAGGCAACGTACTATTGGAAGACGTTGCCTCGCCCACATAACCACCAGCGTTGCGCAATTTTCCTGCCGCTCAAGGAGAAGCGCTCTGCACTGATTGCAAAAATCCTCAAGGAAAACAATTTTCAAGACCTAGGCGCTTACTTGGCTGGCCTAGCCGCCCGATCACAAACACTCATCAACAAAGTCAGTCCTCCTTCATGAGGGTAGAGGCGAGAAAGAACATGCGCATAGTCAGCGGCAGCTTCTCCCAGTCCCGTGCAATCCGGCGCTTCCAGGCGTCGCCGTCTGCCTCAGACAAAGGTAGTGCTGAGAGCCTTTCAAGCCTTCTTCGATAACTCATGGGCTTATCGTTGTCCTATGGGTTAACAACTTGGCCGCCCTTCAGAAATGAGGACCACCATTGCTGATATTCGTCCGCTTCGAACGTATGGTTCACAGTCGAACCATCGGCCAACTTTAGACGAAACTCTCTTTGGCCATAAAGCATACCTTCGTTGTCTACTTCCTCAGCCTCTAGGACCGCCAAATATTGATAGCGGCGAGAGTGGGGTAGGTGTTTTTTCCACAGCATATAGGTCTCCTCAGACTCAAGTTATTGCCCGCGTGGCGCTAGTCCACGTCAGAGCGCAGGCAAAGGTCTATCCGATGTCTCTAATGCTCGTCCTGACTCTCACAAAGTTTTAGGTTGGGGTTATCCAGCATCTCAGTTGTGAATACGTCGCCTGGTTTTTTTAGCATATAACCCTTCAGTGTTTTCGTTTTCCGAGGCCCAAAGACTTCGCACGTCCAGATGTTATGTCCGTTGTTCTTCTTAACGTGAAGCTTCAGCTTTTCGAACGACTTTTGGACCTGCAGCCAGGGCTGTCCTTCGCCAGCCTTCGCGGAGAAGAGCGTCGGATGCTCTTGGGCATACCTTCTGAATATTTCAGGAGTCACCAGAAAAGCCGTGCCGTTAACAGTGTGAACCTTGGCTTTTGCATCATTGATAATGATCTTGTGGGTGCCCACACCGACCTTCAGCCAGTGCATGAACTGGTGCCCCAGCGTGCCACCGGCCGGCCCGGCAATTGTTGTCGCCGGGGCAGTTACAGGCTGATCCTCCGGCTCCGCAGGTTGGACCTCGGATCTACCCGGCATAGCCGGGGCAGGAACCGAGGTCATCGGTGCTTCACGCATATCCATCAGGTCCAGAAGGTAGTCCGTATCATCCATCTCAGTGGCATGCGCGCCATGGTCATCGGCTGCTGCAGGTTTCGTTACTGGCGGCTCTACCGCAACTACATCCCCTTGCTGAACGTTGCAGCTGGGCTTTTCGGCCAGATCCTCAGCCGCATGGGCGAGGGGTGCTAGGTTCGGACTTTCTGATTCGGCAGGTTCTTCATTTAGAACTTGAACCGATCCACCGAAGGGTTCTGGACGATCCTCTCCAGCTGACCATATGAGTGAAGGCGAAACCCTCAAGAATGTGAATGTGTTCTTCCACCCCGTAGGGCTTAGGATTTCGGCATCCCAGATGGCCTTCCCAGCGGGATTCGCCACTATCAGGCCGTTATCCTGAAAGACATTGAAGAGCGTTGAGTTGCGGTCCGGAACACCCTCAATCCCCTGGCTGAGAAGGTGAGCACGCAGCCGATCCGAAACGGTCTTGCTAACCAGCCAGATCGCATCGGCCGTGATCCAGCCATCGGAAGCCTCTGGTTGATTCAACTTGAGCTCGTTCTTCATCAGGTAGCGCAGCCCATCGAGAAGCTGACGCTGGAGCGTGTTACGCGGTGCTGCCACAGCTCGGTCTGGATTGCCGCCAAGCTCATGGGCGACCGACGCTTGGTCAGACCTTACAACGATGTCCCCAAGAACCCCGGAGTGTTCAAACTGGCCAGCGAGGACGTACAGCAAAGCACCCCAGAGCTCTGGATACTGCGACAACCAGTTCATCACCTCGGAAGGAATCACCTGCGTATACAACAGTCCTGCAGCAGCCCCATGCAGTTTGTACTGGCGGCCTTTCACATACTGGAATCGGTAGTCCTCCTTCATCGGGCCGTCCCATGCACGCCAGATATCACCGCTGCGGAGCTGTACTTTGACATCGACTGCTACCTTGCCTATGTCGTGCAGGAGCGCTGCGAACACAACCGCCGCGGACCAAGCCTCGGACTGGGCCGACTGAACTTCTGGTGTGCTGCCGACCGGCAAGACGAAGGACTGACGCAGTTTTAGGGCATACGCGATGATTTCCAGGCCATGGTCGATCATGCCGCCCAAGTAGGCATGATGATGATTTTCGGATGCTGGTAACTGCTGGACTATTTCCGCGTACCGCTTGATAGGGGCGAGGTAGAGTTTGTTGAATTGATCCCGGTTCACCGACGTGCGGTGCCAGATGTTTTCGAGCAACAACTGCCGACGCGGCGTGGCAAGCAGCTCGTCCGCAGACATGTACGGAACGAAACCATCAGCGTTTCTTTGCGCATTGTCAGCCGGCGCCGCGCGAATGAATGGGATCCACGCCAACATTCGGCTACGCATATCTGCACTCCAGCAGATATCGCTGTCCAGGCTGATACTTCATACACGGCACTGCCGAAGGCACGCTGCCGCCCCTTTGCACTTTGCCCTTTGGCCTTTTCACGAGTTATCTGTCCTCTGAGGCGATTACCAGGGGGGTCGTTGTAACCCTTTCAGGGTAGGGCTTTTACCTTTGAAGCCCTATTCCATTAACCCCTTACCCTTTCCGCTGTTCCAACCTTTTACCTTTTCGCACAGTCGATCAACGGAAAAGATGATCTGGCCGACCACCCTATTTATGAGCACCTAAAAACGGCCCATACGAAAAAGCCCGCGTCGTGCGGGCTTCTCCGATGGGATGTTCAGTGCTGCTTAGCCGATTCGGGCGCCATCCTTGTAGAGACCGAACCCCTCATTGCCTTCAAACAGCTCTGCTTCCGAGTAACTTGGCTGTGACACCAGATCCCCGACCGTCTCACCGGCCCTGATCTTGGAGATCACTCCAATTGCACACAGAACGAGCAAGGTTGGAACAAACAGGAAGTAGAGCAGCGTCGCAACAACTGCTGCTCGAAGGACGACTCGAATCGTGAACGCGATCGATCTTGGCAGGAGACCTAGGAGCTGTCCCTCGGCAGAGACATACCCCTGATAGGCGCGACCAACAAACCCACCGATTCGCATCGCCGCTGACTGCTGTTTACCGGCCATAACTGCAACCTCACGTCAAGCTTTTTCCTCTGTTAGTTTCAGAGTAGCGCTCTTGGCACACACTAGCAATTAAATAACGATAAAATACGTTATCGTTAGTTTTTACGACGCCCAGAGCCGACGGTATTGCGCTATGCCATGTCGTGATAGCCAATGGGGAGGGGAACCCATCAAGAGGACGTTCCCCATGTTCGACGACAACACTTGCCCGCTGTGTGGCCTTCCCTATCAGGCTGTGAAATGGATCGAGGATCTATCCGGAATCGGTGACGACTTCACTGACCTGATGATCTTCCAGGACGACGATGAGCTGTGCGCCTGCATGGCCGAGAACGAGAATGAATGATCTGATCGCGAAACCAGCCGGTGTCCTGCAGGTCGCAAGTGAGCGCCGCCTCACGGCAGCCGAGTTCCAGGGCTTGGCCGAAGTGCCAGCCGCGGCCGAGTGGTTTGCGAACCTGGACAACCCGCGCACGCGCCGTGCCTACCAGGGCGATATTGAGGACTTCAACAGTTTCATTGGTATCAGCAGCCCGGACCAGTTCCGAGCTGTAACCCGGGCGCATGTCCTCGCCTGGCGCCGTCAGCTCGAACAGCGCGGCCTGGCCGGGGCGACGATCCGGCGCAAGCTGGCGGCGCTGGCCAGCCTGTTCGATCACCTGCTTGAATGCAATGCCGTCACCGGCGGGAACCCGGTGCATGGGGTGAAGCGTCCGAAGATCGAAAGTAACGAAGGCAAAACACCGGCGCTAGGCGATTTCCAGGCGAAGGCACTGCTCGATGCACCTGATCCGTCGACAATCAAGGGCATGCGCGATCGGGCGATTCTCGCGGTGTTGCTGTATCACGGCCTTCGTCGCGAGGAAGCAGCACGACTTACCGTCCCTGATCTGCAGGAACGTCGGGGCATCAAGCATTTATGTGTTCACGGTAAAGGCGGCAAGCTGCGGTACCTACCTTTACACCCGGTTGCAGCCGAGCGGATCTATGCCTACCTCGAGGCGTCAGGTCATCACCTGGAGCAGGAGAAAGCGCCCTTGTTTATGCCGCTACGCGGTCGCAGCACCGGCTCCGGCGTGTCGGCCAATGGCATTTACACATTGGTGGGGGAGTATGCCCGGGCGGCCGGAATCGAAGTGGCGGGGCTCGGAGTGCATGGGCTGCGAGCCACGGCCGCGACCAACGCGCTTGAACACGAGGCCGACATCGCCAAGGTTCAACAATGGCTGGGGCACGCCAATATCAGCACGACGCGCATCTACGATCGCCGTCAGATGAGGCCTGAGGACTCGCCTACATTCCGAGTCAAATACTGATCACCATGCTGATCACCATGCTGATCACCACGCCGATAATCCATTGGCACAGAGGCGAGCATGTCACGGCCACCATGCTGGTGGTGCGGCTTTTGTGCAGGCATAAAAAAACCGCCTGAGAGGGCGGTTTTTCCCAAGCGTTACGTTGAGAGGCGTAACGCTTGCACATCCGTTACACCAGATGCGTCTATTCACGTGGGCTCATCCTAGATCATGGTGCAACTCCGATCAACCCCTTAACCGCCATGGTGGTGGTCACCAGGTGTACGGAAGCGAGTCCATCCATCACCACCACCACCATGACCACCATGCCGATTGACCCTGCAAAAAAAGCAATTTGCCATAATTCGAAAACGGGTATCATCAGTGTCGCTCACTACGAGCTTAGACCCCGGATGGGGGAGCCAGAAGTCGACAGGATTCTTCGCCCCCTCAAGCTCAGCCTGAGAAACTGGGCCCGGACATAGAGGGGATCACAACCTGGTCGCCTCACCGGATGCGTCTATTCACGTAGCGAATCCAAAGGCAGTCTTTGTCCGGTACGGGCTGCCGGAGGTTTGGCCTCAGCTACAAGGGGCCAAGTATGAAGCTTTTGCGACGTACTATGAGCGGTCTGCTGAAGGTGTGGAGGCTGTATAGCCTGTACGACCTGATGCGTGACAGCTTTGACGATTTCTTCATGTAAGAATCGTTTTAGCACAGCAACAGGCCCGCCTCGGCCCCGGTCGAGGCGGGTTTTTTTTGGGGGGAAACCCAGGGTTAACCTTTAGCGCCTTTCATCAGCATGCCACCCCCTTTGCCACCAGCATCCTTCACGCCGCTTGTCCCCATCTGAAGCCCTTGCAGTGCGCCCCCAGCGGCGAAGCCGGCCCAGCTCAAGGCGCCGATCCAGAACAGGGGCAGGAAAATGAAGACCGCGGCCATTACATAGTTCAGCACCATGTCCCCCGTCGCGTTGTTCAACCCCATCAGGGGGTTGAGCGTGGAGTGCGGGGCGCCGCTGCCGTACATCGTGTCGATGATCGTCGAATCCAGCCATCTAGCCAGCTGAAGCCAGAATTCAACGAAGAAGATCCCGAAGTAAATCATCGATACGGTAGTAAGGGTCTTCAGGCTGTACGTCCCCATGACCAGGACAAACGGAATGCAGACGACCATGGCCAGCTTGATGAACGAAAGCACCATCGGTAGAGCCTGGCGGACTTTATCCATCGCTGGAAAGTAGGCCAACGCTCCTGCAGCTGCGCCGATGTCGCTGGCCACCCGCGCTGTTGCGTTAGGCAATGTGTGTCCGACCTGCCCACCGTAATCAGCGTAGACCTGGCCCAAAGTCATCGATTGCTGGGCGGGCGCGACTACAGCCCGAATAAGCGAGTCGTTGATCTCTTCCTGGCTTCGGTCGGCAAGCCAGTTGCTAAAGCGCTCAAGGAGGGTCGGCTCGATCTCGCCGAGCAAACGGCTACGAAGCCCGATGTTCTCATCAGCCCACCATTCTCTGCAGGTCGGGTAGCCGCCACCACTGCCGACACGAGCAAGGCCCTCGTCTCGTGACTCACTATAAGGCCAGTCAGCTCTGGGCTTGGTGGAATTGAATGTACCGTAGTAGTCCCCACTCTCCAGAAATGTTTTAGACCCCGGCCACGAGACATCATAGAGCTGCTCCTCAGAGAGCTCCGGGCGATCCTGAAACATCTTCGCACGCGATGGCGCATAGCAGTCTCGAGTGAAGTCAGCGACTTCTTGCGCAAGAAGGGGATCCTTGACGCGCGTGGTATCGACCTCCATACGCATCTGCCGCAAGTCGAAGCCGCATGGTATGGCGGCAATGCTGGAACTGGTCACAGCACGGGACACAGCGTGCATCATGAACCACCACACCGGGACCTTAGCGCTCTGCCCATTGAGAGTAGAGAATGACGCGCCATAGGCGGTGTCTTCAGGGTTCTTCGTCGCTTCGCCTGTGGGTACGAATGCCTGACATTGTTTGCTTCGCTCGGTATTGAACTCGATCGTGGAGAAGTCGACGGTGACGAGTGGCAGGACTGCAAAGATCAGAACCACAACGGCAACCCAGATCCGCGTCTCGATCCTGTACGCGGACAGCATGCCCTTGTTGCCCTCATCGGCACCTTCGGCACGAGCGCGGAGCCACTCCTGCACGACAATAACGAAGAAGGGGACAGCGAAAAGCCCCGTGTCCGCAAGCGTCCCCCATATGCCATTGCTGACGATCCAAGACACAAGCGTTAGAAAGTACTCAAGGTAATCCGTCGTGTAGAGAGTCATTGGTTCGTACCTAGATGAAGCCGGCTTTAACCAGCTCGAACAAAACTACCGTTAGGCCAACCGCGATCTCTACTCGGCGCAACCGCTTACGTGCCTCTGCGGATGAGTCGCGCTCAATAAGCTTGCGTTTGAACCAAAGCCAACACCAAACCATTGCTGCATAGACAAGGCAGCGCCAAACAAACAGGAGAGGCGCAGCTTCCTCGAGCATCCGCTGCCACTCGCCTACGCCGCCGACCACGGACACGCCCCAAGACATGGCGACCAGGCTGACGACAAACAGGGCCATGATCGAGGCGACACCTAACCAAAGGCCTCTAGAGCGCAGAATTTTCATGATGGCCATCTATGTCGCCTCCCTATCGATCGATCTGCTGCAGACGATCAGGCACGGGGTCACCTTGGAACACGCCACGAGAGTTCTCACGCTTCTCCAGGTTGCGGTCGATGATCGTCTTCGCTGCGTTTCCACTGAGCGAACGCCGCAGGTCTAACTCAGTTTTGAGGTTATCCAGATCCTGCTGCAGGCTGCGGTTCTGCTTATCAACCGCCGCTAGCGCGAGGTCATTGGAGGCTACATTTGGTTCGCGGGTACCGGCGAACAAAATACGAACCAGCAAGAGAGCTTTCTCAACAACGCTTGACAGCGCGATCTCGGAAGCCAGCCGGCGCGTCAGCAAATCCTGGTCCTCTTCCTGGCGTAAAGCCTCAATCAGACGTCGGGTGACAGGGACGGAAGCAGTGCTTGCTTCCTTCAGGTTTTCCAATGTTGTTCCCGTGTTTCCTGAGACCAGATTCTCCAGCGCCGTCAGCTTTCGCTCGTACTCTTCTTGAATCAGCGGGGTAAGCCCTACCCCGGGAATGGTCGATGTCTTGGTGCAGCCCTCGCAGGTCTGTTGCTCTTCTTCACCAAGTACCCGAACGGCAAATGCCGCTGCAGCCTCAGGACTCTCCCAGGCATCACAAACTAGCCCGTCGTTACAATCCTCTTCACTGATCGAGGAGGTTTCCATGACAGCTCTTTCGTTGAGGAGGTTGTATCCGGCTTTGGCGATGTCACTGACTATCCGGATCGGCTCCTGGCCATCACCTCCCGCGTTCTGGCCACCGACCCAAGGAACACCGTAACGGCCGCGACTCTCCTCTGCCTCGGTCACGGAAGAAACCGCGTCCTGATCAGAGGAAAGAATGGCTTCTCTCATCGCTTGCCCTTCCGCGATCTGGCCCCAGCCCATTTGCTGACCGGCTGCGTCGGCCATCCGCTCGGCCATTGCCCGACACGTCATTTTGCTGCGATCGAAGTCAACCCGAGCCTGGAGAATGCCGTTGGTGAGGAGGTTATAGAGCGCGGGGTTTGCGCGCTGAATGATAAGAGCCGGTAGCGATGCGACTGCGCTGGTAGCGTTCTGAATGACGCTACTCATGATGTTCTGGAAACCCTGTGTAGCACCGTTCAACTGGTTCTGAAGGGTAGTGCTTAGACTCATGTTTCCGCAGACCAAGCTGCTATTCCAGCCGACGCCTACACCGAGACTACGCATGCTGCCCGCTCGCCCCATCCCGACCGCGCTACCACCACCGACGCTATACAGCACATCATCAGCTATCACATTGCCTGAGGCTTCGTACCCATACTCGGCCGCGGATACTGGTTTTGTTCCCATCGTCAGAATTGCGACCGCCAGCGAAGCAACCAGCAGAGAGGAGCGAAGGGGAGGGGTGCCGGCACCTTTCATCGATAACCTCACTGTTCCAAAGTCCGTTGTCGGAGATTCAATATCGTCATTCGGATTCGCCAGAATCACTGTCTGACCCAGTTCCACCAGAGCCCGACTGGGCAAAATCGACGCTGCCGAGAAAGATCTGCCCTTTACGCTCACAGCAGCTATATGGCCGCCAGAGAGCCCATGCATAACCACCATCTACGGCCTGTTCGCGCTTCATGTCGTGAGGAAAGACTGCACAGGTATCCCTCAATGTCGGTACGAGCTCCTGCCACTTGTGGTTGGTAATGTCGCCTTCCACGATCGGCTCGGGAGGCCAATACCCATCTTTCTCGTCTGCAGTGATTGGTAGGTACACATGCGGTTGCCAGGTGCGGGTGACGATATCGCCTGCACGCTGAGCCATGACTGCTGATGCCTTGTGATCGTCAACCTGGTGAAGGAAACCTTCGCGCGGATAGACGTTGCCCCACGTGTTGCCTTCGAATATCCCGCCAACTTCCCGCACACCTGGTGTGAGAGCTTGGGGATAGGCCATCTCGGGAATGCCGAATCGCCATGCAGTGGTATCCAGAACACTCAAGAAATAGGGAACGTAGGGGATTGTTGCGCTATCGCAGATGTACCCAGTTGACTGCGCGAACTCGTTGAGCAGAGTGCCGGGGTGACCGATGACATCGACGTTTTTGAAGATGCTCATCTCATTTTCGCGCTTATGGTTGGTCGTGCTGTTGCCGCCGTCCTGTGCCGTCCCGGTCGGACCACTGTACGAGGCAACCTCAGTCCATGGGTTTTGACCGGTTACTGAGTAGCTGGACACGACCGTTTCAGGAATGAAGTGCCGCACCTTGACCGACGTTTCGACGTCACAGCCGAAGTTGGTGCATCGCAACCAAAAGCAAATGCCGACCACTTGATATTCGATGCAATCCTCGCTCAGCGCAGACTGCACGAGGGTGGATGTTTCAATCGCCAGGACCGGTGAGGAAATCACCAGGGCGCCGATCATCACGGAACGGCGAATCCTGTTCAGCTTCAGGAGGGCCATAGCTAGTTCGCCCCCTTTTGATAAGCGTCGATTAGCTCCGTGGCTGCAGCTACATCCGCCAGCCCGTAGACGACAAAGGAACGGTCAACGACCACAGCGGGTATTTTCTGGACCCTCAGGCCTCTGGCGTCTGCAACGTCCTGGTAGGCCCGCCTAAGCTCTGCCGTTATTCGGCGTCCTTCTTCGCTGGACAGCCTCTTCTTGGCTGAAATAGTCGCTAGCTGCGGGTTCGTCGGCAGGCCCGCGGACAGGGCTTTCGTGAGTTGCTCCGCTCGGTCTAGTTCAATAACCCTGGCATCGCCGGCATTGGTGACAGGATGGTGGCTGTCCGTAACGACAATCGTCTCGGCTAGGCACGAGCCGGCCAGTAGGCAAAGTACGGGTCCAACGCTGGCTGGAAGCGATCGGGCGATTCGGAAAGGGTCCACTGGACTGCACCTCGCGGTTCATTTGAGGACAGTCAAACGCAATCCCGTTAGCCTTTCCGCAAACAATGCGAATCTCGCGAATCACTATTTTCTTGGGGGGCGTTGCGATGAGAAAAGGGGCCTGCGGCCCCTTCGATCAGTGCCGGTTTACCGGCAAACCGGCAAATTGGCAGTACATGCCGGCAGGCGGATTTCGGGGAGGTCCAGAGTGGCTCTGATTTGAAGTAGCTCCTCTGAGGCGTCATCCGGTTGAGGGTGTCGAGCGAGCCACTCCTTGAGGTTCTCGACAAGAGAGGCGCTTATTTCACGACGATCGACAGCAAAACTTCGTACAACCTGTAACGAGTCAATCAGCGCGGGAGCCCCGACTTGCAGCGATTGCAAAGCTGCAGCCGGATGCTCACGAAGCAGATCAGTCAAAGTGTCGATCAGCTCCTGGGTTACAGTGTCCATAGCTCGACTACTCATACTGTCCCCCCGCATTGTCCCGCTTGATGATCTCAAGGCCGCGCGCTTTATCTATGCGTTCCGCCATGAGGATCGCCGCATCCACTTCCTCGCAACCATGTTCGTTCATGATCCGATAACGCTCGTTCTTTTCGTCCGGCTCCGTCATTGCGAGAGCCAGGTACAGGCTCGGCGGCACGGTACGGAATAACAGCTCCATGGACTTGCTGAGAACAACACCTTCGGCATATTTGTGCTTCTCCTTGCGGGCCGAGAGCATCAAGGCTTTCTGCGATTCGTTCAGCTCACGGAAACGTGCGATCTTGCCGACCTCATCTGGCGGCATGCTCAGGCAGATCCACCACTCGATCATGTTCAACATCGGCGCGGCTTCAGGGGGCAAGTCGTCGACGTTCTGAGTAGCCAGCCAGAACCAAGCCCCCAACTTCCGCCACATCTTGGTGATCTTCACCACGTAGGGCGAGAGCAGGGGGTTCTTGGTGATGATATGTCCCTCGTCCGTCACGTTGATGATCGGACGCCCGAGGTATTGATCGCGCTCTGCGATGTTGTTCACCGTGTTGATGAGCGAGATATATGCGATGGAGAGCTGTGCTCCGTAGCCCTCCCGGGCATACGTGGCAAGGTCGACAATAGTGATGTCAGCCTCGGGCCAAGGAGTGCCTTCACGATTGAACATGGAGCCATCAGCGCCCTGGCAGAACATATCCATTGCGTCGCCCATCTCAAGCATACGGTGCCGTCGGGACTCTGGCATCGACTCGTCACGTCCCGCCGCATGAAGGGCATCCCTCACGTCCTGTGTCAGCACGGTTCGACCTTCGCGCTGGCAGCGTTCTGCCGCTTTCAATATGCACTGGCGGATCGCGCTTCGATCAGCCCGGGACATGCGAGCGTCTTCTTTGGCTTCGCCCCCTGTGATCATGAGCCGAGCTGTAATTTCCAGCTCTCCTAGGATGTCTCGCTCGTCATCGTCATCAGAGCTTTGAGCGGGGGTGTTCTTACCACGACTTTGGAGATCGTCCTCGAGATCCTCTTCTTCGACGTTCAGCCGGTTTTGCTGTTCGGGCGTAAGCAGCTTCGTGGCGTCTGCAAAGGGAGCCAAGCTGACCCCGGTGCCTGGAGCAAGCTTGACTCGGTTTACGGTAAGCCCCATCCGGGCCGCATAGTCCCCAGTCAGCCCAAAGGAGTTTCCGGCTTCTACGATGAAAATCCGAGGGCGATAGATAGCCAGCACCTGATGGATCAGCGAGTTTAGCGTTGCTGATTTGCCCGCGCCCGTCGGACCGAACAGGAACAGGTGAGCGTTCATCTGTCGATCGAGCGGGTTGAGCGGATCGAACGTGACCGGTCCGCCGCCACGATTGAACACTGTAAAGCCAGGATGCCCTGTGCCCTCACTCCGTCCCCAAACGGGACACAGATTGGCGACGTGCTGGACGAACATGAGGCGCGTGTACCATTCAGCGTTTTTCACCGATGGGTCAAAGCAGGCTGGGAGCCACCGTAAATAGCTGTTAAGCGGTGCTACTTCATCATGCTCTCGTACCGGCAGTAGGCCGTTGTTCAGCAGCACGTTATGCAGCTGTAGCGTGCGGTCGTCCAGCTGCTGGAAGTCATTGCCGCGAATGTAGAAGCCTATGCTGCATTGGTAAAGCTTATGGGAGCTGCCGAGAATCGTTCGGGCTCGATCGATGTCTTCGCGTGCCTGAGAAGAAGCCAGGGTGTCGCCAACGGACTTTTTCCCTAGGTAATTGAGCTTGTCCTCAAGGATGTCTTGCGGGGTAACAACCATCGTGATGCACAAGGTCGTGTCCTCAGGCATCTGATCGAACAGGGCATTGATCGCGTCCCCCCCTTTCTTGGTCTCCCCTGTGAGATGGCCGATTTTTGGGGCATTGCGCAACCTATCGACCATCACGACGCGGTGAGGCATGTCGTCGAAATACCAAACCCCGTTCTGGACGTCGGAGATGGGCTGGTTGAAGAAAAGGCGATCGGAAAAGTCCCTGCCGGTAGCTAGCTCAAGCTCTCCTGGTTCGGTGGTTTCAGGGTAAGCGGTTAGACGATAAAACTCGTCCTTATCATCCAGCAGCTTGGGGTTAGGGTTGAACCAGCGCAGCAGCCAATCATGAATTTTCGCTTCGTTCATGCGTGTGGCGCGTACATTCGAGTTGGCCAGCCCGCCCACTAGTCGATCACAAATGGTGTTCAGCTCATCTTCTGGAGCCTGGCCACGTCGAGCTGTACTACCGTTGGCTCGCCGGTAAATCACCATCCGCACTTGGCGCATCTGCCCACGCCACGGTAATCGGGAGACGGCCGTATCTTCGAACAATCCACCCGGTCGAGAGACGCCCTTGAGGTGGTGAGCGAAGTCACGTAAGTAGCTTTCGGTGAATTTCGTACCCTTCGCACGTGGTTGGATGTAGTTCGCTAGACGCTCAGTGAAGGGGTCCCAGTTCGTATCCTCTCGTGCATAGAACTGGCACACCCAATTCTGATCATCGTGTTCGTCAAAGCTGTCCTGCAGGGCATTCTCGAGCCCATCCCGCACTGCGCGGAGCCAATCGGGCTCCCGTCCTTCAGTGCCGACTGCAGAGAGTTCAAAGAACGCTGCTACCGAGACTGCATCTTCGAGAAGCATGCACTCGCTATCGGGCAAGTACTCAGCCCACGGCAGCATACGGACAAACGAAGGTGGCACGTCGTATGCTCGGCGATAGTCCGCCTCCGACACAGCGCTCCGATCGCCTTCAACTGCTTCGCCTGGCTCAGGGATGCCACGCTCACGTAGCTTCGCGAGATGTTCCTCCCAAGCATCCGGGCGCGCAGCTCCCCGTTGAGCGCGCCCCTGCCCCAGTGCAAACAGCTTACCCAGCGAAAATTTTGCTTGGCTCGTCATGGTCAGTAGTCCTCGGTCCGCTCACCTGGCATTGCGTATTGAACCCGCTGATACAACGGGAACACCGTGCTGTAACCTGGGATCGGAGCCGGATCGGTCCCAGCAAGGTGCGGATACACATACATAACCAGGTCAGGGTTGGGCAGGCGCTTGAACTGGCTATAAATCTCATTCTGAGCCGTTCGCGTATATCTGGCGTTTTCCTCCTGAACCGAATCGGATGTCGATATCGCCCGGCGAAGATCCTGTCTCGCGTCCAGCAGCTTTCGCTCGCCTATGCCCCCTGCACCTCCTCCAGTGCTGTGCATCCAGACGTCCATCATCGTCTCGTCCCCATGAGGCAGCATCTCGTCCTTGGTGGTCGTGCAGCCTTGTAGTGCAGCAGCTATCACAGCGATCACCGCTGCAATCTCAATCGAGCGTCGAAGCATGAGTAGCCCCCATTGCGTACCGGACCTTGCGGCCCTTGATTTCATAATCGATCTGCAATTCTTGATCGATGTGGATAGCGACCTTGGCGTTGGGCTGCACGTAGATGGCTGCGAAGGCTTCTCCATAGAGCTTGTTAACCCAGTCCGAGATATCGCTCACGCCGCTGCTGAGGATCTGCTGCATCGCCTGGTTACCGGTTACGGTGGATGAAGCGAACTGGCCTGAACCGGTGCTCCCGAAGACGGCTGTTCCACTTTTGCTTTCGTCTTGGTTTCCGAGAAGGGTGGCGACACCGGCCCCTGCAGCAGTCACGAGGCTCTGCGTGCCGATGTATTGTTTAGCGTTGCTCTTACGCTCTCCCGCGATACACGGAATGCCGTATGGGTCACTGATCCAGCCCAGTCCTCCCTGAATCTGATCCAGCTGCCGGCCATTAGTCTGGTTGGTTCCGCTCTTAGCCTGAGCTGCATCCTCAGGGGTAGGGAGGGTGCGTACAGTTCCATCGTTAAATACAAAGGTGATGCTGCGGACCTGACCTCGTACGCACGACAGAGTCCAGTCACCGGTCGCTGTGCCACTGACGACCGCGCCGGCAACCTCAGGCAGATCAATTCCATTGGCAGTAAGGTTTTCTGCGCCGACGATGACCTTGAACGGATATGGGTCATTCACTGTTCCATCGATCGGTACCCGACCAATCAGAGCGGTCATGGCCGTGGAACCCATCAGCGTGGAGTTCTGAGGCACGGTGTATACCGGCTTGACCTCCTTTTTCTTCGCCCCCCCGGGGGTCTTCGCTACTCCAGTGTTCAGCTTCGCTTGAGTGCTATCGACGGCTTCGCCAAAGCTGGTAGGGAAACTGTAGCTGTCACTCTTCGCCCTAGAAGAACCGCCCGCCTTCGGGTCTGCCTGGCGCTGGTCCGACGGCTCGATCCAAACCATGCTCTCGCCGTCGCTGGCGAACTCCGATCCTTCTCCCTCCTTCAACCCAAAGCCCACAGGTAGTTCTTTCTCGTCCTTGCTGCCGGGCAGGCGGTTCTCATACGCGCTTCGGAACTTATCGAGCAGGCTTCGAGCTTCTTTCTTTGCCCTTTCTACCTCCTCACGGTCATCCTTAATCTTGGCGCGCTCCCCAGCCAGGCCAGTTGCGATGCGGGAGTCGATGTCACGCTCACGAGCCCTGAGCCGTTTGTTCTCTTTCATCAACTCTTCATTTGCCGCTTGAGCTGTTTTCATCTCGGTACGCATGGCTTTGACTTGGCCCACCAGGGTGGCCACGGTGTCCTGTGGCGTGTCGCCCTGGATGCCCAGGTTTTCCATCTCTTCCTCAGAGAGCACCGGAACCTCGACAACGTCTGTGCTCGCCTTGTCGACTTTGCCGTTGTTGATGACTTTCACGATGGCCAATACCAACACCACCGCAACACCTGCAGCGAGCCACTTGAGGAGTCCAGTTGATTTATTTATCGCCATGGTTGGCCCCTCCCAGATTGCTGGCCGAGTCCACCTGGCTCAGGGTTGGCAGGACTGACTTGGCGAGGTCGCGACCTCTAGTGACCAGGTAAACCACCGTCGTATCGCTTGGATTTCCTCGCCGCCCCAAAAAGGAATGCTGGAAGGTAGCTGTCTGCAGGTCACCCTGCAGAGCACGCGGGTCCAGATCGACAGGGTGCGCAGACATGTTGGTGAGCTTCACGGCAGTGACCCAGTAATCACTTAGCCGCCACGCTGCCAGGGCTCGTGCTCGAACAGGCAATGAAGGCGCAAGCGTTGATAGATCGAGACGGGGATGTATGTTGACCTGGGCAATGCCTTCGACCGGCTCCACCGTCCGCAGAGGCGCGTACAACGACTGGGCTGCATAGCGGGTAAGCACTACCGGAATCGGCGTTTCTCGCGGCTGCTTAGTAAGCTCCGCTGGCCCTGCTTCGTCCTCTTCTACTTCATCACTGCTGTCAGAAGCTCTGCCATAACGCTCCGGTGCGGTATCCCCCCGCACAATCTTCACCGGCTCAAGCTCCGGTGCTCCGTCCTCCGCGGCAGTGGCAGCAATGTCGACGAGGATCAGTTCACCAGTGGTTGCAGACTGAAGTTGTATCCGTGTCGGTTCGATCGGCTTGGAGGCCAGCAGGTAAATGGCACCGCTAGCACTCTGCACACGGACATCATCGCGAATGGAAGATGGGATGCCGACGCGCACATTTTGATCGACAAAGATAATGCGCTCCTGTCCAACCTGAAGGTGTACGGCCAGAGGCAAGCGCTCCCACCGCATAATCTCTACTGCATTAGCCGAGCCGCTGGCGATCACCACCAGCCAGGCCAGCAGCCGCCTCGTGCGCAAGCGCAATTGTGTCCGAGCCATCACTTGACCTCCGTGGATGTTGCAGCTTGTTCATCAGGAGTTGCGATACGCATCGGCGCGCTTGAGTAGCAGTCCAGGGCCAACCCCCACGGGTTCTTTTCCGCGTCCTTGTCCAGGCGAACGACTCGAATCGGATAGCGAACGAAGGTCCGCTTCACCGGCTCGGAGGAGTAGTACTCGTCCGTTGCCAGATCGAGATTGACGATCCAGTCGTTAATCGACTGCTGCTGTACTCGCAGAGCCTCGTCATCGGCATAGCCCCGGCCAGGCAGCTCATAAACACCACGGACCCGACCTTTCAACTCATTGTTTTTGTTACGAAACTCGTAGTCACCTTCAAGGAACACCTTGCAAGCTGGAGTGAGGTAATTCTGTAAAGCGTGGATATTTCGCTTGTAGTCTTTGGCTCCATCGGCCGGCCAGCTATTGAGCTGCTGGAAGATGTAGCTGGTGAACGCGTAGATATTCTCCGGCGGAATGTCCCACCACATACGCGAGCTACCTGACCGGAGATCAGGCGGCACGTGAATATTCAGGCTGTCCGGCGCTGTCTTCATACCGTAGATGCCATAGGCAGCAAGCATGCTTACCAAGAGCAACGCAATTCTCAGTGAGGTCACGTGCCCCTCGAGGCGGCGCACCTCGTTTCTGACTCTGCTCACTATCTTTCCCCTCGCCGGTGATACCAGACCCCTGAGCGCTTGATCAGATCCTGCCCACCCGTCCATGCCATCAGCAGAGGAAAGCGGTTTGCGATCCGCCACTGAAGATTGCGGTAGAACCAATCGTCCGGCCGGCCTCGTTTCACCCTCCGCAGCACTCGCCCGCCCAAGCCGATGCCCAGAAACACCGCTACGAGCGCTACTGTCGGGACCATGGCAATGGAAGAGAAAACGATGGCGAAAGGAACGCCGAGAACCAGGCCTGCAATCGCCGAGGACAGCCCTACGAAGAACAGCTCATTGGCCGTCAAACCCAGCACAACAATGGGCTGCCTGTTGAGGCGGTTCGGCAGAAAATTCACCGTGCCCTCTGATGTGAAGCTGATCGGGTCATGACTGTCCATCATTGGATCTGTCCTCGGGAGCAGGAGCTATCGTCAAAGGATCTCGGAGGCTTTGGTGACCATCCAGATGACCAGTACGAGCAAGATGCCGCCGACGCCGACGGTTGCCCCGAATTGACCCCATGTAGCCTTCCGCGTCTGGACTTCGCCATACACGTTGAATGAGTGATAGGCCACGCCAAGGAAGGCGATGCTGCAAACAGCAAGAGCCAGCAGCAGGATCACGTCATAGCCGTAGTTCTGCCAAAGCTCGAGGATTCCACTGCCTCCACGGGATGGCTGCTCGACCTCTGGTAGATCGGCGCGTGCGGAGGTCATCGCACCCATTCCGATCGAGGCAAGCAGCAGCCCCTGGTTCTTCTTCGAGCCTACCCAGTCGCTTACACGGGCCATTGGTGAGATACGCGCGGTTGCTTTCATGAGATGCCTCCTTGGGCATTGGTTGGGTGACACAGCTAAAAATCGGTTTAAGAGACCAGTAGCGCGAGCAGGAGCAGGTAGATCATCGCGAACCGCGCCACCAGGGACGCCAGCGCGGACTTTTCCACCTGCCCCCTAGCCCAGCCCTTGTAGGCAGTCGTGACTGCCCATGCGCCCCAGAGCAGCAGTACAGCTAGGACGATCCCAACGACCAGATCCGAAAGCTTGTCAGCAGCAAAGCCGCCCGTTGCCTTGAAGGCAGCGCTCTGCGCCGTTGTCATCGCGCTCACGGCTTGTCAGACCCAGTACGGGTGTAATGGCCAGAAAGCTGGCCGGGATCACGTGGCTGAGCGCGAGCAGGCGAGAGGTAGCCTTGGATACCGGACCGCACCTGGCCGAGGTCCTCAAGCAGACGCTCGTAATCAAAGTGATAACGGTCGCCCTCGGCGGCAGGCAGCTCTGCGCTTTTCTGCGCAACCTTCTCGATCATGCTCAGCTGACGAAGAATGAGTTCCAGATTCGCCTGCTCATTTGCCGACCCGGCGGCTGAGCAAAGAGGGGAAAGCAGAAGTGCCGAGGCGAGGAGCAATGGCGCTGTAAGCTTTCGGAGAGGGGCCTCATTGATCGTCATCATCTGAATCCTGGCGTGACATTGATTGTCAGGTTGCCAAGCCTCTGCGGGTTTATCCGCAGGAAATGCGATCTACGCGGTTCACCTATTTATTGACGTGAAAGAAAAGTGTTGACCGGTTTGTTGACGCGCTGAAGCCCGAACTAGGGCAGCTGTTTCTTGAAGAAGAAAAGATAGCCGTCAACGACGCAGTGCCCGTTACCCGGCTGATCTGATTGATTGTTCCCAGCCAGCCCAACCGCCCTCCATACAGCCTCAGTGGAAACCAATTCCCACCCGTCCTCGCCAAAGGCGGATAAAATCTGCTCCTGACTCCGGAGTGCGAATGCAGCACCCTGAGGTGCGCCAAAGTCTTCTCTGGACTGCTTAAACATCAGCCGCCCGATTGTTTCCTGCTGATAGGTCAGCGGTTCGAAATGCGTTCGGTATTCATAGCGCGCCATCGTTTGTTCCTCGTCATGTTGCGGCCCGCAACACCCATCACAGGTACTTCTTGAAGCTGCCAACCGTAACGCTCACTGCGAGGGCAAGAAGGGCAGCGCAGGGCAACAGAATCAGAAGGGGGCTGATGCTAACTGGCATCGAGAGGTAGATCAGCCACGGCGCTACCGCCAAGGGTTTTATGGTCGCCCTGGCTCTGTGATGGACGAAACCAGACTCCAATCCTGCGCCGAACCTGCGAATGTCCCTTCGGACCAGACCGTCTACCAAGCCGACCGCGATAGCCATCAGGAACAATGGCGTGGTCAGGGTTAGCACAATCAGCCGAACGAGAAATGTGAGAACGGAAAACACAGCAGCCAAGGCATAGTCTTCGATTAGCACCATGGCCGAGCCGATCGCTTGGTCGAAGCTTCCGTCGCCCCGTAAGCTCTCTAGATGGTAGGCCTCGGATTGGCCATGGAAGAACTCCACGATGCCGGTATCTTCAAAGCCTGCCTTGTATGCAGCCTCAATCAGTTGGCTTGCTGTCAGCCCTGGCTCCTCGAGGATGAGGCTGTTTGTGAAGTCTTCCGAAATCCAGTCCAGCTCAAGGAACATCATGTCGCGGGCGTGGTGCCACCCCTGATCACCCCAGAAGAAGTAGAGGCCGATCCATTCAAAAATGACGCTGAGAAACAGAGATAGCAGCATCACCCCGATGAAGCGGAAGGGGAGAGAGATCGTCTTCCCTAACCAACCTTGTTCTCTGATCTGTTGTTGCTGTGCAGTGTTTGCCAGGTCAGCCATGGCGGGGTCCTAATGTATTGTGACGACAGCCGTTTCGCAGCGCAGAACCACTTGGCCGGCAACGGGATCTACCACGCGTATTGCCGGGGAGAGGTTTCGCCTAACCCATTCCGGGGCCAAACCCTGGCGATTCAGCTGATCGAACAATGTCTGCCCATCGAGCCAACCCAGACGCGCTAAACCAACGAGTCGAACCAGCGCGAAAGACAACGGTGCATTCGCTTCGGCCGCAAGTTCAACGAGTCGGATCTCAGAACGGGTAGGAGTTTGGGGTTGCATCATCATGCGCTCGGCTCCTGCTGCGTCTGCTCAGGCATCACCACTGACTGCGCGACATCTCCCTGGTCCAATTCAAGGTCATCAGGCAACGCATTCGCGATCGGTGAAGCGAATCCAGACCCGTTCCACCAGTCGCCACCGTCCAGGTAGTTTTTCCTCATATACCCGGCCAAAGCCTGTAAGTCCTTCGGCATATCCTCATCCGGATCGGACGCTGGGAGAGGCATACGGACCTTCCAAAGGTTCCCCCCCTCGATCAAGGCAAACGCTTGGCCTTTCGGCAGGCTCACCACGTTTGAGGGCTCGATGAGCGGGACCGTGACCGTGCTCACGCGGTCCTGAGTTTGAGAGGTAAACGCGGTGTTACCAGTGGGATCTGAGGTATCGGTGGCACCACTGACCTGCGTGGTGGTGTAGACATCAACCTTGCTTAACTGGCTGGTCAGTAGCTCTGCGGTGGCGGTTTCGCGAACGCGAAGCATGAAGAGGTTGTTGAAGTTACCGATCACCTGGCCTGCTTTGGCTTTGTTGCCGATCTTCGCCTCGATATCGCTCATGGTCTGGGTATAAGCGGTGACTTGGATTCCAGCACCGCCACCCTTGTTGATCATGGGAATGAACTCATTGCCCATGAGTTCGTTGAACTCGTCCGCGTGGAGGTTGATCGGCGTTTTAGACCCCCCATCTGCCCCTGGCAAACCATCATCGACGCCGTACTTGTAGATGTGGCCCGCAACCGAAACCAGATCCGAAAACATGGAGTTGCCAACAGCCGCTGCTACCTCAGGGTCGGATAGCGCATCCAGTCCGATGTACACGACTCCGCGCTTTCGGACGATCTGCATCCAGTCAAAGATCGGCCGCGGATCGTTCAAATCGTTGTAGTCCGGCGATATGAGCTCAGCCATCCGCCCAGTGGTCAGCTTCTCCAACAAGGGGAGCAGGGAAGCGACGATCTTGTCGAAATAGGTCTTGTCGTAGCGCACTGCGCTCCGCAACCCATCCATTACCGGATCCTCGACTCGCGTCTGGGACAGGTACTGATCGATCGCAACAACCCGAATCGGCTTGCCCTTCATGTTGAACGGGATGTTCTTGTCGTTGAGCTTCCCCTCGATCGCCACAATCTTTTCCCAGGCCTTCGGGTCTCGGCTGTCGAAGTACTTTTGGCTGTACTCCAGAAACAAACCCTCGATGTTGATGACGTGTCGCTGGATCTTTGTGTAGTCAGGCCGCTGACCCAGCTCGTTTAGAGCTCTCGCAATGATGTTCACGAACCGCCAGGAGAACTCCTTGAACGCAGCGCTGTTGCCTTCGCTCGGCAGCTGACCGGCGATCCTGCTTGCCACCTCGGAGATACGTCCGAAGCGGCCAACAGCGTTGTACCTGGCAGAGTGGTCAGGCCACCCAAGGTGAAAGACGTAGAATTCGCCGAGCCTGCCGGCACGCTTGGCCTCGATGTACATTCGCTTGAGCAGATCCGCATCGCCTTTTGGATCAAAGACGATCGTCACTTCGCCTCGACGTATATCCTGGGTGACGAACACCTCTGCAAGGCGGGTCTTGCCGACGCGAGTCGTGCCGAGTACCAAGGTATGGCCAACCCGCTCGCCAAGTGGAAGCGAAACCTCAACCTCGTCTGGCTCTATGCCGTGGAGGCGAGGGCTCCCTCCGACAGGCGGGAGGGGGCGCACGGGATTGCACCAAACATCCCAGCTCGTCAGCTTCGGCAACAGACTTATGGGGAAAGGCGCCCGCTCAAGCTTTTCCTCCAGCCGTCTTGCGAAGAGGTATGAGCTGCGAGGCTCGACGTAGTTGCGGTACTCAGGTCGGAAGGTCTGTATCAGCCGTTGGGTATGCTTCTGCTCCCACCGAAAGCCACGGCCAATGAAAAGACGCTTGTTACTGACCGGAACCTGCTTACTAGTCATCACGTAGCGGGGGAGGCGACGTATGTTGCGTTGGTACCGGAGCACAGTCAGCCCTTGCCTCAGTCGGACGCCCCCAAAGGCAAGGAAGAAAACCGCAGTGACGTAACCGAACTCCGGTGACAAAGCGAGCGCCCATGGTGAGTAGATGCTCAGGAAGGCGCCGCAGAAACAGACGAACACCGTATAAAGCTCAACGGGAGGCCTCAGTAGCGCCTCTATCGCGTGTTGTTTGACTGGCATGTTATTGCTCTACGCTTTTGGCAGTAATCAGGACGGGGTAATGGTCGAGCCCCAAACGCTCGGCAACGTCATCTCCCGCGGCCGGCACCATCCTCAAGTCAGGAGCTAGCGCCCTCAACTGAGCGAGTCGCCCAGCTGTTTCCACATTCACGACCATGCCCACGGCTCCCATGGCGCTCAACGCCTCGCTTCGCTCAACGAGCCACTGTCTCGACAGGTCATCATCGCCAACCATGAAGAAGGGCCGCAGACCCGGGGCATTTATCTCTCTCCTCTGGACCCGACCTGGGGTGACGCGCTGAGCGCGAACTGGGAGCATGTTCGCTTCGGAAATTTGTCGCAGGGGTTGCTCCTGCCCCCTGGCTGCGGGCTTGCCGCCTAGCGCTTCGTAATAGCGGGAAGCATCCTCGCCTCCACGGTCCTCGATCACCTTCAAATCCGCAGTAGCAAACCCGCAGGCCAGTGCCAGCGCTCCGCCAATGCATAACGACATGCGAGCACGACGCGTAGGGAGGCCCCCCCTGGAATGAGTCGCCGTTTTCATGGGTTCGTCACCACTAGAGTCGTCAGCTTGTCTCCTGCGACGCGCTGAAGCTGTTTACCGAACGCAAGGCGGTAACGCGCGGCGGCCTCGCCACCTGCAGGACGATGGTATTTACCAGCAGCGGCAGTCCAGTCACCTGTTTCGTCGTACCAGCCCCGCAAGATTTGCGCGCTTACCAGTAGGTTTTGATAAGGGTCCAGTGCATCGCACGGAGTCTTGAAATGATGGCCGTTCCAACCGATGTTCACCTGGCCTATCCCTGCGTCGACTCGCTTGGCGCCGACTTCCTGGATACCGATGAGCAGAGCAGTGCAGGCAGCACTGCGAGTGGCGAACCGGTACGGCTCACCAGCAATGTTCAATGTCCACGGCCAAGGAATGTATCGCCCGTTAAGCCTCGTCCCTGACTCCTGCAGGGCGAGGGAGAACAACACTGGTGACGGCACACCAACCGACTGCGCGGCCAGCTGATAGGCAGGCGGAGGGGTTTCCGCAGCAAAGATCGCCGGGGCCAGCAATCCCGTAAGCGCGAGGCTCGCAAATGTCCTCATTGGAGCACCCACTTTCCGTTGGCGAATCTGAGGGCCAACGGCAAGTCAGTACCGAGTTTTGCGTCCGAACTCTCTTGTAGTTCCGCCCAGCGCCCTTCGTCGTGGTTAAGAGTGATTTGCCGGCTACGGACCCTCTCCGGCTCGATCCCAGCACTTCGTGCCCAGCTGCGAACCTTAGAGTCGTCACCTTCGCTGCCTACCACGTATATATCAAAGGGAGTGTTTGACCGCTGCAGAGCGATAGCCTTCTGAACGCATGGAGCACAATCACTGGCCACGAAGAGAGCTAGCCGGCCACTCCCACCAGAGGCGGGAAGCCTTGCTTCCGAGCTACTGAACATAGGCTTTTCAGGCTTGAGGTTTACCACCTGCTGCCCTTGCACAACGACGCCTACAGCTTCGTCGTAAGCACGTTGATACAGAAGCTCCTTCTGCATCCGCTGCGTCTCCATCTGTGCCTGAATCCGCGCGTAATGCATGCGCTCCTCGTCAGTGCGCGCTTCGATACCTAGCACGGATACCGGATCGAGGCCTGGCGAATAGATTCCCCTCGGCCCGTCCATCAACTCTTGGTATCGCTTCCAATCCTCGGCCGTCAGGCCCCACTCGGCAGCTTTCTCCTCTGCGGTGCGTGCGAGCTCGGTGTTACGGATTTGACTGTCCACCATCGTCGAGGACGAACCATCAGCGTGAACCGTTGAGGTGAGCGCAAGCAGCAGGGGGAGGATACGAACGAAGCGCATGTGAGCTCCTACCTATCGAAGAAAGACGACTTGTTCGGTCCCGCGCACATCAAACTCAGCGGTTTTAGTGCCGATTCGTTCCAGCCTCCAGGACTGCCTGATGTCCCCGGGGCGGATCAGCGAGATCTGGTCAAGCCTGGTGCTACCGACAGGAGCGATAGAGAGAAATCGTTCACCGCCGCGCACCTCAATCCCCACCACGTCGAAGGGGGGAGTGAGTACTACGGGCTTCGGTGCCGGCTTCTTCTGGGTTGGACGTGAGACAGGCTGGGTTTGAGCTGGTGGTTTGCGCACTGAGAGTGCAGCTACGCGTTTGCCCAACGCATCCATGCCGGTCTGCAAGGTCTCAATCTGCGCTGTGAGGGCAAGCAGATCGCGAGCAGTACTGTCGTCACTGCGGAGCGATTCGACCTGCTTCTTGAGCGTCTCGAACTGCCGAGTCAGTGCGGCATGTGCCGATTCGAAATCACTCCGCTGCAGCACCTGTTTCTGGCGATCGACAATGCCTGTCAGCTCTTCGTCCACTAGGGCCAGGTGCTCATTGACTCCTTTGATCTGCAGCTCAAGTCGCTTGTCTTGTTGCGCGCTGGATAAACGCCCGATCTGCCATTGCTGAACCCCACCCCAAGCAGCTAGCAGAACGAACGCCGCCCCGATCGCGATTAGCAAAGCGGGCGACTTCTTCGGTTGAGCACGACGATCAGCTACTCGGCGCTCCTCCGGCGCCATGGGGGGAGTCATCGGGCACCCCCTTCCACTTGGGTGGCAGAAGCATTCACCAACGGAGTAGGTGTAGCGATACGCTCATATCCTGGACGCTTCTCGAAGCAGATGTTGCGCGAGACCTCGTCGACAATGACCTGCCATGCGGGTCCAGCAAGGACCTGAACAGTATTCCGCAGCGTCATAGGCCCAAGCTGATATTGCGAGGCCGGCAAGGGCAGTCCGTAAAGCACCTTGATCTCATCAGTCGCAGGGCAGAGACGGTATCCAGAGCGTTGCAGCACGTAGCTCATTGCATCGTGAACGCTAGGGTTCATCGACTGCGGAACGGTGACATCGATGATCTGACTTAGCAGATCTCGCTGCTCAGCCCTGGGAGAGGTACTGACCAGTGTGTACCGTCCATACCGCACTACCGGCTCCGGTACCGGCGCAGCCCCATTGGGATAGAGATCAGGCCGCACTTGCTCAGGGACGCGGCTGGCGTTGCCAGTCCCTGCTGATGCTCCAGACTCTGACCTATGTGTCGATTGGGCGCAGCCCGCAAGGGCAATCGCAAATAGCAGAGCGCCGGCCTGGATGCAGCCCCGGGCAGCTGCGGCCGAATGTCTGGGATCAACCATGTGTAAGCCCTCATTCCGAGATGGCTTGCACGATGACTCTGCGGGTTTCTTATCGCAGCAAACAATGCGAAACCGGCCGCTTCCTATTTTTTTGGAGAAGGTCCCGCTGTATCTTCGCTCCCCCATGACCAGTTGTAGAGCGACATCCCGATGGAGGAGTACATCCGTTTATTCCGCGAAGCAATGGAGCGGACAAACTCGGTTTCGCGTGGCTTATCGAACTACCCCCTAGAGCTAGAGCCCTCTCACTTCATCGACTTGCCGGCTGTAGCGTTAGCCATTGCGAAGGATTTTTCGGAGTTCCTTCCTCACACTGACGTTCTGCCTGGGAAATGCTTCCGTGTGGCCCGAGAGCTGTCCTACGTGCTGTTTGATCTGAGGATCAGACATACCGTTACCGTAGGCGATGTTGAGTTGAATGACGGGCTATATGTGAATGTGAGCTCAGAGCAGCTGCTGCGGGACGTGCTGGAGGGCTATCAGCTCGATTCTGTCGAGGGTCGCCCCGCCGGCAAGCCAATCAATGCGCATGCATGGATCACGCTGGAGAACGGCTCGGTTATCGACGCTACGATCTTGGCATCGCAACACCGTAAGAAGGCGGGCGCAGGCAAACCGCTTTCCTTTGAAGATGCGGTTTTCTACACCGGCAAGCCGGGTACAGTCGTCCGCCGACATATCCCGATGATGACCGGCCTCGTTTACCATCAGAAAGCCCTGACGGACTTGATAGACGGCGATTTCCAGAACTACTGCCAGTGGTCCGAGGATTACGGACGGATGATGGGCCGCATGGACTTGATGAGGTTAGTGCCAGCCCTCTCCACCATTTGAATTTGAGCTAGTAATTACCGGGCCATAGCCCGGTCTGGTGCTAGCAAGGCGCCTAAACCTACCCTACGGTTCGAAGCTACTGCCTGAGTCCTTATTCAGCCGACGCGTTTCTGTAACGTCTGGTGCTGCGTTTACCTGTTGGTAGGCGTTTTCGAGTTCAGCCAGCAGATCTAGATATTGTTGGTCGGTTATTTCCCCGCTATCCCGGAGGCCTGCGATTTCGCCGCATAGCTGTTGATACCGCGCCGCTGCCACTCCCTTTTTTCCACCAGCAAAACCGGCAATCTTAATCTGCATTCTGGCGAAGGCGTCGCTTACCGCATTGCTCATAGAAACCTCTCCTCAGGGTCTTTCATGGAGTTTTCCTTGTTCATCAGGTAGAGGTCCAGGAGATTGTTCGTCCTCGGAATGGGACCTGTAGATCCGCTCCGACAATTTGTTCCGGCTTCAGCTGGTTAACGGGAGCATTGCCAATGACCTTCCCCGAAACCTGCCCCAACAGTTCAAGCATTCCATGGTTCACGACATTACGAGACACCTGCCCATGGACTACCGCCTTACCGCCCTCTTCAATAATCAGCCCGCCAGCAAGCTGGCCACGGGCAATCAGTAGCCCACCAGCTTTGACATAGGTTGTCCCGGTAATTTGGCCGGTGGTTTCTTGCTGATCGTTGACGATCAAATCGCCTTTGTGCTGCATACCAAGTCCTCGATTCAGTGAGGTGGAGATCGCTCCTCTCCTACAGCCCAGGCCGATGCGGGGCTAGAGCGGTGCCGTTATCCTCGATCAGTTTGAGGTGCCGACAGCGACCCAGCATTTGGCTCCGTCGTACTCATTGCCGCCTTCTGCGATGAAAACGTGACCGTCTTCGTCCACTGCATACGCGCCAGGCTGCTCGTGCCCCGCATCTCGCAAGCAGTTTTTC
>NZ_QLAE01000035.1 GCF_005876855.1 Stutzerimonas nosocomialis | reverse complement strand
TGTTGATTTGCACCCAAATTTGACCCGGGATTTGCATTGAATTTTGACCCACCCCTTGTTGTCAGAATTATGTCTCGATTTTCAGTTTGCGGGTCTGTTTTTCCTCCTGCTTATTCTGAGTTGAACTGTGTTTGAAGCGGTAACTTTCATTGCCGGTTTCCAGGATGTGGCAGTGGTGGGTTAGTCGGTCCAACAACGCTGTTGTCATCTTTTCATCGCCAAACACTCGGCTCCATTCCGAGAAGCTCAAGTTGGTGGTCAGTATCACGCTGGTTTTTTCGTACAGCTTTGAGAGCAGGTGAAACAGCAGTGCCCCACCGGTTTGGCTAAAAGGCAAATATCCCAGCTCATCCAGAATCACCAAATCGGCATACAACAGACGGTTTGCGATTTGTCCCTGACGCCCAGATGATTTCTCTTGCTCCAGTGCATTGACCAAATCCACGGTGGAGAAGAAACGCACCCGTCGGTTCAAGTGCATCACTGCTTGTGTACCAATGGCTGTGGCCAGGTGAGTCTTGCCTGTGCCTGGCCCACCAATCAGCACCACGTTCTGGGCTTGTTCCATGAAGTCGCACCGGTGCAATTGTTTGACCGTGGCCTCATTAACCAGGCTTTGACTGAAGTCAAAGCCCACCAAGTCCCGATACACGGGGAACTTGGCCACCCGCAATTGATAGTTCACCGAACGTACTTCACGCTCTGCCACTTCAGCTTTAATCAAGCTGTCCAGCATGGGCAAGGCTTGATTAAATGCTGGTGAATTCTGATTGCCCAACTCCTCAATGGCGTGTGCCATGCCAAAGAGTTTCAAGGATTTGAGGATTCTCACATGGCCTTCATGCTGCATCATGGGCTCTCCTTAAACTGTCATAGCGGTTCACGTTGGCCTGTGGTTCCAATGTCAGCCTTAACCCCTTGGGAATTGGAATCGGTTTGGGTGGAGGTTCTTCGGTCAAACGTCCCAACAGATTAAGCACATGCTCCTTCGATGGCTTGCCACACTCCAATGCCAATTCCACAGCACTGAGTACCGCACCTTCATCGTGGTGCAATACAAGGGCCAGAATTTCCACCATGTCACGGTCACCGCCGGGGCGTTGCAGCAAGATGGATTGAAGCTTCTTGAACGCGGGTGGCAATTCAGCAAATGGCGCACCATTGCGCAACGCCCCAGGTTTCTTCTGAAGCACAGACAAGTAATGGTGCCAGTCGTATTGTGTGTGGCCACGCCGAGCGTGGCCACTGCCAAACAATCTTGGATGCTCGGCAATGTGTTGGCCTTCGGCAGCCATCACCAGCTTGTCTGCATAAATCCGAAGGCTGATGGCCCTGTTGGCGTAACTGGCAGGAACGCTGTAGCGATTGCCCTCGTGGTGAACAAGGCAGGTTGAAGTGACTCGCTTGGTTTGCTCCACGAATGCATCAAAGGCATTGGGTAGCGCCATCAACTCGCCTTGTTCATCGGCAAAGGCCTCTTGCACGGTTTGGTCCAATTCGGGGTGGCGCAGCTCAGACCACAGCGCTTTGCAGCGATGCTCAAGCCACACATTCAAATCAGCAAGGCTTTGAAAGTCTGGTGCCCCTTGCCACAGGCGTTGGCGGGAATCCTGCACGTTCTTCTCAATCTGGCCTTTCTCCCAACCCGATGCTGGATTACAGAACTGCGCATCAAACAGGTAGTGGCTGACCATGGCAGTGAACCGCTGATTGACCCTGCGCTCTTTGCCACGCCCCACCGAATCCACAGCGGTCTTCATGTTGTCGTAGATGCCGCGCTTGGGAATGCCACCGAAGATTTGAAAGGCATGCCAGTGGGCATCAAACAGCATTTCATGTTTTTGCTGGTAGTAAGCCCGAAGCACAAAGGCCCGGCTGTGGGCCAACTTAAACTGGGCAATCTGAAGTTTGACCTGTTTGCCCGCTATGCGGGCAAAGTCCTCACTCCAATCGAATTGGAAGGCTTCGCCACAAGCAAAGCGCAAGGGGATGAAACAACCCTTGCCCGAGGTTTGCGCCTTGAACTGTTCGGAATCTTTCCACTGTCGGGCAAAGGCACACACTCGGTCATAAGACCCGGTAAAGCCCAAAGCGACCAAATCCCGGTACATGCTGCGCAGGTTTCTGCGCAGCTTCTTTGTCTTTTTGTGCTCGGTGGAGAGCCACTGCCTTAACTTGGGCTCAAAAGGACTTAACTTGCCAACGCTGTCTCGCGCTGGGTACTGCGGTTCAACCACCTTGCTTTGCAAATACTTGCGAACGGTGTTCCTGGACAGGCCGCTTCGTCGGGCTATTTCCCGAATCGACGCACCATCGCGAAAATGCCAGCGTCGAATTGCGCTCAATATCGCCACGTTTATCACTCCTTGATTTCTCCCGCCATATCCAGACGGGAAACAGTGTCATACGTGGGTCAAATTTCGACGCAAATCTTTACCCTAAGTGGGTCAATTTTAGATGCAACTCAACAGGCCATGCTGAGTGTGCGATGGTTGATCGCTTCCTCGCCGCTCTCCACGGCGACGATGGCCGCCGCCATCAGCAAGTGCGCCAGTTCCCCTATGGTGCCCTCGCTGCGTGTGAGCAGGTAGCGAGCCATGTCCAGCGTGGCAATTGGGGAAGGCCGGCGCAGCGGGAGCGAAGCGGCGAAGCTGGCCAGCAGTGAGCAGCAATCGTCGTTGGCCTCCCATACCGGCAGCATCATCGGCTCGAAGCGATTTTCCAACTGGTCATCGGAGCGGATGGCTAGGTAGGCGTCGCGCGTGCCTACCCCAACCAACGGGATGCGCAGTTCGTTGCCGAGGAAGCGCAGCAGGTTGAGGAATTCCCGGCGGTTGACGCTGTTGCCGGCCAGCACGTTGTGCAGCTCGTCGATCACCAGCATGCGCACGCCGACCTTGCGCAGCAGTGCCAGAGCCAGTTGCTCCATTTCCGGCAACCGTGGGCGTGGGCGCAGCGGCGCGCCCATCGCGGCGAGCAGCGCGACGTAGAAGCGGATCACGGACGGCTCGGACGGCATCTGCACGACCAACACCGGGATGTGCTCCTGGTCGGCGTCGGAGCTGGCCGGGTGGGTGCGGCGGAACTTCTCGACGATCATCGACTTGCCATTGTTGGTCGGGCCAACCAGCAGCAGGTTGGGCATGCGTTGCTTGTTTGGCCACGCATAAAGGGCTTCCAGCCGGTTCAGCGCCTCGACTGCGCGCGGATAGCCGATCCAGCGGTCGGCGCGAAGGCGCTGGATGCGCTCGTCCGCCGGAAGACGGGCCAAGCCCTGGGCCGCCGGCAGCAGGTGGGACAGGTCGATGATGGGATATTCGTCCACGGCTACCACTCCTCAATCTGGTCGAACGGTTTGGCGGGTGGCAAGTTGTCTGCCTGCGGGTCGGCAATATCCGTATCCGGCGGAACGGGCTTGTCCGGCCGAGCTGATGTCTTGAGGTGCTGGCGGCGATCCGCGTCACGCCGCGCCTTGCGTGTGGCCTTCTGCGCGCTGGTCACAATCTCACGCATCTGGCCGATCATGCGGAACAGCGCCGACTCATCCACCTGTTCGCGCCCTTGCTGCCGCAGTTTCGCCAGCGCCTGCCGTTGTTCCCAGAGGGTGACAGCCGGATGCGACAAGGTACGGTAGGGAATTTCCAGGTAATGCTGTCCCTCCGGTTCCAGGACCCAGATACGGCTGATGTCGCGCGGATCGCGCCGGATCAGAAAGGACGGCCAGCGTTCACGCCGCGCAATCCACGGCTTGAGCGCATCGGCGTAGTAGTGGATGTGGTCGATGACAAAGCCGGTGCGGGTCAGCGTGCGCCGGAGGATCGGCAGAAAATCGACCAGGAACGAAGTAGCGCGTGTGACGACGGCCGGTACGCCGACACGCGCCACGGCCTCGGCCCAGCGCGCGGCCGGCGGTTGGAGCAGGCCGTTGTGCACCGAACCGTGGTAGGTGCCGACCGCCAATGTGAGCCAGCGCTCTAGCTCGCGCAGCGTCAGGGCGGCCTTGTTTTCGGAATCGTAGTCGCCGCGCTGGTCAGGGTTGGAGAAGGTCGTTCCCGGCAGTTCGTCGTGAATCATCTGCATCGCCGTGCCGATGATCCGTTCCACGATGCCGCCATAGTGCGGCTGTCCCAGCGGGCGATAGTCCAGCCGGATGCCATGCTGCTCGCAACCCCGGCGCAGGGCCTCGCTCTTGAACTCGGCCGCGTTGTCTAGGTAGAGCAGCAAGGGCTTGCCGCTCATCTGCCAATCCATTTCCACGTTCAGTCCTTCCAGCCAAGGGCGCTTGTCGCAGGCGACATGCACGAGGCACAGGCCAACCGAAACGGCAGACGGCGCTTCCAGCGTGACGACCATGCCGAGCACGCAGCGGGTGAACACGTCGATGGCGAGGGTCAGGTACGGGCGGCCAATAGGTTGCCGGTCGCGGTCATCGACCACGATCAGGTCGATGACCGTATGGTCTATCTGCACCTGCTCCAGCGGCGCGGTCACGGCAGGAGGCTCGCCGCCCACACCTTGTAGGTCACGAGCGGCATCCTGGCCTTCCCGCCGGCGGATGACCTTGCGCGGGTCAAGGCTAGCGATCCGTAAGGCCACGGTATTGCGCGCCGGCACTCGCAGTTTTTGAGCCTTGCACACCTGAGTGACTTCGCGGTGAAAGGCCGCTAGGCTGCGCTTCTGCTTGGTCAGGAACCGCTTTTGCAGTAGCTCGTGGATGACGCGCTCGACCGGTTCCGGCAAGCGCCCCTTACCTTTACCTCCACCGGACTGGCCGGGCACCAGATCCGTCACGAGGCCGCTGCCTTGCCGGGCACGCCGGATCAGAACGTATACCTGGCGCCGAGACAAGCCCAGCGCCTGAGCCGCCATATCGGCCGCTTCGTGCCCGACCGTCTCCGACTGCGCCAACGGACTGATGATCTCCGCACGACGGCGCGCACGCTCCCAAGCCTCATCAGGCAGAGTGGCCACGCCTTGTTCTGGAATCCGTGGGGTGTCCGTCGCCATGCTCACCTCGCTTTGGTGCACACGAGTATTGAGCATAGTCGAGATTGGTGCAGATCACTTCTGATATTGAACTGTCAGGAGCTGGCTGCACAACAGCCATTACGCCCAATCAACTGGTGCAGTCGTCTTCTGAAAATGACATCCAGTTAGGGTATGCCTTAAATTGACGCTTCAGCACAAATTGAGTTTTAACTATAACGTGATGTAGAGTCTATTACATTCGCTATTCCTTGTTGACGAAGGAGCCCGTGCTTGAGCTTTCTTGCCCTATTCATCAGCCTGCCCACCAAGGCATCGACCGGCCGCATGCGCGCCTGGCGCTCCGTCAAGGCGCTGGGCTGCGCAACGCTGCGTGATGGGGTCTATCTGCTGCCCGACACGGCCGACAACGCCGCAGCGCTGGACGAAGTGGCGGCGCAGGCGGCGGAGGCCGGAGGCAGCGGCGAGGTCTATCGTCTGTCGGGGTGTGACGAAGCCCAGGAGGCTGCACTGCGCGCCCTGTTCGACCGTGGCGAGGAGTACGCCGGCATCGCCGAGGAGATCAAGGAGCTCGGACGGAGCCTGACATCCCTGGATGGCGCAGCCGCCGCACGCAAGCTCCAGGCGCTCGTGCGCCGCTTCGAGCAGGTGGCGCGCATCGACTTCTTCCCTGGCGAGGCGCAGCGCCAGACCTTGAAGCTGCTCGACGACCTGCGCGACGCGATCACCCGCCGCCTGTCTCCCGACGAGCCGACCGCCCGGGAGGCGGATGTTCCGCGGCTGGGCCGCTCCGACTATCAGGGCCGCACCTGGGCCACGCGGGCGCGCCCGTGGGTGGATCGGCTGGCCAGTGCCTGGCTGATCCGCCGGTTCATCGACCCGAGCGCTCGCATCGTCTGGCTGGCGAGCCCCTCCGACTGCAAAGCTGATTGGCTCGGCTTCGATTTCGACGGAGCGGCGTTCAGCCACGTCGGCACCAAGGTCACCTTCGAGACGCTGCTGGCGAGTTTCGGACTTGATTCCGCCCCTGCACTGGTACGTCTGGGCGAGCTCGTGCATTGCCTGGACGTGGGGGGACTCCCGGTCGCGGAAGCGCTGGGCATCGAAGCGCTGCTCGCCGGCCTGCGCGCATCCGAACCCGACGACGACGCGCTGCTTACCCGCGCGTGTGAAGTCTTTGACTGGCTACTCAAGAGTTACGAGGACAAAGCAACGTGAACGCCCCGACCAGACCTCAGACCGCTGCCACGACTGAAGCCGTCCCTCCAGCGATGAGCTACCTGCAGCTCTTCGCGCGCTTCCTCAAGTTCGGCTTGCTCGCATGGGGCGGGCCTGTGGCTCAGATCGGCATGTTGCGCCGCGAGCTCGTGGACGAGGAACGCTGGATCTCCAGCAGACGCTTCAACAAGCTGCTTGCGGTGATGCAGGTGCTGCCCGGACCCGAAGCGCACGAAATATGCGTTCATTTGGGCATCCGAGCGAAGGGGCGGCTTGGGGGCGTACTGGCGGGACTCGGGTTCATGCTTCCCGGATTCTTGCTGATGTTCGCGCTGTCCTGGCTGTACTTCCAGATCGAATTCGTGGGCACCTCGCTGGGCGCGGCGTTCCTTGGCGTGCAGGCGGCCGTGATCGCCCTGATCGTGCGCGCCGTGCACCGCATCGGCGAGCACATCCTGCTCGATCGCTGGTTGTGGGCCATTGCCATCGTTTGCGCGCTGGCCGCCATGGCTCGTGTCGACTTCTGGATCACCCTGCCGGCGAGCGGCCTGGTGTACGCCCTGCTCGTGCTGAAGCATCGAGTCTTGGCGCTGCTGGTGACACTGGGGGCGGTGGCGCTGGCCGCGGCCGTGGCTTTGTGGGCTGCGCCGGCGGCGAAGCTGGTGGAAACGGTCGTTCAAGGCCAGGCATCGGTGCTGCTCATCTTCGCCTCGGGCCTGAAGGCCGGCTTGCTCACCTTCGGCGGCGCCTACACGGCGATCCCGTTCGTTCGCAACGACGCCGTCGGGCGCGGGTGGATGACGGATGGGCAGTTCCTGGACGGCCTGGCACTGTCCGGTGTGCTGCCGGCACCCCTCATCATCTTCGCCACGTTCGTCGGCTATGTGGCAGGGGGGCCGATCGGGGCGGTGGCCATGACGGTGGGTGTCTTTCTTCCGGCCTTTGCGTTCTCGCTGATTTTCTACGACCGGCTGGAGGCGGTCGTGGAGAACAAACGGCTGCACGCGTTCCTGGACGGCGTCGCGGCCGGCGTAGTCGGCCTGATCGGCGCAACCACCCTCGACCTGGCGCAGGTCACGGCTGAACGTGTGCCATCGCTGACGATGGGCATGTCAATCTTCGCCGCAGGCTTGGCATTCCTTTATGCCTGGAAGAACAAGCTCAACGTCGTCGTCGTGATCCTCGCGGCGGGATTGGCGGGCTGGCTGGTGTTTCCGAACCAAGGCTGAATCTGATCGAGTCAGCCTTCGCCGCGCCGTTTCCGATCCACCCTACTGAGGAAGCCAAGATGCCTTACGAACTGAAGCCCCTTTCGTGCGATCCGGCCAAACTCACCGGCCTGTCCGAGAAGCTCATCGTCAGCCACTGGGAAAACAACTACGGCGGGGCGGTCAAGCGCCTCAATGCCATCGAGCAGCGCCTGGCCGAATTGACCTGGGCCAGCGCCCCGGTGTTCGAGATCAACGGCCTCAAGCGCGAGGAGATGATCGCCAGCGGTTCCATGATCCTGCATGAGGTGTACTTCGATTCCCTCGGCGGTACCGGCGGCGACCCTGGCGGAGCGTTGAAGCAGGCCATCAAGCGGGACTTCGGCTCCGTGGACGCGTGGCGCGCCGAATTCACGGCCATGGGCAAGGCCCAGGGCGGCGGCTCCGGCTGGACCCTGCTGGTATGGAGCCCGCGCCGCGGGCGCCTCGTGAACGCCTGGGCCGCCGACCACGCCCACAACCTCGCCGGCGCCACGCCGCTCATCGCCCTGGACATGTACGAGCACAGCTAC
Organism: Stutzerimonas nosocomialis; assembly: GCF_005876855.1. Classification (GTDB taxonomy): domain Bacteria; phylum Pseudomonadota; class Gammaproteobacteria; order Pseudomonadales; family Pseudomonadaceae; genus Stutzerimonas; species Stutzerimonas nosocomialis. The sequence continues at coordinate 44,997 of NZ_QLAE01000035.1, read as the reverse complement.
CACATGGACTTCGGCGCCAAGGCCGGGGCCTATGTGGACGCCTTCATGCAGAACCTGTCCTGGACGGCTGCCGACGCTGCATTTGCCAAGGTGGAGGGCTGAGCATGAAATGGATCACCCGCGAACGGCCCAAGATCGACCGCATCGCCTGCCCCTGGCTGGTAGCGCGCTTCGTCGACGAGGCCCCCGAGTTCCTGTACGTGCCGGCAAGTGACGTCATGAGAGTCGCGGCCGACACCGGCGCGATCCCCTATGACGTGCCGAATGTAGAGCTCGGCCACCACAGCGACCGCTGCAGCTTCGATGCCTTCATCGAGAAGTACAAACTCGACGATCCGGCCTTGAACAAGCTGGCGCTCATCGTGCGGGCCGCCGACTGTGCCCAGCCGCAACTGGCGACCGAAGCGGCCGGCCTGCTCGCCATCTCGCAAGGGCTGTCGCTCAACTTCGCCGACGACCACGAGATGCTGAAGGCAGGCATGGTGATGTACGACGCGCTCTACGCCTGGTGCGCCCACTCAACCACGGGGCCGCTGAAGACGGTCGCCCGCCTGCCCGGCCTGAAGTGATGCTGCTGCCCGCCGGCGTCGCGCCCGAGGCACGCCTGCTGCTGATCGGCCGGGCCCTGCGGGCCTTCACCGACGGCTTTGTGGCCATTCTGCTGCCGGTCTATCTGCTCACGCTCGGGCTCGGCAAGTGGGAAGTCGGGCTGATCAGCTCCGCCACCCTGCTCGGATCGGCGCTGGCGACCCTGGCGGTCGGGCAATGGGGCCATCGCTTTCCGCAGCGCCGGCTGCTCCTCGCCGCCGCCTGGCTGATGGCCGCCACCGGTCTGCTGCTGGCCGGCCTGGGCGGCATCGGCGCCTTCTGGCCGCTGCTGATCGTCGCCTTCGTCGGCACGATGAACCCCAGCTCCGGCGACGTCAGCGTCTTTCTGCCGCTGGAGCATGCGCGGCTGGCCGAATCGGCACAAGGCGAGGCGCGCACCTTCCTGTTCGCGCGCTACACCTTCGTCGGCGCCTTGTGTGCCGCGACCGGTTCGCTGGCGACCGTGATCCCGCAAGTGCTGACTGATGCCGGCCTGGCCCAACTCGACGCGTTGCGCCTGATGTTCGTCGCCTACGGGCTGATCGGTGTCGCGATCTTCGTCCTGTATCGCGCCTTGCCGGACCACCGCGTGCACGAGCAGGCGGCGCCGTCCGCAGCACTGGGGCCTTCGCGCGGCATCGTGATCAAACTGGCGGCGCTGTTCTCGGTCGATGCCTTCGCCGGCGGGTTGATCGTCAATACCTTACTCGCGCTCTGGCTGTTCGAGCGTTTCGACCTCTCACTCGCCGCTGCCGGCCAGTTCTTCTTCTGGGCCGGACTGCTGTCGGCCGGCTCCCAGCTCGCCGCCCCCTGGGTGGCACGCCATATTGGTCTGATCAATACGATGGTGTTCACGCACATCCCGTCCAGCGTCTGTCTGATCCTCGCCGCCTTCGCCGATAGCCTGCCGGCGGCGCTCGCGCTGCTGTTCCTGCGCAGCGCCCTGTCGCAGATGGACGTGCCGACGCGCTCGGCCTTCGTCATGGCGGTGGTAACGCCGGCAGAGCGCGCCGCGGCGGCGAGCTTCACCGCCGCTCCCAGGAGCCTTGCCGCCGCAGCGAGCCCCGCCATTGGCGGCGCCCTGTTCGCCGCTGGCTGGCTGGCGGCGCCGCTGGTTGCCTGCGGCCTGCTCAAGATCGCCTATGACGTTGCACTTTGGCGCGCGTTTCGGAAGCACGAGAAACCCTCCTCTTGAGAGCGCTCGCGCGCAAGCAGATGGGGCGCCTTAGCGTACGATTTTTTCCGAATTCTGCGGGCTGCCCGTGTTGCACTCAGCTCCTGCAACCGCCCCCTGTATTTCCGGTCGACTTCAGCCCTCGCTGCTTTTGAAAGCGGGCCGTCGATCAAAATCGACCAGGTAACCCGCTCAGTTCTCCGTTTTTGGCCGCCGCGAGCACCTCGCAGCAGCCATTTTCCGCATTACAGGTGCACCTTTCCTGCGGTAGTCAGCAAATGTCGGCGCGCCATCCATAGGTTCGACAGCGCGAACAGCGTCACCAGCTGAGCGGTGTTCTTGGCCAGGCCACGGAAGCGCACCTTCACGTAACCGAACTGGCGCTTGATCACTCGAAACGGGTGCTCGACCTTCGCTCGCACTTGTGCCTTGGCCTTCTCGATCTTGCGCTTGGCTTTGTACAGGGCGCTGCGTTTATCGAGCTTCTTGTAGGTGCTGCGGCGTGCTGCGACCTGCCAGATCACTTCGCGGCCAGCATGTTCGGGGCGCTTTTCGACGCCGGTGTAGCCGGCATCGGCGCAGACGACGTTCTCGTCACCGTGCAGCAGTTTGTCGACCTGGGTGATATCCGCCACGTTTGCCGCCGTGCCGACCACGCTGTGCACCAGCCCCGACTCGTCATCCACACCGATGTGGGCCTTCATGCCGAAGTGGTGAGTCGGCCGCGGGAACTGCCCCCGCAGCCGCTCGCAGAACCGTACGTGACACTCTCGCGTCATACGGCTCCCGTTATCCAACCTTGCTGCCCGGTCACTCGCCAGTGATGAAACAGCCGGGGTACCACAGTCCGCATCTTGTCCAGCCATTGGCTAATGCGCCGCTTGCGCCTATGAAGGGCCTTGTATTTTCGTCGGGCCCAGCGTTCAAGCGCGCGGTCAATGTGCTGGAAGATGCCAAGCATGGCTGTCCGATAGAACGAGCCATAGTATTGCCACCACCCCTGTATCACTGGATTGTAGAGCCGAGCCACGTCGACCAGCGTCACGTGGGTTTGGCGATTGAGTCGCCACCTGCGTACCGCTTGCCGCATCCGCTTTAAGGCATCCGCACTCGCTCCCGGAAGGAAGCTCGTGAAGAGCTGGTCTTGTTTGCTGAGCGCCTTCCTCGGCCTAAAGGTGAAGCCGAGGAAGGTAAAGCTCACATGCGGATAACCTGCGCGACGGTTACTGTCCTTGCAGTACACGACCTTCGATTTCTCCGGGTGCATCGTCAAGCCACAGACAGCCAGCCGTGAAGCAATGGAGCGCATCACGTACTCCGCTTGCTTTCGACTGCGGCAGTGCACCACCGCATCATCGGCGTAGCGGGCAAACGGGCAGTTGGGGCTGGTACGTTGCATCCAGGTGTCGAAGGCATAGTGCATGAACAGATTCATCAGGAGGGGACTGATCACTCCACCTTGCGGGGTGCCGCGTTCGCGTGGGACGCGCATGCCGTCATCCGTTTCGAACGGCGCAACCAGCCACCGCTCGATGTACAGAAGTATCCAGTCCTCCTTGATGTGCAGGCGCACCGCCTTCATCAGCAACCCATGATTGATCTGATCGAAGGCTGCCTTGATATCAAACTCCACCACCCAGTCGTATCGCCAGCAGCGCTCACGCGTGATCGCCACCGCCTGCTTCGCTGATCGTCCCGGCCGGTACCCATAGGAGTCCGAGTGGAAGATCGAGTCCAGCTCCGGCTCGATGAGAAGCTTGACCACGGTTTGCGCGACACGATCACCAACCGTGGGCACTCCCAGCTTGCGCGTGCCTCCCGATGCCTTGGGAATTTCTACTTGCTTGACCGGAGGCGGGAAGTACGACCCCGACGACATCCGATTCCACAGTTTGTAGAGATTCTTAGACAGATCCCGCTCGAAATCGGCGATGGTTTCATCGTCGATGCCGGCAGCACCGCGGTTGGCCCTGACCTGCTGGTAGGCGTCCCATACCGTGCGTTTCGCTATGTCATAAGGTTTCGCCGAGCTCACGCCACTCATCCCCGGAGGTTGGCAACGCTCGTCGGCCGGATAACGCCGCCCCTTCGCTCCACCTCCATTACAGAGGCTTCATCGCTACTACGGGAGGCTCCGCCCCTCGTTCCAGCATCGGTATTCTTCCTCATGGTGTTGGCCATTTGTCATTTTCCTTCGCATCTGGAACAAGGTTCTCACGTTCCGTACCAAAGCCTGTATGAAGATCATGCCGCCTATACACCGGCTGCCATCGGGTCCGTAAGCAGGTAACGCCCCGACTTGTCCTGAAGCCAGTACTCCACCTCAGTTTCGGCAGCACCTTGGGCATAACGATGCGTCATCGGACGGTTTGCTTTCGCTCATCTTCTCCATACTCACCTGCCATCCTCAGGGATGACTTTTCCTCGGTCGCTCACCACCACACCTTTTGGATGCAGCAGCACCGGGTGGTTTGAAGTCCGCTCCTGCAAGCCGACTTCGGAAGGCCTACTTCCATCTTCGGCACAGCAGCACAGGTCATCTGACCTGTGTTCGTGACACACAGTACTGGTTGCCCTTCTTGGTCTGGTGCATCTCCGGATCGCGCTTGCCGTCCTGGTTCTTGGTCGAGCTGGGCGCGTGGATCAGTGTGGCATCGACGATAGTGCCCTGGCGCAGCGACAGGCCGCGATCCCCCAGGTAGCCATTGATTACGCCGAGGATGCCGGCTGCCAGCTCATGTTTCTCCAGCAAGCGACGGAAATTTAGGATGGTGGTTTCGTCGGGAATACGCTCCAGGCTCAGCCCGGCGAACTGACGCAGGATGGTCGTCTCGTAGAGCGCTTCTTCCATGGCCGGGTCGCTGTAGCCGAACCAGTTCTGCATCAGATGGATACGTAACATGGCCATCAGCGGATAGGCTGGACGACCACCTTCACCCTTTGGGTAGTGTGGCTCGATCAGGGCAATCAATCCCTTCCACGGCACCACCTGATCCATCTCGATCAGGAACAATTCCTTACGGGTCTGCTTGCGCTTGCCGGCGTACTCGGCGTCGGCGAAGGTCATCTGCTTCATGGAAAAACTCGGCTGGCGGGATCGGCGTGTTTCACCAGATTCGGGAAGTCTTTTTCAGACCTTCCTTAGCTCTACTGAGCTGGAATAGGTAAAACTTCAGCTTTAACCACGTCAGCAGCTAATGGCCTGTCTCGAACTGAGCGGGATTGCCGGTAAAAGAGTATGCCTATTCCAACCTATTGTGGTCGCTCACGACCGGCCAAAAACGGACACTGCCAACCCATTGCAAAAAAACTGAGCGTTGCTTTCCGTTAAGTTTGGTAGTTGCAAGCGCCGTTCAGGAAGAATTGCTCGATCAACGCCGCCATACCTGCGCGTGCGATACGGCCGCGGCGCTCGGCGTCTACCAGGCCGAAGATCAAGGAGGAGAAGATTTCGGTAAGCGCCGGGGCACCGATATCGATACGGAATACGCCCAGTTTTTGCCCGCGTAGAAAGAACTCGTCCAGCGTTTCTGAGTAAGGCAGCCATCGGCAGCCGCCTGCATCTAAATCAAACGTGTCCGGGCGCCACTGAAATGAGAGGAAAACCAACAACTCCCTGTGAGTCAAATGGCCTTCGATCAGGCGATGCAATGCGTCCAAGGGCGCCGACTCAAGATCGGCATCGGCAATGACCCGATAAATAACCACCGAACCATGATCCAGAAGCATCTCGATCAGGTTGTCGCGGGTGCCGCAAAACCTGTTTAGCGTCGCCTTGCTGACTCCCGCTGCCTGGGCTATTTCTTTGAACGTGGCTCGCGGGTGGTCAACGATGGCGATCGCCAGGGCCTTCAGCAATTTCTCATCGGCAGCAGTTAAATCCATCGGTCACTCTTTATCTATCGCAGGCAGATGCGGGTATTTTTCCTAGAACACTCATTTTTCTCAAAGAGGATACTAGCTTTGTTCACACTAAAATCAGATGAGTCAATATTGACTCATTTGATTTTAGTGTGGATCATGCGCGGCTTCGACTACGTACTGGCTTCGTGCTTGGGTGAGATATGAACAAATTTCGCGAGTGGATCACTTTTTCCGTGATCTCCTGTTTGGTCGCCGTGACCCTGGTTGGCTGCGACAAGCCCGAAGAGCAAGGGGAGGAGGCGCCGGCGCGTGAAGTCGATGTGCTCAGCGTGCAGACCGAGCCCTTCACCGTGGTTGCCGAGCTACCAGGACGCATCGAGCCGGTGCGTGTCGCCGAGGTGCGCGCGCGGGTGGCGGGGATCGTGCTCAAGCGCACCTTTGAGGAAGGGGCCGACGTGAAGGCCGGCGACGTGCTGTTCCAGATCGACCCTGCGCCGTTCAAAGCGGCCCTGTCGCGGGCGCAGGGTGAACTGGCCCGCGCCGAGGCGCAGTTGTTCCAGGCCCAGGCGATGGTTCGCCGATACGAGCCGCTGGTGAAGATCAACGCCGTCAGCCAGCAGGATTTCGACAACGCCAAGGCCGCTCTGCAGAGTGCCCAGGCCGACAAGCGATCGGCCCAGGCCAATGTCGAAACCGCCCGCCTGGACCTGGGCTATGCCGAGGTTCGCGCACCCATTGCCGGACGCATCGGCCGAGCCCAGGTCACCGAAGGGGCGCTGGTAGGCCAGGGTGAGGCGACTCTGCTAGCGCGTATCCAGCAACTTGATCCGGTGTACGCCGACTTCACCCAGCCGGCTGCCGACGCCCTGCGCCTGCGCGCGGCCATCGCCGAGGGCAAGGTTGCCGGCGCTAGCGACCAGCCGTTGTCGCTGCGCGTCGATGGTACCGATATCGAGAGCAAGGGCACGCTGCTGTTCACTGATATCTCGGTGGATCGCAGCACCGGGCAAATCGCCCTGCGAGGGCAGTTCGACAACCCCGAGGGCGTGTTGCTGCCGGGTATGTACGTGCGTGTGCGCACGCCGCAGGGGCTCAACCAGAACGCCATCCTGGTGCCGCAACGTGCCGTGCAGCGTTCGGCTGACGGTCAGGCCAGCGTGATGCTGCTGGGGCAGGGCGATACCGTCGAGGCGCGCCAGGTCACCACCGGTGCCATGCAGGGCTCGCGCTGGCAGATCAGCGAGGGCCTGCAGGTCGGCGACAAGGTGATCACCAGCTCGCTGGCGGCTATCCGTCCGGGCGCCAAGGTCATCCCCCGCGAGCAAGATGCCGCCGAAGCCGCTCCACAGTCCCAGGCGCAGTAAGCCGGAGAACCTCTCATGTCCCTGTTTTTCATCCGGCGCCCCAATTTCGCCTGGGTAGTCGCCCTGTTCATCTCGCTGGGTGGCCTGCTGGCCATCCCGTTCCTGCCGGTGGCGCAGTACCCCAACGTGGCGCCGCCGCAGATCACCGTGACCGCCACCTATCCCGGCGCTTCGGCGCAGGTGCTCACCGACTCGGTGACCAGCGTCATCGAGGAAGAACTCAACGGCGCCAAGAACCTGCTGTACTTCGAGTCCACCAGCAACGCCAACGGCATCGCCGAGATCACCGTCACCTTCCAGCCAGGGACCGACCCCGAACTGGCCCAGGTTGACGTGCAGAACCGTCTGAAGAAGGCCGAGGCACGTATGCCGCAGGCCGTGCTGACCCTCGGCATCCAGACCGAGCAGGCCACCGCCGGCTTCCTGCTGATCTATGCGCTGAGCTACACCGATGGCGACAAGGACGCCAACGTCACGGCGCTGGCCGATTACGCCGCGCGCAACATCAACAACGAAATCCGTCGCGTGAACGGCGTCGGCAAGCTGCAGTTCTTCGCCTCCGAGGCGGCCATGCGCGTGTGGATCGATCCGCAGAAGCTGGTCGGCTACGGCCTGTCCATCGATGACGTGAACAACGCGATCCGCGCGCAGAACGTGCAGGTGCCGGCCGGTGCCTTCGGCAGCACGCCGGGTTCCAGCGAGCAGGAGCTGACGGCGACCCTGGCGGTCAAGGGCACCCTGGACAACCCGCAGGAATTCGCCGCCATCGTGCTGCGTGCCAACCAGGACGGCTCGCGCCTGACCCTGGGCGACGTGGCACGCATCGAGGTCGGCAGCCAGGACTACAACTTCGGCTCGCGCCAGGACGGCAAGCCCGCCGTTGCCGCCGCCGTGCAGCTGTCGCCCGGTGCCAACGCGATCCAGACCGCCGAGGCGGTCAAGCAGCGTCTGACCGAGCTGTCGGCCAACTTCCCGGACAACGTCGAGTTCTCCGTGCCGTACGACACCTCGCGCTTCGTCGACGTGGCCATCGACAAGGTCATCATGACCCTCATCGAGGCCATGGTGCTGGTGTTCCTGGTGATGTTCCTGTTCCTGCAGAACGTGCGCTACACCCTGATCCCGTCCATCGTCGTGCCGGTGTGTCTGCTTGGTACCCTGACCTTCATGTACCTGCTGGGCTTCTCGGTGAACATGATGACCATGTTCGGCATGGTGCTGGCCATCGGCATCTTGGTGGACGACGCCATCGTGGTGGTGGAGAACGTCGAGCGGATCATGGCCGAGGAAGGCCTGGCGCCGGTGCCGGCGACCATCAAGGCGATGGGGCAGGTGTCCGGGGCGATCATCGGTATCACCCTGGTGCTGTCGGCGGTGTTCCTGCCGCTGGCCTTCATGGCCGGCTCGGTGGGGGTGATCTACCAGCAGTTCTCGCTGTCGCTGGCGGTGTCGATCCTGTTCTCGGGCTTTCTTGCGCTGACCTTCACCCCGGCGCTGTGTGCCACGCTGCTCAAACCGATCCCCGAGGGCCATCACGAGAAGACCGGTTTCTTCGGCAGGTTCAACCGCAAGTTCACCGCCCTGACCGGCCGCTACACCAAACTCAACGGCAAGCTGGTGCCGCGCGCCGGGCGGGTGATGTTCATCTACCTGGGCGTGGTGGTGCTGATGGGTTTCTTCTACCTGCGCCTGCCGGAATCCTTCGTGCCGGTGGAAGACCAGGGCTACATGATCGTCGACATCCAGTTGCCGCCAGGCGCTACCCGTGAGCGCACCTCGGCCACGGGTGAGGAGCTGGAAGAGTTTCTGATGGCCCGCGAGGCCGTGCAGACGTCCTTTCTGGTCCTCGGCTTCAGCTTCTCCGGCATGGGTGAGAACGCGGCCATTGCCTTCCCGCTGCTCAAGGACTGGTCCGAGCGAGATTCTTCGCAGTCGCCGGAAGCCGAGTCGGCTGCGGTCAACCAGCACTTCGCCAACCTCGATGACGGCGCGATCATGGCGGTGCCGCCACCGCCGGTCGAAGGCCTGGGCAACTCGGGTGGTTTCGCCCTGCGCCTGCAGGACCGCGCCGGCCTTGGCCGCGATGCCCTGTTGGCAGCGCGCGATGAAGTGCTGGGCAAGGTCAACGGCAATCCGAAGTTCCTCTACGCCATGATGGAAGGTCTGGCCGAGGCGCCGCAGCTGCGCCTGGTGATCGACCGTGAGCAGGCCCGCACGCTGGGTGTCAGCTTCGAAGCGATCAGCAGCGCGCTGTCCACTGCGTTCGGCTCGTCGGTGATCAACGACTTCGCCAACGCCGGCCGCCAGCAGCGCGTGGTGGTACAGGCCGAACAGGCCGAGCGCATGACGCCGGAAAGCGTCCTGCGCCTGCATGTGCCCAACGACAGCGGCAGCCTGGTACCGCTGAGTGCTTTCGTCACCACGAGCTGGGAGGAAGGCCCGGTGCAGGTCGCGCGTTACAACGGTTACCCGTCGATCCGCATTGCCGGTGACGCCGCGCCCGGCGTGAGCACTGGCGAGGCGATGCTCGAACTGGAGCGCATCGCTGCCGAGCTGCCCGAAGGTATCGGCTACGAGTGGACCGGGCTTTCGTATCAGGAGCGGGTCGCCAGCGGCCAGGCGACGATGCTGTTCGCGCTGGCCATCACCGTGGTGTTCCTGCTGCTGGTGGCGCTCTACGAGAGCTGGGCGATCCCGCTGACGGTGATGCTGATCGTGCCGGTCGGCGCACTCGGCGCGGTACTGGCGGTGACTGCCATCGGCCTGCCCAACGACGTGTACTTCAAGGTCGGCCTGATCACCGTGATCGGCCTGGCGGCGAAGAACGCCATTCTCATCGTCGAGTTCGCCAAGGACCTGTGGGAAGACGGCTACTCGCTGCGCGATGCCGCTGTCGAAGCCGCGCGCCTGCGTTTCCGCCCGATCATCATGACCTCCATGGCGTTCATGCTCGGCGTGGTGCCGCTGGCCATCGCCACTGGCGCCGGCGCTGCGAGCCAGCGCGCACTGGGCACCGGGGTGCTGGGCGGGATGCTCAGCGCGACCATGCTCGGGGTGATCTTCGTGCCGATCTTCTTCGTCTGGGTGCTGTCGCTGCTGCGCACCAAACCTCAGCAAACCGACAACCATCCCCTGCATAAAGCGGAGTAATGCGATGACCTCTCACTTCATGCTCCGTCGCGCTCTGCTGCCCCTGGCCATCGCCGCCCTGGCGGGGTGTTCGCTGGCCCCGACCTACGAGCGCCCGCAGGCACCGGTCGCGTCGCACTGGCAAGCCGCCGACGCGGAGGGCGCCCGTGCCCAGGCGCTGGACTGGCAGACCTTCATCGTCGATGCCGACTTGCGCCGCGCGGTGGATACGGCGCTGAGCAACAACCGCAGCCTGCGCCAGGCGCTGCTGGATATCGAAGCTGCGCGTGCCCAGTACCGCATCCAGCGTGCTGATCGCCTGCCTTCGATCAACGCCAATGCCAGCGGCAACCGCCAGCGCCTGCCTGCCGATCTGTCGCAGACCGGGCGCTCGGAAGTGACCAGCAACTATCAGGTCGGCCTCGGCCTCGCGGAGTACGAAGTCGACCTGTTCGGCCGCGTGCGCAACCTCTCCGAGGCCGTGCTGGAGACCTACCTGGCGACCGAGGAGGCGACCCGTGCCACGCAGATCAGCCTGGTTGCCGAGGTCATCCAGGCCTACCTGACCCGCGATGGTGCGCTACGCCGCATGGCCCTGGTCGAACAAACCCTGGACAGCCGCATGGCCTCGCTGGAGCTGGTCAGCCAGCGCCGTGCAGCGGGGGCCGCCACCGCCCTGGATTACCAGGAAGCGGTCGGCCTTGCCGAACAGGCTAGGGCCGAGCGCGAGAGCACCGAACGCCAGTTACGCCAGGCGGACAACGCCCTGGTCCTGTTGCTCGGCACGCCAGATGCCGCTCGCCTGCTGCCCGCGACGCCCCGCGACGACCTGATGGTGCTGCAGGACATCGCCCCCGGCACCAGCTCGGAACTGATCGAACGGCGCCCGGACATTCTCGCCAGCGAGCACCGCCTCAAGGCGCGCAATGCCGATATCGGTGCAGCTCGCGCCGCGTTCTTTCCCCGGATCAGCCTGACCGGTTCGGTGGGCAGCTCCAGTGCCGAGTTGTCCGGATTGTTCGATGGCGGCTCGCGGGCCTGGAGCTTTGCCCCGACGCTGTCGCTGCCGATCTTCGCCGGTGGCCGCAACCGCGCCAACCTGGACCTCGCCGAAGTGCGCCAGGACGCGGCGGTGGCCGACTACGAAGGCACCATCCAGACCGCCTTCCGCGAAGTGGCCGATGCCCTGGCCGCCACCGACACCCTGCGCCGCGAGGAGGCTGCCCGCCAGGCTCTGGCCGGTTCCAGCGAGGCTGCGATGGCCCTGGCTAAGGCGCGTTACGAGGGCGGCGTGGACGACTACCTGCGTTATCTTGACGCCCAGCGCAGCACCTTTAGCAACCAGACCACACTAATTCAAATCAGCACGGAACGGCAGATTGCGCTGGTTGACCTGTTCAGGTCTCTGGGCGGTGGCTGGGGCCAAACTGAACCGATGGCCGGGATCGGCGCTGAGTGAGCAAAGCCAGGAGTCCTGCATTCGAAGACAGGACTCTGGCTCCATCACCAGTGAGCTACTGGTCATCCACGGGGAAATCGCCTGATCGAGAATAAGACTCTCTGACGACTGGCAGGCCTATGGATTATTGGTGGCGGCAGCTAACGGCTCTATAAAGAGCTGCAAAAAATCACTGTAACGCATTGACTGACTGCTTCTGGCCGGAAGCAGCCCCAGTCACATGGAAAACCGGGGGCATTCAGCGAATGCTGTACCTTGCCAGAGGCTGCATCCAAGAGGCAAAGGGCCTCTTGGGCATGATGTCTCATTTTGTGAGTCGTTTTACTCGGCTTATCTGTCGTCCGACGATTGCATTTTGAAATCTCCTAGTCCGACCAGATGAGTTTGAATCTGTAACAGAATCAAACCCGATGACTACTCATCGGAGTCAACTTCCCCGACGAGCTTGCGGAGGCCCGTCATGAAACCACGGGGGAACACCTCCTCCCCAAGCTCGTCTTTCACCTGTCCGGCCTGCGTGACCAGCCACCCCCGGCGCTCGATACATTCGTCGGACGCGGCGAACCGAAGCGCCTTTATCTCGTTATCGGAGGCAATGCCCTTGAGCGAAGGGAGAAGCTCGACGGAGGGTTCGGCGCTGACTTCAAACTGCCTCACCGGACGCTTATCGATCACGACCTCAGCTTGGTTCTTGAGAATATTGAGCTGAGTACGGTAGCGGTTGCGCTCGGCGATGATCTGGCCGAACAGCACCCGCAGGGCGGGATCGGGAATGCGCTCAAGCAATTGATTGTCCTGAGGTGCTCGGCGGGATCGACTTTGGGGGCTGAGGGGCTTTTTGGTGGTGGTCTTGGCCTTCGCCGCCCATGCCTCGATCAGATCGCGGTAGTGCTTGTTAGCTGTCGCCCGGACGGACTGGTAGCCGACACCGCCGTCCTCTGCCGAAACCCGACCGATGGTGGTGATCGAGAAGTCGCGTTCGCCGCGCTCGTAATAGTCGCACAAGGTTTGATTGAGCTTGTCGAGCGACTGCTGCGTCTTCGCCGTCTTGCCTTCTTTGAGATCCTCAAGAATGACGTCGATATCGATCTCCATCAGATGACCTCCTCATGTTGGATAAGCCGTTGCTTGATGCTCGGCAAGGCAAGCGGCGCGGCCTGGCTCATCTGGTCGATTCCCGCCTCAAGAAGCCGGTCGTCTACCAAATACCCCTGGGCCTCGATGTAGTTCGCCGCGATCCGGTAGCCCTCCAGCTTGTCGGTCGGGTGCGCGATCTTGGCCATTTTGCGCATGAGGGCGTTTGCGGCGATCAACTGCGCCCGCTCGTCCATTTCCATCAACAGCGGCTGATACCCCTTCCGCATCATCATGCGGCTGAGTGCGAGCGTGCGCTTGGCGATGACCGGGGTCTTTCGAAGGTCATCCTGTAGGTCGGGATAGAACTCCGCATCCTCACAGAGCAGCGACAGGTGCAGCAGCTCTGAGTCGGTCTCGATAAAACGCATGCTTACCGCCAGATCCTCGCGAGAGCCCACGGCGACGAGCTTCTGACCCTCGTCGGCCTCGTCGCGCTGGTTCTCGATGTCCATCAAGCGCTGGATCAGATTGAAGCAGGCGATAAAGTCCTTGGCGTACTCATCGGCCTCCACTTTCTGCTTCTCATAGCGTCGCTCCAGCACTTGAAGCTCATGGTGCTTGGTGAACGGTGCGCCTTGCTCCTCAGCGAAGAACAGCTCGTCCTTTAGCGCTTCCAGCTCGCCCTCGATCTCCATCGCCAGACTCGCCGCCTGGTGGGCCTTGTAGCTGATCTGGTTGAACTGGCTGCTCAGTGCGGGCAGATAGCTGGCGTCAGTGATGAACCAGCGGCAGCGGATACAGTTCTCCGGCCCGTGGGGCACTGGGGCATAAGCGCGGGAATGCACGACTGCGGCTTCCTTAACGACGGGGCCGCCGTTCCAGCAGCCGCCCAGCGTGCTCAGCTCGTCCGAGCGGACGGTATTGCCGCCGACCAGGCACAGCCCTGCCGAGCGGTGCTCCCAACCGATGGGATTGCGGTTAGCGAGGGCCGCCTCGACTGATTCCTCGCTGTTGCAGGCGGTGCGAGCCTGGATCTGGGAGAGTTCCGCATTCTTGAGAAAGGTGCGGAGCGAGGCTTGCGCCTTGGCATCCAGCGCCGCGTGCGCCTCTTCCATTTTCTCCGCCATGACGGAGGGGGTGATTTTGTTGTAGTAGATCGTCATCAGCAGGCGCGTGTGGCCCGCCAGAAGCTTGGAGACCACCGGCAGGGGCAGGGCCGTGTCCATGGTGAAGGCAGTGATCAGGGACACCCGGAGGCTGTGCAGTGGGAACAGGGTCTTCGTTTTAGCCCCGTCAGGCGTGTCGTCCGGGTAGTCTTCCACCAGTTTCAGTGCGGTGCCGTCGCTCAGTTTATGGCCCGTCGCTGCCAGGTTCTGCTCCAACTGAAGTAGCAGTTGATGCCAGGACAATGCGCAGGAAAGCTCGGTAATCGGCTTGGTGCGGTCTTCCGCGCTTTTTGCGCTGGCGTCCCGGAACAGGAAGCAATACTCGCCCATGGCCTTCAGTGCGGATGGGCTCTTGGTCGCGCCAACATGCTTCCTGCCCAGTGTGCTCGCATGGGTCGGCGCAGTGATCGGGTTGTACTTCTCCTGCCAGTTGCGCAGCTTCTCCAGCCAGTACAGCAGTTCCTCGTGCTGCCAAGGAATCGTGTAGCCGCGATCCACTTCGCCCTTGTTCTGATCTGCGGTCTTGTTGGTGGAGACGTAGAGCGCGGTGGCGTAGGTCTCCGTCATCGCATCGTAGGTGCGACGGAACACGCCCTTGGCGTAAGGACGCTTCTTGCTGCCGTAGACGAAGGGATGGGTATTCGCTACCCAGCGCCCGCCCTCATAGCGCCAGGTATCGGCTTCGCCGGAATCGAGAAAGCGAACCTGATAGGTGCGCAGCGGCAGATGCAGCTTCACGAAGAGCAGCATTGCGGTGACCGGCGACCACATCTGGTGGATGGTGGTCTTCGTGTTTTTGCGCTTGACCACTTTGGCGCGCCATACGCAGTCGGGGTCGTCGCGGTCGATGATCTCGGGCTCCACCTCGAACCACGCGTAGAACACATGCTCATGCGCCCACGACCAGTCACGGAAATGGCGATTCGTCCAGCGGGCGTTACAGGCAGCACCTTCTTGTGAGTCCTCTTGCTCGCTGCCGTGAGCGTAACGGCAGAGGATCTGTCGTAGCTGCTGAATGTAGCGGTACGGCAGCGGGTTCCTGACGGTCTCCTGCGTCGAGCCCTGTTTCGCGATCCGCTCGCAAGGATTCGAGACAATGGGTCGTGCGACACCGTGATCGTCCTCGGCGCTGTAATGCTGCTCGATGACGTGGTCGAAGAAGGCAGCCACGTAATTTACATACTCCGCCTGCACGCGCTGATCGTTGACGCCCGCAGCCTGCATAGCCTCGACGAACTCCTGGGACGACGCTCTGTGTCCGGCATGCCCCTTGAAAAAGGCCGTGACATCGTTGGCGTAGGAGGCATGGCGCATCAGGTAGGTGACGAAGAAATGACGGAGAGCCTTCAGTCTATGAGCAACGCCAGCGTCCTGAGTCGCCATCCACTCGGCCGCATACTGCTGCCATTGCAGCCAGTCTTCGCCATGCGAGCGCGTGAGCCAGGAGAGTGTCAGATCAGCCGAGCGCCCATTGGTTTTCTTCTGCGCCATTCTCATGCCCCTTCCAGTCGCGGCCGCTTGCCGGTGTAAAACCCCTGCGGATCGATGTCCTCAAAGCCGTGCTCAACCAGTGCCTTCCAGTCCGTGACCATAATCTTGGCGTCGGGCCGCGCCAGTTGCTCGGAGGCCGCGCTGAGCATGTTCGAAACGTCCTGGTTGCCCGGCAGGGTATAGACCGTTTGCGACTCAAGGGACTTGTGGTGAAGGCATTTCTTTCGGATCAGCGGGTCGATGCCCGCCTGGGTCAGACGCCGCCCGTAGTTGTGCCGATGCCCATGGGGATCGAGCCCCTCGGCTTTGTTCGGCTCCAGGCCGATGCGGCGCAGACCGGCGGCATAGTTCTGATTAAAGGCGTTGATCGTATAAGGATTGCCAAACGCCTTGCTGTCGAAGCTGATGAATGCGTAGGGGTGATGCGCGTCCGCTGTTGCGCGGTATTTCAGGTGGGTCTTCCATAGGGCCATGAAAACCCGGCCAAAATCGACTGGGAACCACTGCGCAATCAAGTAGCCGTCCTTGTCATCGACAAGCTTGGCCTTCCAGCCCAGGTACTGCGTCCCCTTCATCTCGCAGCGAGGTATGCGCCCGTACTTCTCTTTCAGATACACCTTGCGGGTTCGCTCGCCCTTGCGACTCTTCCAGCCTTCGGGGGCAACACCTTCGCGCTCGCTGTAGATGCGTACAAGCGCTTGGCTTGGGTCGGCGGGATTCTCAAAAACATCGGTGACCCACAGCAGCATGGCCTCGCTGATCCTAAGCCCCGCGCCGTGCATTAAAAGGAGAATCAGCTTGTCCCGCAGAGCGACTCGGGGATCTTTGGCGCCGCCGATGCCTTGGGTGAAGAAGGCTTCGAATTTGGCATTCGGAAAGGAGATCGCGTCATCCTCCGTCTTCGCCAGCGGGGTGCGGCCCTTGATGCTCCGCGCACGCTTGACGGTGGTGCTGATTGACTTGTCTTTGATGTGGCCTAGGAAATCGTTCTGATTTCGCCGAAACCATGCCGCGTAGTTGAGGCGCTCTTCGTGAGGCGTGGCTTTGCGTAAAGGGTTCAGCGGCTTGGTGCCCTGCTTATCAGCAAGCCATTCCGTGAAGCCCGTGAGTGCGATGATGCGCTCTCTCACTGTCGCTTCGGAGGCGGGCACCCAGTACAGACCGGAAGGGTCTAGGCCCGCCTCCGAAGCTGTCCCGCTGTACAGCCGCCTGACGAACGCCTGGAACAACTTCTCGGGGTCTGTGAACGCATCAGCGTTTGCTTCCATGTAGTCAAGAAGCATCGCCACCGCACGAACCGTTTTCTCAAGCGTCGACTTGGAGCGCCCATTGGCGTGTAGGTACAAGAGGTAGTCGGTCAGAGGAGAAAGCTCCCCCTCCTCTGTTATCAGCAAAGGGAGCTCGCTTGCGACCCCTGTGTTGTCCTCTACGATTTTTGCGACGACGCTAACCGAAGCCATGCCACCCCCTTACACAAATTACATGGATTATACTATTTAACTATATGGCGGAAAGATCAAGAAAAAGCCACCCGAAGGTGGCTTCTTATCAAAATTACGCACTTTTACGTGCTATATGTAACGCAAGCGGCCTTTGGGGATAGGGGATGACGATCAGCGGGCCGGGTATTGGGAGAGGACCGATTCCTGGCCTTGCCGATCCAGGCCGATCACCTGGTAGGCGTCGTGGCGATCGCCCATTTCCATGCCCGGCGAGCCGATCGGCATGCCCGGGACCGCCGCGCCGAGCAGGTCCGGCTGGGCGCGCAGCTTGAGAATGTCGGCCGCCGGAACATGGCCTTCGACGAACTTGCCGTCGATGACCCCGGTATGGCACGAGCCCAGGCGATGCGGTACGCCGAGGCGGCTCTTCACGCCGGCCATGTCGGTTTCGACGTGGTCGGTCACGGCAAAGCCGTTTTCTTCCAGGTGCTCGATCCAGGCGGTGCAGCAGCCGCAGTTCGGGTCGCGGTAGACGTCGATGGCCAGTGGCTCGGCGGCCTGGGCGAGGCTGGCGAACAGGACGGAGCAAAGGGTGGCGAGCAGGAGCGGGCGGCGCATGAGGGTCACCAGACGGCAGATAACGTCCGGCAGCATAACGCCGGATCGGCTCCTGCCCAAGCCGCGGCGGTGTCCGGAGACGCCGGCGTGACGACAGGTCGCACTGCCCTTGGCGCGCGGCCGCGAGTGTGACGTAGCGAACAAATCGGAGCGGCGCGGGTCTTTTGCAGATCGCCCGGGGACTTTCCGTTTCGCTTCGGGCCAGCAGGAGAGCATCGATGCGTTTCGCCCGGATCGTCTTGGTCGCCCAGGCTGTGGTCATGGTCGCCCTGAGCCTGGCTTACTGGGTTCGCCCCTACGAAATGGCCAATCTCAACGGCATGCTGTTGATGGAGAGCGCATCGGTCAGCCACATGCGCGTCTACTACGGCGGCCTGCAGCTGGGCCTGGCGCTGTTCCTGCTGTGGGCGGTGCGCGCGCCGGACTACGCGCGCGCGGCGCTGGTGATGCTGGTCATCACCCTGCTGACGCTGGCCGGCGCGCGGCTCGCCTCCCTGTGGCTCGATGGCGGCAGCCTCATCGGTTTCGATCTGGTGTCGCTGGTCTATCGCCTGCTGGGCGCGGCGCTGGCAGCCGCTGCGCTGCGTTCCCTGCGGCCGGAGGTCGAGCCGCAGGCGCCGGAAAGCGCTCCGACGTCCCGGCGTCATGCCTTTCCCCGAGAGCCGGCACCCTTCCGGGTCGGCGAAGGCCCGACGCCCGGCGACGCGGTGGTGACGCCGGCCGAGCCGCAGCCGTTTCGGGTAGGCGATCCCTCACCGTCGGACGCCGACCCGGCAACCCCGGCGAACCCGCCCGCTGCCGGAGAGCGCTGAGTTCAGCGACGCGTCAGCAGGACGCCCGCTTCCATGTGGTGGGTGTAGGGAAACTGGTCGAACAGGGCGCAGCGCTCCACGCGGTGGGTGTCGTGCAGCTGGGCGATGTTCTGCGCCAGGGTTTCCGGATTGCAGGAGATGTAGAGGATGCGCTCGAAGCGGCGGGTCAGCTCGCAGGTGTCCGGGTCCATGCCGGCGCGCGGCGGGTCGACGAATACGCTGCCGAAGTCGTAGCCCTTGAGGTCGATCCCGGCCAGGCGGCGGAACGGGCGGACCTCGTTCAGCGCCTGGGTCAGCTCCTCGGCCGACAGGCGCACCAGGGTGACGTTGTCGATGCCGTTGTCGGCAAGGTTGGCCAGCGCCGCGTTGACCGACGACTTGCTGATCTCGGTGGCGAGCACCTTGCGCACCCGGGTCGCCAGCGGCAGGGTGAAATTGCCGTTACCGCAATAGAGTTCGAGCAGGTCGTCCTCGCGCGGCCCCAGCGCCTCATAGGCCCAGCCGAGCATCTTCTGGTTGACCTCGCCGTTGGGCTGGGTGAAGGCGCCCTCCGGCTGGCGATAGCGGAAGCGGCGGCCGGCGACCTGCAGTTCTTCCTCGACGTGATCGCGACCGATGACGATGCGTTTGCCCCGCGAACGCCCGACGATGCTCGCCCCCAGCTCGCTCGCCAGGGCTTCGGCGGCCTCCTGCCAGGCGGCGTCCAGCGGCCGGTGGTAGGCCAGCGTGATCAGCGCGTCGCCCGAAAGGGTGGTCAGGAATTCGACCTGGAACAGCTTGAACGACAGCGCCGGGCTGGCCTGCCAGCCCGCCTTGAGGCGCGGCATCAGTTCGTTGATCCGGGCGCTGGCGATGGGGAAGCGCTCGATCAGGATCGGCGTGTGCTTGTCGCCCTGCTCGAACATCGCGTAGTCGCGACGCTCGCTGCCCGTCTCGCGCCAGAGGCGGAATTCGGCGCGCAGGCGGTAGTGCTCGCGCGGCGAATCGAACACCTGCGGTGCGGGCGCGTCGAAGGGCGCCAGCAGCGCCTGCAGGCGTTCGGCCTTTTCGGCGAGCTGGGCATCGTAGGTGGCGGGGTCGAACTGGGGAGCGCTCATGGGTACTCACGAATCAGCGTCGGCGAGCCAGGCGGCCCGCCGGGGCGGTCAGAGGTCGGCTCAGGCGGCGAAGAAGCCGAGCTTGATGACGAACAGGATCGACAGGATCACCAGCGCCGGGTTGAGTTCGCGCCAGCGGCCGGCGAGCAGCTTGATCGCGGTCCAGGCGATGAAGCCGAAGGCGATGCCGTTGGCGATCGAGAAGGTCAGCGGCATGGCCAGCGCGGCGATGACCACCGGCGCGGCGACGGTGAGGTCGTCCCAGTCGATGCCCGCCAGGCTGCCGGTCATCAGCACGGCGACGAACAGCAGCGCCGGCGCGGTGGCGTAGGCCGGCACGGCGCCGGCCAGCGGGGCGAAGAACAGGCTGAGCAGGAACAGCGCGGCGACCACGCAGGCGGTCAGGCCGGTGCGCCCGCCGGCGCTGATGCCGGCGGCCGATTCGATGTAGCTGGTGGTGCTGCTGGTGCCCAGGGCGGCGCCGGCCATGGTGGCGGTGCTGTCGGCCAGCAGCGCGCGGCCCAGGCGCGGCATCTTGCCGTCCTTGTCCAGCAGGTCGGCCTTCTGCGCGACGCCGACCAGGGTGCCCGAGGTGTCGAACAGGTCGACGAACAGGAACGCGAAGATGACGCTGAGCAGGCCGATGTCCAGCGCGCCCATCAGGTCCAGTTCGAGGAAGGTGGGGGCCAGCGATGGCGGCATCGACACCACGCCGTTGAGCTGCGACAGGCCGAACAGGATCGACAGCAGGGTCACCGCGAGGATGCCGATCATCACCGCGCCGGTCACGCGGCGATAGGCGAGGGCGACGATCAGCACGAAGCCCAGGCAGGCGAGCAGCGGCCCGCCTGCGGTCATGTCGCCAAGGCCCACCAGGGTGGCCGGGTTGTCGACGACGATGCCCGCGTTCTTCAGCGCGATGATCGCCAGGAACAGGCCGATGCCCGCGGCGATGCCCGAGCGCAGCGCCAGCGGGATGCTGTGGATGATCCATTCGCGGATCTTGAAGATCGACAGCACGAAGAAGATCGCGCCCGACAGGAACACCGCGCCGAGCGCGGTCTGCCAGGCGTAGCCCATGGTCATGACCACGGTATAGGTGAAGAAGGCGTTGAGCCCCATGCCCGGCGCCAGGGCGATCGGGTAGTTGGCGACCAGGCCCATGATCGCCGAGCCGAGCGCCGCGGCGAGACAGGTGGCGACGAACACCGCGCCATGGTCCATGCCGGTTTCGGCCAGCATGCTCGGGTTGACGAACAGGATGTAGGCCATGGTCAGGAAGGTGGTCAGGCCGGCGATAACCTCGGTGCGCACCGTGGTGTTGTGCGCCTTGAGTCGAAACAGCTTTTCGAGCATGGTCAATCCTCTTGTTGCCGGTCGGGGCATGCGTGCACGCCTTGGCCTGCAGTCTGGCTAAGCAAAGCCGATCGTCGAGCCCTTGCAAAGCGGCGGGCGAAAAAGGCCGGCATCTTACACCGTGCGGCGGTGCGGTTGAATTTCCATCGAGCGGGTGACGTGCCCTGTGGCGTGGGGCTATCGACGCGGCTTATCTCGACGACCTGCGCAGCTCGACGGCGACCGCGGCGCGCAGGCCCTGTTCGCCAACGCCCGGGCGGTCGAGATGCCGGTCCAGGAAAATCGACACCCCTGCCGATCGCCGTTGAACGCCGGGCGGCGACGAACCCTTCACCGCTGCGGCAAGCCGCCCGATAGCCATTTGCCCATGATTCGGCAGTGATCGGTCGCGATCCGGCCCGCATCGACGAATGGCTGAACGATCACGGCGCGGCCCCGGTCGTAAAACTAGACGCAATCACTGCGCAACCTACGCGCTAGACGTAGCGGCGCGACAACCGACCGTGAGGCACCCATGAGCGCAACCCCCACCCATGAGGGGGCGACCCCCGTTGCCGCCTGCCCGATTTCCCTTGAACTCAATGGCCGCACCCGGCAACTCGAGGTGTATCCCTGGACCACGCTGCTCGACCTGCTGCGCGAGCAGCTGCAGCTGACCGGCACCAAGAAGGGCTGCGATCACGGTCAGTGCGGCGCCTGCACCGTGCTGCTCAACGGCAAGCGGATCAACGCCTGCCTGACCCTGGCGATCATGCACGACGGCGCCCGCCTGACCACCATCGAAGGGCTGGCCGAGGGCGATGCGCTGCATCCGATGCAGGCGGCCTTCGTCGAGCACGACGCCTTCCAGTGCGGCTATTGCACGCCCGGGCAGATCTGCTCGGCGGTGGGCATGATCGGCGAGGGACGCGCCAGCGACCGCGACGAAATCCGCGAGCAGATGAGCGGCAACCTCTGCCGCTGCGGCGCCTATCCCAACATCCTCGCGGCCATCGAAGACGCCTCCGCCGAGACGCGCGAACGCCTGTCGGCCGCCGTGCAGCAGGTGCGGCCATGAATCCCTTCAGCTACGCGCGGCCGGCCGCCGTCGAAGAGGCCATCGCGCTGTTCCGCCCCGACAGCCGCTACATCGCCGGCGGCACCAACCTGCTGGACCTGATGAAGGAAAACGTCACCCGGCCGGCCCAGCTGATCGACATCACCCGGCTGCCGCTGCACGACGTCGAAGAGACCGCCGACGGCGGGCTGCGCGTCGGTGCGCTGGTGAGCAACGCGGACCTGGCCTGGCATCCGCTGGTGGAGCAGCGCTATCCGTTGCTGTCCCGGGCGATCCTGGCCGGCGCCTCGCCGCAGTTGCGCAACATGGCGACCACGGGCGGCAACCTGCTGCAGCGCACCCGTTGCTACTACTTCTACGACAGCACCACGCCGTGCAACAAGCGCGAGCCGGGCTCGGGCTGCTCGGCGCGCGAGGGGCTCAACCGCATTCACGCGATCCTCGGCCACAGCGACGCCTGCATCGCCGTGCACCCTTCGGACATGTGCGTGGCGCTGGCGGCACTGGAGGCGCAGGTGATCGTGCAGGGGGCCGGTGGCGAGCGCCGCATCGCCTTCGCCGATTTTCATCGTCTGCCGGGCGACGCACCGGAGCGCGACAACACCCTGGCCGAGGGTGAGCTGATCACGGCGATCGAGTTGCCTCCCCAGGGCTTCGCCCGCCACAGCGCCTACCTGAAGGTGCGCGACCGGGCCAGCTACGCCTTCGCCCTGGTCTCGGTGGCCGCCGCGCTGGAAATGGACGGCGAGCGCATCGCCGGCGCCCGTCTCGCCCTGGGTGGCGTGGCGCACAAACCGTGGCGCAAGCCCGAAGCCGAGGCGGTGCTGGTGGGGCAGGTCGCGGACGACGCGGCCTTCGCCACCGCCGCCGACCTGCTGCTCGCCGGCGCGTCCGGCTTCGAGCACAACGCCTTCAAGATCGAACTGGCGCGCCGCTCCATTGCCCGCGCCCTGGGCGACGCCGCCAAAGGAGCCAGCCGATGAACAGCTCGACCTCTCCGTTCGGAAAACCCCTGGCGCGTGTCGACGGCCCGCTCAAGGTCACCGGCCAGGCCCACTATGCCGGCGAATTCCACGTGCCGGGGCTGCTCTACGGCAGCGTGGTCAACAGCACCATCGCCCGGGGGCGGATCCTCGGCATCGATGCCAGCGCGGCCGAGGCGGTGCCCGGCGTGGTGCTGGTGCTGACCCACCAGAACCGCCCGCCGATCGCCAGCTACGACGAACCCTACGAGGACGACGACGCGGCCGAAGGCTCGCCGTTCCGCCCGTTGTTCAACGACCGCATCCTCTACAGCGGCCAGCCCATCGCCCTGGTGGTGGCCGAGAACCTGGAGCTGGCGCGCCACGCCGGCAGCCTGGTGCGCGTCGAATACGAACGCGAGCCGCACCACACCGACCTGCTGAGCGAGCTCGGCAACATGCACAAGGCGCCGGCCGAGCTGCCGTCTCCACGGGGCGACGTCGACGGCGTGCTGCGCGGTGCGATGCTCAGGCTCGACCTCGAATACAGCACGCCGGTCGAGCACCACAATCCGATGGAACCCCACGCCTCCACGGTGCACTACCTGCCCGACGGCACGCTCGAGATCTACGACAAGACCCAGGGCGTGCAGAACTGCATGCGCTATCTCGAAGGCGTGTTCGGCATGGAGGGGAAAATCCGCATCCTCTCGCCCTTCGTCGGCGGTGCGTTCGGGTCAGGCCTGCGGCCGCAGCACCAGCTGCCGCTGGCGGTGATGGCCGCGCTCAGGCTCAAGCGCTCGGTGCGCGTCACCCTCAAGCGCCAGCAGATGTTCACCTTCGGTTACCGCCCGCGCACCCTGCAGCGGATCTCCCTCGGCGCGGCGCCCAATGGCCAGCTCGAGGCGATCAGCCACCAGGCCATCGGGCAGACGTCGCGCTTCGAAGACTTCACCGAGCACGAAGTGGAGTGGTCGGGGATGCTGTACGCGTGCCCGAACGTCAGGCTCGACTACCAGCTGGTGCCGCTGGACGTCCATACCCCGCTGGACATGCGTGCGCCGGGCGCCACCGTCGGCGTCTACGCCCTCGAATGCGCGATGGACGAGCTGGCCTACGCGGCGGCGATCGACCCCGTCGCGCTGCGCATGAGGAATTTCACGGCCCACAACGGCAACGAGGACAAACCCTATTCGAGCAAGGAGCTGCGCCAGTGCTACGAGCAGGGCGCCGAGCGCTTCGGCTGGTCGCGGCGCCCGATGGAGCCGCGCAGCATGCGCGACGGCCACCAGCTGATCGGCTGGGGCATGGCCACCGGCGTGTGGGAAGCGATGCAGATGCCGGCCAGCGCCAAGGCCTGCCTGGAGCCTGGTGGCCGGCTGGTGGTCAGCAGCGCCACCTCGGACATCGGTACCGGCACCTACACGGTGATGACGCAGATCGCGGCGGCCACCATGGGCCTGCCGATGGAGCAGGTGGAGTTTCGCCTGGGCGACTCGAACCTCTCCCAGGCCCCGCTCGAAGGGGGCTCGTTCACCGTGTCCTCGGTCGGCAGCGCGGTGCAGCAGGCCTGCCAGGCGCTGCAGCAGAAGATTCTGGACGCGGCGCAGCAATCGCCCGTCTCGCCGTTCACCGGCGCGACGCTCGATGCAGTGGTGTTCGACGGTGGGCGGATGCAACTGAAGGATCGCCCCGAGACCGCGGTCGAGCTCGACCAGATCGTCGCGGTCAGCGGCGCGCTGGAGGTCGAGGTCAAGGCCGAGCCGGGCAAGCAGCGCGAGGGCTATGCCAGCGCCACCCATTCGGCGGTCTTCGTCGAAGTGCGGGTGGACGAGTCGCTGGGCACGGTGAAGGTCAGCCGCGTGGTCAGCGCGATCGCGGCGGGGCGCGTGGTCAACCCCAGGACCGCGGCCAACCAGATCATGGGCGGCGTGGTGTGGGGCGTGGGCCAGGCGCTGCAGGAGGAAACCCAGATCGACCACAAGCTGGGCCGCTACATGAACCACAACCTGTCCGAGTACCACATCCCGGTCAACGCCGACATCGGCGAGATCGAGGTGATCTTCGTCGAGGAAAAGGACGAGATCGTCAACGCGCTCGGCTCCAAGGGCGTCGGCGAAATCGGCATCGTCGGCGTCGCCGCCGCGGTGGCCAATGCCATCTACCACGCCACCGGCAAGCGCATCCGGGATTTGCCGATCACCCTGGACAAGCTGCTCTGACCCTGGTCGCACCGCTCCGACCGGGGTCGGGAGCGGTGCGTGCGCCAGTGGTGGCCAAGCGCCATGTGACGCCGTCGAGATAATGAGCCCAAGGCCGCGCCGTATGGCTGCGGGCGCTTTACGACGCATGAACGGCTGGCTGTAATAGCGGCCCGGCGCATGGATGCCCGTTACCCTATCCGTCCTTTCATCCATGGCCGCGACCTGCAGGAGCCAGCCAGGATGATCGTCGGCATCGACTTAGGAACCACCAACAGTCTCGTCGCGGTATGGGACGAAAACGGGCCCAGACTGGTGCCCAACGCGCTGGGCAGTGTGCTGACACCAAGCGTCGTCGGCCTTGATGACGACGGCCAGGTGCTGGTCGGCGAAGTCGCCCGCGAACGCCTGCAGACCCATCCCCACCTGACCGCCGCGCTGTTCAAGCGCTATATGGGCAGTGACCACACCATCAGTCTCGGCGGTCGCGCGTTCCGACCTGAAGAGTTGTCCGCGCTGGTGCTCAAGAGCCTCAAGGCGGATGTCGAACGCGCCTGCGGCGAGGCCGTGACCGAGGCGGTCATCAGCGTGCCGGCCTATTTCAGCGATGCCCAGCGCAAGGCCACCCGCATCGCCGGCGAGCTCGCCGGCCTCGCGGTGGACAAGCTGATCAACGAGCCCACCGCCGCGGCCCTGGCCTATGGTCTGCACACCCGCCAGGAGAGTTCTTTCCTGGTGTTCGACCTGGGCGGCGGCACCTTCGACGTGTCGATCCTCGAGCTTTTCGACGGGGTCATGGAAGTCCGTGCCAGTGCCGGCGACAACTTCCTCGGCGGCGAGGACTTCGACGATGCGCTGGTGCAGGCCTTCGTCACGCTCAAGCGCGGCGAAGCCGGCTTCCCTGAAGCCACCGCGCCGGTCATCCGCCAGCGGTTGCGGCGCGAGGCTCAACGGGTTCGGCATGCGTTGGGCACCGCTGGCACCGCCGTGTTCGCCCTACGGACGAACGATCAGGAATGGACCCACGCCTTCAGCGCCGATGATCTGGCGGCCTGTACCGCCGGCCTGCTCGAGCGGCTGCGCCTGCCCATCGAGCGTGCCCTGCGTGACGCCCGCATCCGGGCGGCTGACCTGGATGAGATCCTGCTGGTCGGCGGGTCGACCCGTATGCCGCTGATTCGCCGCCTGGCCACGACGCTGTTCGGCCGCTTTCCTTCCACCCAGCTCAATCCGGACGAGGTCGTGGCCTGCGGCGCGGCGATCCAGGCCGCGCTCAAGGCGCGGCACGCGGCGCTGGAGGAAGTGGTACTGACGGACGTCTGCCCCTACAGCCTGGGCGTGGAAACCTCCATGGAGATCGGTCCTCGCATCGAATCCGGTCATTTCCTGCCCATCATCGAGCGCAACAGTGTGGTGCCGGTGAGCAAGGTGCAGCAGTTGCAGACGCTTCACGACAATCAGCGCGAGGTCGCGCTGAAGATCTACCAGGGCGAAAGCCGCATGGTTAAGGACAACATTTTTCTCGGCGATCTCAACGTTCCGGTTCCTGCGCGCAAGGCGGGCGAGGTGACGCTCGACGTGCGCTTCACCTACGACAACAACGGGCTGCTCGAGGCCCAGGTGTCCTTGCCACTGACGGGTGAAACCTACAAGAAGGTCATCGAGAACAACCCGGGGGTGCTGACGCCCGAGCAGATCGCTGAGCGCCTTGAGGCGTTGGAAGCGCTCAAGATCCATCCGCGCGATCAGCAGGCGAACAGCCTGTTGCTGGCGCGTCTGGACCGGCTCTATCAGGAGCACCTCGGCGAGCTGCGCCAGTATTACGGGCAGCTCGCGGCGCAGCTGCAGCACGTGCTCGAGACCCAGGACGAACGGCAGATCCGCGAAGTGCGCTCGCAGATCGCCGCGCGGTTGGCCGAACTCGATACCACTCTCTGAGGGCGCAGCGATGGATTGCTGGAACCTGCTGGGCATCGACGCCGATGCCGACGCACGCGCGGTCAAGCGCCAGTATGCGCGGCTGCTCAAGGTCACCCGCCCGGACGACGATCCGGATGGCTTTCAACGATTGCGTGAGGCTTATGACCAGGCGCTGGCCTACGTTCAGTGGCGTGAGGACGTGGACCATGAGGAGGAGGCTGCGCCGGCGCCTGTCGCCGCTGCGATCGCGGCAGAGTCTACCGGCAGGTCTGAACCATCCATGGGCGTGGCCGATCATTCAGAGGCGCCTTTGCTGGACCAGCTCGCTGCGCCTGAGCCATGCCCAACTCGGCCCGTGATCATGCTGACGAGCCTTGCGCCCGAAGCGCTCGATGCGTCCTTGGCCCGGGCGGACGAGGTCGGAGAAAGGGCGCAGTTCGAGAAACTGCTGTTGTCACGTTGCTTGAGCGAAGGGGCGGCGGCGTTGCCCGCCATCGAGTGGGCCATCGTCAGGTTGCGCTGGTTCAGCGCCTGGCAGGCTGTCGACCTGGATCCCGGCGCGCTACGGCAGCTGGCCGATTGTCTGCTGACTGCGCGGCTCGATCAGGTACGCGCGACGCTGGTCGAGCCGGATCACGCGCACGAGAGAGAGGCACTTGGTCTGATCAAGGCGTTGTTGCAGGAGCCTTGGCTTCAAGGCTTCGATCAGCGGACCCAGTTCCACCATCGGCTTGCGGGATTGTTGTTCGAGGTCGAAGGCTGGTCCGGGGCGTTTTTCGACCGGGTGTGCACCCTTGCAGGCTGGGACGAAGCGCAAGGCGCATTGCCTTTTCCGGGCTACCTGTATCACCAGCTCGAAAGCCGCAATCAGTACCAGACGGTGCTGGCCAGGCTTCAACGTGACCTGGCGATAAGCAAACCGCACTCGGCCGCGGAAAAGGCCGCCTGGTTCCTGCTCAAGCCGTTGACCAATGGGCAGCGACGGCTGATGGCCGACGGCTTCGACAACGACACCTGGGACGCCTGCGATCAGTTGGAAAGCACCGTGCTGCGCACCAGCGGGCTGCTCCCTCGGCTGGCGGTCGAGCAACTGCCCGATTGGCGGCGTTGGCGCCCCGGTAGTGATCGGACCGACCATTACCTGTTCTGGTGGCCCGCTTTGTTGGTGCTGGTAGTGGTGCTTTCTCGGGAGTTCGACGCTCGCTCCCTCATTGCGGCGGCGATGGCTTCGACCTTTCTCATTGTCATCGGCTCATGGTTGATAAAACTCTGGACCACGTTCCTGCATCCTCTTGCCAGCCTCGATGTCTGGCTGGGAGAGCGCCTGTTGCCTGTTCGCTATTGTCGAGAAGGCAGCGGCCTGCTGCCGTTGCGCCACCTGCTGCCTTGCGCCTTGGTGGGGCTGTTGATCTGGCATGTCGCTCGCAACGCTTTCGGGATCAATGCTGTGGGGATCGGAGGGGGCGGGGCGTTCGGACTGTTGGCGTATTTGAATTACGTCCTGGCGCCGCGCACCGGCAGGCCGCCGCTGTGGGCGCGCATCGCTGTGGTCATCAAGGGCAACGGCGTGAGTGTCTTCATCTGGCTGGCCATCCTGGCCATGTTCATCGGCCTGGGCGCGATCCGGCAGCTCGATCCGGTGAGGTCGTCTGCCGTCAATCCGCTGTGCCTGCCCTCGGCCGGCGCCCTGCAACAACCGGAGCTCTGCGAAAAGCCCGAACCCTAGCCTGTCTTGCCGCCCGTTTCCGGCTCCTTGTAGAGCCGGTCGCGGTTGGCGAGGGTGGGAAACAGTTTCATCCAGGTGCCGGCGATCAGTAGCGTGCCGACGCCACCGATGACCACCGCCGGTACCGTGCCGAACCAGTGGGCGGTCAGGCCCGATTCGAATTCGCCGAGCTGGTTCGAGGCGCCGATGAACAGGCCGTTCACGGCGCTTACGCGGCCGCGCATCTCGTCCGGGGTTTCCAGCTGCACGAAGGCGCCGCGGATCACCATGCTGACCATGTCCGCCGCGCCCAGTACCACCAGCACGCCCATCGACAGCCAGAACGAGGTGGACAGGCCGAAGGCGATGGTGGCCAGGCCGAAGATCCCGACCGCGGCGAACATCACCCGGCCGACGTGCCGGTTGATCGGGTAGCGCGCCAGCCAGAACGACATCAGCAGCGCGCCCACCGCGGGCGCCGAACGCAGCAGGCCCAGACCCCAGGGGCCGGTCAGCAGGATGTCCTTGGCGAACACGGGTAGCAGCGCCGTGGCGCCGCCGAGCAGCACGGCGAACATATCCAGCGAGATTGCGCCGAAGATGTCCGGGCGGCTGCGGATGAAGCGCATCCCGGCGAGCAGGTTGTCCATCGCCGGTCCCGTCTGGCGGGGCGGTGCCGGGCGCTTGGGCAGGCTCAGCATGAGGCTCACGGCGATGGCGAACAGTGCGGCGACCGGGGCGTAGACCCAGACCGGGCCCAGGGCGAAGAGCAGCCCGCCGGTGGCCGGCGCGACGATGGTCGCCGCCTGCATCGCCGAGGATGACGCCGCGACCGCCGCCGGGAACAGGGGCGTCGGCACCAGGCTCGGCAGCAACGCCTGGGTGGCCGGCATCTCGAACGCGCGGGCGGTACCGAGCAGGAAGGCCAGGACGAAGATCATCTCCCGCGTAATCCCGAGCCCCCAGGCGCCGAGCACCAGCGACAGGGCGATCAGCCCTTGCAGGCCCTGGCACAGGGCGGCGACCCGGCGTCGGTCGAAGCGGTCGGCGACGTGCCCGGTCCAGAGGATGAACAGCGCGCGCGGGATGAATTCGGCCAGGCCCACCAGGCCCAGGTCCAGCACGTTGCCGGTGAGTTCGTACATGTGCCAGCCAATGGCGACCGCGAGCATCTGGAAGCCACTGGCGGTGCAGACCCGGGCGAACCAGAACTTGATGAAGGGAACCTGGTGACGCAGCAACAACTTGGCGTGGGTAGACATGTGCGAGCGCAGCGGCGGGAACGGGGGCCGCACATTAGCATGCGGCGGCAACCCCGGCGCAGCGTGTGGCGAACCGGGTGTTCGCTGTTCGCATGCTTTGCTCAGCGATCCCTGATCGCCCTGAGAATCACGAACTTGGGCGTCGCCGCGACCTGCTCGACCTTGCCGAACAGGCGCTTGAGCTTCAGGTGATAGCCCAGGTGGCGGTTGCCGACGATCCACAGTTCGCCGCCCCTGGCGAGCGCGGCCTTGGCCTGGGTGAACATGCGCCAGGCGAGGAAGTCGCCGACCACCTGTTGCTGATGGAACGGCGGGTTGCACAGCACCAGGTCCAGCGAGGCGGGCGACTGCTCGGCCAGGCCGTCGCCGGCGCGGATATCGGCCGGGCGATCGCCCAGGGCCGCCTGCCAGTTCTCGCGCGCCGACTGCACCGCCATGTAGCTTTCGTCCACCAGGGTGAGGCTCGCCTGAGGGTTATGCAGTGCATAGACGATGCCGAGCACGCCGTTGCCGCAACCCAGGTCCGCCACGCGCAGGTCGCCCAGCGCGCGGGGCAGGTGGGGCAGGAAGGCACGGGTGCCGATGTCCAGGCTCTCGCGGCAGAACAGGTTGGCGTGGTTGACCAGCGTCAGCGGCGGCTGCTCCAGGCGGTAGCGGGTCGGGTAGGGCGAGTCGACCGGGGCCTTCTGCTCGGGGCTGGCGAACAGCAGGCGGGCCTTCTTCACCGCGAGCGAGGCCTGTACCGGGCCGACGTGGCGCTCCAGCAGGTCGCCGGCGGCGCGGGGCAGGTGCTTGACCATGGCGGCGGCGATCACTTGGGCGCCCGGCGCCAGCTGCCCCTGCAAGCGGATCAGCTGTTCTTCGAGCAGGGCCAGGGTCTTGGGAACGCGAATCAGCACCCGATCGAACGGCCCCCGGGCGGTTTCGCTGGCGGGCACGAAGCGGACGCTCTCCGCAGCCAGGGCATTGCGCTGCAGGTTCTTCTGCAGCGCGAGGTGCGCCAGGTGGGAGTCGCCACTGCTGACGACCTGCGCGTGCCCGGCCAGCGCGCAGGCCAGGGCGCCGAAGCCGTCGTTGAGGATCAGCACGCGTGCATCGGCCGGCAGCCCCTGCTCGTGGAGGTGGCTCAGCAGGTACTCGTCGGCGGCGTCGAAGGCCTGCAATGGCTCGTTGGGCTGTTCCGGCTGGCGAACCAGGTCGAGGCGCGCGAAGGGGCTGTCGAGAATAGGCATAAGAACTGGCGGTGTTTGTCGGCGTCGGAATGGAGTATCAAGGTCGGCAGGCCAAGCTGCCGATATCCGCGAAGGGAGCGAAGTATGACCGTCAGCGAAGAGAAGTTCACCCGCCAGCGCCTGCTCGAGGTGCAGACGCTGACACCCAGCCTCTTTACCTTGCGTACCACCCGCGACCCGGGCTTTCGTTTTCGCGCCGGCCAGTTCGCCCGGCTCGGCGTGCGCAAGGCCGACGGCACCATCGTCTGGCGGGCCTATTCGATGGTCTCGGCGCCCCACGACGAGTTTCTCGACTTCTTCTCCATCGTGGTGCCGGGTGGCGAGTTCACCAGCGAGCTGTCGCGGCTGAAGCCCGGCGACGAACTTCTGGTGGACAAGCAGGCGTTCGGATTCCTGACGCTGGACCGTTTCCCCGATGGGCGCGACCTCTGGCTGCTCGGCACCGGGACCGGCATCGCGCCCTTTCTCTCGATCCTGCAGGACCTGGAAGTCTGGAGCCGCTTCGAGCGCATCGTGCTGGTGTACAGCGCACGGCATCGCGCCGAGCTCGCCTACCAGGCGCTGATCCGCGAGCTGCCCGAGCGGGACTACCTCGAAGGCCAGGGGCACAAGCTGCTCTACCTGCCGGTGGTGACCCGCGAGTCGGTGCCCGGTGCGCTGAATGCGCGGATCACCACCCTGATCGAGAACGGCGAACTCGAACGCGCGGCGGACCTGCCGCTGGTGCCGGAGCATTCGCGGATCATGCTGTGCGGCAATCCCGAGATGATCGACGACACCCGGGCCGTGCTCAAGGCGCGCGGGATGAACCTGGCGCTGACCCGTCGCCCGGGCCAGGTGGCCGTCGAGAACTACTGGTAACGCGCACCGTAACCTTTGGTCACCCCTGGCCCGGAACTTAAGCCTCGTCCGGCCCGCCGAAACCTGACAGCAGAAAACCAGGAGGGGCAGGGGATGATCATCCTCATCATGGGCGTGTCCGGCAGCGGCAAGACCACCATCGGCGAGCAGCTGGCCGCGCGCCTGGACTGCGGCTTCGCCGATGCCGACCAGTTTCACAGCGAGGCCAGCAAGCGGAAGATGGCGCAAGGCATCGCGCTCACGGACGAAGACCGCATGCCCTGGCTGCGTGCCATCCGCGCGGCCATCGACGAGCAGTACCAGAAGGGCCAGACCCACATCTTTGCCTGCTCGGCCCTCAAGCGCGCCTATCGCGACCTGCTGCGCGGCGACCGGGCCGATCTGTTCATGGTGTACCTGAAGGGCTCGCCCGAGCTGCTCGCTGAGCGCCTGACCCGGCGTCGCGGCCATTTCTTCGCGCCCGAGCTGTTGCAGGATCAGCTCGACACGCTGGAGCCGCCGGGCCCTGACGAAGCTTTGATGGTGGACGTCCGCCAGACGCCCGAGGCCATCGTCGAGCAGATCGTCGCGGCGCTGCCCGGACAGGACTAGGCTAGGCGGCGCAAACGAAAAAGCCCCGGTACGGGACCGGGGCTTTTTCTCGGAGCGAGGCTTACGCCAGCTTGCGGTGCTTGACCCGCTTGGGCTGGGAGGCCGCTTCGCCGAGGCGCTTCTTGCGATCGGCTTCGAACTCGGTGTAGTTGCCCTCGAAGAACACCACCTGCGAGTCGTCCTCGTAGGAGAGGATGTGGGTGGCGACCCGGTCGAGGAACCAGCGGTCGTGGGAGATCACGATCGCCGAACCGGGGAAGTCCAGCAGCGCCTCTTCGAGCGAGCGCAGGGTTTCCACGTCGAGGTCGTTGGACGGTTCGTCGAGCAGCAGCACGTTGGCGCCCTGCTTGAGGGTCAGCGCCAGGTGCAGGCGACCGCGCTCACCACCGGAGAGGTCCTTGACGAACTTCTGCTGGTCCGAGCCCTTGAAGTTGAAGCGGCCGACGTAGGTGCGCGAGGGCACTTCATAGTTGCCGATGCGGATCTGGTCCAGGCCGTCGGAGACCATCTCCCAGACGGTCTTGTCGCCGACCAGCTCTTCGCGGCTCTGGTCGACCGAGGCGAGCTGCACGGTTTCGCCGATTTCGATGCTGCCCGAGTCCGGCTGCTCCTTGCCCATGATCATGCGGAACAGGGTGGACTTGCCCGCGCCGTTGCCGCCGATCACGCCGACGATGGCGCCCTTCGGCACGCTGAACGAGAGGTTGTCGATCAGCAGGCGATCGCCGTAGCCCTTGGAGACGTTCTTGAACTCGATGACCTTGTCGCCCAGGCGCGGACCGGCCGGGATGTAGATCTCGTTGGTCTCGCTGCGCTTCTGGAATTCCTGCGACTGCAGTTCCTCGAAGCGCTGCAGGCGGGCCTTGGACTTGGCCTGGCGCGCCTTGGCGCCCTGGCGAACCCATTCGAGTTCGGCCTTCATCGCCTTCTCGTGGGCCGACTGCTGCTTGGACTCCTGCGCCAGACGCGCGGACTTGGCGTCCAGCCAGCCGGAGTAGTTGCCCTCGTAAGGGATGCCCTGGCCACGGTCGAGTTCCAGGATCCAGCCGGCGACGTTGTCGAGGAAGTAGCGGTCGTGGGTGATCGCCACCACGGTGCCGGGGAAGTCGTGGAGGAAATGCTCCAGCCAGGCGACCGAATCGGCGTCCAGGTGGTTGGTCGGTTCGTCCAGCAGCAGCATGTCGGGTGCCGACAGCAGCAGGCGGCACAGCGCCACGCGGCGCTTCTCGCCACCGGACAGGTGGCCGACCTTGGCGTCCCACGGCGGCAGGCGCAGCGCATCGGCGGCGACTTCCAGTTGGCGCTCCAGGTTGTGGCCGTCGGACGCCTGGAGGATGGCCTCGAGCTTGGCCTGCTCGGCGGCGAGGGCATCGAAGTCGGCGTCCGGCTCGGCGTAGGCGGCATAGACCTGGTCCAGCCGCGCCTGGGCATCCTTGATGACGCTGACCGCTTCCTCGACGACTTCGCGGACGGTCTGCTCGGGATCAAGTTGTGGCTCTTGCGGCAGATAACCCACATTGAGATCGGGCATCGCCCGGGCTTCGCCGTCGAACTCGGTATCGACGCCGGCCATGATGCGCAGCAGCGTGGATTTGCCGGCGCCGTTGAGGCCGAGCACGCCGATCTTGGCGCCCGGGAAGAACGACAGGGAAATGTTCTTGAGGATTTCACGCTTCGGCGGAACGACCTTGCTCAGCCGGTGCATGGTGTAGACGTATTGAGCCATGGAGACGAATGCCCGTGACGAAAGAAAAAGGTGAAAGCGAATCGACCGCGCCGGTGGCCCGGACATGCCGGCAAAGCTACCGGAATGCCGAAGTCAGGGCAAACCGCCGGGCGTGTAGTGCTGGCACTTTGCCTTATGTCAAGGCATCCTAGCGGGTCGCCCCTGATACTTCGATGCAACATAGCCTTACGGATCATTCAGCGTGGGTAGACCCTTGACTCCTGCATCACCCACGACGGGCCAGCCCTGGATTGCGCGGCTGCTTGGCCGTGTCGCGACCGTGCTGTGCTGGTTTCCCGGCCCGCGGCGCCTCTTCGAGCGGAACAAGACGCTGCGTTACGCCGCCAATGCCCTTGCCGCGGTCGAGGAGCGGGTGCTGATCACCACGCTGGACGGGCGTCTGGATTACCTGAACATTTCCGCGGCCGACATGTTCGGGCTCGAAAACCGACAGGCGGCCCGCTACCGGCTGCATGAACTCTTGCCGACCCTCGACCCGCAGGCGCTGGTGCGCAACCTGGGCGACAGCGAGCCTTACCTCGAGCCCTTGCGCCTGCTGCAGTACGGCGAGCAGCGGCTGTTTTCCGTCACCCGGCGCACCCTCGCGCCCAACGGCCGAGCCACCGGCTTCGTCTGGCTGCTGCGCGACATCACCGAAGAACAGGCGGCGCGCCTGGCCCTGGTCGAGCGCGAGCGGTTCTGGTCCGATGTGCTCGGAACCGTGCCCGATACGCTCTACGTCCAGGACCTGCAGGCCAATCGGGTGCTCTATTCCAACCAGGACCTGGCCCGGCAGCTCGGCTACGGGCGCTGCGAGGATGCCAACCGCTTCTGGAAGGCGATCACCCATCCCGACGACCAGGAATACGTGACCCGGCTGCTGGCGCTGCGCGCCAGCCTGCAGGACGGCGCGGTTCAGGAATCGCTGCTGCGCTGGCGCCATCACGAAGGCGGGTGGCGCTGGTTCAGCGTCAGCGAGCAGGTGCTGACGCGCGATGCGGCCGGCTGCGCGGAGCGGCTGATCGGCGTGGCGCGCGACGTGACCGAGCAGATCGAGGCCAGCCACGCGCTGCGCACCAGCGAGCGGCGCTACCGGATGCTCGCCGAGAGCCTCAGCGATGTCGTCTTCACCACCACCAGCGACGTGCGCATCGACTTCATCAGCCCCTCGATCGAGACGGTGCTGGGTTACAGCCCGGCCTGGGTCGCCAAGAACGGCCTGACGGACGTGGTGACCAACCCGCGCCAGATCGCCGCCTTCCATGCGCTGATGCGCGAGATCCGCGCGACCGCCAACGACCCGGCGGCGCTCGCCGTGCTGCGCAACCAGCTGCCGAGCAGGGTGCTGCATTTCGACTGCCTTTCCCTGACCGGCCAGCGGGTGCCGATCGAGCTGCGGATCATGCTCATCCTGACCGAGCAGGATCGCTTCGGCGGCACCCTGTGCATCGGCCGCGACATCAGCCTCCAGCGTCGCGCGGAAAAGGACCTGCGCATGGCCGCGACGGTGTTCGAGCATTCCACCGCGGCGATCCTGGTCACCGATCCGGCGGGCTACATCGTCCAGGTCAACGAAGCCTTCACCCGCATCACCGGCTATTCCGGCGTGGAGGTGATCGACCAGTTGCCCGCGCGGCTGATCGCTAACCACCAGCAGGTCGACCAGATCGGCTACATGCTCGGCCAGCTCAAGGAGCGCGGCAGCTGGGAAGGGGAGTTCTGGCTCAAGCGCAAGGACGGCGAGGTCTGCCCGTGCTGGATCGGCATCACCGCGGTGCGCGACGACGAGGGCGACCTGGTCAGCTACGTCTGCTTTTTCAGCGACATGAGCGAGCGCAAGGCCAGCGAGCAGCGCATCCACCGGCTGGCCTACTACGACGGCCTGACCGGGTTGCCCAACCGCACCCTGTTCCAGGATCGTCTGGACACCAGCCTGCAGCAGGCCGCACGGCGCGGCGACTGGGTGGTGCTGATGTTCCTCGACCTGGACCGCTTCAAGCCGATCAACGACTCGCTCGGGCATGCCGCCGGCGACCGCATGCTCAAGGATGTCGCGGTGCGCCTGGCCGCCTGCGTCGACCAGGACGACACCGTGGCGCGCATGGGCGGCGACGAGTTCACCTTCCTGCTGCACCCGATCGCCCACCGCGACGCGGCGCTCCGGCGGGCGGTGGCGGTGGCCGAGCAGGTGCTGGCGAGTCTGGCCGAGCCGTTCGTGCTCTCCGGGCGCGAGTTCTTCGTCACCGCCAGCATCGGCATCGCCCTGAGCCCGCAGGACGGCGCCGAGCTCAGCCAGCTGATGAAGAACGCCGACACGGCCATGTACCACGCCAAGGAGCGCGGCAAGAACAACTTCCAGTTCTACCAGTGCGACATGAACGCCAGCGCCCTGGAGCGCCTGGAGCTGGAAAGCGACCTGCGCCATGCGCTGGAGCACGGCCAGTTCGTGCTGCACTACCAGCCGCAGTTCTGCTGCGACGGCGTCCGCCTGACCGGCGTCGAGGCGCTGCTGCGCTGGCAGCACCCGATCCGTGGGCTGGTGCCGCCCTGCGAGTTCATCCCGGTGCTCGAGGAAGTCGGGCTGGTGGTGGAGGTGGGCGCCTGGGTACTCGACGAGTCCTGCCGGCAGATTTCCGACTGGCACCGGCTGGGGGTCGCCGTGCCGAAGGTATCGGTCAACATCTCGGCGCGCCAGTTCAGCGACGGGCAGCTCGGCCGGCGGGTCGCGCAGATCCTCGACAGCACCGGCATCGACCCGGCGTGCCTGGAGCTCGAGCTGACCGAAAGCATCCTGATGACCGATGTGGCCGAGGCGATGCGTATCCTGGGCGTGCTCAAGGAGCTGGGGCCGTCGATCGCGGTGGATGATTTCGGCACTGGCTACTCTTCGCTCAACTACCTCAAGCAGTTCCCGATCGACGTGCTGAAGATCGACCGCAGCTTCGTCGACGGCCTGCCCGATGGCGAGCAGGACGCGCAGATCGCCCGGGCGATCATCGCCATGGCCCATAGCCTGAACATGTCGGTCATTGCCGAGGGCGTGGAGAATCAGGCCCAGCTCGACTTCCTGCGCCGCCACGGGTGCGACGAGGTGCAGGGTTTCTACCTCGGCCGCCCGATGGCGGCCAAGGAGATCGAGCGGCGTTTCCCGGGCCGCTGATCCGGGCTGCATGAGCGCGCTTCGTCATTGGATGATCGCGCTTCATACCTACCGCGCCGGCGATAGGGTAGAATCCGCGGCCTCTTTCTTACCGCCCAGCTGATACCAGGGGACCGCCATGTTCAGCCGTGATTTGACCCTCGCCCGTTTCGACGCCGATCTCTTCGCTGCCATGGAGCAGGAAGCCCGCCGTCAGGAAGACCACATCGAGCTGATCGCCTCGGAAAACTACACCAGCCCGGCGGTCATGGAAGCCCAGGGCAGCGTGCTGACCAACAAGTACGCCGAAGGCTATCCGGGCAAGCGCTACTACGGCGGTTGCGAGTACGTCGACATCGTCGAGCAGCTGGCCATCGACCGCGCCAAGCAGCTGTTCGGCGCCGACTACGCCAACGTCCAGCCGCATGCCGGTTCCCAGGCCAACGCCGCGGTCTACCTGGCGCTGCTCAGCGCGGGCGACACCCTCCTCGGCATGAGCCTGGCCCACGGCGGCCACCTGACCCACGGCGCCAGCGTGTCCTCCTCCGGCAAGCTGTACAACGCCGTGCAGTACGGCATCAACGACCAGGGCCTGATCGACTACGACGAAGTCGAGCGCCTGGCCGTCGAACACAAGCCGAAGATGATCGTCGCCGGCTTCTCGGCCTACTCGCAGAAGCTGGACTTTGCCCGCTTCCGTGCCATCGCCGACAAGGTCGGTGCCTACCTGTTCGTCGACATGGCCCACGTGGCCGGCCTGGTCGCCGCGGGCGTCTACCCGAACCCGGTGCCCTTCGCCGACGTGGTCACCACCACCACCCACAAGACCCTGCGCGGCCCGCGCGGCGGCCTGATCCTGGCAAAGAAGAACGAAGAGATCGAGAAGAAGCTCAACTCCGCGGTCTTCCCGGGCGCCCAGGGCGGCCCGCTGGAGCACGTCATCGCGGCCAAGGCGGTGTGCTTCAAGGAAGCGCTGCAGCCGGAGTTCAAGACCTACCAGCAGCAGGTGGTCAAGAACGCCCAGGCCATGGCCAGCGTGTTCATCGAGCGTGGTTTCGACGTGGTCTCCGGCGGTACCGAGAACCACCTGTTCCTGCTCAGCCTGATCAAGCAGGACATCACCGGCAAGGACGCGGACGCCGCCCTGGGCCGCGCCCACATCACGGTGAACAAGAACAGCGTGCCGAACGATCCGCGCTCGCCCTTCGTCACCTCGGGCCTGCGCATCGGCACCCCGGCCGTCACCACCCGTGGTTTCGGCGAAGCCGAGTGCCGCGAGCTGGCCGGCTGGATCTGCGACATCCTGGACAAGATGGGCGATGAGTCGGTGATCGAGGCGGTGCGCGCCAAGGTCGAGGCCGTCTGCGCCAAATTCCCCGTCTACGGGGCCTGATCCGAGTGGCAATCGAGCCCGGTGCACGCGCGTGCACCGGGCTTCTTTTTGCCTGTCGTCGGGACGCACCGTCATACGCGTTCTATAGTCTTGAAAGCAATACGGGAGCATTGTCATGACCGGCCTAGCGCAAGAACGTCGCCGATTTCAGCGCATCGACTTCGATGCCTCGCTCGTGCTGACCCAGCACGACCAGCGATGGAGCGCCAAGCTGCTGGACCTTTCGCTGCAAGGAATACTCGCCGAGCGACCGGAAGGCTGGAATGGCGACCCCTGCCTGCCGTTCAGTGCCCGCATCGTCCTGGGGCCGGACGCGCAGGTGCGCATGGAGGTCGACCTGGCGCACGAGGAGGGCAACGCCCTGGGCTTCGCCTGCCGCCATATCGACCTGGATTCGATCAGCCACCTGCGCCGCCTGGTGGAACTCAACCTGGGTGACAGCGAGCTGCTGGAGCGGGAGCTGGCGGCACTGGGCGGCTGAGCCGGCCGGCGCGGCCTCGTCGGCCGCGCCCGCCTATTCGAACAGCGCGTCGAGCGCCTGCTCGAGACGCGTCACGGCGATGATCCGCAATCCCGCCGGTGCTTCCTTCGGCGCGTTGCCCTTGGGCACGATGGCGCGCTTGAAGCCGTGCTTGGCGGCTTCCTTCAATCGCTCCTGACCGCTCGGCACCGGGCGGATCTCGCCGGACAATCCCACTTCGCCGAACACCAGCAGGTCCGTGTCCAGCGGGCGGTTGCGCAGGCTGGAAATCACGGCGGCCATCAGCGCGAGGTCCGCCGCGGTTTCCAGCACCTTCACGCCGCCGACCACGTTGATGAACACGTCCTGGTCGTAGGTGGGGATGCTGCCGTGGCGGTGCAGCACGGCCAGCAGCATGGCCAGGCGGTTCTGGTCCAGGCCCAGGGTCACCCGGCGCGGGTTGGCCAGGTGGCTGGTGTCGACCAGCGCCTGCACTTCCACCAGCATCGGTCGGGTGCCTTCCCAGGTGGCCATGACCACGCTGCCGGGCACCGCTTCCTGGGCGCGGGTGAGGAAGATCGCCGAGGGGTTGGTGACTTCCTTCAGGCCCTTGTCGGTCATGCCGAACACGCCCAGCTCGTTGACCGCGCCGAAGCGGTTCTTCACCGCGCGCAGCAGGCGCAGGCGCCCGTCGGACTCGCCCTCGAAATAGAGCACGGTATCGACCATGTGCTCGAGCACGCGCGGGCCGGCCAGCGCGCCTTCCTTGGTGACGTGGCCGACCAGGAAGATCGCCGTGCCGCTCTGCTTGGCGAAGCGCACCAGCAGCGCCGCACTCTCGCGCACCTGAGCGACGCCGCCGGGTGCCGACTGCAGCTGCTCGGTGAAGATGGTCTGGATGGAGTCGATCACCATGACCTTGGGCTTTTCCTCCCGGGCCGTGGCGATGATCGATTCGATGCAGGTCTCGGTCATCACCTTGAGCCTGTCCTGCGGCAGGTCCAGGCGTCGCGCGCGCATGGCGACCTGCTGCTGGGATTCCTCGCCGGTGACGTAGAGCGCGGGGAAGCGCTGGGCGATGTTGCACAGGGTCTGCAGCAGGATGGTGGACTTGCCGATGCCCGGATCGCCGCCGATCAGCACCACCGAGCCGTCCACCAGGCCGCCGCCGAGCACCCGGTCGAGCTCGCCCGAGGCGGTGGAGAAGCGCGGCACTTCCTCGACGCTGACTTCGGCCAGGGTCTTGAGGTTGGCCTTGTCGCCAGCCCAGCCAGAGCGCCCGGAGGCCGACGGCGCGATGGGGTCGACGACGGTTTCCACCAGCGTGTTCCAGGCGCCGCAATCGCTGCACTGGCCGGCCCACTTGGGAAAGGTCGAGCCGCATTCGGTGCAGCCGTACATGCGCTTGGCCTTGGCCATTGGGAGCTCCGCGTCGGACGAAAGGATGCGCATGATAGCCGCTGCCTTGATCGCGATCAGCCCCGGGCGCGACGACCGCGTTCAGACTGTAAACAAATCGGACCGGAAGACCGCCATGCGCATGCTGTTGTTCGTTCATCTGCTGGGGGCCAGCGTCTGGGTCGGTGGCCATCTGGTGCTGCTGCTGGGCGTGTTGCCCGGCGCCTTGAGACGCCGGGACGTGGCGGCCGTGCGCGCCTTCGAGCGGCGCTACGAGCGAGTCGGCCTGCCGGCCCTGGCGCTGCAGGTGATCAGCGGACTCTGGCTGGCCAGCCTCTGGCTGCCGCCTGCGGCCTGGCTGGAGCCTTCGGCGCAGGCCTATCTGGTGCAGGCCAAGCTGGCGCTGCTCGGCATGACCGCCTTGCTCGGCGTCCATGCGCGGCTGCGGTTGATTCCGCAGCTGACGCCGCAACGGCTGCCGGCGCTTGCGCTGCACGTCCTGCTGCTGACCCTGGCCGCGGTCGCGCTGGTCTGGGTCGGGTCGGGCTTTCGCTTCGGCGGGCTGTTCTGAGGCGAGGCCCGCTTCAGCCGCAGCACTTGCCGCAGCAGCTGGCGGCGCGCTTTTCGAGCTGGCGGGCGATGTCGTCCTTGAGCACCACGCGTTCCTGCTTCAGCGCACCCAGGGCGGCGTCGTCCAGCGGCTCGACGCCGTCCTCGATGCGGCAGATGCGCTTGTCCAGGTCTTCGTAACGCTCGGCCAGGCGGGCGAAGTGCAGGTCGTGCTGGCGCAGCTCCTGCAGCCTCTCGCGTTGTGCCGCAAAGTCGCGGATCAAGGGGTGGTGGTCGACGTGCATGGGGAGGCTCCGATGGCAATGGAGCGGCCACCATAGCGCCGGTTGGCGGCGCCGCCGTTGACATCGGTCAACGGCTTATTTGGCCCGTGACGGTTGCGCGCGATGGAAACGCCGGTGGCTATTGGCCATAATCCGGCCTTCCTGCCCAAGCCCGGCGGACCATGGCCGCTTGTCGGCCGCCGTCTGGGTCCCCGCGCCTTCGCGCGGCTGGGAGGTCTACCGATCATGAACCTCTCTGTCGCGGAGCCAAGGCATGAAAGAATTGCACCGTTGTACGGGCTGCCGCGATGGCGAGGCCCTGGATTTTCCGATCAGCATGGCGTTCCAGCCGATCGTCGACATCACCGACCGCAGCGTCTTCGCCCATGAAGCGCTGGTGCGCGGCGTCGCCGGAGAAGGGGCCGGCTGGGTACTGTCGCGGGTGACCCAGGAAAACCTCTACAGCTTCGACCAGGCCTGCCGCGTCACGGCGCTGAACTGGTCGGCGCAACTGCAGCTGCCCGGACGGCTGTCGATCAACTTCATGCCCAATGCGGTGTACAAGCCCGAGCTGTGCATCCGCGCCACGCTGGCCACGGCCAAGCGGGTCAATTTCCCGGTCGAGCGCATCATGTTCGAGGTGACCGAGCAGGAGCAGGTCGAGGACATGGAGCATCTGCTGCAGATCCTGCGCAGCTATCGCGGGATGGGTTTCATCACCGCCATCGACGACTTCGGCGCGGCCTATGCGGGCCTGAACCTGCTGGCCGATTTCCAGCCCGACGTGATCAAGCTGGACATGCACCTGATCCGCGGGATCGACGCCGACTCGGTCCGCCAGGTGCTGGTGGAGGCGACGTTGCAGATCTGCCGCCGCCTGAACATCACGGTGATCGCCGAAGGCATCGAAACCCTCGGCGAATACACCGCGCTCAGGGAAATGGGCGTCACCCTGTTTCAGGGCTACCTCTTCGCCAAGCCGGCATTCCAGGCGTTGCCGCCGATCAGCTTCCCCGCTCAGTAGCCGCTGCGGATCTCGCCCGTCGCGAGGGTCTGCGCGGTGTTGCCGGCATGGTCGGCGGCATTCAGGTCGGCGCCGCGGGCCTTCAGGGCATCGAGCACGTCCTTGCGCTGGAACAGTGCCGCGTACATGGCGGCGGTCTGCCCGGCGCCGTTGGGCTGGTCGGGATTGCACCCGGTATCGAGCAGGCGCCGCGCGATGCGCAGCTCGCCCTTGAAGATCGCGCCCATCAGGGCGGTGTTGCCTCGCTTGTCCTGGGCGCAGGCATTGGCGCCGGCGGCCAGCAGCTGTTCGACGGCCTCCATGTGGCCGTGATAGGCCGACAGGATCAGCGCGGTATAGCCCTTTTCGTCCGCGGTCGCGAGGTCGAAGTCCTCATCGATGAATTCGGCCAGCATGGCGGTATCGCCGGCGCGCGCGGCGTCGAAATAGTACTGGCGCAGGGTCGCCTGCACCTCGGTCGGGTCGCTGGGAATGGGTTCGTCGGCCCAGCTGCCTAGGCCGATCAGCATGAGTGCGCTCAAAACCAGATAACGCATGGGCGTCCTCCGAAGAGGGGGCCGCCGGTGGCGGCCCCGGGGTGTTTCGTGGCTCCGCGATGCCGATCCGCGGATCGGCAGGGGCGGATCAGTCCTCCAGGTCGGCAGCCAGTGCCTGCACGCGCTTGAGGTCGGCCTTGGCGACCTTGGTCAGGCGCTCGCCGTACTCGGTGTCGGCCTTGTAGAAGAACGACAGCATGATGTGCTTGGCCTCGTCGTCGGCATGGGCCAGCTCGCCACCGAGGGTGTTGACCAGGTCGGTCTTTTCCTTGGCGGTGAACGAGCGATACAGCTCGCCGGCCTGCTTGAAGTTCTGCTGGC
This sequence comes from Stutzerimonas nosocomialis, assembly GCF_005876855.1. Lineage (GTDB taxonomy): Bacteria > Pseudomonadota > Gammaproteobacteria > Pseudomonadales > Pseudomonadaceae > Stutzerimonas > Stutzerimonas nosocomialis. Next base: position 1,739 of record NZ_QLAE01000035.1, on the reverse strand, counting down.
GCTGGATCGGTGCCTGCTGGGTGGTGCCGCTCAGCTCCAGGTTGCTGTAGACCGCGCGTGGAGTCTCCTCGCGGTTTTCGCGACGGCTCGGCTGGTAGTTCACGCCCGAGGTGGTCTGGCCGAAGTTCATCGCGCCGTCCTGGTTGCCGTTGTTGACGTCGACCTTCGGGCGGTTGATCGGCAGGCTCAGGCCGTTGGTGCCGACGCGGTGCAGCTGGGTGTCGGCGTAGGCGAACAGGCGGCCCTGCAGCAGGCGATCTTCCGAAGGCTCGATGCCCGGGACCAGGTTGGCCGGGGCCATGGCGACCTGCTCGGTTTCCTGGAAGATGTTCTGCGGGTTCTTGTTCAGCACCATCTGGCCGATCTTGCGCTCCGGCACGTCAGGCCAGATCTTGGTCGCATCCAGCGGATCGAAGTCGAACTTCGCCAGGTCTTCGGGCTTGAGCACCTGGATCATCAGGTCCCACTTGGGGTAGTCGCCTTTCTCGATCGCGGTGATCAGGTCGCGCGACAGGTGGCTGTAGTCCTTGCCCTGCATCGCTTCGTTTTCTTTCGGATCGAGGTTCTTCAGGCCTTGCAGGGTCTTCCAGCGGAACTTGACGTAGTGCACCTGGCCCTGGTCGTTGACCAGCTTGTAGGCGTGCACGCCGTTGCCGTCCATCATCCGGTAGCTGGCCGGCGTGCCCTGGTTGGAGTACAGCAGGGTCAGGGTGCGGGTCGACTCGGGGTGGTGGGAGAGGAAGTCGAAGCGGCGGCTGTCGTCATCCAGGTTGGTGCGCGGGTCCGGCTTGAACGAGTGGACCATGTCGGGGAACTTGATCGCGTCGCGGATGAAGAAGGTCGGGAAGTTGTTGCCGACCAGGTCCCAGTTGCCGTCCGCCGTGTAGAACTTGGTGGCGAAGCCGCGGGGGTCGCGCAGGGTTTCAGGGGAATGCAGACCGTGCACCACGGTGGAGAAGCGGACGAACACCGGCGTGGTGGAGCCCTTCTCGAAGGCCTTGGCCAGGGTAAGGTCGGAGATGTCTTCGGTGGCGGTGAACTCGCCGTGGGCGCCGGTGCCGCGCGCATGGACGACGCGCTCCGGGATGCGCTCGCGGTCGAAACGCTGCAGCTTCTGGATCAGCTGCACGTCCTGCAGCAGGGTCGGACCATTGGGGCCGGCGGTCTGGGAGTTCTGGTTGTTGCCAACCGGGGCGCCATTGTCGCGGGTAAGCGGCGCGGCGTTGACGGACAGCGCAAGCGCGCCGGTGGTGATCGCCAGCATCAGGCGGTTGGGCAGGGTCGCCCTGAAAGTAATCGACATGGTGCATCCCTCTTTATGTTCTGAAAGGCGTGTCTAAGGCACGCCCGACAAGGCTACGGAGGGCTGCGCTGCCGGCTAAATTGGAAAAGGCAAAGCGGCCGATAGCGATCTTTCATCACTTCCGGCCGCCCGATACGCTATGCCGCGACAGGTGGCGGGCGCGGCGGAACCCGGTTTGCGGCGCTAGATGTGTAAAGCCAGTACGTTGTTCAGTAGGAATGGCGCCCTGCTGATTGGCGGCTGGTAGCCGAGGCTGGCGTGCAATCTGTGCCAGTTGTAGTGATGAAGCCACGGCAGCAAGTGTGCTGCTCGCTGTTCGGAGCTGTCGTAGCTGCGGGCATAGGCCCATTCACGCAGGCTGGTCTGGATGAATCGCTCTGCCTTGCCGTTGGTACGTGGCGTGTAGGGCTTGGTGTACAGGTGACGCAAGCCCAGA
>NZ_QLAE01000034.1 GCF_005876855.1 Stutzerimonas nosocomialis | reverse complement strand
GGGATTTCGATGATGTTCCGGGTGCTTTATTGGAGCCATCCAGGGTGCGCTTCGCAGGTCCCAATGAAGTGGCGGGACCTACACGCTTCGCTTCGCGGTTCGCGTGTAGGCGATACTGCCCACCCGTTCCCTCGCACAGGGTGTCGCGATGACTGCCGTAACCGATTCCGTTTCCACCCAGCCCAGCGCGTTCATTCCCCACGGCGCCGGCCCGTGTTTTTTCATGGACTGGAAACCGGCCGATGCCTGGGACGCGATGGCGGGATTCCTGAGCGGCTTCGCCGCGACCCTGGCGCAGCCGCCGAGCGCCATCGTGCTGATCTCCGGCCATTGGCTGGAGCCTGCGTTCACCGTCACCAGCGCGCCGGCGCCCGAGCTGATCTACGACTACTACGGATTCCCCGAGCACACCTATGCGCTGCGCTACCCGGCGCCGGGTAGCCCTGAGCTGGCCGCGCGGGTGCGCGATTTGCTGGCGAACGCGGGTCTGGCCGCGGGCGAGGACGCGCAGCGCGGTTTCGACCATGGCGTGTTCATCCCGTTGAAGCTGATGTTCCCCGAGGCGAGGATTCCCGTGGTGCAGCTGTCGCTGCGCGACGACCTCGACCCCGAGGCGCATCTGGCGGCCGGGCGCGCACTGGCGCCGTTGCGCGGGGAGGGGGTGCTGATACTGGGTAGCGGGATGAGCTTTCACAACATGCGCGGCTATGGCGACCCGCGCTTCGGCCCTGTCTCCGATGCGTTCGACGCCTGGTTGACCCGTGCGGTCGAAGCCCCGGCCGAGCGCCGCGAAGCCGAGCTGGCGCGCTGGAGCGAGGCACCCTCGGCACGCCTGTGCCATCCGCCAGGCGCCGAGGAGCATCTGCTACCCTTGCTCGTCGCGGCGGGCGCCGGTCATTCGGGCCCCGGCCGCAAGGTCTTCGTCGACCGGGTGATGGAGACCACCCTGTCCGCCTTCCGTTTTGCCTGATCCTTCACTTCCAGAGGAGCTCCAGATGGCCGTTTCCACCGCCAGCATCGCCACCCAAACGCCCGAGCGGCTGATCAAGCGTCTTTGCAAGCACTGGGGACACAAGTTCCCGGTGGACCTGCAGGAGCGGAGCGGCACCATCGAGCTGCCCCTCGGCCGCTGCAGCATGCAGGCCGGCGACGGCACGCTCCAGGTCGAGCTCGAAGGCGAGCAGGAGAACCTGCCGCGTCTGCAGGACGTGGTCGCCGATCACCTGCAACGCATGGCCAGCGAAGAATCGCTCGTCATCGACTGGCGCGGCTGACGCCGCTCAGTCGCCACCCATCGCGAAGTTCGGCAGCGATTCCACCGGCCGGGAAAAACGGAAGGGGATCGAAACCAGGGACTGGCCGTCGGACTTCTGCACCACGAAATGAAGATGCGGCCCGGTGCTGCGCCCGGTGTTGCCCGAGCGCGCCAGCAGCGTGCCGGTGCCGACCTTTTGCCCCAGCCTGACCACCACGGAGCCCTTCTGCAAATGCAGGTAAGCGCTCTCGGTGCCGTCGCGGTGGCGGATCCGCACGAAATTGCCCGACGGGTCGGGCCTCCTGCCGGCCTGTTCGTTGCGCACGTCGACCACCGTTCCCTCGCGCGCCGCGATGATCGGCGTCCCCACCGGCATCGCGACATCGACCGCATAGCGGCCCTTGGGGGTGTTGTGGCTGAAGTCGCCACCCGCGCCCTGGGTGATGCGGAAGGGGCCACCCTGCCAGGGCAGCGCATAGGCATGCCCGCCGACGGCACCGGACTTGCCCGGATTCGGCGAGAACTGCATGGCGTAGCTGAAGGCGTGCTGGTACATCAGGGGATAGCCCGGCTGGCGCTTGCGCAGCGTCGCCACGCGTACCCGGCTGCGCGCTGGCACGGTCTTGCGCAGCGGGCCCTTGCCCACGCCCTGAACGTTGACCGTACGGCTGAACACCAGCACGGCGGTGATCGGCACGTCCAGGTCGTTGCGCACGTCCATCGTCGTGCCGGTCCGGCCTTCGTTGACCAGCAGCCTGACACCGGAGCCTGTCTTCGAGCCGGCGGCCTGTACCGCCAGCGGTACCAGCCAGCTCGCCATCAGAAAGAACACTAGCGACAATCGAAGCATTGGGTGATCCCTCACAGTGGATGAGCCAGCGACCTCAGCGCTGCCGGCTGGAGGAAGTCCAGCTGTGGGACTCGATGCCGAACGCGATGGTTCCATCACCCGCAGACCGTCCGGCAGATGGTAGGAACGACAGCGCCCCGGCTGCTTTGGCAGGCGGGGCGCGGCTCGTCGCTTGGGGGTTATTCCTCGTCCTTGACCAGTTCGTAGAGCAGCAGGGAGCGGCCGGTGACCGCGTACTCGGTATCGAACTGGAAGCGCTCGGTGCGCGCGTCCGGCGAGTTGGTGTCGATCAGGCGCTGCCAGTGCGCGCCCTGGGGCACGGCCGGCAGGGTAAAATTGACCACGTCGTGATGCGCGTTGACGATGATCAGCAGCGTCGCATCCGAGCCCGCGCGGCGAATGCCGGTCGGTTGCGCACGGCCGTCGAGCAGCATGCCCATGCACCGGTTGCTGCCGTCTTCCCATTGTTCGACGGTCATTTCCTCGCCGGAGGGCGACAGCCAGGTGACGTCCTTGACGCCGATCTCCTCGTTGTAGGCACCCACCAGGAAACGGCCACGACGCAGCATCGGGAAGCGCTGGCGCAGGCGGATCAGCTTGCGCACGAAGCCCATCAGGGCTTCGCCTTCCTCGCCGAACTCCCAGTTCACCCAGCCGATCTCGCTGTCCTGGCAGTAGGCGTTGTTGTTGCCGTGCTGGGTACGGGCGAACTCGTCGCCGGCGACGATCATCGGCGTGCCCTGGGAGAACAGCAGGGTGGCGAAGAAGTTGCGCATCTGGCGGAAGCGCAGCGCGATGATTTCCGGATCGTCCGTCGGGCCCTCGACGCCATGGTTCCACGACAGGTTGTTGTCGCTGCCGTCGCGGTTGTCCTCGTCGTTGGCCTCGTTGTGCTTGTTGTTGTAAGACACCAGGTCGTTGAGGGTGAAGCCGTCGTGCGCGGTGATGAAGTTCACCGAGCTGAACGGACGCCGGCCGCGCTGGTTGTACAGGTCGCCTGAGCCGGTCAGGCGCGCCGCGAAATCGGCCAGCTTGTCGTCGTCGCCTTTCCAGAACGAACGCACGGTGTCGCGGAACTGGTCGTTCCACTCGGCCCAGCCGGGCGGGAAGCCGCCGACCTGGTAGCCGCCGGGGCCGATGTCCCAGGGCTCGGCGATCAGCTTGGTCTGCGCCAGCACCGGGTCCTGGCGGCAGGCCACGAGGAAGCTGTGGCGTTCGTCGAAGCCGTAGTGCTCGCGGCCGAGGATGGTCGCCAGGTCGAAACGGAACCCGTCGACATGCATCTCGGTGGCCCAGTAGCGCAGCGAGTCGGTGACCATCTGCAGGACGCACGGATGGCTCATGTCCAGGGTGTTGCCGGTGCCGGAATCGTTGACGTAATAGCGCTTGTTGTCCGGTATCAGGCGGTAGTAGGAGGCGTTGTCGATGCCGCGCATGGACAGCGTCGGGCCCATCTCGTTGCCCTCGGCGGTGTGGTTGTAGACCACGTCGAGGATCACTTCGAGCCCGGCGTTGTGCAGGTGCGCGACCATCTCCTTGAACTCGCTGATCTTGCCGCTGGCCAGGTACTTGGCGTGCGGCGCGAAGAAGGCGATGGTGTTGTAGCCCCAGTAGTTGCTCATGCCCTTTTCCAGCAGATGCTGGTCCTGGACGAAGCCGTGGATCGGCAGCAGCTCGATTGACGACACACCGAGCTTGCGGATGTAGTCGATGACCTCCGGCGTCTTGAGGCCCGCGAAGGTGCCGCGGAACTCTTCCGGCACCGCCGGGTGCTGCATGGTGAAGCCGCGGGTATGGGTCTCGTAGATGATGGTCCGGTCCCAGGGCACCTGCACCGGGTGATCGCGGCCCCAGGTGAAGGCCGGGTCGATGATCTTGCTCTTGGGCACGAAGGGCGCGCTGTCGCGCTCGTCGAAGCTGAGGTCGCCATCGGGATGGCCGATGGTGTAGCCGAACAGCGCCTCGGACCATTTCAGTTCACCCACCAGCTGCTTGGCGTAGGGGTCGATCAGCAGCTTGTTCGGGTTGAAGCGATGACCGTTCTCCGGGTCGTACGGGCCGTGTACGCGGTAACCGTAGATCTGCCCCGGGTGGGCGTCGGGCAGGTAGCCGTGCCAGATCTCGTCGGTGTATTCGGGCAGTTCGATGCGCTCGAGCTCGGTCTCGCCCGTGGAGTCGAACAGGCAGAGCTCCACCTTGGTCGCATTGGCCGAAAAGATCGCGAAATTGACGCCCAGGCCGTCCCAGGTCGCGCCGAGCGGAAAGGGAAGGCCTTCACGAATGCGCGACGGGCTGGACACCTGTGGCGGCTGGGCGTTCTTGCTGGACATGGTTCCTCCGTTCGGCGCCGTTGCGCCGATGCAACTCGGTTGTTTGTGGGGTTCAGCGCCCCGAGTTCATGTTTCTTTGGGCTTGCGAGGCGCGCGGGTCTTCTTCATCACCTCGGGCGTGCCGGCAGCCGCATCGGTCGCCTTGGGCGTCGCCTTGGCGGTGCGGCTGCCGTTCTTGGTCGTCGCCGGCTTGGCTACCGCCGCGGGCGTGGCGTCGGTGGGCTTGGTGGCGGTCTTGCGGGCGCGGGCGGGCTTGGCCGCGGGCGAACTGTTTTCAGCCTCGGCTAGCTTGCGGGCCATTTCCCAGTGCCGGGCTTCTTCGCCCACGGGGCAGCCTTCGGACTGCCAGATTTCGTAGGCGAGCTCGCGGATGCGCTGGTCGTCTGCATTCATATCGGTGAATCTCCTTAGGTTGAGGCTGTTGTTTGAAAAATGGCCATGGGCAGGCTATCCAGAGCCTGCGCTACACCCAGGCTCACCCGTGTGGGTGTGACTGCGGATCGAGCAAAAAGTCCCGCCAACGAAACGCCATCCAGCGCTTCGGGCAGCTCGACCTGTGTATCGCCCCATTTCTCCGGGGCGATGCTCGGCTGGTTGGCGCCGTCCAGCAGGGGATAGGCCAGTCGCGCCGCCAGCACCACCAGCCAGCGCCCCTCCCATTCGCGGGCGAAAGCGACCAGGCGGTCGGCCTGGGCGCCGCTGACCTTCAGCGGCAGGTAGCGGCCTTTGGTGAACAGCTCCGGATCGTCCCGGCGCGCCTTGAGCGTGCGTGCGATCAGCCACTGCTTGATGCGTGCATCGTGCCAGTTGGCCAGCAGCTCGGCCGCATCGGCGTCGAGCGAGAAGCTGGCCCGGCGCGCCTCGAAGTCCACCGGCCGGCGGTTGTCCGGGTCGACCAGGCTGAAGTCCCAGTAGTCCGCGCCCTGGTAGAGGTCGGGCACGCCGGGGGTGGTCATGCGCAGCAGGGTCTGCGTCAGGCTGTTGAGCGCGCCGGTGGGGGCGAGTTCGGCCGCCGCGGCGGCGATGTCCCGGCGCAGCGCCGCCCCGGACTCCTCCAGCAGCAGCGCCTGGGTGTATGCCCGGCAGGCCGACTCGTAGGCCTCGTTGGGCGCACCCCAGGTGCTGCGCAGCTTGGCTTCGCGCACGGCCTTTTCCTGCCATTGCAGGATGCGCTTGCAATACACCTCCATGCCCTCGGCATCGTCCGGCTGCAGCGTCGGCTCCCAGCTGCCGAGCAGGGTCTGGAACAGCATCATTTCATCGGCGGGCGAGGGCGCCGGACCGTCGTCCAGCTCCATGCGCCAGGCGGCGGCCTGGTCGCGCCACTGGCCGACCTTGCCGGCGAACCAGGGCGCGCGCTCGCTGATCACCGCGATGCGCGTGCGGGTGTCTTCGCCGCGCTTGTGGTCGTGGGTGGCGGTGGTCAGCAGGTTGCCGGGGAAGTGCTGCTGGCGCGCCAGGCAAGCCTGGTGGAATGCCTCGACGGTGCCGCTGAAGTGCTGGGGATCGAAGCCGACGTCGTTGCGCGACAGCAGCACGGCCGAGCGGTAGCAGGAGGTGTCTTCCACGGCCTTGGCGGCGGCGGGCGAGGTCAGCTGCTGGAAGCGCGTGCAGGCATAGCGGCGCGCGTTGCGAGGCGCGCCCCGGGGCACCGAGCGCAGGCTCTCGCCGCCGAGCCAGCGCTCCAGGTGATCGAGCAGCGGCCAGTCGGCCTCGGGCAGGGTGGTCCGTGCGCCTTCGAGCGCCTGCTGGAAGAACGGCTCGTCGGCTTCGCGGCGTCCGGCCGCCGAGATGTAGGTGCGATAGACCGGGAAGTGAACGATCAATTCGAGCAGCGCCCGGCGAATCGCGCCGAGGGTGATGTCGCGGGTCATCAGGTCGCTGCGCGCCACCTGCAGCAGCGCCTGGGCCACCGCCTCGAAGTCGCCGGCCAGCGTACCGGTCAGGACCAGTTCGCGCGCCTGGCGGACTTCCTCCATGAAGTCGTCGGTGCGGCCGCTGGTCTCGCGCCACAGTTCGCACAGGGGGTCGTGTCCGGCCGGATCGTGCTGCACCAGGGACACCTGGTTCATGAACTCGTAACCGGTGGTGCCATCCACGCCCCAGTCGTCCTGGAGCGTTTCGCCATCGGCGAGGATCTTCTCGACGTAGATCGGCACGTGGTCTTCGGCCGCCTCGGGCGGCCGCGAGGCGTTCAGCCGGTCGACCCGGCGACGCAGGCGGCGGCAGTAGCCGCGCGGGTTGGCCAGTCCGTCGATATGGTCGATGCGCAGCCCGTCGACCAGCCCATCGGCGACCAGCTCGAAGATCTTCGCGTGGGTCTCCTCGAATACCACCGGGCGCTCGACCCGCAGGCCGCCCAGCTCGTTGATGTCGAAGAAGCGCCGCCAGTTGATGTCGTCGGCCGCGGTACGCCAGCTGGCCAGGCGGTAGCTCTGCCGTTCGAGCAGCGAGTGCAGGCGCTTGAAGCCCTGGTCGGTGGTCGAGTCGTAGAGCGAGAGGGCGTCCTCCAGGCACTGGCGGATGGCCGGGTCCTTGAGCTGCTCGGCCAGGTCGGCGCGCAGCTGGCGGGCGGTCTGGTAGGGCGCCGGGTCGGTCTTGAGCGCATCGAAGTGCTGGGCCAGGGGCCTGAGTGCCTCGCAGCCGCGCAGCACCTCGCCGTAGCTCGGCGGAGTGATGGGGAAGCGATGTTCGTAGTGTTCGGCATAGAGCGAGCCGGTGTCCGCATCCAGGCGCAGCGGGATGAGGCCCTGCTGCAGGGCCTCGCCATAGTCGACGCCGAGGAAGGGGATCAGCAGCTGGCCTTCGAGCAGCGGGTCGGGCGAATTCCACTGGATGTCGAAGAACTGGGCGTAGGGGCTGCGACGGCCCCATTCGAGCACGTCGAGCCACCAGGCGTTGCCGCTGCCGCCGACCGCCATGTGGTTGGAGACGATGTCCAGGATCAGCCCCATGCCCTTGGCGCGCAGTGCCTCGACCAACCGGTGCAGGGCCGCTTCGCCGCCCAGCTCGGGGTTGATGCGGGTCGGGTCCGTGACGTCGTAGCCGTGCATCGAGCCGGGACGGGCGGTCAGCAGCGGGGAGGCATAGACGTGGCTGATGCCCAGCTGGTCGAAGTAGTCGACCAGTGCCGTCGCGTCGTCCAGGGTGAAATCGCGGTGAAACTGCAAGCGCAGGGTTGCGCTCAGGGCCTTGATCATTGCCGACTCCGAAGGGATTGCCATCGTGCTTGCGCCAGCCGCTCCAGCCGTCGGGCCGGCGTCTGCGCGTCTAGCAGCGTGGCGCTGTCGCCGGCATAGCGGCGGCGCCAGTTGGGGTGGCTGTCTATGGTTCCGGGCAGGTTGGGCTGGTCCACCAGGCCGAGGGCGTCCTCGAGCGGCAGCAGTACCAGCGGCGCGGGGGTATGGCCGATGAACGAAGTGGCGCCATCGACCACCTCCTGCTCCTGCATCTCGTCGCCTGCCGGGCTGCCGGTGTCCTCGCGCAGGGCGCGCACCAGCCCGTGCCGCTCGCGCTCGCGTTCTTCCATCTGCCCCTTGCGCTTGGATTCGTCGACCTGGCCGACACGGATACGCCAGTCGATGTCGTTGGCCTGCCACCAGCCGGCAATCGACGGAATGTCGTGGGTGGCGGTGGTGGCCAGCGCATCGTCGGGCCATTCGCGCGGCGGCACGAAGCGGGCCTCGTCGTCCCGCTCGAAGAGCAGCACGCGCATGCCGAGAATGCCCCGCGCGGCGAGCTTTTCGCTCAGCCCCTCGGGCACCGTGCCGAGGTCCTCGCCCAGGATCACCGCCTTGTGCCGCCAGGCTTCGAGGGTCAGCAGGCGCAGCATGTCGTCGAACGGGTAGTTCAGGTAGGCACCCTGATCGGGCCCCACGCCCTCGGGCGTCACCCACAGACGCATCAGGCCCATCACATGGTCGATGCGCATGCCGCCGGCATGGGCGAGGTTGGCGCGCAGCATCTCGATGAAGGCCCGGAAACCGTTCTGCTTCAGCCCCCAGGGCGAGAAGGCGGAAATGCCCCAGCTCTGGCCCTGGCGATTGAGGATGTCCGGCGGCGCACCCACCGACAGCGACGACAGCAATTCGGCCTGCCGGCTCCAGGCCTGACTGCCGCCGCTGTCGGCGCCCACCGCGAGGTCCGCGATCAGCCCGATGCCCATGCCTGCGCTCTTGGCCGCCACCTGGGCGCGCTCCAGCCCCCGGGCCATGAGCCACTGGGCGAACGCGTGGAAGCTGATCTCGTCGGCATTCTCCTCGGCGAAGCGCAGCACCGCCGGGCTCGACGGATCGCGATACTGCTCGGGCCAGCTGGCCCAGCCCTGGGGCGAGCCGTCGTCGTCGAGCAGCACGGCATGCAGCGCTTCGAAGCGGCAGTGGTTTTCCAGGGCCTCCCCACCGGCGGCGCGGAAGCTTTCGAAATCCTGTTGCAGGGGATCTTCGCCGGCGCTGAAGTCCTCGAACAGCGCGCGCAGCAGGCGCATCCGCGCGTGCGTGACCGCCAGCCAGTCCACCAGTTCGAGCGCCTCGAGGCGCTGCAACTCATCGGCAAGGCCGCAGGCGTCGATCGCCTGGCGTAGGCGCCGCTCGCCCAAGATGCTGCCCGGCGAGCTGTGCAGCACGTTGAAGAACAGCCGGCTGGAAGGCGAATAGGGGCTGTACTGGTTCGGATACCCCGGGAACATCGCATGCACCGGGCTGATGCCGATCGCCGAGGCGCCATGCTGCGCGGCGTTGCGGGCGAAGTCTTCCAGCGCCTCGGTATCGCCCACGCCGCCGTCTCCGGGGCGGCGAAGCCCGTAGAGCTGGACGGTCAGGCCCCAGGCGCCGGGGCCGGCGACGTCCTCGACCGAGGGGCAGGCCTCGGGCGCCACCGCGACGGTGATCCGTTGGCCGTCCAGGCTGAGCTGGTGATAGCCCGGCGTCTCGATGCCGGGCAGGCGCGCCCGGGCATCCAGCGTCCCGGTCAACGGCTGGGTCTGGTCTTCCAGGCTCAGGCTGTAGGGCGTGTCCGGTGCGAAGTGGTCGCCGAGGTCCAGCGGCATGCCCAGGTCGACGGTCATCAGCGGCGGCAGCTGTGCCTGGCCGACGCTTTCCTCGAGTTTCTGCAGGCTGCGGCGGATCTGCTCGTCGCTGCCGGCTTCCAGGCCGAGCGCGGCAAGCACCTTGCGCAGTACGTCGTCCGGGACCCGCTGGTCGTTGCCGTCGGCATCGACCCAGTCGATCGACAGGCCGGCCGCCCGGGCGAGCTGCTTGAGGTCAGACATGGGCAGGCTCCAGGTGGACGAAGGCGGTGCGCGGCGGCAGCCTGTCGCGGCTCGCCTCGGCCTCGTGGGCACTGGCGTGGAGCAGCCTGGCGGATTCGCCGGCGGGATCGAGCGCCACCGGCAGGTCGCTCAGGTTGAGCGCGATCCGCAGCCGGGAGCCGTCGCCGAGCTGCCAGTGGGCCAGCGCGGCCGCGGTGCCCAGCGCCTGGGCGCCGCCGAAGCGAGCCCCTTCGAGGCGCGGGATGATCTCGCGGTGGCGAACCGAGAGCAGCTCCCGGTACAGCGCGTGCCATTCGGCATGGCCGGGTTCGCGGATGCTGGTGAAATCCGGGCAGGAGGCGTCGAAGGTCTTCTGCTCGTTGGGGTCGGGAATCCGCGCGCGCGTCGCCTCGTCCTGGAATTCGGCGAACTCGGCGAATTCGCCACGCCGGCCTTCACGCACCGCATCGGCCAGTTCGCCGTGGTGGCTGGTGAAGAACAGGAACGGCTGACGCGAGCCCCATTCCTCGCCCATGAACAGCAACGGCACCATCGGGGAGAGCAGCAGCAACGCCGTGGCCGCCCTGAGCGCGTCGGGGTCGGCGAGGCTGATCAGGCGTTCGCCGAAGGCGCGGTTGCCGGTCTGATCGTGATTCTGCAGGAACAGCACGAAGGCCGTCGTAGGCAGGTGCCCGCTCGGCTCGCCACGCGATTCACCACGGCGGTTCTGCTGGCCCTGGTAGATGAAGCCTTCGCCGAGAAAGCGCACCAGCTTGTCGGTCGAGTCCTGGTGGTAGTCGCCGTAGTAACCCTGGCTTTCGTCGGTCAGCAGGGTGTGCAGCACGTTATGGCCGTCGTCGTTCCACTGGGCATCGAAGCTCTGTTCGAGCAGGCTGGAACGGTTGTGTTCGTTCTCCAGCACCAGGTGCACGTGGCGTCCTGGCTCGGTCTCGGCGCGGATGCGCTCGGACAGCTCGGTGAGAAAGCTGCGGTCCGGAATCGCATGCACCGCATCGAAACGCAGGCCGTCGAAGCGGTACTCCATCAGCCACATCAGCGCGTTGTCGATGAAGAAGTTGCGCACCTCGCTGCGGCGAAAATCGATCGCATCGCCCCAGGGCGTCTGCTGGTCATGGCGGAAGAAGTGCTTGGCGTAGCGCCCCAGGTAATTGCCATCCGGGCCGAAGTGGTTGTAGACCACGTCGAGAAAGACCATCAGCCCCAGCTCATGGGCCCGGTCGATCAGCCGCTTGAGGTCTTCGGGGTTGCCGTAGGAGGCTTCGGGCGCATAGGGCAGCACGCCGTCGTAGCCCCAGTTGCGGTCGCCGGGGAATTCGGCGATCGGCATCAGCTCGATGGCCGTGACGCCAAGCTCGGCCAGCTCCGGCAGGCGCGCTTCGATGCCCGCGTAGCCGCCGTACGCCAGTACGTGCAACTCGTAGAGCACCGCCTCGTGCCACGGCCGGCCTTTCCATTCGGGGGTGCGCCAGCGATAGGCGTCGGGGTCGATCAGCACGCTGGGTGAGTGCACGTCGCCGGCCTGGAGGCGGGACGCGGGGTCCGGCACGTCCAGTTCGTCATCGATGCGAAAGCGGTAGTGGGTACCCGGACGGCAGGGCGCCTCGACGCTGTACCAGCCGTCGTCGGCCGCCTGCATGGGGAGTGTGTCGCCATCGACAAGAACCAGGCTGACGCTTTTGGCGTCGGGCGCCCAGAGCCGGAACCGAGCATGAGTATCGTCAAGAAGGACCGGTCCGTGATGCCCCCTCCGGGTGTATTGCATTGGCATTGATGACCTCTTCAAACAGTGGTTGCGGCCGCCTGCTGGTCTCCCAAAAGTCGCCGATAGAGTTGGTCGTACGGCGCGATCGACTGTCGCCAGAAGAACCCGGCGTTCATCGCGCGGCAACGCATCGCGTTGAGCAGCTGGGGGCGCTCGAACACCGCCAGCGCACGCTCAACCGCGTGGCGATAGCTGTCGACCGTGGCGTCGTCGAACAGGAACCCGGTGACGCCGTCCTCGATGGAGTCGGCCAGCCCGCCGGTGCGGCGTGCGACCGGCAGCGAGCCGAAGCGCTGGGCGTACATCTGGCTCAGGCCGCAGGGCTCGAAGCGCGAGGGCATCAGCAGAAAGTCGCTGCCGGCGAACAGGCAGCGCGCGTCGGTTTCGTTGAAGCCGATGTGCACCCCGACCTGGCCCGGGTAGCGCGCGGCGAGTTCACGCAGCTCGTCTTCGATGCGGGCGTCGCCACGGCCGATGATCGCCACCTGGCCACCGGCTTCGACGATGGTCTGCGCGACGCCACGGGTCAGGTCGATGCCTTTCTGGTGGACCAGCCGCGACACCACGCTGAACAGCGGCCCCTCGGACGGCGCCAGGCCGAACATCTCCCGGACGTGGCGGGCGTTGGCGGCCTTGCCGGCCCAGTCATGCAAGCCGAAGTTCTGGATCAGGTGGGTATCGGTGGCCGGGTCCCAGCTTTCGTCGATCCCGTTGAGGATGCCGCTGAGCAGCCCCTGGCGGGCCTTGACCCGCAGATAGCCATCCAGCCCGCAGCCGAATTCCGGGGTGGTGATTTCTTCGGCATAGGTGGCGCTGACCGTGGTGACGTGGTCGGCGTAGGCGATGCCGGCCTTGAGCAGGGACAGGTGCCCGTAGAACTCCATCTGCTCGAAATGGCACGCCTCGACCGGGATGCCCAGGCGGCGACGCTGGTTCATGCTCATCAGCCCCTGGTAGGCCAGGTTGTGGATGGTGAACACGCTCGGCGTCTTCAGGCCGCGCCAGCGCATGTAGGCGGGCACCAGGCCCGCCGGCCAGTCGTGGGCGTGCACCAGGTCCGGCGCCCAGCGGATGCAGGCGGTGCCGCCGGCGATTTCCGCCGCGGCCAGGCCGAGCCTGGCGAAGCGAACCGGGTTGTCGGGCCAGTCGTTGCCGTGCTCGTCGCCGTAGGGCGTGCCGTCACGCTCGTACAGCTCGGGGCAGATCAGTACATAGATGATCAGGCCATCGGGCAGGTCGAGCCGGCCGATCTTGCAGGCCGGCACGTCCGCCTGGGGGCCAAGGCTGCCGACCACGCGAATCGGCTGGCCGCATTCGAGCACCTGCGGGTATCCGGGGATCAGCACGCGCACATCGTGCAGCGGACCCAGGGCTCGCGGAAGGGCGGCGGACACGTCCGCCAGGCCGCCGGTCTTGACCAGATCGGTCAGCTCGGAGGTGACGAACAGGATTTTTTTCTTGTCGTCCTGGGTGCTGCTGATCTGCAGCACCGGGCGGTTCCCTGAAGGTAACGATCGATCGATTTTCTTCGATGCTATCGGCTGGGCATTCACAGCTGCATTACTCATCACGTTCTCCACGAGCCACCGGCCACCATGCCGATGCCAACAACGAGCACAAATTTCCCGCGTTAAGGCCCTAAAACCCGACGCAACCATGAGCACAGCAAGATTTGGAGTTCCTTGTTCGAACCGCCGCGCAGGCGGGTAGGACAGCGTTGGCCCTACACCTGAACAAGACCGGGACGCTATGAAGAAGTTCTCACCTTTGGGCGAAAAGAGCGGGGCTGGAACTTTGCATCTGACCGCCGGCTCGGAAAGGGACGCCGCGCCTTAAACGAAGACGCCTTACAAGACTGGAGTACGAGCCATGCAAGACCTTGCTGACGTGATTTCCTTTCTCAAGGAAAACGACCTTCAGCTGACCACCGCCGAATCCTCCACCTGCGGCCTGATGGCCTCGCTGCTGGGTGACCTGCCTGGCTGCGGCCAGGTCCTCGACAGCGGCTTCGTCGTCTATTCGCCCAAGGCCAAGAACCGTCTGCTGCACGTCAGTTTCGAGACCATCGAAACCTTCGGCCTGACCAGCGAAGAGGTGGCCACCGAGATGGCCATCGGCGCGCTCAACGCCAGCGTCGCCACCATTGCCATCGCCAATACGGGCGTTGCCGACGACTCGGCCGAAGACGAGGCGGGCACCCATTGCTTTGCCTATGCGCTGATGAAGGACGATCGGCAGGTGGTGATCAGCGAAACGGTGAAGTTCGACGGCGATCGGGTAGAGGTGCGCAAGCAGGCCGCGCGCCACGGCCTCACGGTGCTCGCCGAGAAGTACCGACTGCTGCTGGACAAGCTGCGCCAGGGCGCCGACGACTAGACCGGCGGCTGCCGTTCGGGTTCGACGTGCTCGGGGGTATCGCGGTCGATCTGGTGCTTCTGACCGACCGCCAGGTCCGCCCGCAGTTGCGGCAGCGCGTTGGGGTACTGGCGCTGGACGAAACCGATCAGGTTTTCCCGGATGTGGCAGCGCAGGTCCCAGTTGCGTGACGAGTCGGGCGAGCTCACCAGCGCCCGCAACTGAATCGACTTCTCGCTGGTATCGGTCACCTGCAGTACGCAGACGCGGCCGTCCCAGAGTTCGGGGACGTCCTTGCAGAGCCGGCGCAGCTCCTCGCGCAGCGGCTCCAGCGGCAGGGAATAGTCGACCCAGAGGAACACCGAGCCGATGAGGCTCGAACCGCTGCGGGTCCAGTTCTGGAACGGCTGTTCGATGAAGTATTGCAGCGGCGTCACCAGGCGGCGGTCGTCCCAGATGCGCACGATCACGTAGGTCGCGGTGATTTCCTCGATGCGCCCCCATTCCCCTTCGACGATCACCACGTCGTCCAGGCGGATCGGCTGGGTGATGGCGATCTGCATGCCCGCGATCAGGTTGGCCAGCACCGGGCGGGCCGCGAAACCCACCGCAAGACCGGCCAGACCCGCCGAGGCCAGCAGGCTGGTGCCGAACTGCCTGGCCGCGGGAAAGGTCATCAGCATGCTGGAGACGCCGACCAGCAGGATCAGGAAGCTCAGGCTGCGCAGCAGTACGCGGGTCTGGGTCTGGATGCGTCGGGCGCGCAGGTTGTCGGCGACGTTGACCGGGTTGCTCAGCAGGATCACCTGTTCGATCCCGCGCAGCGCCCGCAGCGCCATCCAGGTGACGCAACCGATGATCAAGAGACCAGTGACGTGGCGCGCCGCGCCGATGAACAGCACCTCGTCGGACGCGGCGGTCCAGACCGCCTGCAGGCCCAGCAGGGGCAGCAGCAGGCGCACGGGTTTTTCCAGGTGCTGAGAGAGTTCGCGGGTCACCACGAAGCCGCGGGCCAGGCGAAGAATCACGGCGGTGAGCACCCGGCTGAACAGGCTGAGGATCAGCAGAACGATGGTCGCTGCCGCGAGCGCTCTGAAGTTGGGGTTGGCGATCTGGTCTTGCCAGTCCATCAGGGCGGCTGGGAGTTCGATGAGTCTGCTCCGTTTTCCGTAGGTCCAGAGTCAGAGACTGGACCGCAGGAGCAAAGTTCAGCGATCGGAACTGTCCGACAAGCGCGCTCAAAAAACGGGAACTCCCGCAATCGGAGCCTCTCCCAATCTACATGGGTGCCGCAGCGGCCCCGCTTCAAGACCCCATTTAGGAGTACGGATCATGCAAAGTGCACAGACTGGTATCGACACCAACGATGTCCGCGTCGAGCGAATGGTCGAGTGGCTGCGCGACGCCCATGCGATGGAGGCCCAGGCCGAATCCATGCTGACCAAGCAAGCCGCCCGCATCGAACACTACCCGGAAATGAAGGCGCGCATCGAGCAGCACATCGAGGAGACGCGCAATCAGTCCCGCCTCATCGAGCAGTGCCTGGAGCGCTACGGCCACTCGGCGTCCACCCTCAAGGACATGGGCGGCAAGATGATGGCGATGGGGCAGGCCATGGGCGGGATGATGGTCGAGGACGAAATCGTCAAGGGTGGCCAGATGGGCTACGTCTTCGAGAACCTCGAGATCGCGTCCTACACCATTCTCATCGCGGCGGCCGAATCCCTGGGCGACACCGAGACCAAGCGGATCTGCGAGTCGATCCTGAAGGAAGAAGAGGCCATGGCCACCTGGATCCTGGACAACCTGCCACAGCTGACCCAGGCGTACCTGACCCGCGCGGCGACGCCGGACGCGGTCGCCAAGCGCTGACCCGTCGCCGGCATGCGCAGCTCCGTTGCGCATGCCGGTTCTTCGTTCATGCGTAACTCCTCATGCACCAACGCCCGGGATCATTACATGCCAAGACCGATGCTCAAGACCTTGACCTTCGCCATCCTTCACTTCGCCACCGCGTTTCTGGTGGTGTACGCGCTGACGGGCAGCTTCGTCATCGGCGGGACCGTCGCGCTGATCGAGCCGCTGTGCAACACGGTGGTGTTCTATCTGCATGAGCGCGCCTGGTTGCGGTTCGGCAAGCGCAAGGCCGAACGCACGACGAGCTATGGCCACGACGTGCTGCTGCGCCACCTGGGTAACAAGGCCCGACCAGCTGACAAGTAAGGGGCCGATGGCGCTCAGTCGTGGCGCGTTTCCAGCACGCCGCGGGTGGCGAACAGCTCGATCCGCAGCTCCTGCGCCAGGCGCACCAGATGCGCGGCGTCACGGCATTGCTCGTCCGTCACACCCAGGACGGTGAGCTCTTCGGTTCCGCTGGGTTCGCCGTACACGCGGATGCTCAGGGTGCGGTTGAGCTGCGTGCGGCACTCGCATCGATAAGGCTGCAGGTGGTCATGCAGGATGGCTTCGATCTGAGTCAGAGACAGGCGTCGGTCCATGGAATCCTCCTTATGCTGGAGGTGGACGAGAACGCAGATAAACCCCTTTGCGTCCCGCTGGTTTCTCAACCCTAGCACGCCGGCAACCGATGTAAACCCGGCCTGGCGCGGCGCAGCGACGCGGCCGGCCAGGACGGCCTGCCAGGGCCTTCGGGCCTTCTACCGTTCATCGGCTATCGCTTTCCCGGTCGCCACGGCGATACGGTCCGCTGCAACTCGCCGGTGCGGGCATTGCCCAATCCATAGAACCCACAGGAGGTTGCGTCGCTGTCGCAGCCTGAAGGAGATCCCGATGAAGAAACTGACCGCCAGCCTGTTCGTGAGCTGTCTGTTGACCGTGCCCGCCGTGACCTTCGCCCAGTGGCCCGCCGGCACTCCGGAATCCGAGCGCGGCGCCATGCCGAGCACTCAAGGCAATCCGGCGCCGCAGGAAGAGGTCGAGACCCGCGTCGACAGCCAGGGCCGCACCGTCATCGAAGACGGGCGGGAAGTGAGGGGCGCCGGCGAGGCGGCCGGGCAGGCGGAGCAGGGCGGCCGCCACTCGGGCGACGGCGGCATCACCGACAGCAGCTCCGACCCCGGCCAGATCGAAGGCCCGGCCCGCTGATCGGGCCGGCGCCCGGCGGCTGTGGCCGGGTCATCCCATCTACCGATCAAACGCCCGTCGTCGGAGGGTTGCATGGCGCTGGACGAATACAATCGCAAGCGTGATTTCGCGGCCACCCCCGAGCCGTCGGGCGCCACGCCCAAGGTGCGCAAGAAGGGCCGTGCCGCCGCCCATGCGCTGCAATATTGCATCCAGAAGCACGACGCGACGCGCCTGCACTACGACTTTCGCCTGGAGCTCGACGGCACTCTCAAGAGCTGGGCGATCCCCAAGGGGCCGTGCCTCGACCCCAAGGTGCGCCGCCTGGCGGTGCATGTCGAAGACCACCCACTGGACTACGCGACCTTCGAGGGCAACATCCCCGAAGGGCACTACGGCGCCGGCGACGTCATCGTCTGGGACCGGGGCGTGTGGACGCCCGAGGGCGATCCCCACCAGGGCTACGAGAAGGGCAAGCTGAAGTTCGCCCTCGAAGGCGAGAAGCTCTCCGGCAGCTGGAACCTGGTGCGCACCGGCATGAGCGGCAACAAGGAACAGTGGTTCCTGATCAAGTCCCGTGACGACGCGGCGCGCGACGAGAGCGACTACGACGTGGTCGCCGAGTTGCCCAACAGCGTGCTGAGCGATCGCACGCTGATTCCCCGCAAGCGCGGCGCCGCCAAGGCCAGGGAGACGACCGCCTCGGTGAAACCCCCCGGCCGGCGCCGCCCGCGCAAGGAAGGCGCCGTCGAACTCGAAGGCGCCCGCCCCGCACCGCTGCCCGACAGCTACAAGCCGCAGCTCGCGACGCTGGTGGAGTCGGTGCCCGACGGCGACTGGCGCTACGAGATCAAGTTCGACGGCTACCGGATCATGGCGCGCATCGAGTCGGGCAAGGTCCAGCTGTTCACCCGCAACGGCCACGACTGGACCGCCAGGATGCCGCGCCAGGCCGAGGCGCTGGCGAGCCTGGGGCTGGAGTCGGCCTGGCTCGATGGCGAGGTGGTGGTGCCCAACGAGGAGGGCACCCCCGATTTCCAGGCCCTGCAGAACGCCTTCGAGGTCGGCCGCAGCGCGAGCATCGTCTACTACCTGTTCGACATGCCCTACCTCAACGGCATGGACCTGAGCGGCGTACCGCTGGTGGACCGCCGTGCGGCGCTGTCCGCCGTGCTCGAGCGCAGCGAAAGCGATCTGCTGCGCTTCTCCGCCGATTTCACCGAGGAGCCCGACAGCATCCTGGAAAGCGCCTGCCAGATGAAGCTCGAAGGGCTGATCGGCAAGCTCGCCGGCAGCGCCTACGTGTCCCGGCGCAGCAACAGCTGGGTGAAGATCAAGTGCAAGAACCGACAGGAATTCGTGATCGTCGGCTACACCGACCCCAAGGGCGCGCGCAGCGGCTTCGGCGCGTTGCTGCTGGGCCTGCACGATGAGAGCGGCGCGCTGCGATACGCCGGCAAGGTGGGGACCGGCTTCAATCACGCGACGCTGCAGAGCCTGCACGCCAAGCTCAAGCCGCTGAAGGTGAAGAAACCCGCGGTGGTCAATCCGCCCACCGGGGCAGACGCCCGTGGCGCCCACTGGCTCGAGCCCTCGCTGATGTGCGAGGTCGCCTATGCCGAGATGACCCGCCAGGGCATCATCCGCCATTCGGTGTTCCACGGCCTGCGCGCGGACAAGCCCGCCGAGAACATCACCCACGAGCGCGCCGTCCCGCCGCCCGACGAAGCGTCAGGCAAGCCCGACCGCAAGCGCGCTGCGAAGAGCCGCACCCGCACCACTGCGGACACGCCGTCCAAGGCCACGGCACCGATCAGGATCTCCAATCCGGAGCGGGTCATCGACAAGAGCAGCGGTGCGACCAAGATGGAGCTTGCCCGCTACTACGCGCAGGTCGCCCCCTGGTTGCTGCCGCACCTGGCGCAGCGGCCGCTGGCGCTGGTGCGCGCCCCCGAGGGTATCGACGGCGAGCTGTTCTTCCAGAAGCACTCGGAAAAGCTGAGCATTCCCCACATCACCCAGCTCGACCCCGCGCTCTATCCCGGGCATGCGGCGCTGATGGTCATCGACTCGCCCGAAGCGCTGGTCGGCGCGGCGCAGATGGGCACCATCGAACTGCACACCTGGAACGCCGTCGCGCCGGATCTCGAACACCCTGATCGCTTCGTGCTCGACCTCGACCCGGACCCCGCGCTGCCCTGGAAGCGCATGGTCGAGGCGACCCAGCTGACCCTGACGCTGCTCGACGAAATCGGCCTGCAGGCCTTCCTCAAGACCAGCGGCGGCAAGGGCATGCACATCGTCGTACCGGTCACGCCGGGGCAGAGCTGGGACGAGGTCAAGGCCTTCAGCCAGGGCATCGCCCGTTACATGGCCAAGCTGTTGCCGGATCACTTTTCCGCGGTCAGCGGGCCGAAGAACCGCGTCGGCCGGATCTTCATCGACTACCTGCGCAACAGCCGTGGCGCGAGCACCGTGTCGGTCTATTCGGTACGCGCACGCGAAGGGCTGGCCGTATCGGTGCCGATCCACCGGGACGAGCTGGCCGACATCAAGGGCGCCGACGTCTGGACGCTGCGCACCCTGCTGCCACGCCTGGAGGAACTGGGCGGGGACGATCCCTGGGCGGGCCTGGCCGAGGTGGAGCAGGTGATCACCGACGAAATGCGCGAGCGCCTCGGCATCCGTCGTTGACCCGCGCACCGCCACCTGGCCGGCTGCCTGCTCTTTGGCGCCAATGGTATGCTCGCGTACCCGCATCCTGACGATGCGGCCTTTCGCCCGGTGAGCAGCAATCGTGTCCATCCGTTCCCGTCTGATTCTGCTTGTCCTGTCGGTTCTAGCACCCACGCTGCTGTTCTGCCTTGCGGTGATCTACTCGGTCTATTCCGCCCAGCACGCCCATATCCAGCGGACCATGAGTGAGGCCACCCGCGCGGTCGCCCTGGCGATCGACCGGGACCTGGCCAGGCGCGACGCGATCGTGTCGACCCTGGCTCACTCGCCGTCGCTGGTTCGCGGCGACTTCCCGGTGTTTCGCTCCTACCTGATGAGCCTCCTGGAGTCGGACGAGAACGTCTTCGTGGTCGGCGACGAGGAGGGCCACCAACTGCTCAACACCCGCGTGCCCGAGGGCCAACCGCTGCCGGAAAACACCGCTGCCGCGTCCTATCCGCTCCACGAGGGCATGAACGTGTCGGGCCTGTACATGTCCCGGATCGGCAAGCAATACAGCTTCGCCGTCACCAGGCCGGTCTACCGCGACGGCGAACTGGTCTACCACATCTCCATGGGCTCGTTCGCCAGCCAGATCGATGACGTGCTGGCCGAGCAGCGGTTGCCCGAAGGCTGGCTGGGAACCGTGGTGGATCGGGACATGACCATCGTGGCGCGTTCGCGCAGCCCCGAGACCTACGTCGGGCTGAAGCCCAGCGACTACATGAAGGACGTGTTGCGCCAGTCCAACCGCGGCTCTACCGAGTCGGTCACCCTCGACGGCACGCCGGTCTATTCCTTCTTCAGCCGTGCGCCGGCGTCGGGCTGGACGGTGATCCTGGCGCTGCCCAAGGCGGAGCTGCGCGGCAGTGCGCTGCGCGCCGTGACGGCGGTTTCCATCGGCAGTCTGCTGCTGCTCGGCGTCTCGCTGATCCTGGCGTTCTGGGTCG
The DNA here is from genome assembly GCF_005876855.1 of Stutzerimonas nosocomialis. Taxonomy (GTDB): domain Bacteria; phylum Pseudomonadota; class Gammaproteobacteria; order Pseudomonadales; family Pseudomonadaceae; genus Stutzerimonas; species Stutzerimonas nosocomialis. The sequence goes on along the minus strand of NZ_QLAE01000034.1, from coordinate 33,103 downwards.
GGCGCAAGATCACCCGTCCGCTCGACGTGCTGGACGATGCCGCGCAGGCCATGGGCCGTGGCGAGCCGATCGAGGCGCCGGTGACCGGCCTGGACGAGACGGACCGCACCGGCCGGGTGCTGGCCGAAGCCAACCGCCGGATTCTCAACGGCAACGCGCTGATGCTCGAACGGGTGGCCGAGGCCGTGCGCCAGGCCGAACAGTCGCAGCAGGCCATGCTCCAGGGGCAGAAGCTCGAAGCGCTCGGCCGCCTTACCGGCGGCATCGCCCATGACTTCAACAACCTCCTGCAGACCATGACCGTCGGCCTGCAGCTGGCCGAGCGGATGACCGTCGATCCGCGCGCGAAGATGGCGCTGGAGGCCTGCAGCCGTTCGGTCCAGCGCGGCACCAAGCTGACCCGGCAGCTGATGATCTTCGGTCGTCAGCGAACGCAGGAGTCGCAGGTGATCGACCTGCGCGAGCTGCTGCTGGGCATGACCGATCTGCTCGAAGGCGCCTTGCCCAGCCGGATCAACCTGCGGGTCGAGCTGCCGGAGCGCCCCTGGCTGACCTGCGCCGATCCGCTGCAGTGCGAACTGGCCATCCTCAACATGACGTTCAACGCCCGCGATGCCATGCCCGATGGCGGCGAGGTGCGGATCGGCCTGGACGAAGTCCGGCTGCCGGACGACAACCCCCATGCCCTGCCGGCCGGCTCCTACATCAGCCTGACGCTGCGCGACAACGGCCAGGGGATGAGCGAGGACGTGCTCGCCAAGGCCTTCGAGCCCTTCTTCACCACCAAGGCGGTGGGCGCCGGTACCGGCCTGGGCCTGGCCCAGGTCTACGGCTTCGCCAGCCAGTCAGGCGGCACGGTGGTCATCCACAGCCAGCCCGGCGAAGGCACCGAGGTCCGGGTGCTGCTGCCCATCTGCCAGGAAAACGAAGTCGCTCCGCAAGCCGCTGCGCCCGCAGCGATCGAGGGCCGCTTCGACGCCCGGGTGCTGCTGGTGGACGACAACGAGCAGGTGCGCGACGTGGTCGCCTCGATGCTGCGCGAGCTGGGATGCGAGGTCGAGGAGGCGGCCGATGCCGCCCAGGCCCTGAAGCGATTCGACGATCCCGACAAACCGGCCTTTGACATCGTCTTCTCCGACATCGTGATGCCGGGCGAGCTGGACGGCATCGGCCTGGCCCAGGCCCTGCGCGCCCGCTCGCCGGAACTGCCGATCCTGCTGGCGACCGGCTACACCGAGCGTGCACCGGCGGACTACGGCTTCCGCGTGCTGGCCAAGCCCTACGACATGCACCTGCTGGTCGAGGCGCTGCAGAGCGAGATCAGGCACGACCGCGAGGGGGCCTGAAGGTCTCCTCGCTCACGCCCGGTTCAGCTCCGGCCCGAGCAGCCACTCGGCGCTACAGGGAATAGTCTGCAAGCTGGCGGGCGATGAGCAGCCGCTGCACTTCGCTGGAGCCCTCGTAGATCTGGGTGATGCGTGCGTCGCGGTAGTAGCGTTCCACCGGGTAGTCTTCGAGAAAGCCGTAGCCGCCGTGGATCTGGATGGCCTGGGAGCAGACCTTTTCGGCCATTTCCGAGGCGAACAGCTTGGCCTGGGAGGCTTCGGAGAGGCAGGGCAGGCCGGCGCTCTTGAGGCGTGCGGCGTGCAGCACCATCAGCCGCGTCGCGTTGATCCGGGTGTGCATGTCGGCCAGCATGTTGGCGATGCTCTGGTGGCCGATGATCGGCGTGCCGAACTGGACCCGTTCGCGGGCATAGCCGAGCGCCGCCTCGAAGGCGGCCCGGGCGATGCCCAGGGCCTGGGCGGCGATGCCGATGCGGCCGTTTTCCAGGTTCGACAGGGCGATGGCCAGGCCCTTGCCGCGGGCGCCCAGCATGTTGGCCTCGGGAATGCGGCAGTCGTCCAGGGTGATGGCGCAGGTGTCCGAGGCGCGGATGCCCATCTTGTGTTCGCTGCGCTCGACCTGGAAGCCCGCCGTGTCGGTCGGCACCAGGAACGCGGAGAGGCCTTTCTTGCCCAGGTCCGGGTCGGTCACGGCGAAGACGATCGCGAGCCTGGCCCGCTTGCCGTTGGTGACGAACTGCTTGGCGCCGTTGAGCACCCACTGGCCGTCGCGCAGCTCGGCGCGGGTGCGCAGGTTGTGGGCTTCGGACCCGGCCTGGGGCTCGGTCAGGCAGAAACAGCCGATGGCACGGCCGCCGGCCAGGTCAGGCAGCCAGGTCTGCTGCTGCTCGTCGGTGCCGTATTGCAACAGCGGGCCGCAGCCCACCGAGTTATGCACGCTCATCATCGTTCCGGTGGCGGCGTCGGCCGCCGAGATTTCCTCCACCGCCAGGGCGTAGGCGACGTAATCGGTATAGCTGCCGCCCAGGCGTTCGGGCACCACCATGCCCAGCAGGCCGAGCTCGCCCATCTGCGCGATCAGCCGGTCGTCGATCCAGCCGGCCTTTTCCCAGGCCTGGGCGTTGGGCGCGATCTCGCGGCGGGCGAAGTCGCGCGCCATGTCGCGGATCATGATTTGCTCTTCGGTCAGTTCCAGATCATGCATGGGGCTGTTCCTTGTTCTTGTAGGGCGTCTCGGCGGTCACCGCCAACCTTCAGACACGCGAAGGGCGCGACCGTCAGAGCCCATCGAAAAAATGCTCGACCTGCTCGGCGGTGACCTGCTCCAGGCGCTGGTAGCGCCAGCGCGGCTTCTTGTCCTTGTCGACCAGCATCGCGCGCACGCCTTCGGCGATGTCGCCATGCTCGAACCAGAGCGCGCCGACGTGCTGCTCCATCTCGAAACAGCCCGCCAGATCCCGTTCGGCGCCACGCCGTTGCAGCTCGTGGGTCACCACCAGCGCCAGGGGCGAGCGGCTGTGCAGCAGCGCGAGGGTGTCCTGTGCCCATGGGCGGTACTGCGGATGCCGCTCGCCTTTCAGCGACTGCAGGATCGAGGCGACGTCGCCGGCGGCGAAGTGCTCGTCGATGGCCGGCTGCAGGGTCGCCAGCGGCGGATCGGGCAGTTCGCGCCGCAGGTGATGCTCGAACAGCCGGGCCATGCCATCGGTTTCGTGCAGATGGGCCAGGGTCTCGTCCAGCCCTGCGAGCGCGTCGCTGGCCAGGTAGCCGTCGGCGAGCCCGCAATACAGGGCATCGGCCGCGCCGACACGGGTGCCGGTCAGCGCCAGGTAGAGCCCGAGTTGGCCGGGCAGGCGCGGCAGGAAATAGCTGGCACCGACGTCGGGGAAGAAGCCGATGGCCGTCTCCGGCATGCCCAGCTGGCTGCGTTCGGTGACCAGGCGCAGCCGGGCGCCCTGGGCCAGGCCCATGCCGCCGCCGAGGGTGAAACCGTCCATGAGCGCGACGATGGGCTTGGGGTAGCGGTGGATGTACTGGTCCAGCGCGTATTCGTCGCGGAAGAAACGCTCGTGCATGTCGCTGCCGGCGCGGTGGCTCTCGTAGAGCGCACGGACGTCGCCGCCGGCACAGAAGGCCTTGTCGCCGGTGCCGCGCAATACGATCACCCGCACCGCCGGGTCCGGCTCCCAGGCCTGTAGATGGGCGTGCAGCTGGCACACCATCTCAAGCGTCAGCGCATTCAGCCCCGCCGGCCTGTCGAGGATCAGGTGGGCGACGCCGTCGCGCACCTCGCTGCGTATCGGCGCTTCGGCCGTGTTCATGGCTGCTGCCTGAGGTAGGTCTGGATGATCGCGGAGAAGTCCAGCCCGCCGTTGCCATCGGCGCTGAAGCGCTGGTAGAGCTGCTGGGCGAGGGCGCCGAGAATCACCGGCTGGCGAATCTGCTTGGCCGCCTCGGTGGCCAGCCCCAGGTCCTTGAGCATCAGGTCGGTGCCGAAACCGCCGCTGTAGCCACGCGAGGCCGGTGCGTTTTCCAGCACGCCGGGGTAGGGGTTGTAGGTGTCCGAACTCCAGCAGCGCCCGCTGGAGGTGTTGATCACGCCGGCCAGCACGGCGGGGTCCATGCCCAGGGAGACGCCCAGGGACATCGCCTCGGCGACGCCGATCATCGAGATGCCCAGCAGCATGTTGTTGGCCACCTTGGCGACCTGCCCGTTGCCCGAGTCGCCGCAGTGCACGATGTTCTTGCCCATCGCCGCGAGGATCGGCTGGGCGCGGTCGAAGTCGGCCGCCGAACCGCCCACCATGAAGGTCAGGGTGCCGGCCGCCGCGCCGCCTGTGCCGCCGGACACCGGCGCATCGAGCATCGGGTTGCCGCGTTCCTGGGCGGCCCTGGCGACTTCGCGGGCGCTCATCGGGTCGATGGTCGATGAGTCGATGAGCATCACGTCCGGCCGGACATGATTGAGCAGGCCCTGGCTGCCCAGGTAGACCTGACGCACGTGGATGGCGGCAGGCAGCATGGTAATGATGAGTTCCACCGGCGCCCGCGCCACCGCGATCGGCGAATCCGCGGCGGTGGCGCCTGCCTCGACGGCGCGGGTCATCGCCTCGGGCGACAGATCGAAAACGGTGAGCCGATGGCCCGCCTTGAGCAGGTTGAGGGCCATCGGGCCGCCCATGTTGCCCAGTCCCAGAAAGCCGATATGCATGGTGATGTCTCCGTCTCGAACACCTCGCGGCCGGGGCCGCGAACGGTGCGGTAATGGGATTCAGCGATGGCCGAACCGTGCGGTGCGCTTGTCGATGAACGCCTGCATGCCTTCCTTCTGGTCGGCCGTGGCGAACAGCGAATGGAACAGCCGTCTCTCGAAGCGAACCCCCTCGCAAAGGCCGATCTCCAGGGCGCGATTCACGCTTTCCTTGATCATCAGCACCGACTGGCGGGAGCGCCCGGCGATCGCCCGCGCGACCTGCAGGGTTTCCTCCAGCAGCGCATCGGCCGGTACGACCCGCGCCACCAGGCCCGCGCGCTCGGCTTCGTGGGCATCCATCTGGCGCCCGGTCAGGCACATCTCCATGGCCTTGGACTTGCCCAGCGCCCAGGTCAGGCGCTGGGTGCCACCGATGCCGGGCATCACCCCGAGGGTGACTTCGGGCAGGCCGAAACGGGCGGTGTCGGCGGCGTAGATGAAGTCGCACATCAGGGCCAGCTCGCAACCGCCGCCCAGGGCGTAGCCGGCCACCGCCGCGATCAGGGGCTTGCGTCGCTGGGCGATGCGGTCGGCGGCGGCGAAGAAGTCGTCCAGGTAGCTCTGCGGGTAGCTCAGGTCGACCATCTCCTTGATGTCCGCGCCCGCCGCGAAGGCCCTGGCCGAGCCCGTGATGACGATGCAGCCGACCGCCGGGTCCGCCTCCAGGCGATCGAGCGCCTGGTTCAGCTCGCCGATCAGCTGGCTGTTCAGCGCGTTGAGTGCCTTTGGCCGGTCGAGGGTGAGCAGGCCGACGCCGTCGCTCACTTCGACCTGCAGGGTGCTGTCGCTCATGCTCGCCTCCGGCTCACTTGAGGGTGATGGTGGTGTTGACCGAAGTGCCGACGTCGCTTTCGTCGAACCAGCGCTGGGTCACGGTCTTGGTCTGGGTGTAGAACTGCACCACCTGCTTGCCGTAGGGACCGAGGTCGCCGAGCTTCGAGCCCCGCGAGCCGGTGAAGGAGAACATCGGCACCGGCACCGGGATCGGCACGTTGATGCCCACCTGGCCGACGTCGATCTCCTCCTGGAAGTGCCGCGCCGCCGCGCCGGAGCGGGTGAAGATCGCGGTGCCGTTGCCGTTGGGGTTGGCATTGATCAGGGCGATGGCCTCGTCCAGGGTCGCGGCGTGCATCACGCACAGCACCGGGCCGAAGATCTCCTCGCGGTAGATGCTCATCTCGCTCGTGACGCCGGAGAAAATGGTCGGGCCGACGAAGTTGCCGTTCTCGTAGCCGGCGACGGCCGGGTTGCGGCCGTCCAGCTCCAGCGTCGCGCCTTCCTGCTGGCCGCGCTCGATCAGGCTGCTGACGCGGTCCAGCGCGGCGCAGGAGACCAGCGGGCCGACGTCGGTGCCGGCTTCGACGCCCGCATTGACCTTCAGCGTGCGCGCCTTGGCCACCAGGTCGCCGATCCACTCCTGCGCCTGGCCCACCAGCACCACCACCGAGAGCGCCATGCAGCGCTGGCCGGCGGCACCGAAAGCCGCGCCCGCCAGGTTGTTGAGCGTCTGTTCCTTGTGCGCATCGGGCAGCACGATGGCGTGGTTCTTCGCGCCCATCATGCATTGCACGCGCTTGCCGGCGGCGCTGGCGCGGTTGTAGACGTGGGTGCCGACATGGGTCGAACCGACGAAGGACACCGCCCTGATGTCGGGGTGGTCGCAGATCGCGTTGACCACCTCGGCGCCGCCATGGACGACGTTGAGCACGCCCGCCGGCACGCCGGCTTCGAGCGCGAGCTCGGCCAGGCGCATGGTGACCATCGGGTCCTGTTCGGAGGGCTTGAGCACGAAGGTGTTGCCGGTGGCGATGGCCATCGGGAACATCCACAGAGGGATCATCGCCGGGAAATTGAAGGGTGTGATGCCGGCGCACACGCCGATCGGTTGCAGCAGGGTATAGGTGTCGACGCCGCTGGCCACGTTGTTGGCCAGCTCGCCGAGCTGCAGATTGCCGATGCCCGCGGCGTGCTCGACCACTTCCAGGCCGCGGAACACGTCGCCTTCGGCGTCGGCCAGGGTCTTGCCCTGTTCGGCGGTGAGGATGGCGGCTAGCTCTTTCATGTGCTCGCGGATCAGCTGCTGGTACTTGAGGAAGATCCGCGAGCGCGCGCCGATCGGCGTCTTGCGCCAGGTCTGGAAGGCGCGTTTGGCGCTGCTTACCGCCGCCTCGATCTCATCGGCGGTGGCGAACGGCACCCGGGCCAGCACCTCCTGGGTCGCCGGGTTGACGATGTCGCGCCATTGCTCGGTGGTGGAGTCGACGAACTCGCCGTCGATCAGGAGTTTGACGCGGGGTACTGCCTGGCTGTCGTTCATGCTGCGGTCCTCAGGAATGTGCAGTGGGCTCGATTCGCGGCGCTCAGCAGGCGACGCCGACCTTGAGCGAGGGGAAGTCCTCTTCGAAGTATTCGTGCGGCTCGCGGGTCTCGCCCTGACGGCGCCGGGCTTCGAGCTGGCGCAGCTCGACCCGGCGGATCTTCCCCGACAGGGTCTTGGGCAGCTCGCTGACGAACTCCAGGCGCCGCACCCGCTTGTAGGGCGCCAGGTGCTCGCGGGCGAAGGCGAGGATGTCGGCCGCCAGCTCAGGGCAGGGCGCATGGCCCTGGGCCAGGATCAGGAAGGCCTTGGGCACGCACAGCCGGACGGGATCGGGGCTGGGCACGATGGCCACCTCCATCACCGCGTCATGCTCGATCAGCGCGCTTTCCAGCTCGAAGGGGCTGATGCGGTAATCGGAGGCCTTGAACACGTCGTCGGCGCGCCCGACGAAGGTGATGTAGCCATCGCTGTCGCGCACCGCAGTGTCGCCGGTGCGGTAGTAGCCGTCGCGCATCACCTCGGCGGTCTTCTCGGGGCTGTCCTCGTAGCGGGTCATCAGCCCGAGCGGGCGCGGATCGATCCGCAGAGCCACTTCGCCCTCGTCGCCCGGCTTGCCGTCGGCGTCGAGCAGTACCACCTCGTAGCCGGGCAGCGGCCGCCCCATGGAGCCCGGCTTGACCGCCTGGCCCGGCGTGTTACCGACCAGCGCGGTGGTTTCCGACTGGCCATAGCCGTCACGCAGGGTCAGGCCCCAGCACGCCTGGATCTGCTCGATGATCTCCGGGTTGAGCGGCTCGCCGGCACCGATCACCTCGCGCAGCTTGAGCCGGCCGCGGTAGGCGGCGAGGTCTTCCTGGATCAGCATGCGCCAGACCGTCGGCGGCGCGCACAGGCTCGTCACGCCGTAACGTTCCAGGGCGGCGAGCAGGCCCGGTGCGCTGAAACGCGCCACGTTATGGATGAACACGCAGGCACCGGCGTTCCAGGGCGCGAAGAAGCAGCTCCAGGCATGCTTGGCCCAGCCCGGCGACGAAATGTTCAGGTGCAGGTCGCCGGGCTGCAGGCCGATCCAGTACAGGGTGGACAGGTGCCCGACCGGGTAGCTCTGGTGGCTGTGCAACACCAGCTTGGGCTTGGACGTGGTACCGGAGGTGAAGTAGAGCAGCAGCGGATCGCTGGCGAGCGTCGGCCCGTCCGGCTCGAACGTCTCGGGCATCTGGTCCGCGACGCGGTAGTCGGCCCAGCCCGCCGTCGCCTGGCCGATGCACAGCCGCGTGTAGTCGCCCTCGAGCGCTTCGAACTTGCCGCAGTGGTCGCTGCCCACCATGACGTGGCGCACCCGGCCGCGTTCGAGCCGGTCGCGCAGGTCTTCGCCGGTCAGCAGGCCGGTGGCCGGGATGACCACGGCGCCTAGCTTGAACGCGGCGAGCATGGTTTCCCATAGCGCCACTTCGTTGCCCAGCATCAGCAGGACCCGGTCGCCGCGATTCACGCCCAGGCTGCGCAGGTGGTTGGCGACCTGATTGGAGCGACGCGACAGCCGATCGAAGCTGTAGACCTCCTCGCTGCCTTGCTCGCAGACGATGCGCAGCGCCGGCGCCTGGTTGTCGCGCGCCATCTCGTCGAAGTAGTCCAGCGCCCAGTTGAACCGGGACAGCTCGGGCCAGCGGAAGCCCTCGACGGCACGGGCATGATCGGTGCGATGGGCGAGCAGGAAGTCACGCGCAGCGACGAAGGAGCGGCTGTTCGGGTTCATCGGTGTTCTCCGTGAGGAGCCTTCCGTGGCGTTCTGGTCGGGGCGGCGAGCGGTCGCGCCCACGCGGCAATCGTGGCGGTAGCGGAACGATCAGACGGGAGGTGTTCGCCCCGAATCAGGGGCACGGAGGTGTGTGGCGGACAGGTGGCGCGGCACCCGGATCGGGGCGCGGGCAGGGCAGTGGTTCATCGTGGCCGTCTCGTTCTTGTTGTTGTGGTGGCAGGCAACACGCCCAACGGCGCATGGCCTTGCCCGGTGGGATCGAGTATAGATGGGGGAACTTCACCTTAAAAATCACAAAAAAACCGAAGCCATATGCAAAAAACTCACATGAGCCCCAACGAGCTGAACTGGGACGACCTCAAGTTCTTCCTCGAAGTGGCGCGCAGCCGCAAGGCCAGCGCCGCCGCCAGGCGCCTGGGCGTGGACTACACCACCGTGTCGCGGCGCATCCGTACCCTGGAGCAGGCGCTCGGCGCACTGCTGTTCGAGAAATCGCGCGGCAGTGGTTTCGTGGTGACGCCCGAAGGACAGCGCCTGCTCGGCTACGCCGAAGTGCTGGAAAGCACCCTGCAGACGGCCTGCGAACAGGTCGCCGGCACCGGTCTGTCGCTGTCGGGCAATGTGCGCATCGGCTCTACCGAGGGCTTCGGCACCTACTTCGTCACGCCGCAGATCTGCGAATTCCAGCGTTTCTACCCGGCGATCACCTTCGACGTGCTGCCGGTGCCGCACTTCGTGAGCCTGTCCAGGCGCGAGGCGGACATCGCCATCGCCCTGGAGCGGCCCGAGCGTGGCCCCTACATCTGCTCGAAGCTGTGCGACTACCGGCTCAAGCTCTACGCCACGCCCGAATACCTGGCCCGCCATGCACCGATCCACGGCGTCGCGGACCTGGCCGGGCACTGTTTCAACACCTACGTCGACGACCTGGCCTTCAGCCCCGAGCTGCTCTACCTGGAGCGGGTGGTGCCCGGTGCGATCAGCACGTTGCGCAGCACCAGCGTCATCGCCCAGTACCAGGCGACACTGCAGGGGCGGGCCTTGGCGATCCTGCCGTGCTTCATGGCGGCGCCCGATTCGAGGCTGGTGGAGGTGCTGCCGGACGAGCTGGCCATCACCCGGCATTTCTGGATGTTCTATCGAGAGGACCTGGCCAGGCTCAAGCGCATCACCCTGGTGGCGCGCTACCTGCGCGCCTGCGCCGAGCAGAATCGAGGCCTTTTGATGGGCGAAACCAATCGCATGACCTTCTGCGAGTCGGCGCCGGACTAGCCTCGCCGGTGGATGTCGCCCGTGACCTGTGTTGGCCTTTTCGCGGTCAAGGCTGGGCGCCCCCGACTGTTCCCACGAGAGCCCTCGATCCGTGGGAGTGGTCTTGACCGCGAGTCTTTCTTCCCCATAAGGCGCGACGAACCGCCTACGGCAGCCCATTACCGCCCGTGGCGGCGAACACCTGCCCGGTCACGTAGCTCGCTTCGGTGGAGGCAAGGGTGACGAACAGCGGCGCGATTTCGGCGGGCTGTCCGGGCCGTTTGTACGGCGTGTCGCCGCCGAAGGTTTCCAGGTTCTCCATGGTCTGCCCGCCGGACACCTGCAGCGGTGTCCAGAACGGGCCGGGCGCCACCACGTTGACGCGGATGCCTTTCTCGATCAGCTGCTTGGCCAGGCTCTTGCTGAAGGTGGTGATGCCGGCCTTGGTCATCGAATAGTCGAGCAGGTTGTCCGGCGCGCTGTAGGTGACCACCGACGAGGTATTGATGATCGCGCCGCCTGCGGGAATGTGCGCAAGGGCGGCCTTGGTGATCCAGAACATCGCATAGAGGTTGGTCTTCACCGTCCAGTCGAATTCTTCGGTGCTGATGTCCAGGATCGAGTCGTAGCTCCGCTGGCGCGCGGCGTTATTGACCAGGATGTCCAGGCCGCCGAGCTCCTTGACCGTGGTTTCGACCATCTGCCGGCAGAACGCCTCGTCGCGAATGTCGCCGGGCACCGCGACGGCCTTGCGACCCTCGGCGCGGATCAGTTCGAGCACCTCCTGGGCGTCGGGCTCCTCGTCGGGCAGGTAACCGATGGCGACGTCCGCCCCCTCGCGCGCATAGGCGATGGCCGCGGCCCGCCCGATACCCGAGTCACCGCCGGTGATCAGCGCCTTGCGCCCGGCCAGGCGGCCGCTGCCGCGATAGCTCTTCTCGCCGTGATCGGGGCGCGGCTCCATCTTGCCCGCCAGGCCCGGCCAGGGTTGCGACTGCTTCTGGAACGGCGGCTGCGGATAGAGCGTCTTCGGGTCCGTCATGGGCGCGGCGGTCGCAGCCCCGGCGGCGCCGGAGCCACCGGCCGCGTTCTGGGCGAACACCGGCGCGGCGGCGGCAGCGGCAACGGTCACGGCGGCGCCTTGCAGCAGCTTGCGGCGGGACGAAGAGATATCGTTCGAACTCATGGACGGGCTCCTGGGTGGAGAGGGTGGAGGCGCGGCTGCGCCTGGAGGCACCTGCGAAACGGTGCAGGCGGTAGACGGGCCCGGCGCTGCCATCGTTCGGCGCGTTCATCCGAATCCCCAGGCCTGCTGCCGGCGCTGCGCGAGGCGATTTCCCCGATCACGAAGCCCTGCCGCGCTCATGTGGGGGCGGTCGGCAATGCTCGTGCTGGAACCAGCAACGCCTTTGTGGAGCCGTCTTGACCGCGAAGGACTTGGCGCCGATTCGCGGCCAAGACGAGGCGTCCCCGTCCGCGCCCACGGGTTCGATACGCGAGGCGCCACGACAGGCGCGCTGCAACCAGCACCGGCCATGGCTGTCGACTCATGGAGGCGCGCTTTGGCGCTCACGACCCAGGAGCACGCGATGACCCGCCCGCACCCCTCGTCCATCGCCCGGATCTGCATGCTGCTCGTCGCTGCGCTGTGGCTGGCCGGCTGCGCCATCTCGCCCCGGCTGAAGCCGGAGGACGCGCCGGCCGTGGCGGGCAAGACCTTCGTCGTCACCGGCGCATCGAGCGGCCTCGGACGGGGCGTGGCGCTCAGGCTCGCGTTGATGCAGGCCAACGTGGTGCTGGCCGCGCGGCGTACCGAGGTGCTCGAGGAGGTGGCCGCAGAGGTTCGCTCCGCCGGCGGCAAGGCGCTGGTGGTGACCACCGATGTCAGCGATGCCGAACAGGTGCAGCGTCTGGCCCGGCAGACACTGGATGCCTTCGGCCGCATCGACGTTTGGATCAACAATGCCGCAGTCGGCGTCCTCGGGCGGTTCGAGGAAATCCCCCTGCGGGACCATGCGCGCGTGGTGGACGTCAACCTCAAGGGCGCCATCTACGGCAGCCATGTGGCGATGCGTCAGTTCCGCCAGCAGGGCTACGGAACGCTGGTGAACGTCGGCTCGGTGGAAAGCGAGGTGCCGCTGGCCTATCACGCGTCCTACGCGGCCACCAAGGGCGGCGTGATGAACCTGGGCGTCGCGCTGGCCGAGGAGATCCGCCTCAGCGGCAGCGATACCATCAGTGTCGCCACCGTGATGCCCTGGGCGATCGACACGCCGTTCTGGGAGCATGCCGCCAACTACACCGGCGGAACGGCGCGAATGGCGTCGATGGACGGCCCCGAGCAGGTGGTCGAGGCGATCGCCTGGGTCTCGGTCCATCCCCGCAAACGCCTGCCGGTGGGCTGGAAGGCGCGGGGCGCGGTGGTTTCCCATTCGCTGATGCCCGGGCTCAGCGAGCGGATTTCAGCGAACATCGCGCACCGCTGGCAGATCGAGAACGCGCCGCCGGCGCCGGCCACCACCGGTGCCCTTTACCAGCCGATGCCCTCGACCAGCGGTGTCGACGGCGGCGCAAGGCAACGGATCGAGCGGGAGGAGGCCGCCCGCAGGCAGGCGCGATAGGGCGGCGTCTGGCTCAGTCGAGCAGCTGGTCGTCGCGCTGCAGCACGTAGATCCGGCTGCCGGCGTCGTCGCTGTAGTCCACGACGAAGTACATGATCACCTGCACGCCGGGGATCGTCGCGACGAAGTCGCCGACCTGGGTGACGAAGGCCTGCTTGCTGCCGGGCGCCGCCTCCGGCTCGATGTAGGCGGTGAAGAACGAAGCGGGATCGGCGTCGCCATAGAATTCGTCGCGTTCCAGGGCATCCCAGTCGGCGGGCGGCTCGAAGACGCCGCGAAACAGGATACGGGCATCGCCCAGATCGGTTTCATCCGCATCGGGGTCGCGTTCGTCGGGGCGGTAGAGGGTGCAATCGAGCGCATCGGGATGTTCGAGGATGGCGCTGCGGGACGGGTGTTGCGCGAGATCGGCCAAGGAAACCTCCCAATGATGGCGGTACCGTCGTGTCTGACGGCGCACGACAGTGTGGGAGAAGTCGCCGCGTGGCAGCAACCGGTTTGCTTGTGGCCGGTTTCACGCCGGCTCATAGAGGCCGTGACGATACCCAGCCGGACGTCAGGCTGGCGACGAAGCGGAGGAAACCCCCGGCGCCGATCGGGTCGTATCTGAGGGCGCCGCGAAAGCCGTGGCCGACCGCTCCGAACGTGCTCGACCGACCCGACACAGGAGAATCCCGATGACGACCGCTCAATACGACAGCTGTATCCAGGCGTGCAGCACCTGCGCCGTGGCGTGCGACACCTGCGCCGCTTCCTGCCTGCGTGAAGATGACGTGAAGATGATGGCCCGCTGCGTCCAGCTGGACATGGACTGCGCCGACATGTGCCGGATGGCGGCTGCGCTGATGGCCCGGCAAAGCGACTTCGCCAAGCAGTTCTGCGCGCTCTGCGCACAGGTCTGCCGTGCCTGCGGCGAGGAATGTGGCAAGCACGACGCCGATCACTGCCGCAAATGCGCCCAGGCATGCCTGGCCTGCGCGCAGGAGTGCGAGCGCATGGCGGCCTGAATCGCCAGCCGAGCCCGGCCGATGCCTCTGCCGGCATCGGCCGGGCCTGCAGCGCGCTCAGCGATCGCCCAGCGTCAGGCTCGGACGACGGTCAGGAATGGACCGCCCAGGAAACGGCGCCCGCCGGCATGTAGGCATCGTCCACCGCGTGGATGAGCCCGGTCGCCAGCGCTTCCTCGGGGTTGAGGATTCGCGGGGCGGCCATCAGGTACTTGGCGATGTCCAGCGACTGCTCGGCACCCTCGGTCCGCTCCTTGACGATGTCGGCGTAGAGCTGCAGGTCGTAGTCGAGGCTCATGGCGTACTCGGACATGCGCGAATGGTCGACCGAGCCATGGATGTTCCAGTGGAACGGGTGAAACAGGAACTTGCTGTGGCGACAGGCCGTTCTCTTGCGTCCGGCCAGGAACAGGATATTGCCCATCGACTCCACCGTGCCCAGGTTGTGGGTATGAACCGGAACGGGAAGCGACATGAGGAAGTTGTAGAGCGAGAATCCGTAACTGCACTCACCGCCCATGGTGGCGATCTTCAGGATGATCTCCGATGCATCCTGCTGAACGGCCTGGGAGCACTTGTCGATAAGTTGCCCGCAGGTTGCGGAGTTGATCGGGCCGGTGAAGTTGACAATATGTGTGGTCATAATTACTACCTGACGATTATGCCGTTGGATATCTGGCTGTGAGCCACGTTTAAACACGTCGGCCTGTCGCTGCGTATCTTGAGCGCGCGATGGATTTCTCCCGATATGGGCGACGAGCGGTGAGCTGCGTGCGGAGGAGCTGCGTGTCGATTGGCGACGAAGGCTCCGTAGAGGCCGTCTCGCTGGGGCCTGCCGCCATGCGCACTGGAATCGGTGCGGTTGCAAATGGGCGGCTGGCCGAAGTCGGTCGGCCTGAAAGGCCGGACCCGGGGTTTAGCTGGCTTGGAGAAGTTTCATGTCTCTTCGCGGCGCCGATTATAGCGAACAGATCTTGTCGATAGTTCCCTCCGATTGCCTGGTGTCCGACGAATGGAAGATATGCCGTTTCGTTCAACGGTCAGCAAAACCACAGTTACCGTAGTTTCAAAAGTGTCTGGAAACAGCGTCATTCCAGTGTTCGCTTCGCTATTACCGTTTCGCTTGGACCTATTGCCGCTTCGTTTAAAAGAGTATCGTTCGGAGTGGCCGCAGACCGATGAGTCAGTTTCCAACCGCCGATTACCGCTCCGCGAGCTGACGCCGAGCCGGGGAGGGAAGTGACCGCTCCCTGCGGCATCGTCTGTCTATCCGTGCGCCGTCCGGTCCGGGTCGACGGACACGGCACCTCGCGGCCGACACCCCGATGCCCTGCGCTCACGGCGGCATAGGGCGCCGGCTCCCGATCACTTTCTGCAAGGCGCTTCGATGAGTTCTGCCAGACCTGCGTCCAACGACACCGCGCTGATCCTCTCGCTCGTGCTCTTCAATTTCATCTCGTTCATTTCCATCGGCATCCCGCTGGCGTCGCTGCCGGGCTACATCCATCACGACCTGGCATTCAGCACCACCGTCGCCGGCGTGGTGATCGGCGTGCAGTACCTCGCGACCCTGATGTGCCGGCCAATGGCCGGGCGCCTGGCCGACGAGCTGGGGGCGAAGAAGACGGTCATCCTGGGCATGGCCGTCAGCCTGGCCAGCGGCCTGCTGCTGACCCTGGCGGTGTGGCTGGATCACTGGCCCCTGGCGAGCCTTGGACTGATGATCGTGAGCCGGTTGCTGTTGGGACTGACCCAGAGCCTGGTCGGTATTTCCGGCATCAGCTGGGGCATCGCCCGGCTCGGGCCGGACAGCGCGGCGCGGATCATTTCCTGGAACGGCGTTGCCGCCTATGGCGGTGTCGGCATCGGCGCGCCGCTGGGCGTGATGCTGACCGACCAGCTCGGTGTCTGGAGCCTCGGCGTGCTGACCATGCTGCTCGCGGTCCTCGGCCTGGGCCTTGCCTGGCGCAGGGAGCCGGCGCCGGTCAGCCGGGGCGAGCGCCTGCCGTTCGGCAAGGTGCTGGGGCGTGTGGCGCCGCATGGCATGGGCCTCGCGCTGGCCACCATCGGCTACGGCGCGATCAGTTCGTTCATCGCCCTGTATTACTCCGCTCGCGGATGGGAAGGCGCGGCCTGGTGCCTGACCGCCTATGCGGCCACCTTCATCGGCACGCGGCTGTTGTTCCCCAATGCCATCAACCGGATCGGCGGATACCCGGTGGCGGTCGCCTGCCTGGTGGTGGAGATCCTAGGTCTGCTGACGCTGTGGGTGGCCAATTCGCCAGCCGTGGCGCTGGCGGGGGCGGCGCTGACCGGTTCCGGCCTGGCGCTGCTGTATCCCGCCATCGGCGTCGGGGTGATCGCCCGTGTCGACAGTGCGAGCCGCAGCTCGGCGCTCAGCGTGTTCGCCATGTTCTTCGACCTGGCGCTGGGCCTGGCCGGCGCGATCATGGGCGTGCTCGCCGCCTGGACCGGGCTGCGCAGCATTTTCATGGGATCGGCGCTGGCCGCGATCGCGGCATTGCTGATCATCGTCGTGCTGATGCGCCAGGAGCAGCGAAGGGCCGGCGGCAGCGACGGCTGACGCGGCCCCGTCAGAGCAGGGTGACTTGCTGCGCCCGGACGACCATCTCTTCCTGGCGAAAACGGCGCTCCAGCGTCGCGCGGTAGCCGGCCCACCAGTCGCGCTCCAGGGTCGAGGCCATGACTTCGTAGATGACCGACTCGTCGTGGACCGGATGCTGGCCCTCTTCGAGCCACACGCCCGACGCCGGCGCCCGGGTGTAGGCGGTAAGGCCTCCAAAACGCTCGACGAGCTCGTCGCGCACGTCGGCGAACAACGCCCTGGGCAGGGCCTGACCGTCATTGTCGTAAAGCGGCAGGAGCAGCTGGATCTGGTACATGGCGGCCTCGATTGCGACGGCTGAGCACATCTGGACCACAAAAGCGCTGGTGCGTCGCCAACGCGCCCTGATCGGGCCAGGCAGGGCGCGACAGCCGTCCATCCCCCGAACCCAGCGGCTCGGGAACGCTCTGCCGGCTGGATGAATCAAGATGTTGCCGGCGCATCCCGCGCCGGCCCCCATTGTTCATCGAACGAGAGATACGCCTTGGCCACCAGCCTGTTAGCCCTGATCGACGATATCGCGACCGTACTGGATGACGTGTCCGTGATGACCAAGGTCGCTGCGAAGAAGACCGCCGGCGTGCTCGGCGACGACCTGGCGCTCAACGCGCACCAGGTCACCGGCGTCAGCGCCGACCGCGAGCTGCCGGTGGTCTGGGCGGTGGCCAAGGGTTCGCTTCGCAACAAGGCGATCCTGGTGCCGGCGGCCTTGCTGATCAGCGCCTTCCTGCCGTGGCTGATCACGCCATTGCTGATGCTCGGCGGTGCGTTTCTCTGCTTCGAGGGCTTCGAGAAACTCGCCCACCGGTTCTTTCCCCACGGCGACGACGGCCACGCCGAGCGGGTCGCCGCGATCACCGATCCCTCGGTCGACCTGGTCGCCCTGGAGAAGCAGAAGATCGGCGGGGCCGTACGGACCGACTTCATTCTCTCCGCGGAGATCATCGCCATCACCCTGGGGACGGTGGCCGGCGCCGCGTTCACCCAGCAGGTAGCGGTGCTCGTCGGTATCGCCCTGATCATGACGGTCGGGGTCTATGGCCTGGTCGCGGGCATCGTCAAGCTCGACGACCTGGGCCTGGCGCTGAGCAAGACCGGCAGCGCGATGCTGCAATCGATCGGCCACGGCATCCTGGCGGCCGCGCCCTGGCTGATGAAAACGCTGTCGGTGGTCGGCACGGCCGCCATGTTCATGGTGGGCGGCGGCATCCTCACCCACGGCGTGCGCACCCTGCATCACCTGATCGAGAGCAGCGCCGACCAGGTCGAGCACCTGCCTTACGTAGGCGCCGTGCTCGGTGGCGTGCTACCGACGCTGCTCGACGCCGCCTTCGGCATTCTCGCCGGCGGCGTCGTGTTCGCCGCGGTGACCCTGGTCAGCCGGCTGCGGCACAAGGGCGACGCCGCGGCGCATTGAGCCCGGGGCGGCCTTCGGTACCGGCGCCTGCGCTTCGAGCAGCCGCTCGCCGATCATGGGATACAACGGCTGGTCCTCGGTCGGGCGTGCGGGCCGCTTAACGGCGGCCCTGGGCGATGACGCCCTGATAACAGGTCGCCAGATGGTAAGGGCTGGTCGAGGGCATGTCGGAGCGGCTCAGGCGGCCCTGGCCGTCCAGGCACTCATGCCAGCCACGGGCATGCAGAAAGCGCTCGGCGAACCGGCCGAGCCGTTCGTTCAGCACCTGCGGCTCGGTACCGCGCAGGGCGAGGGCGCGCAGGTATTCGGCCTGGGCCCAGATGCGCTGGGTGCCGTCGAGCAGGCTGCCGTCCGCGGCGAGCATCGCGCTGACGGCGCCGCTGTTCGCGTCGAGCCCGTGGGCGAGTGCGAACTCGAATGCGCGTTCGAGCGAGGCGTGCAACGCCGTGGCGGCCAGCAATGGAGAGCCGTGCAGCAGGAAGAACCATTCGAACTGGTGGCCGGGTTCGAACCAATTGTCCGCCGCCCCGAGGGGCTTTTCCAGCACCACGCCGGTGGCCGGGTCGACGAAACGGGCCTGCATCGCATTCACCAGCGCGAGCAGGGCGTCGCGGGTGAGGGCGTCGTCGCGCAGCGCCAGGGTGGCGAGAAAGGCCTCGGTCAGGTGCATCAGCGGGTTCTGCAGCGGACCGCTGCCGAGCGGCGACCAGTCTTCACCCAACTGGGCTTCGTACAGGCCCTGGCCGTCGGCGAAGCGCTCGCGCACCAGGATCAGCGCCGCCTGCAGCACGCTATCGGCCTGCGGGTCCTCGACCCTGGCCCGGTAATGGGCGCAGGCGAAGATCACGAACGCGTGGGTGTAGAGGTCCTTGCGCCGGTCCAGCGGAGCACCCTCGGCGTCGATGCTGTAGAACCAGCCGCCATTGTGCGCGTCGTAAAAGTGCCGCTGCAGCGAGGCGAACAGCCGCGCTGCGCGTTCACGCGCCTGGGGCACGTCCGGCTGGTCGATCAGGCTGGCGAACAGGAACAGCTGCCGCGCGCAGGCCATGGCGCGGTAACGCTGCGCGGGCAGGGGGCGCTGCTCGGCGTCCAGCGCTTCGTAGGGCAGCTCCAGCCGGGCGTTCCAGCCGGGGCCGAGCCACAGCGGCACGATGACCCGGTGGAAGTGCCGCAGCAGGGCGTCGAGCGGGGAAGAGGGCGTTGCGTCGGAAGCGGAGCGGGGCAAGTCGGACATCGGCAGGCATCGCGGATTGAGGGTAGCGCATGGTAGCAAGCCGCGGCGCCGCCGGATAACGTGCCTCTGTCCGTCTGCAACTGGGCCTGGCGCCCAACGCTTTCGGTCAACGCGGGAGCGAGCAACGCAGCGCTCAAGGGCACCCACCGGCGATGTCTGTTTGCCCACACGCCCGTAAGCCCACTCGTGGAGCGGTCTCGACCGCGAATAGAGCCCGCACCGCCCTTGAACCCAAACCAAACGCTCAGCCCTCCCGCCCCCCGACCACCGCTTCGGCCGCATCGATCAGGGCATCGAAGGACACCGGCTTGCCCAGGTGGCGGGCGAAGCCCGCGCTGGTGGCGCGCTTGATGTCTTCCTGGCTGGCGAAGCCGGTCAGGGCGATGCCGGGCGGCGGGTCGTCGAGGCGTTTGCGCACCGCCTCTATCAGCTGGTGGCCGTCCATGCCCGGCATGCCGATGTCGGAGATCAGCAGGTCGAACGGTCCATGGGGCAGAAGCTCCAGCGCCTGCTGGCCGCTGTTGGCGGTGAGCACCCAGGCGCCCTCGATCTCCAGCAGCATCTGCAGCGTCTCCAGCACGTCCGGGGAGTCGTCGACCAGCAGGATGCGCACGCCGCCGAGCCGTCCATCCCGATTCTCGTCCGTCCGGGTCGGTTCCTGTTCCGCGGTCTGGGTGAGCAGGGGCAGCCAGACGCTGAAGCGCGAGCCCTTGCCGCCCCCCTCGGACGCCGCTTCGACCCACCCTCCGTGGGCCTCGGTCAATTCCTTGACCAGCGCCAGGCCGATCCCCAGACCCTCCTTGGTACGGGCGGCGGGCCGGCCTTCGGCCTGGTCGAACACGTTGAAGATGTAGGGCAGGTTGGCGGGGTCGATGCCGCAGCCGGTGTCGGTCACGTCGACCCTGACCATGTTCTCCTCGCGCTGCAGCTTCAACCCGATCTGCCCGCCGCGGGGCGTGAATTTCAGCGCATTGCTGATCAGGTTCCAGATGATCTGCTCGACGCGGGTGTGGTCCGCCTCGAGGATGAACGGCTCGGCGCAGGGCTCGTAGTCCAGTTCCAGCTTCGATTCGAGCAGCTCGTTGTGGACGCCGTTGATGATCTCGCCGATGACCTGGTCGAGGTCCACCGGCGTCAGGGTCAGCTTCAGCTTGCCGGTGTGGGCACGGCTCAGTTCGAGCAGGTCGTCGATGATCAGCGCCTGGCTGCGCACGGCCTGGAGGATCGCCTGGCAGGATTTGCTCATCATCGTCGAGCGGCTGATCACCGGCAGCCGCGAGAGCAGCTCGGCGTTGAGCTGAACCAGGTTGAGCGGATGCTTGAGCTCGTGGGAAATCATCGCGAAGAACTGGTCCTTGCGCTGGCTGAGGCTCTGGCTGCGCTCGAGTTCGGTCTCCTGGGCCAGTTCCTGCTGCTTGCGGATGGTCAGGTCGCGGCAGATCTTCACGAAGCCCCGCGGCTCTTCCAGCCCGAGCGGGGTGACGATGCCGCTGCAGTAGAACCGCTCGCCGCCCTTGCGGTAGTGCCAGCGCTCGTCTTCGGCGCGGCCGTCCTGCAGCGCGCGCTCGCGCTCCTGCTGCGCGGCGCCGGCCTCGCGGTCTTCGCGCAGGAACACGACATCGGCGGACTGGCCGAGCATTTCGTCCTGGCTGTAGCCGAAGGTGAGCTCCGCGCCCCGGTTCCAGCTGGTCACGGTGCCCTGCAGGTCCATGGTGATGATCGCGTAATCGCGGGTGCTGTCGGCCACCAGCCGCATCAGCTGCTCCTCCTCGTGCAGCTTGCGCTCGGCCTCGCGACGCGCGGTGATGTCGATGAACGTGAGCACCGCGCCGTCGATGCGGTCCTCGAGGGTGCGGTAGGGCAGCAGGCGTGCGATGAAGCAGCGCCCGTCGTCGCTGCGCACCTCGCGCTCCACCTGGCCGAGCGACTCGAAGACCTGGCCGATGTCGGCCCGCATCTGGGCATAGTCGAGCCTGTGGGACACCTCGAGGACCGGCCGGCCGGTATCGTCGACGGTCAGGTCGAACAGGTCGGTCGCGCGCGGGGTGAACCATTTGAGGCGCATCGCGCGGTCGATGAACAGCGTGGCGACCCCGGACGAGGCGATCAGGTTGCGCAGGTCGTCGTTGATCTTGGCGCTCTGTTCGATTTCAGCGCGCAGGTCCTGGTTGGCCAGCTGCAGTTCTTCGTTGAGCAGCTGCAGCTCCTCGCGCCTGGCTTCGAGTTCTTCGGTGGCCGAACGCAACTCCTCGTTGATGGCCTGCAGCTCCTCGTTGGACGCCATGAGCTCCTCGGACGAGAGGAAAGCGCCCTCGGTGCTGCTCTGCAGCTGCTCACGCGTGCCCCGCAACTCGCGCTCCAGCTGTGCGACGAAGTCTTCGTCGAAGGTGCGCTTGCCTTCGCTGCCAAGCCTTGCCGCCGTGGTGTCGTCGGCAGCGGTCGCCTGGAACAGGATCACGGCCAGCGTCCGGCCGCTCTGCTGGAACGGCCGGACCAGAAGCGCCAACTCCACCGGCCCCTCGTCGAGGGTGACGGCCAGGGTCTGGCTGACGCTGGCGTCCGTCTCGAACGCCTTGAGCAGGGCGCTGCGCAGGCCGTCGCGCAGGGACGGGTGAATGGCGCTGAGCAGCTCGCGGGAGGGCTCGCCCGCGACGGGCCGCAGATAGCGCCCGGCATCGCCGGACATCCGCAGGATCTGGCTGTCGCGGCTGACGATCAGGCTCGGCGGCGCGAAGCGCTCGACCAGCCAGCGCTGGATCTCGGCGTAGCCCGACGCCTCGTCCTGCGCCGATGACGGAGCCGCATCGACAAGACGCGACGCCGGGCTGTAACGCTTCGCGCGTGGGGCCGCTACGGCCTGGTAGATGCGGTTCTTCTTGTCGACCACCCTGAAGAGTTCGGGGCAGGCGTCGGCCGATTCGGCGCTGCCCAGGAACAGGAAACCGCCGGGAAGCAGGGCGAAGTGGAACATCTGCAGCACGACGCGCTGGATGTTCCAGTCCAGGTAGATCAGCAGGTTTCGGCAGACGATCAGGTGCTGATGGGAAAAGGGCGGGTCGCGCAACAGGTTGTGCTGGGTGAACAGCACCTTTTCGCGAATCTCGTTGCGGACCTGGTAGTACTCGCCCGCCTGGGTGAAATACTGGTGAAGCCGGCCCAGCGTGACGTCCGCCGCGATCGCCTCGGGATACAGGCCCCGGCGCGCGCGGGCGATGGCGGCGGCGTCGATGTCGCTGGCGAACACCCGCGGGCGCACCCGGCCGCTTCGGACCGCTGCCTGCTCGCAGAGCAGCATCGCCAGGGAATAGGCTTCCTCGCCGGTGGAGCAGGCCGCCGACCACACCCGGATCGTGTCGCAGGAAGCATCGGCGAACAGCTGCGGGATGATGTCGCGCTCCAGCGCTTCGAAAGCTTCCCGGTCCCTGAAGAAATCGGTCACGCCGATCAGCAGGTCACTCAGCAGCAGCGGGGCCTCGTCGGGCGTTTGCAGCAGGTAGTCGAGGTAGGCGTGCAGGTTCGGCCTGGCCACCACCTGCATGCGGCGCCCGATGCGCCGCAGCACGGTGGCGCGCTTGTAGGGACGAAAATCGTGGCCGGTACGCTGCTTCAGCTCCGAGATGATCCTGTGGAGCGCCTGCAGGTCCGTTTCGTCGTCATCGCGGCCCGGCCCGGGCTTGGCGTCGACCGGTTCGTCCGCCGACAGGGGCAGCTGGATGGCGTGCGCATTGGTCCAGAGGTCGAGCAGCTTCTGCGGCATGTCCTCCACCGGCAACACCAGGTCGACCTTGCCGGTGTCGATGGCGCAGCGGGGCATGAATGCGTACTCGGCATCCTGCGGCTGCTGCGCCAGGGTCACGCCGCCCTGTTCCTTGATCCGGGCCAGGCCGACCGAGCCGTCGCTGCCGGCGCCCGAAAGAACGATGCCGAAGGCCCGGTTCCGATGCGCGTCGGCCAGGGTCCGGAAGAAGGTATCGATCTGTGCGCGTTGCCCGGCGCCCGGCGGGAGGTCGCTGAGGCACAGGTGGTTATCGGAGAGGACGAGGTCCTTGCCCGGCGGGATGACGTAGACCCGCCCGGCCTCCAGCCGCGTGGGGCCGACGACCTGGCTCACCGGCATTGGCGTGGCACGCTGCAGCACGCTCGCGGCGTGACTTTCGTGATCGGGCGACAGGTGTATCACCACCACGAACGCCATCCCGCTGTCGGCGGGCACCTGCGCCAGGAACCGCGCGACCGCCTGCAGGCCGCCCGCCGAAGCGCCGATCCCCACCACCGGAAAATTCAGCGTACTGCGGGCGACCGCCTGCGGGTCGCCCGGGGCCGAAGCCACCTTTTGCTGTGCGTGCTCTTTCATCTGTACTCACACATCCCGGGCGTTTGGCTACTTCTTTGAGGCGTCATGGCCGATCGACGCTGTCCGCCGCCCCCGCTGACCGCCGAGCGTCCGGCATGACGCCGCTATGTGCCGGATCGAGGATCCACTGCAGCTGATGGAGCAGTTCCTCGCAGTTCTCACCGCGCTGCAGCCAGTCGTTGTAGGCGCGCTGCAGCGCTTCGAGGGCCTGTTGTGCCGCGTACGCCGCCTTGTCCTCCGAATCGGTCGGTTGCCAGGCCTCGAACAGGGCCGTCAAGTCACGCTGGGCCTGCTCAGGCCCGCCACCTTCGGCCCAGCGCGAGGCAATGCCTCGGGCCTGTTCCAGCGCAATGAAGGCGGGACGGGTCATCGCAGGCTCTCTCCATGCAGATTTCGGATAATCATCGGACTGTGCCGCGCATGACAGATTCGCGGCCACTGGTCGGCCGGCCAGTGGCCGCCAGCGGATACGAACCCTGTCTGTGGCCAGGAGGCGGGGTGTGCTATTGAAGAGGGCCGAATCCGCCTCCATGGACCGCGATGCTCCCGACACTGACCACTTCCAGGCTCTGCCTGAGGCCGTTCACCCTGGCCGATGCCCCGGCGCTGCAACGGTTGGCCAACGACCCACGGATCGGCGACACCACCGCGACGCTGCCGCATCCCTATGGGCTGCACCACGCCGAATCCTGGATCGCGATACACGAGGACCTCTACGCCTCGGGCCGGGCGATGCCGCTGGCGATCACCCGCGAAGGAGAACTGCTGGGCACCATGGGTTTTGCCACGCTGTCATGGACGCATCAGCGCGCGGCGCTGGCCTACTGGATCGGCACGGCGCACTGGGGCCGCGGCTATGCCACCGAAGCGGCGGCCGCGCTGGTCGCCTACGGCTTCGCAGACCTGAAACTGCAACGGATCTGGGCCGAGTGCTTCAAGCGTAACCTCGCCTCGGCGCGGGTGCTGGAAAAGCTGGGGATGCGCTACGAAGGCTGCCTGCGCGGCGAGTTCAAGAAGCACGGCGTGTTCGAGGACATGCTGCGCTACGGGCTGCTGGCCGATGAGTGGAACCGAGCGCAGGTGTCGACCGACAGGCCGCGCCCGGGATGTGAGACGGGTTCAGCGGCCCATCGAGACCTGTGAGAAGTCGACCCGCCCGAAGGGACTGACGCGATAACCCTGCACCTCGGCCCGCAGCAGCGCGCTGGCGGTGGGGTGTGCCAGCGGCACCCAGAGAGCCTGTTCCTGGATGATCCGCTGCGCCTGACGGTAGAGCTCGCTGCGCCTGGCCTGGTCGCCGGTCGCCTTGCCGTCGCGGATCAGGTCGTCGAGTCGCTGGTCGCAAAAGCGCGCGAAGTTCAGCCCGGACGCCTTCGACGCACAGGCGAATTGCGGGGTGAGAAAGTTGTCCGGGTCGCCGTTGTCGCCAGCCCAGCCCATGAACAGCAGGTCGTGTTCACCGGCCTTCGCGCGGCGGATCAGCTCGCCCCATTCGACCACCTGGATCTCGGCCTGGATGCCGACCTTGGCGAGGTCGGCCTGCAGCAGCTGCGCGCCGAGGCTGGGGTTGGGGTTGAGCACGCTGCCGCTCGGCCGTGTCCAGATGCGCGTCTTGAAGCCTTCGGCAAGGCCGGCCTCGGCGAGCAGCGCCCGGGCTTTTTCCGGATCGTGCGGGTAGCCGGGCAGCTCTTGCGCGTAGCTCCAGGTGTTGGGCGGATAGGGACCGTTGGCCTCCGTCGCGCTGCCTTCGAACACCGCCTTGAGGTAGCTGGCCTTGTCGAATGCCAGGTTGATCGCCTGGCGCACCTTGGGCTGGTCCAGCGGCGGATGGTCGCTGTTGAGGGCGACGAAGGCGGTCATGAACGCAGGCGTCTGTTCCACCTTGAGGTTGCTGTCCTGCTGCGCGGCCTGCACGTCCTGCGGCTTGGGCGAGAGCGCGACCTGGCATTCGCCACGGCGCAGCTTCTGCAGCCGCACGTTGGCGTCGGGGGTGATGGCGTAGATCAGCGCATCGACCTTGGGCGCGCCGGCGAAATACTCGGCGTTGGCCGTGTAGCGCACCACCGCATCACGCTGGAAGCGGCGCAGCACGAAGGGGCCGGTGCCGATCGGCTCGCTGTTGAGCTTCTCCGGCGTGCCGGCACTCATCAGCTGCCCGGCGTATTCGGCCGAATAGATCGAGGCGAAGCCCATGCTCAGGGTCGCGAGGAAGGTCGCGTCCGGCTTCGTGAGGGTCACGGTCACCGTCTGCGGGTCGCTGGCCTCGACGCTCCGGATCAGCTCCGGCCACTGCATCGACTGCGCGTGGGGATAGCCGCTGGCCGCGGTGCCATGCCAGGGGTGGTCGGCATCGAGCATGCGACGGAAGCTGAACACCACGTCCTCGGCCTGGAGCGGCCGGCTGGGGGTGAAATAGTCGGTGCGATGGAACTGCACGTCGTCGCGCAGCGTGAAGCGATAGGTCAGCCCATCCGCGGAGACCTCCCAGCGCCGGGCCAGGCTGGGCAACAGCTCGCCGCGCTCGGCATCGAACTCCACCAGGCGATTCATCAGCACGTCGGCCGACGCGTTGGTGGTGGTCAGCGCGTTGTACTGCACCACGTCGAACCCATCCGGGCTGGCTTCGGTACAGACCGCAAGGCTCGCGGCCTGGGCGCAGAAGGGGGCAAACAGGAGGGCGAGGGCGGCTAGACGCATGGGCATGGGACTCGTGGGTTGGCGGGAAGCCCGCCGGTCAGGGGCGGGGCGCAAGGACGGGCTTCAACCCTAAACCAGCGGCCCCTGCATCTCAAATGCACGGACAGCGACGACGGCGCGGCGGTTCGTACGCGGGGCAGGACTGCGGTCAGTCGGGCAGGTCCGGAATCAGGCGTTTGCCGAGGCTGAACACGTCATCGGTTCCATAGCCCAGCGAACGGTAGAACGCCAGCGTCCGCTCGTTGGACGTGCGTACCAGCAGGTTGAGCTTGGGGCAGCCCAGGGCGAACAGGCGCTGCTCGACCGCCTCCAGCATCTGCCGGCCGTGGCCTTGCGCCTGATACGCCGGCGCCACGGCCAGGTAATGGACCGAACCCCGGTGGCCGTCGTAGCCGGCCATGGCGCTGGCCATCAGCTCGCCGGCGACCTCGCCGACCAGGAACAACTCCGGTTGCTGGGTGAGCTTGCGGGCGATGTCCTTGTGCGGGTCGTTCCAGGGACGCGTCAGGCCGCAGTCCTCCCAGAGTTGCACGACCGCGTCTTCGTCGGCGGGGTGGTAGGGGCGAATGTTCATGGCGTCTTCCAATGGCCGGGGGCTGCGCGGCTCAACGTACCAGCGCGGCGGATTTGATCTGCGCATACACGTCGAGGCCAGGCCTCAACTCTAGCTGGTCGGCGGACCGGCGTGTAATGCGCGCGAGGATCGAGGTGCCGCCCAGATCCAGCCGCACCAGCAGACGGCTCGGGTCGCGGTCGGGGATCAGGCCCTGGATGCGCGCCGGCAGGCTGTTGAGGATGCTGCTCCGGTGCGGTGGCGCCAGGGCGAGGCTGACGTCCCGCGCCAGTATGCGCAGGCGGGTCCGGGTGCCGAGGGGCAGGTCCGACAGCGCGACGCTGAGCGTGCCGCCGGGCACGTTCAGGGTGCTCAGGTGGTAGTGGGGATCGTGTTCGGCAAGGGTCGCGGTCAGCACCGCGGCGGCCTCGTCGAGCTGGGCGAGGGGAAGATCGGGGTCGGTCAGCAGTGCGTTCAACGACCCGCTGGCACGCACCCGTCCGGCCTCGAGCAGGACCAGGTGATCGGCGAGCCGGGTGACCTCATCGGGCGAATGGGTGACGTAGACCACCGGGATGGAGAGCTCGGTGTGCAGGCGCTCCAGGTAAGGCAGGATCTCCGCCTTGCTGTCCAGATCCAGGCTCGCCAGGGGTTCGTCCATCAGCAGCAGCCTGGGGCTGGTCAACAGGGCCCGGGCGATGGCGACCCGCTGTCGCTGTCCGCCGGAAAGCTGGTTGGCGCGCCGAGGCAGCAAGGACTCCAGGCCGAGGAGGGCGGTCGCCTCGTCGAGGTCGATATGGCGCTCGGCACGCGGGACGCGACGGTAGCCGAAGGTCAGGTTGTCGCGAACGTCCAGGTGGCCGAACAGGCTGGCTTCCTGGAATACGTAGCCGAGCGGACGGCGATGGGTGGGCAGGCAGTAGCGGCCGTCGAGCCAGCGTTCGCCGCGAAAGCTGAGCTCGCCCTGGGCCGGATCGAGGCCGGCGATGGCACGCAGCAGGGTGGTCTTGCCGCAGCCGGAGCGGCCGAACAGCACGCTGATCCCGGTGGCGGGCAGCTGCAGGCGGACATCGAGCCGAAAGGTGTCCCGCTGCACCTGCAGCCGCGCGTCGATTCCCACTTCAGACATGGACGGCCTCCCGCCGCAAACGGCCCAGTATCACCAGCACCACGAAGCTGAACACCACCAGGCACGCCGACAGTATGTGGGCGTTGTCGTACTGCATCGCCTCGACATGGTCGTAGATCTGCACCGAGACGACGCGGGTGCGGTCCGGGATGTTGCCGCCGATCATCAGCACCACGCCGAACTCGCCGACGGTATGGGCGAAGCCCATCACCGCCGCGCTGATGAAGCCGGGGCGCGCCAGGGGCAGCACGACATGCCGGAAGCTGTCCCACGGCGAGGCGCGCAGCGTCGCGGCGACCTCCAGCGGGCGCGGCCCGATGGCGGCGAAGGCGTTGTGCAGCGGCTGCACCACGAACGGCAGGGAATAGACCATCGAGGCGATGACCAGCCCGGCGAAGGTGAAGGGCAGCAGGCCGATGCCGGTGGCCTCGGTCAGGCGGCCGACCGGCCCTTGCGGCCCCATCAGCAGCAGCAGGTAAAACCCCATGACCGTCGGCGGCAGGATCAGCGGCATTGCGACCAGCGCGGACACCGCGCTCTTGAAGCGCGAGCGGGTACGTGCCAGCCACCAGGCCAGCGGGGTCCCGAGCAGCAGCAACAACACGGTAACCAGCGTCGCGAGCTTGAGCGTGAGCCAGATCGCGCCCCAATCCTCCGGGCTCATGGTTCGACGCCATACCCGTAACGAGCCATCAGCGTCCTGGCCTGCTCGGTGTGCATGAAGTCGAGCAACGCGCGGGCCGCCGGATTGTCACGCCCGCGCTCGAGCACGACGGCGTCCTGGCGAATCGGCGTATAGCGCTCGGCGGGCACGATCCAGGCCGATCCGCGGCTTATCTCGCCATCCAGGTAGACCTGGGACAGGGCGACGAAACCGACCTCGGCGTTGCCCGTGGCCACGAACTGATAGGCCTGGGTGATGTTTTCGCCCTGGACGAGCTTGCCCTTGAGTTCAGCCTCCAGCCCCATGCCGCGCAGCACTTCCAGGGCGGCGGCGCCGTAGGGCGCTGCGCTCGGGCTGGCGATGGACAGATGGCGGAAATCGGCGCGTTCGAGCAGCGCCTCGCCATCGCTCACATAGCCCTCGCGGGCCGACCAGAGCACCAGTTGCCCGAGCGCGTAGGTGAACTGGGTATCGCCCAGGGCCTTGCCTTCCTCGACCAGCCGCGTCGGTGTGGCGCTATCGGCGCTGAACAGCACCTCGAAGGGCGCGCCATTGCTGATCTGTGCGTAGAACTTGCCGGTCGAGCCATAGGCGAGGCGCGCCCGGTGACCGGTGGCGGCCTCGAACACCTCGGCCAGCTCGCGCATCGGCGCGCTGAAGTTGGCGGCAACGGCGACCTGCACTTCATCGGCGCTGGCTAGTGCGGGAAACAGAACGCAAAGGACTGGAAAGAGGAGGCGGGAGAAGAAGGTAGGCATAGGTCTCGCTCAGTCGACGGCAATGATGATGTGGGACGCCTTTATCAAGGCGGTGCAGGGCTGGCCGACCTGGATACCCAGCTCGTCCACACTCTGGTTGGTGATCACCGCAACCAGCGTGCGATGCTCGGACAACTGCAGTTTCACTTCGCTGTTGATCGCGCCCGGGGTGATGGAAAGCACCACGCCGTGCAGGCGGTTCTGGGTGCTGATCCGCACCTCGGGGTCCGGCGACAGCAGCACGAAACTCGACTTGATGAGGGCGATCGCCGGCGTGCCGGGGGCGAGCTGCAGCGCCTCGATGCTGTCGCGTGTGATGTTGGCGACCAGCGCCAGCCCGCCACCCAGATCCAGCGTGACGCTGCCATTCACCGAGCCCGGCCGGATCTCGGCGACACGTCCCCTGAACTGATTGCGCGCGCTGGTTTTCATCGCAATGGCCCTGAGCAGGTTATCGGCCTCTTCGTGGCGCTCGGCACCGGCGGCCAGCTGCGCCAGGAAGCGCTCGTACTCGGCCTGCATGCGGCGCCAGGTATGCACCATCTGCCGGCCGAAATCGGTCAGACGCGTTCCGCCACCGCCGGAACCGCCTGCTTCCCTGACGACCAGCGGGCGCTCCGACAGGTTGTTCATCGCCTCGACGGCATCCCAGGCGCCCTTGTAGCTGAGCTGGACGGCCTTGGCCGCCTGGCTGATGGAGCCGGTTCGCTCGATCTGTTCCAGCAGCTCGACCCGCTTGCCGCCCAGGTAGGCCTTGTCGTTGCGGTTGAACCAGAGATGCCCGTCGATGCGAAGCGCGCTTTCGGATGGCTTGTCGCCAGTCATGTCGATCCCGGTAGATAAAAGTGAACTGAGATGAACGTTATATATCTGACTATATAGCGATAGGTCCACGTTTTGGAATGCGCTGCGCTGCCGCAGGCTTCGCATGGCACGAGCCTTCAGCGCAACGATCCGCGAACCCCGACGTTTCGTCGCAGCAGCCGTGCGGTAAGACGTCGGACAGGGTCAACTTGTTGTCGACAACCCGATACCACACGTGCTTCCCTGCGCCCGACCACCCAATACACAGCCATGACGCCAAACCGTAACGGTAATCGGGACGGGCGCACGCCGGTGCGTGACGCTACGATGTGCAATCTTCCGGTCTGCATCGAGCCGTTGGCTGACGTCACCAGTCCAATGAAATACCTACTTGCCAAAGCGGGCGCCGACATGGAGGCCCGGGGAAGATCTCCGGATGTTTTCCTTCAGCAACCTGACAGGTATGTCGTTTTAGCCAGGGGCGAAGAGGAATAAGTGAATGCCTGAAACAGAAGACTCCCAGGGACCGCTGAGCGAATACGACAGCCTGGTTTCCCTGAATGCGCGCGCGCTCGATGCCATTCCTGCGGCTGTATATCTCTGCGATCGCGACGGCTGGCTGGTCAGCTACAACGCCGAAGCCGCGCGCCTGTGGGGAAGGGCACCCGTATCCGGCAAGAACGGCGACCGCTTCTGCGGCTCGCATCGGCTTTTTTCAGCGGACGGTACGCCGCTCGATCGCGAAACCGACTATCCGACAGCCACGGCGCTCAGGACGGGAATCTCGCCCAGCAAGGCCGACGTGATCATGCGGCGTCCGGATGGCAGCGAATTCGCGGCCCTGGTCAGCACGAGGGTTCTCAAGGACGAGCAGGGAATCGCCCAGGGCGTGATGGCCAGCTTCCAGGACGTCTCTTCGTATCGCGCTGCGGCGCAGGAGCTCCGGCAAAAAAGCGCCGACCTCGAGGATTTCTTCGAAAACAGCGCGGTAGGCCTTCATATCGTCAATGCCGAAGGGCTGATTCTGCGCGCGAACAAGGCCGAACTGGCCTTTCTGGGATACAGCCCCGAGGAATACATCGGTCGCCATATCGCAGAGTTTCACGTGGATGCGCCCGTTATCGAGGACATCATCAGCAAGCTTTCCAACGGAGAAAGGCTGGAGGGTTACCCGGCACGGCTGCGGGCCAAGGACGGCGCCATCAAGCATGTCGCCATCACCTCCAACGGTCGGTTCGAGGACGGCAGGTTCTACAACACGCGCTGTTTCACGGTCGACGTGACCGACCTCCACACGGCGAAGGCCGCACGGCGGGAGAGCGACGAGAGGCTCTCGGCGACATACGAGGCGGCCACGGTGGGGATCGCCGAGAGCGATGCGGAAGGACGGTTGCTGCGTGTGAACGACGCCCTCTGCAACATGCTCGGCAGAACCCGCGAACAGCTACTGGCGATGACGTTTTCGGACTACACGCACCCGGACGACATCGAGGCGGACGCCGCCTTGTATGGGCGTCAGGTGGCCGGTGAACTCGACAGCTATGTGCTTCGAAAACGCGCCCTCAAAGCGGATGGCGAGGTCGTTTATCTCGACATCAACAGCTCGTCGGTAAGGTCGGCTTCAGGCGCGTTTCGCTACGGCGTGCGCGTCATTCAGGACGTCACGACGGCGCAGCGAATGGAAACCAGAATCCGCGAGAGTGAACGGCACCTGCGAGACCTTCTCGAGGCATTGCCCGCGGCGGTTTACACAACCGATGCAGAGGGCCGCATTACATTCTTCAACCAGGCGGCCGTCGAACTCTCGGGCCGGACACCCCGATTGGGGGACATGTGGTGCGTCTCCTGGCGGCTCTACAACACCGACGAAACGCCGCTGCCACACGATCAGTGCCCCATGGCGATCGCATTGAAGGAAAACCGCCCGATACGGGGTGCCGAGGCCATTGCAGAGCGGCCCGATGGCACCCGCGTGCCCTTTGTGCCTTATCCGACGCCCCTGCACGACGCCGATGGCGCGTTGATCGGCGCGATCAACATGCTGATGGACATCACCGAACGAAAGCAGGCGGAAAACCGGCAGAAGGTACTGATCGACGAACTCAATCATCGGGTCAAGAACACGCTCGCCACAGTCCAATCGCTGGCCAGCCAGACGGCCCGAAATGCGGAGTCCGCACAGGACGGGTACAAGCGCTTCGAAGCGAGGCTGCTGGCCTTGTCCCGGGCGCACGATCTTCTGACCAAGCGCCATTGGGGCGACACGCCGCTGGATTCCCTCGCACGCGAGGTGCTCGTGCCGGTGCTGGGGCATGCCCCCGATCGTCTCGTGATCGAAGGAGCCTTCATCGAAGTCAGCTCAAGAGTAGCGCTCAACCTCACGATGACCCTCAACGAACTGGCCGTCAACGCGCTGAAATACGGGGCGATGTCAGCCGAAACGGGCACCGTTTCCGTCAGCTGGAGCGTGCAGTCCCAAGCGGATGGCGCACGGCTCAGCCTGGAATGGCGCGAGCAGGGAGGGCCGCGGGTGAATCGTCCCGAACGACGTGGCCTCGGTTTTCGCCTGATCGAGCGATGCATCGAGCGCGACCTGGGCGGAAAACTCGACATCACCTTCGATCCCGAGGGCGTCATCTGCCGTCTTTCGATGCTCATCGGAACGGATTGACCATGACCGAATTCGTCGGGGTCAGGGTGCTCGTCGTCGAAGACGAAGGCGCGATCGCCATGTTGATCGAGGACCTGTTGGAAGAGCTCGGATGCACCGTCGTAGCCTCGGTCGCGCGTCTCGGTGCGGCGTGCGAGGCAGCCAGGTCGGCGGAGATCGACCTGGCGATGCTGGACGTGAACCTGGCCGGCCAGCTGGTTTTTCCCGTCGCCGAAATCCTTCGCGACCGCGACATTCCATTTCTCTTCAGTACCGGCTACGGCGCCAGCGGGATACCAAGCGAGTTCGACGGATGCCAGGTCTTGCGCAAGCCGTTTTCGGACAGTGACCTGCGGGACAAGATCGCGCTCGCCGTAAAGCCGCGACGGTAACCCGGTAGTCGCTGCGAAATCCGTATCGCAAGCGTGCAGGAGCGACGCCTGAAAGGCTGGACTCGGCAAAATCCAGCAGGCTCGCCAGAACGCGCCAACGTTGTAGCTGGAGCGCGGAGTGCGGAATCGGCGTCAGATCATCCAGCAGCGTCAACGGTTCGTCGAAGAACAAAGCCATGGAGCTTGGGCAGACCGATGCTGTTAAGGATTGAATCCTGGGAAGCGGCAGGCCAGCCGCCCCCGGCGAATCCATAGTGCTTCGCATAAT
>NZ_QLAE01000033.1 GCF_005876855.1 Stutzerimonas nosocomialis | reverse complement strand
CCTAGCAGGCCGCGGCGACTCGGCGCTCATGTTGGCGGCGCAATGAGAACGGGAAGCGACGGAAACTCTGCTCAGACGGCCTTCAGCATGTCGATGAAGGCACGCAGCGCCGCCGGCACCTGTCGGTGCCCCGAGTAGTAAAGCGCCAGTCCCGGCTCGACAGGACACCAGTCCAGCAAGACCGCGACCAGGCGGCCCTCGGCGATCGCAGCCTGCGCATAGGGCTCGGGGACGTAGGCGATTCCCAGGCCGTCGATGGCCGCCTCGACCATCAGCGTGCTGTTGTCGAGGGTCAGCTGGCCCGGTACATCGACCGACACGGCTTTGCCGTCGCGGGCGAATTCCCAGCGGTAGCGCTTGCCGCTGGGCAGCCGCTGGCGAATGCAGCGGTGGCGGTGAAGCGCTTGCGGTTCGGTTATTTCGGGATGCCCTGCCAGATACCTGGGCGAGGCCACCGCGAGAAACCGCAACGCAGGCCCCAGGGGCACCGCCACCATGTCGCGCGGCACCGCCTCGGTCAGGCGAACGCCGGCATCGAAGCCTCGCTCGATGATGTCCACCAGGGCGCCGTCGGTGACCAGGTCCAGCTCCACCTGTGGATACCGTTCGACGAACCGGGGCACCACGGTGGACAGCAGGTAGCGGATCCCTCCTTCGTTGCCGTTGATGCGCAGCACCCCGCGCAACTGCTCGGCCGACGGCGCAAGGTCGGACAGCACTTCGTCCAGCGCGCTCATGAGCGGCAGCGCACGGGTGATCAGGCGTTCGCCCTCGGGCGTGGGCGACACGCTGCGGGTCGTCCGATGCAGCAGGCGCACCCCGAGGTCCCGCTCCATGGCGCGAACCGTATGGCTGAGCGAGGAGCGGGTAACGCCCAGCGCATCGGCCGCTTCGCGAAAGCTGCGCCGGGCAATGATCTCGCCCAGCGCGTTAAGGTCACTCCAGGAAGGTCTTTTCATTGGTGAATTTTCCTCACCAGCACGTTCTGTTCGATGGGGATTCTGACATCAATGACCGGCGACTAGCATGAGCCCTCATCTTCCTTTTTCAGGAGAGCGACATGAGCAAGACCTGGTTCATCACCGGCACCTCCTCCGGCCTCGGACGCATCCTGGCAGAACGTGCCTTGGCCCGAGGCGATCAGGTATTCGCCACCGCGCGCAAGCTCGCCGCCCTGGATGAGCTGAAGGCGCGCTACCCGGAGCGCCTGCACAGGCTCGCGCTGGAACTGACCGACACGACCGGCATCCGCCAGGTCGTGGATACGGCCTTCGCCCAGGCGGGCCGCATCGACCTGGTCGTCAGC
Organism: Stutzerimonas nosocomialis; assembly: GCF_005876855.1. Lineage (GTDB taxonomy): Bacteria > Pseudomonadota > Gammaproteobacteria > Pseudomonadales > Pseudomonadaceae > Stutzerimonas > Stutzerimonas nosocomialis. The sequence goes on along the minus strand of NZ_QLAE01000033.1, from coordinate 52,974 downwards.
AATGCGGGGTACGGGCTGGTCGGCGCCGCCGAGGAGCTGAGCGACGCGCAGATCGAGCGGCAGCTAGCCACCAACCTCCTCGGCAGCATCCAGATCATCCGCGCGGCACTCCCGCATCTGCGCCACCAGGGCGGCGGCCGCATCGTGCAGGTATCGTCCGAAGGCGGTCAGGTCGCCTACCCCGGGTTCAGCCTCTACCACGCGAGCAAATGGGGCATCGAAGGTTTCGTCGAAACGGTCGCCCAGGAAGTGGCCGGGTTCGGCATCGACTTCATCCTGGCGGAACCGGGGCCGACCGCTACCCGGTTCGGCGCCGGTATCGATTATGCGCAGGGGCTTCCCGAGTATGCCGGTACGCCCGCCGACAACGTGCGCACGGCCATTCGCTCCGACGCCTTTCCGGTGAAGGGAGACCCGGAACGCACGGTGGAGGTGCTGATGCGGGTCATCGACCAGCCGAATCCACCCTTGCGCCTCGCGCTCGGCAGCGCTGCGTTCGACAACATTCATGCCGCACTGACCAAGCGGTTGCAGGTGCTGGGCGACTACAAGCGCGAGGCGTTCCAGGCCGACAAGACCGCGCAATGACGCAGCGAGCAAGGGCAGGCTCCATATCGGAGCCTGCCGAGAAGATCGCTTTGTTCGACGCACGCATTCGGCCAATGCAGCAGGTACAACCATGAAAACCGGCGTTCTCGCACTCGCCTTGAGTGCCGCGATGACATTGTCCGCTTGCGCCTGGAATAGCGCGCCCGATGGTGCGAAGAACCAGCTCGTGGGTACCTGGAGCATGGTCAGTGCAACGACCGAGCGACAAGGCATCAGGGCCGATGCCTACGGGCCCGAGCCCCATGGCTGGCTGGTCTTCACCAGGGAAATGACCTTCATCGAGGTACTGACCGACCCACGCGTCCCGGCCTTCAGATCCAACGTCCGCGGCGAAGGCACCGATGAGGAAAATCGCGCGGCGATGGCCGGCAGCATCGGTTTCTTCGGTCGCTACACGGTCGACCAGAAGGGTGAATTCAGCGGCAATACCGTCGAAGGCGCCACCTTCCCTAACTGGGTGGGTTCGGTGCGCACCCGTGACGACCTGCTGCTGCAGGTCGATGGCGACCGGATGACCGAGCACTTCCTCCGCCCGGATGGCACACAGGTCCACATCGTCTGGGAGCGGGTTCGGTAGCGGATCAGGAGCGCGCATCCGAAAACGGGTAAGGCCGCCTCCACAAGGCTTCAGCGTCGACTCGGGCCGGCTTCACCGGAGCCCCGACCGGCCGAGTCAGCAGCAGGCGCCCGCGCTTCGGTTGACCATGGATACGATGACTTGCATCAGCTCATCCTTCGCCTGCTCCGCATCGACTTCCCCTCTCGCCGCGGCGTGCGAAAGCGCCTCGGCCGCGCCCAGCATCGCCGTCAGTCCAGCGGATGTCAGACCCGCATCGCCGGCAAAAGGCGACAATGCCGTTCGGCACTTGCCCAGGAACGCCTTCTCGTATTCACGCTTGGTGAGTTCCAACTCCGGTGAACTCGCCAATGCGGCGATGACACCTGATATTTCCCGACCCTGCAGCAAGACGCAGTCGACGTAGGAGACGGCAATGATTTTCGCCCTGCCAGGCAAGGTGGGTTCTCCAGATTCCAGCGCAGAGTCCATGACCTCAGTCTGTCGCTCGTCGAAATCCCGATAGAGGGCCACCAGCAGCCCGGCGCGCGTACCGAAGTGGTCATAAACCAACGGCTTCGTTACGCCAGAGCGCTCGGCCAGCCGCCCCAGGGTCAGCGCCTCGGTGCCCTCTTCACGCACAAGCTGCCACGCGGTCTCCAGTAGCTGGCGCGCCCTGTCTTCACGACTCAACCGGCGACGAACTCCCGCTGGAGCGACTTTCTGTGTTGACATCGCTATGTACCAAAAGTAACTTACTAACCGTAACTTACCTTTAGTATATAACCCTCCCCACTCACTCTCAATCGCCCGGGAGCTCTCCATGCACGCACTGATAGTCGTGGCCCACCCTGAGCAGCACTCGCTTACCCATAGCGTTGCCGCTCGCGTTGCCGAAGGGATCGGGTCTGCAAACACCTTCGAGATCGCCGACCTGGCGGTACAGGACTTCGACCCCCGCTTTTCCCCGGCCGACCTCGCCGTGCACCGCAGACAGGAGACGCCTCCCGCTGATGTCCTGGCCGAACAGACCAAAATCGACCGGGCCGATGCTCTGGTGCTGGTCTTTCCGGTGTACTGGTGGTCCATGCCGGCCTTGCTGAAGGGCTGGATCGACAGGGTGTTCAGCAATGGCTGGGCATTCGATTTTCGCCCGGACGGTCCGCTCATCAAAAAGCTGACCCGACTGCGGGTACACCTCATCGGCATTGGCGGAGCCGATGCGGGCACCTACGCCCGACACGGGTACGCCGCGGCCATGCAAACCCAGATCGATCACGGCATCTTCGACTACTGCGGCGCGCAGGTGGTGAGTTCACAACTGCTGCTCGACTCCGAAACCGCGGGCACGGAACTCGCCCTTCGCGCTGGCGAAGCGCTCGGTGCTCGGCTATTCGAGACGCTGGCAGCGACTCCATAAGCAGCGCTGAACGAAGTCCGCTGCCGCTCTTACCTCCCGATCCACCCCTCGCTGCTCAATCCGAACCGGACGACCTGAGCGTCCTGATGATCAGGTTCCTGAGGCTGTCCACGGCCCTGGAGCCTTGCGAGGCGCGGCTTCGGTAGACCGCGACCTGCATCGGTTCCAGCGGGCCCAGGCCATGCTCGCTGCCGAGGATCTGCAGGTGGTCGGGTGCGCTGCACTGGGTCAGCACCGCCACCGCCAGGCCGCTCTCGACCGCGGCGATCTGGCCGGCCAGGCTGGAGCTGTTGTAGACCACCTTGTAGCGGCGCCCCTGCAGCGCGAGCGAATTGATCGCGCTGCGGCGTGCGAGGCTGGCGGCCTCGTAGACTGCGATCGGCAGCGGGTCGCGCCGCCACAGTTCGAAGTGCGCGGAGCCCACCCACACCAACGGCTCGTGGAACAGCAGCGTGCCGCGGCGAGCGTGATCGCGGGAGACCAGCGCCAGGTCCAGGTCGCCGCTGGCCACGCGCGGGATGAGCGCGGTCGACTGTTCGCAGTTCAGCTCGATCTCCACCGCGCCGTGCCGAGGGGCGAAGCGCTTGAGCACCGGGGTGATGTAGCGGGTGGCGTAGTCGTCGGGCACGCCGAGCCGGACCCGGCCGGTGAGCGTCTCGCCACCGAAGACGGCCTGGGTCTCGGCGTGCAGGTCGAGCATGCGCCGGGCGTAGCCCAGCAGCGTCTGCCCGTCGGCCGTCAGCTGCAGATGGCGCGGGCCACGCACCAGCAGCTGGCGTCCCAGGGCCGCCTCCAGCTTCTTCAATTGCATGCTCACCGCCGATTGCGAGCGATGCACCTCACCGGCCGCGCTCGACAGCGAGCCGGCGTCGACCACGGCGACGAAGCACTTGAGCCAGTCCATCTGCAAATCGCGGGGCATCATCGGCGCCATCCTTCTATTCGATATTCGAATACCTGTCTGCCAGATTATGCGCTTCTCGCCTGGGCGAACCAGCCCGATGATGGCCGCATGAACACCGACCAACCGCAGAACCCCCAAGCCCCCGACAGACACGCCAGGATGCGCGCCGGCGGCGCCCTGCCCTTCGTCCTGGGCAGCGTCATCCTGGGCACCATCGGCATTTTTGTGCACGAGGCCGGCACCGATCCGCTGACGGCGACCTGGTTCCGCTGCGCCTTCGGCCTGCTCGGCCTGACGCTCTGGATAGGCTGGCGCAGGCAGCTCGGCCATCTGCGCCTGAGCCGGGCGACCTGGCGCGGAGTGCTCACCGCCGGGGTGCTGATGGTGCTCGGCTGGGGATTGTTCTTCGCCGCCATCGAGCGCACGTCCGCCGGGGTGGCCACCGTGCTGTTCCACATGCAGCCCTTGTGGGTGCTGCTGCTGGGCGCCTGGTACCTGAAGGAAGCCGTCGCCCGGCGACGCATCGTCTCGGTGGGGATCGCCATGCTGGGGCTGATCCTGGCCACCGGCGTGCTCGAACGCCTTTCGCCGTTTGGCGCCGGCCAGCCATCGCAGGCGGGCTACTGGCTGGGCGTGGGCTTCTGCCTGTTCGGCGCCTTCTGCACGGCCTGGGTCACCATCATCGCGCGGCAGCTGCGGCACATGCCGGCCGGCATTCTGGCGTGGTGGCAATGCGCGGTCGGGACACTGGCCTTGCTGGCATGGCCGACCCTAAATGGCTGGCCCGAATGGGGCGCGTCCTGGGTCTGGCTCTCGAGTCTCGGGCTGATCCACACGGGGCTGGCCTACGCGCTGCTGTATGCCGGCATGGCGCGCCTGAGCAGCGACCGTATCGCGGTCTACCAGTTTCTCTACCCGGCGGTCGCCATCCTCATCGACTGGCTGGCCTACGGGCAGCGTCTGGGAACGCTGCAACTGATCGGCGTCGCGATCATGGTGGTGGCCATCTGGTCCACCGAGCGCGCGCCGAAGCCGTAAGCGACAGGGCCGCCCGCCCTGCCCGACCGGTCAGGGCCTCATCGCGTCGAACAGCCCGGCGTAGTCGCTCTGCCGCTCCAGGTTCGCGACGAACGCCAGGGCCCGGTCCTGCGCGGACGGGGCGAGGTGCGGCGCCGCCATGCGGCGGAACTTGCGCTCGAAATCCCCATCGGTCATCGGGGTTTCCAGGGAGCCGGGGCCGCTGATCATTTCGCAGGTCAGCTTTTCGCCCGACACCAGGGTCGCGCTCACCCGGTTCGCCAGGTAGCGGGGGAACAGCCGGGTCAGCCCGGCGTCCTCGCTGACCGTGGTCCGGCCCATCAGGGCGATGGCGCGCGGGTCGCAGATCCGCTCCATGGAATAGGAATCCAGGGTGATGTCTCCGTCCAGCAGCGCCCGGGCCACGTTGTAGGGCAGGCTGTGGTCGGCCGTCTCGCGCGTTCTGGGCTGCCATTTCTCCGGGTCGGCCAGTACCCGGCGATTGAATTCGGAGGTCTCGATCCGTATGGATTCGATGGCCTCGAGGTCGGGGATTCGCGCGCGCAGGTCGATGGCCGCCCACACCGCCGTGTGCAGCTCCCCGTTGGTGGGGAAGGTCTTGGTGAGCGAGCGCAGGATGGCGAAGTCGCCGTTCGCGCGGTTTCCGAAGCCTTCGACGTCGAGCTCGAACTCGCCCGATACCTGCCGGAAGAAGCCCATCTCGCCTTCGAACGCCGGAGACGGCCCGGTCATGCCGTGGCGCGCCAGCTGCGCGGCGAAGATCGCGTTGCGCGCCGCGTTGGCGGCCGAGCAGCCCTTCCAGTCCGACAGCGAGCCCGAGCGCACCTGGCGCGTGGCCAGGTGTGCGCTGAGCGCGATGTTGATCGCCTGCTCAGTGCGCGCTTCGTCCAGCTTCAGCAGTCGGGACGCGGCGGCGGCCATGGCGACGTTGATGTAGTTGACGTGGTCCCAGCCGCGCTTGTTCAGGCTGGCCGCGTCCTGCAGCCGCATCTGGATCTCGTAGGCGACCACGATGGCCGCGATCAGCTCGCGCCCCGTCGCGCCCTCGGCCTCCGCCAGGGCGAGGCAGGCGGGAATGTTGTCGCTCGGATGGCCCGGCTCGCGGCCCATGTAGCCGTCGTTGTAGTCGAGAAAGCGCACCATGACGCCGTTGGCGAACGCCGCCAACTCAGGCGTGGTGCGCAGGTTGGTGCCGAACACGCTGGCAGCCGGCAGCGGCGTCTGCGCCGCCATCGCCAGCGCGACCTGCACCGGGCCGGCGCCGTAGGCCCCCAGGATGCAGGCCAGGCTGTCGACCAGGCGCCGCCGCACGCAGGCGGTCACGGGCTCGGGAATGTCGTCGACGGACAGTTCGCAGGCGTAGCGTGCGATCCGCCGGGCCAACGTCAGGTCAGACATGTGGGGCTCTCCGTCTCTTGGCTTCGCGCGGCTGCGCCGAGCGCTTGGGTATTTGCAGGTGGCGGGGCCGGGGCGACCTGCGCGTGCATGGCCCCGGCTCCCGCATCAGAGCGACGACGCGATCAGACGCCGGCCCGGGCCAGTTCCTCGGCCAGCACGTAGCCCCACTGCGCGCCGTGCATGTCGCGATCGGCCACCGAGCCCTGCACCACGGGGCGCGGCAGGCTGATCTTGATCACGTTGAGCGGCGCCATGTGGAAGATCCGCACCTGCTCGGGGTCGCTGTGGAACAGCGCGGCCATGGACGGCGCGCTCAGGTGCGGATCGCCGCACAGCTTGCCGAAGGTCTCGGCGTCGGCGCAGAAGATGTCGAAGGTCAGCCAGAACGGCCCGGCGCTCTTCGAACGGATCTCGTAACCCTGGGAATGGATCATGTTCAGGCTCCTGTCACGGTGAAATCGAAGCGGAACGGGGTCAGCGGGTCCGGCACCACCATCACGTGGTTGAGCGCGAACTCGTAGATCAGCCCGCGATCCATGGACGCCGGCGACAGCGGGAAGGCGTGGGTCGGCAGTTCCTCGTCCTCGGGCAGCGGGAAATGCAGCATGTAGGGGTTGAGCAGCGCGAGGATGTCGCGGGTGCGCGACTCGTCCGGGCTGGTGGCGATGGCCAGCACGCCGATTTCCACCGGCGTGCCGACCCGCGGCTCCAGCGCGCCCAGCGCCGAGTTCTTGCCGATGGCGCGAAACTGCAGGTCGTAGTCCGCCGGGCCGATCCCAAGGTTCTTCTCGATGCGCTTGCGCATCACGTCGTCCAGCTGCCCCAGCCATTCATCGAAACGCGCGATGTATTCCGGCCCACGCACCACGCTCAGCAGCACCGACTGATAGCCGGCCGGCGCGGCCCCTTCGAGCTTGACCGTGTAGCGCTCGGCCGGCTCCCAAACCGAACCCTCCACCCGCACGCTGCGCTCGCTGAGGGCGGTGTAGGTGGCCGCCTCGACGTTCAGCGCGCCGCCCGGCTCGACCAGCAGCAGCGGGTTGCTGTTCTCGTAGAGCATGTGCGCCATCACCGATTGCGGAGTCAGGCGCGCCTGGTCGCCGATCGCGGTGATGGTGAAGCCCCCCTCGTCGATCTCGGCCATGACCATGGCGTCGGCGGGCGTCGTGGTGCACTGGGCGCCGCATTCCATGGTCTTGCCGGCGTGCCAGGCCGGCCCTGCCGGCGCGCCGCGCATGATCGGCAGGCAGGCGAGCACCGCGGTATCGGTGGCGCGACCGGCGACGATGATGTCCGCGCCCTGCTGCAGTGCGTGGATGAAGGGCTCGACGCCCATCGCCGCGACGATGTGCGAGCAGCGCTCGATCAGCGCGTCGTCGATCGGGCGTACCGGGTTCAGCGGCAGCACGCGGCCGTCGGCCAGCGCCTGGGTCACCGTGGCGGCGTCCTGCTCGCCGTAGATCGCGGCGATCTTGACCTTCTGCCCCAGCTCGGCGGCCACTTCCAGGCACAGGCCGCGCAGCAGGTCGACGCCGGCGTCGGAGCCGCAGGTGCCACTGCTGCCGATGATCAGCGGCACGCCCAGCTCGGCGCGAGCGCGCATGTACACCAGCAGCTCGGCCTTGAGCACGGCCGCCGAACCCTTGGTCTTGCCGGTGCCGAGGTAGTAGGGGCCGGAGTCCGTCGAGCCGCCGTCCATCGCGATCACGTCCGGTTTTTCCAGCAGGGCCTGCTCGAACAGGTCCAGTCGTACGCCCGAGCCGATGCAGCCAGTCGGGACGAGCACCTTGATGCTGTTTTTCATCGTCATTCCTCGTGTGAAAGCTGGCCGCGTCCGTCGGCGATGACGCAGGACGCTGGCGGCGTGTCGCCGTTCAGCACCGCGACGACGCACTGCGCGGCGATCAGGTTGGTGCGCTGCAGGCCCTCGTGGGTCGAGGCGCCGCTGTGCGGGGTGGCCACGACGTTGGGCAGGGCGAGCAGCGCCTGGGTGGTGGGTTGGTAAAGGGGATCGATCTCGCTCTGGAACACGTCCAGGCCGGCCCCCGCGATGACGCCCGCCTGCAGGGCTTCGAGCAGCGCGCGGTCGTCCACCAGGCCGCCGCGGGCGGTGTTGATCAGAAAGGCCGTGGGTTTCATCCGGCGCAGCGCCTCGGCGTCGATGAGAAAGCGCGTGTCCTCGCGCAGCGGCGCATGCAGCGTCACGTAGTCGCTCTCGGCCAGCAGGGTGTCCAGCTCGACGTAGTTCACCCCCAGGGCCCAGCCGGGGCGCCGGTCCGGGTGCGGGGTACAGGCCAGCACCCGGGCATCGAAGCCGACCAGCCGCTTGGCGACCCCGCAGCCGATGCGGCCCAGGCCGACGATGCCGACGGTCTTGCCGCAGAGGTCGTGGCCGAGGGTGATGGACCAGTCGCCAGCCGCCATGCGCGCCTTCGACTCGCCCAGTCGGCGCCCGAGCGCCAGCATCATGGCCACGGCATGATCGGCCACGCTGGCATCGTTGCCGCCCACCGCGATGGTCGCCACCTTGCCGCTGGCGCGCACGGCCTCGACATCGACGCGCTCGTAGCCGACGCCGCGGCGGGCGATCACCTTCAGCCGCGGCAGCCCGGCCAGCAGCGAGGCGGTGATCCAGGCGTGGCCGACGATCCAGGCGTCGGCATCGGCCAACAGCGCCAGCAGCCGGGCTTCGTCGAGGTCGCCATCGGCCTGCCCGTCGGCCAGCGGGGCGATCTCCACCGCGCAGCCATTGGCCTGCAGGTAGGCCAGGCTTTCGGGATCGAAGAAGCGCTGGGTCACCACGACCTTGCGCGGGAATTGCTCGTTCATGGCGTCGCTCGTCCTTCCACGTGGTCGCCGTCCGCCCGCCAGGGCACGGCGTTTCTTTCGGCAAGCCGCTCCCCGTCCCGGGCGTCAGCGGCCGGGCGGGTGGCGGTTCTCTGTAAAGGGGCTCGCTAGATGATGGCGCCGGTGACGAGCGCGCCGATGATCAGCACCCCGGAGCTGCCCAGGGCCCAGCCCAGGCAGTAACGCTGCAACTCGCCCAGGTCGCGCTTGAGCAAACCCGCCAGCAGGTAGGGCGCCGCCACCAGCGGGCTCATCGCGTGCACCGGCAGCCCCAGCACCGAGGCGCGGGCGATGTGGATCGGGTCCACGCCATACTCCGCGGCGGCGGCGCCCAGGATCGGCAGAATCCCGAAGAAGAAGGCATCGTTGGACATGAAGAAGGTGAAAGGCACGCTCGCCAGCGCCGTGATGAAGCCCATGTAGGGGCCGGCGTCTTCCGGCACCACCCTGAGCAGCGCCTGGGACATGCCGTCGACCATGCCCGAGCCGGTGAGGATGCCGGTGAAGGCGCCGGCGGCGAAGATCAGGGCCACCACGCTCAGCACGCTCTCGGAATGGGCGGCGATCCGTTCGCGCTGCTCGGCCAGGCGTGGGTAGTTGATCACCAGCGCCAGGGCGAGGCCGATCATCATCAGCATCGGCAAGGGCCCCAGCCCCGCCCCCATGGACACGACCAGCCCCAGGGTCAGCGCCAGGTTGACCCAGAACAGCCTGGGCCGGTGGCTGGCCTTGGGCTCGCGCACCAGCAGCGGGCCCGCGTCCGTCGTCCGGCCGGGCACCCAGCCGAGGCGCTTGCGCTCGCGCATGCCCAGCCACCAGGCGGCGGCGAAGGCATAGACCAGGCCGATCACCATGGTCGGGATCAGGCCGAGGAACACGTCCAGCGCGTCCAGGTGCAGCGCACTGGCAGCCCGCGCTGTCGGCCCGCCCCAGGGCACGATGTTCATCACCGTGTTGGTCAGCAGCAGCATCACCGCCAGGATCAGCGGATTCAGGCCCAGCCGCAGGTACACCGGAAGGAACGAGGTCACCACCACCAGCACCGTGGTCGCGCCGTCACCGTCCAGCGAGATGATCGCCGACAGCGCGGCGGTGCCCAGGGTGATGCGCAGCGGGTCGTCACCGACCCAGCGGATGATCCGCTTCACCGCCGGCTCGAACAGGCCGGCGTCGAACATCACCGCGAAGTACAGCAGCGCGAACATCAGCATCATCGCGGTGGGCGTCACCTTGAGGACGCCGTCCATGATCATCTCGCCCATCTGCGGACCGAGCCCGATGCCGAGGCCGAAGGCCACCGGCACCAGGATCAGCGCGACGATCGCCGACAATCGTCGCGTGAGGATCAGCAGCATGAACACCGAAACCATCGCGAAACCAACCCAAGCCATTATTTTTGTCCTTGTTCTTAGGAATTCAGGTGGGGGTGCGAACCATCAGGCGGCCAGGCAGCCGGCCAAGATGTACGACGGGATGAACATACACATTGACGTTTTTTGCGTAAATCTTGATTTTTTATGTACACCCTTCAATCGGACAGCCAGGACACTCCCAACCTGAATCCGACGTGGCTGGAATCACTGTCCACCAGCGGGCTGTCGGTGATACGGTCCGGCAGCCTGCGGTAGCTGGCCTCGGCACTGAGCAGCCAGCGCTCGCCGAGCGGCTTGGCCAGGCCCAGCGCCACGCCGGGCACCACGGCGCCGCCCGGACGATAGCGGCTCACGCCGCGCGCCTCCTCGTCGCTCAGAGTGCCGTAGTAGTAGTCGGCGAGCTTGTCCGACAGGTAGCTCACCGCCAGCGACGGCGTCACCTTCATGCCCGCCAGCTGCATTGGATAGCCATAGCCCAGGGTCAGCTCGTAACCCTCGCTGGCGCCGCTGACGTCGGCACGGGCGGACAGGCGCACCTCGCCCCCGAGGCTTTTCCAGTTCGCCCGCAAGCCGAGGTCGACGCCATCGTCACGATCGTCCAGCAGGTCGCGGTCGATGCCGTTCCTGGCCAGTTCGGCGCGCCCGAAGTCGCTGCGGTCGATCCCCTCGAAGCGCCCGGCGACGATCGCCTCCAGGCCGAAGCCCTCGCGCTCGATCAACCGCATGCCGGCCGTCACGCCACGCACGAAGAAGCGCTCCCCTTCGTAGTGCAGCAAGGGCAGCACCGACACGGATTTGTCCGCGCCGGCGTAGAGGCTGTCCGACGCCGCCACCCCCAGGCCGATGGACTGGAAGCCGGGCTCCCTGTCCGCCAGGGCCGCAAGGGGCAGCAGCAGAGCAGCGTGAGCGACAGACACAGCAAGACACAGCGATTTCATGAGGAAAGCCTCTGATCAGGGGGTGGATTATGCGCGGAGTGCCGATCTAGACGCTCCGAAGGAGGATTTGCAGGACTGTATACAGAGGACTAACATCGGTAAATCTGTACGGGAATCGTCTACATAAGGGCGCCATGGCGAATCAAGATGAGCTCTACCTCTCCGCTGAAGAGGCCGCGAGCCTGCTCGGCGTCAACCTGACGACCCTGTATGCCTACGTGGGCCGCAAGAACATCCGCTCGGTGAAGGTCGAAGGCTCGCGCAAGCGGCGCTACTGGGCTGCGGATATCCACCGCCTGGTCAAGGGCAACCGGGGCGGCGACAGCCCATCGACCCGACGCGCCAGCCCCGACTCCAACAGCTCGCTGACGCTGCTGACCGAAGACGGCCTGTATTACCGCGGCCGGGACGTCAACGAGCTGGTGGAACAGGCCACCGTGGAAGAAGTCGCGGAGATGTTCTGGCAGGTGCCGGGCGCCTTCGGCGACACCCTGCCGCACCTGCCCGAGGGGGTCGCGCCGTTGCTCGAGCTGTACGCCCACACCACGGTGACCGAGAAGGCCATCGCCCTGTTTCCGCTGGTGGAGCGGGAAAACCCGAAGGCCTTCGACCTGTCACCGGAAGGCTACGCACGCACCGGCGCCGACGTGGTGCGCTGGTTCGCCGCGCTGGTGGTCGGCGCGACGGCGCCCGACACCCGCCCGCTGCACGAATTCATCGCCGCCTCCTGCGGCGTCGATGAGCGCTTCGCCGACCTCATCCGGCGCCTGCTGATCCTCTGCATCGATCACGAGCTGGACCACTCCACCTACAGCGTGCGCGCGGCGGCCAATACCGGCGTCACACCCTACTACGCCGCGATCACGGGCCTGGCCGCCGCGCGGGGCCGGCGCATCGCCTATGGCCGCAGCGAGGCGGTCAGCCGCCTGCTGTCGGATGTGTGCAATGCCAAGGACCCGGCCGAGCCCATCCTGCAGTACTACAGCCAAGGTGGGGACATCCCCGGGTTCTGCGCCACCGCGCACTCGGCGCACCGCGTGCACAGCATCGCCGACCCGCGCGCCATCAGCCTGAAAAGGACGCTGGACGAGATGTTCGCCGAGGACCCGGAGTACCTGCGCCTGCTCAAGGCGATGAAGGTGGCCGAGGAACTGGTGCAGCGCCCGGCCGAATTCATCCTGCTGGTCAGTTTCGTCGGTCGCAAGCTGGGCCTGGATGGCCAGGAACTGACGCTCGCCGCCGTCGCCCGCCTGATCGGCTGGATCGCCCACGCCTGCGAGCAGTACAACCAGCAGCCGCTGGTCCGGCACCGCGCCCGCTATACCGGCGCCCTGCCGGGCTGAGCTTCGGCGCGGACGGTCCGCGCCTTGGCGCAGGCCGTACGGCGGCGAGTGCGGGCCGACGCCCCGCCCCTCATGCTGGGCTCAGCGCACCTCAGTCATCGTTGAAGGGCGCCTGCGGGTTCCGCTCGCCAGGAGGGCCGGGCGGTTGTAGGTCGGAACAATTGGCGCCGACCGGTCGCCCGTCGAGCCGGGCCCTGGCGAACGCGAAGGCCTCGTCCAGGGAGCCGTGCATCGCCCCGTCATGCCCCATCCCCTCGAGCAGCCGCCAGGTGACCTGGTTGCCGGCCGCGCACAGGGCGGCGGCGACCGCGTACTGCTCCATGGGCGTGATCGTCCGGTCGGCCTTGCCGGTTGCGATCAGCAGTGGAAAGCGGATCGAGGACAGCGGCATGTCGGTCGTGGGCACGCGCAGGGACGCCAGTTCCTGCGGGCTGATGGCCAGCAGATCCTCGAACGAGCCGACCTCGAGCTCCCTCGCCTTGCGCGCGATATCGCCCGTGCAGCCCTGGCGCGCCACGCCCAGCAAGGTGCGCCCCTTGAGGCTCAGAATGTCCTCCATCGGCGGCGCCCCGTCCTTCAATGCCCCGGTCGCGAATCCCAGGAACATGGTCAGCGAGTGGCGCCTCGGCAAGTCGATCGGCCCCTCGGGAAAGGTGCTGTTGGGTCCGGTGATCACCGCGCCGCGGATATCCAGGTCCCTGGCATGGGTGTCGGCCAGCGTCGCCGCCCCCAAGGCCGCCCCTCCTCCCTGGGACTGCCCGGCGAGCAGCGTCCGGCCCGAAAGCGCGCCGGGCGCGACAGCCTGGGCGGCGCGGATCGAATCCAGCACCGAGCGGCCTTCCGCCTGCCAGTAGGAATAAGGGTGAGGCCCGGGCCCTCCCAGGCCCTGGTAGTCGGTGGCGACCACCGCAAAGCCCTGCGCCAGCCAGCGGTTCAGATAGGACGCATCGCGGCTCCTGAAGCCCGCCCAGGAGGGCGCACAGCTGTCGGCGATGCCCAGCGTGCCGTGCGCCCAGGCCAACAGCGGCCAGCCACCGGCGGGCGGTTCACCTGCCGGCAGAAACAGGGTTCCGCTGACCGGTATCGGCCCCGACCCCCAGCGCTCGTCCCGCGAGCTGTAAAGGATACGAATGGCTGCCGACGCGGCGGGCATGTCCTCCTGCCCTGCCATCGCCTCCTGTTTCAGCAGGGTTCCGGGCGTATCCGGCACCGGGCCGGACCACCGATAGAAGGGCGACAGGACCATGTCCCCCACGTCGGGTCCGACGGGCAACTCCGCCCCCTTCGCATGGAACGACACCACCAGGCACAGCGCCGCGACGGCCCCGAGCCGAACGACGGCTGGCGCCGCCTGAAACACGCCGAATATCCGCATCACGGCCGCTCCGATCATCAGGGCCGCGGCTGCGAATCCCGCCACGGCAGGTGGTTGTGAGAACGCCCGCCTACCCTGGCAGGCGAGCCTGGCCGGTAATCGTCTGGGCGGCTCGAACGTCTTTCGCGATCAAGACCGCGCTCCCACGGGTTCCGTGCGGCTTTGTGGGAACGGTCGGGGGCGCCTAGTCTCGACCGCGAATGGGGACAACAACACTCCCTCAAGCCAGCCCGGCAGACAATCCGGACAGGTCAGAAGGCGTAATCGATATAGGTCCGCAGTTCCTTGCCCGTCACCACGTTCTCCGGTTGGGCGGAGACCAGGGAAACGAAGTCCTGGTCGATCCGGTAGTCCGTATAAATGATGCCCACCGACAAACCGGCATAGTCCTTTTCATCGAAACGATAATAAAGACGGTACTCCGTCTGACGTTCGGTGATATCCGTCGACACCCCTGTAAAGGGATTGTCCGCATCGAACTTACCTCGCTTGTGGATGATCATTGCCTTTACGCCATCAAGAGGCACATCGAACAAGGAGAGCCCGCTGAAATCATATTCGGCCCCGACCTGCCAGGTTTTTTCGCCGTCATTGTTGAAGTCGTTGCCCGCTTCCGTCCAGGCATCCATCAGCCCGTCGACGTTATCGCCATGATCGTAAAAGGCGTAGCCAAGTAGCCCGTTGCTCAACTTCGCATCCGTTTCGGAGTAGGAAAGCCCGAGGCGCAGGCGATTCATCAATATGCCCAGATTCACGTTCAACCAACTGGCCTTGTCGTCGTAGGCGGCTTCACCTTCCAACCAGTCACGCCGCCATATGTCGCCCGCACGTTTGAAGTCGTAATACTGTGTATTCAATATGACGCCGCCGTTTTCGCCGACCGGGGCCTGCAAGGTGAGTTCATAGCGCCTGTTCTCGTTGAAGTCCTTCGCCACACCATGCCGGTAGCTGAACTCAACGGCCTTCAGGTCATAATTGAAGCCGTAGGTATACAGGCCATCTATCGTTTCGCCGGTGTTGCTCATCAGGCGCTCGAAGTCTTCCCGGTCCCGGGGCGAACTGCGGTTGACGTAGGCGACGTCGAAGTCCAGTTCGCCCGGCAGCGGGCCGACTCCGAGGTCGGTGAAGCTGAGGCGCGCACGCGCGCCCTGGTAGGACCCCGGTGCGATCCGGGTATCCAGCGTTGCCAGCGTGCCGGCATCGAAGCGACCCCGGCCGACCTGCATGTCGGCAACCCAGCCCGTACCGCCATGCCGAAACTTCAGGTAGCCCTGCCCCAACTTGGCGAAGCCCTTGTTGCTTCCACTCGTGTCGTCAAAGATATCCCGGCTGTTCTGCCTGGAATCGATCTTGGCCACGCCATAAAGCGACGCATCGAATCCGACGAATCCGCCCCAGTAACCGGAGCTGTAATCCACGATGGCGCCGATACCGGTACCCCCCAACTTCGATCCGTCCGGAAATCCCCCAAACTGGTCCTCCACCAGGTCGTTGTATATTTCGGTGTCTATCTGCAAGGCGCGGATATAAAGGTTCAGTTTCCCTTCATCCTGTAGCCGCTCGGGATATTCGATGGTTGCCGCCAGACAACTACCGGCACCCGCAAGCAATACCGAACAGGCCATTAACGTCATTCTTTTCGCCAGCATACGAACCTCTTCTATTGTTTTTATATGGACAAGGCTTTCCCTACAGGCCTATGCGAGGCCCGCAACGATCAAACAACTACTTGACTCCCCGGCAGCACATTCAAAAGCGGCCGAGCAGGCGACTTTCAAGCCGGACAACTTGCCGAGACGCAAACAGACAGAACCGCTCGAAAATGCCGCTCGCTGATTAAACGGACGCAGCCCGCGAACTGCTCGCGCCAGGCAGACAGACAGGCCCGAGTTCAAAGCAGGTTTTCGATTTCAGGAGCACGGGCTCATCTACCGATGGCGCAAGGGGCCGGGCGATCCAACCCGGCGGGCATCGCTCCGGTAACGCCGCCCGGACATCGGCGATGAGCGTGCAGGAGCGCGAAACAGAAGATGGGAAACATCGATATGAACGCGGTGGGTGCAGCTGCAGCCCCCCCACCCGGGGCCATCTCGCCAAGCGCTGTCTGGCCAGCGAGGCCGGATGCGAGCGCCACCAGTATCAGCACAGCCAGTGCGGATGATCGCTTGCCGAAAACCGGCGCCATGAAGGTGGCGACCTTTGCGGAATCTAACCAAGCCATGCGTTGTACCCTTTTTTATTTTTGTAGACATGTACGAAGATAATCAACATATACAACATGAGCTTCTCGAAGAATCTATATTCGAGAAACCAACGTGTAAATATTGATTTTTTTCGTCTACCAATGGGTACCTGGAAGGGGTAGACCGCAGCGGCGCGGCCGTCCGCAAGAAGGGCATCAGTCGCCGTGACGTGCCGCACACTGGCGGCATGGCGCTGGCTGAGTCAGGAGGATTCACGGTCAAGCCCAGGCGCCCCGACCACCCCACGAAAACCACGACCGCATCGACCTCCACTGTGGAAGCGACCTTGGCTGCGAACTCTGCCGCCCCCTCACCTTGAAACCACCCGTGGGAGCGGTCGGGGACGCCTGGTCTGACCGCGAGCTTTACAAGCCGCCGGCCCGACACTCCACGAGGCCCGCCGAGCGCGGCCGTCTGCCGGTGTCGCCGACGATCTCGCCGCGCCGGTGGAGTCATCGTCCACAGGCCGTGGTCTGCCATAGACCGCCACCCACCCAGGAGCATCCGCATGAGCAAGGTCTACACCGTCGCCGTTCTGGTCGGCAGCCTGCGCAAGGCATCGATCAACCGCAAGCTGGCCCTCGCCCTGGCCGACCTCGCGCCCGAATCGCTGAAGCTCGAAATCGTCGAGATCGGCGATCTGCCGCTCTACAACGAGGACATCGACGGCCCGTCCGCGCCGAGCCCGTACGGGCGTTTTCGCGACCAGCTCAAGGCCGCCGACGCGCTGTTGTTCGTCAGCCCCGAATACAACCGCTCGATCCCCGCGCCATTGAAGAACGCCATCGACGTCGGCTCGCGCCCTTACGGCCAGAGCGCCTTCAGCGGCAAGCCCGGCGCGGTGATCACCGCTTCGCCCGGCGCCATGGGCGGCTTTGGCGCCAACCACGCCATTCGCCAGTGCATGGTTTTCCTGGACGTGCCGCTGATGCAGCAGCCGGAAGCCTACCTCGGCGGCGCCGCGACCCTGTTCGACGAAGAGGGCAAACCCGGCGAAGGGGTGCGGCCCTTCCTGCAGAAATTCATCGACACCTACGCCGGCTGGGTCGAGCGCCACGCGGGAGGCCGTTGATCGTCGCCCGGAGGGTTTGCGGGCTGTGATCGAGGGGGAGAAAGCCCGCGGTCGAGACCAGGCGCCCCCGACCGCCCCCATGGGGTGTGGCGTCGTTGTCTAACGCGTCGCCACGGCCCTTTCCTCCGCAGCGGCGGGGGGTAGCCAGAGGGTGAAGCGGGCGCCGTGTCCGGGCTCGCTTTCGACCGTGAGGTCGCCGCCCATCAGCTGGGCGATCCGGCGGCTGATGGCAAGGCCGATGCCAGCGCCCTGCTGCGCCTCGGGTTCGAGCCGGGTGTATTCCTGGAAGATCAGTTCCTGCTTGTCGGCGGGTATGCCCGGCCCGGTGTCGGTAACGCTGATCGCCACCCACACGCCCGGCTGCGGGCCTCCGTCGTGGACCCGCCGGGCATCGAGGGTCACGTGGCTGTGCGGCGCGTACTTCACGCTATTGGATAGCAGGTTGGCGAGGATCTGGCGCAGGCGCGCCGGGTCGGTGTCGGCCTGCAGGCCATGGGGGGCCAGCACCTCCAGGCTGAGCCCGGCGGAAGTGGCCTTGGCGTGGAAATCGTGCGCTACTTCCTCGGCCGCCTGCCCCACGTCCGTCGCCACGCGCTGGATGTTCAGTTGCCCGGATTCGGCACGGGCCAGCTCCAGCAGGTCGTCGATCAGCCGCACGGCGGTGCGGATCGCCCGGCGGATGCCCTGCACGCTGTCGGACTGCCGGGGCGTCAGCGCGCCGATGCGGCCGCTTTCGAGCAGCCAGGCGTGGCCGTCGGCGGCGCTCAGGGGGTTGCGCATGTCGTGGCTGAAACCGCGCATCAGCCGCGCGCGGCTCTCGGTCACCCGCTCCAGTTCGGTACGCCGGCGCTCGGCCTCGGCGCGCGCTTCCTGCTCGAGCGCCAGCAGCCGCTCGCGCTCCTCTTCCAGCGCCTTGCGCTCGGAGATGTCGGTCAGCGTGCCGATCCAGCGGACGATCTCGCCGGCCTCGTTGCGCTGCGCCATGGCCTGGCCGAGGAACCAGTGGTATTCCCCGTCCACCCCCCGGAAGCGGTATTCGATGGCGTAGGGCTCGCCGGTCTTCAGGGAATGCTGCCAGCGCTTGACCGTGCGCTTGCGGTCCTCGGGGTGCAGGTATTCGAGCCAGCCCTGGCCCTGGGTCTGCTCCAGCTGGGTGCCGGAGAACTCGTACCAGCGACGGCTGAAATAGGTGTGGTAGCCGTCCGGATCGGTGGCCCAGATGTGCTGCGGGATCATTTCCACCAGCAGCCGGTTGAGCGCTTCGCTCTGGCGGATCTGTTCCTCCGTCAGCCTGCGCGAGGTGACGTCGCGCAGGTAGATGGACAGGCCGTCGGCGGTCGGGAAGGCGCGCACGTCGACCCAGAACTCCAGCGGCGCGTAGTACTCCTCGAACTGCACCGCCTGTTTGGTCTCCATGGCCCAGTGGTACTGCCGATCGAACACCGTCCCGAGCACGGCGGGAAACTTCTCCCACAGGCTGCGGCCGAGCAGCTCCTCCCGGGGCTGGCGGAGCAGGCGTTCGGCTTCGCGGTTGATGTAGGTGAAGCGCCAGTCGCGATCGACCGCGGCAAAGGCGTCGTGGATGCTTTCGAGGATGTCGCTGATCCGCTCGCGGGACTGGCGTTCGCGGGCGAGCAGCCGTTCGCGTTCGGCCTCGGTGGCGTGCAGCACCATCGCCTGGTGGACGATCAGCCCAACCAGCAGGACGATGAGCGAGACGATCAGCAGCGCCGTGCCGAACTCGATGTCGACACGGTCGGTGCCCTGGGCGATCAGCATCAGCCACCCGAGCAGCAGCGGCGCGGCGAGGGCGGCGGGAATCAGCCGGCGCATCAGATACCCCGAGGCACTGGCGCTGACGAACAGCCCGGCGGTGCCGCGCGCGGGATCGACGAACAGCATCCCCAGCGCCAGCGCGCTGAGCGCGAGGCCGGTCGACACGGCGGTGCCGCCCCAGTGGTTGAGGCCGTAGAGCACGCTGGCGCCGTAGGCATGGCCGACCAAGCCGGCGAAGGCGATCACCAGGGTGGCCGCCGCACTGCCCATCGCCAGGCGCCGCGCCCACCTGCGACGAAGGCCGAATGCGATCAGAGCGGTGCCAGCGATCACCAGCCCCAGGCCGCTGGCCGGCCCCGGCCTCAACCTCAGCCAGTGGCCCTCCTCCAGCGTCTCGCCCCATCCGGCCAGGTACTCGCCCAGGGTGAAGATGCCCGCCGCCAGGGTGCCCGCCGCGGCCAGCAGGCCCAGGCCGCGCGCGAGCTCGCCACGGCGCGGGCGGACCAGCAGCAGGGCGAGCGCCGCCAGCAGGATGCCGATGGCCACCAGCGGCACCATGACCGGCGGATCGACGCCCGCGACGGGGGCCTCGTCTCGCCACCGGTTGACCAGGGCACCGCACGCGATCACGACGGCCAGGCCCGCGCACACCGGCGCGATGAACCTTGCACGTGCGACGGCATGCCGTGTCGTTTCCGCCTGTCTGACCATGAACACCTGTCTCGCCTGCGTGAGAGGAGGGATCCGGTTCCCGGCGACGTACGTTTCACGTCCGGGAATCGGCGAAGGTCCGCTCAGGAGACTGGTCGGCCGGATGACCTTCGCATGGGGTGGGGACCGCCGATTGCAGGCCGATGTTCCGTAATCGGGCCGCGACGGCGCGGCTATCCGCGCAACGGTCGGTCCGGCGGCTCAGCGGCGCGGGCGAAGCGGTACCACGACCCGGACGCCCGGCCGGGCGATGGTGTCGTCGATCGCCTGCATCAGCGAGGCCTGGGTGAAGGGTTTGGCGAGTATCTGCAGCCGCCCGCTGCCCTCGGGCAGTTCGGCGAAGCCGCTGACCAGCAGCACCGGCAGCTGCGGGCGCTCCCTGGCGACGATGTCGGCCAGCTGGGTGCCGGTCAGCCCCGGCATCATCTGGTCGGTCACCAGGATGTCGAACTCGTCGCCGGCGCGCAGCACCGCCAGCGCGGCCTGGCCGTCGGACGCCGAAGCGACCTGGTGGCCGACATCCTCGAGCAGCGCCACGGTGTTGGTGAGCACCAGCGGATCGTCGTCCACCACCAGAATCCGCCGGGGTGTGACGGCAGGCGGCGCCCCGGCATCGGGAGGCTCGGCGCCCTCCGCCGGCGCCTGCTCGGCATCCGCCTCGGGCGTGCCCTGCGGCAGCCACAGCTCGATGGTGGTGCCCTGCCCGAGGGTGCTCTCCAGGGTCAGGCGGCCGCCGGACTGCTCGGCCAGGCCCTGGGCCATGGACAGGCCGAGCCCCGTGCCCTTGCCCGTGCCCTTGGTGGTGAAGAAGGGCTCGGTGGCGCGCGCCAGGGTGTCCGGGCCCATGCCGCTGCCCTCGTCGCGCACCACCAGCGCCACGTACTCGCGTGCCGGTTGCCCGGGCCCCTGGTTGAGGGTGCGCTGCTCGCCCTTGATGCAGATGGTGCCGCCCTCGGGCATGGCGTCGCGGGCGTTGACCACCAGGTTGATCAGCACCAGCTCCAGCTGGTTGGCATCCACATAGGCCATGGGCAGCCCGAGCGGAAAGCGCGTTTCGATATGGATGTGCGAGCCGACCGAGCGCTGCAGCATCTGGCTCATGTTCATCACCAGATCCGGCAGCGACACGCTTTCGGGGCGCAGCTCCTGCTTGCGGGCGAAGGCCAGCATGCGCTGGGTCAGGCTGACGCCGCGCTGCGCGCCCTGCAGCGCGTTCTCGATCAGCGAGGCGATGCGCGGCTCGGGCGCCGGCAGGCGTTTGCGCAAGAGTTCCAGGTTGCCGACGATGACCGCCAGCAGGTTGTTGAAGTCGTGGGCGATGCCGCCGGTCAGCTTGCCGATCGCCTCCATCTTCTGCGCCTGGCGCAGCGCGGCCTCGGCGCGGCGCCGCTCGGTGACGTTGGCCAGGCCACCGAGCACGAAGCGCCCGCGCGCGCTCTGCTCCAGCCGGGCCGAGGCCAGCACGTCGACGAACTCCCCGGCGCGGGTCACGATCCGGTACTCGGCCTCGTGCATCTCGCCGACCTGCATCAGGCGCGGCCAGTCGTGGGTGAGCAGTTGGCGCGCGGAGGTTTCGGTCATGAAATTGACCAGCGGCCTGCCGATGACGTCGTCGCGACCGTAGCCGAGCAGTTCCAGCCAGGCGTCGCTGACGTATTCCAGCCGGCCTTGCTCGTCGAGCGAATGCAGCGGCAGCGGGGTCTTGCTGTAGAGCGCGCGGAAGCGCTCCTCGCTCTGCCGCAGGGCGGCGGCCTCGCGCTCGCTGATCAGCGCCAGGCGGCGGTCGTACATCGAGGCGGTGAGGCCGAGGAACAGCACCAGGAAGGTCGAACCGGCCACCGCCAGCGCCAGGGTCAGCAGGTCCAGGCCGCTGTCGGCGGGCGCCGGCATGGCATCGTGCAACGGCGTGAAGCGGGCGCCGGCCATCGCGGCGTAGTGCATGCCCGACACCGCGAACCCGAGCAGCACGGCCGCCACCGACTGCAGGGACAGGCGCCGCCCTTGTCCGGCCAGCCAGAGCGCCGCGGTCGCCGCACCGATGGCGATGGCGAAGGAAAAGGCCACCCAGGGCGCATCGTAGGAAAGCTCGGCGTGCATGGTCATCGCCGCCATGCCGATGTAGTGCATCGCACCGATGCCCAGGCCCATGGACAGGCCGCCGAGCGCCAGGGTTCTCGCGCCGAGGCCCCGGGTGCTGACGATGAAGAACGCGGCGGCGGTCACCACGATGGGCACCACCAGCGACAGGAGCGTCAGCCCCAGGTCGTAGTTGATCTCCATGCCGGGCATGCCGAACGCCAGCATGCCGACGAAGTGCATCGACCAGATGCCGCCGCCCATGCACAGCGCGGCGGTGCCCAGCCAGGCGTGCTGGACCCAGCCGACCGATGCCCGCGCGCGGCTGGCCAGATCCAGCGCGGTGAACGACGCGGTGACGGCGATGAGGATCGACAGACAGACCAATGCGATGTTGTAAGTCGTATGCATGAGGCACTCGGTAGGAAAGGGACTGAATCGCCGCCACCCGTGCCGGGGCGCGGCCTTCACAGTCTGCCAAGCTAGCGATGGCTTGCCGATCTTTTTCCGACGCACCGCCCCGCTTTTGCGGAACGGTCGGCACCCCGGCAGATCGCTCAAGCCGCCTCGGCCTCTTTACAGCTGCCGTATTCGTGTGACCTCGCGAAACCGCTGATTACAAGTGCGCAACCCGACCATTCGGCGGATCGAAACGCCCGCTCGGGCGCTACCGTCGTGCCGGCGGGTCGCGAACGAGCCTCCGGCGGCGACATCGGACCATCCATCCCGCGCCGCGAAACGGGTCGCCCAATCGGATGGTCGAACCCAGCACCACGGGCGCCTGCAGGGCCCGCGATCCCCCTCCGCTTTCAACCCGATGGGCAGGAGTCTTGCGATGCAGATTTCACTCGAAGGCCAGGTGGCGCTGGTCACCGGCGCCAGTTCCGGGATCGGCGCCGCCTCGGCCAGGGCCCTGGCCGAGGTCGGCGCGGCGGTCGCCATCAACTATCACGCCAACGCCGAGCCGGCGCAGCGGCTGGCCCGGGAGATCGTCGACGCGGGCGGCCGGGCGATCGCCATCGGCGCCGACGTGGGCGACGAGCAGGCCGTCGAGCGGCTGTTCGCCGAAACGATCGACGCCTTCGGCCGGCTGGACATCCTCGTCGCCAACTCCGGGCTGCAGCGCGACGCGCCTTCGCCTGAGCTGTCGCTCAAGGACTGGAACACCGTCATCCAGACCAACCTCACCGGCCAGTTCCTCTGCGCGCGGGCGGCGATCGGCCAGTTCCTCGCCCAGGGCATCGACCCCGAGCGCTCCCGCGCGGCCGGCAAGATCATCCACATGAGTTCGGTGCACGAGGTCATCCCCTGGGCCGGACACGTGAACTACGCGGCCTCCAAGGGCGGGGTCAGCCTGTTGATGAAGACCCTGGCGCAGGAAATGGCCGAGAAGCGCATCCGCATCAATGGCATCGCGCCCGGCGCCATCGCCACGGCGATCAACGACGAGGTGACGGGCAACGAGCAAGGCCGGCGGGAGCTGCTCGAGCTGATTCCCTACGGGCGGGTCGGCGAGGTCGAGGACATCGGCAACGCCGTGGTCTGGCTGGCGTCGGACCTGTCCGACTACGTGGTGGGCGCCACGCTCTTCGTGGACGGCGGCATGAGCCTGTATCCGGGGTTCAAGGACAATGGCTGAACGAGAAGACGGCATCCGCGCCATCGACGCGCACGGCGTGATTGGCGACATGCGCACCTGCGCGCTGGTCGCCGACGACGGCTGCATCGACTACCTGTGCTGGCCCGACCTGGACAGCCCCTCGGTCTTCACCGCACTGCTCGACGGTGACCAGGCCGGGCTGTTCAGCATCGCCCCGGAGCTGCCCGACGCCAGGCGGCAGCAACTCTACCTGCCCGAGAGCAACGTGCTGCAGACCCGCTGGCTGGACGAGGAAGGCGCCGTCGAGCTGACCGACTGGATGCCGGTGCAGGAGGACAAGCACGCCCTGCCCCGCCTGGTGCGGCGCATCTATGCCGTGAAGGGGACCGCCCGCATACACCTCAGATGCGCGCCCCGGCTCGACTACGCACGCGCCGACACCACGGCCAGCCGCGATGGCGACAGCGTCGTCTTCGCCGCCGAAGGGCAACGCAGCATGCGCCTGGCGGGCTCGGTGCCGCTGACCCTCGAGGGGGCGGCGGCGGTCGCGCACTTCACCCTTGGCGAGCGTGAATGCGCCACGTTCGTTTTTGGCTGCGCCGAGGATGAACAGGTGGTGCAGGAAGATCCCGAGCACAGCCTGGCGCACGCCCTCGCCTTCTGGCGCCGCTGGTGCCGGCAGAGCCATTACCGGGGGCGCTGGCGTGAACAGGTCATGCGCTCGGCCCTGGTGCTCAAGCTGCTGGTATCGCGCCAGTACGGCTCGATCGCCGCGGCGGCCACCTTCGGGCTGCCGGAAGCCCCCGGCGGCGAACGCAACTGGGACTATCGCGCGACCTGGATCCGGGACGCCTCCTTCACCGTCTACGCCTTCATGCGCCTGGGGTTCAAGGAAGAGGCCCATCACTTCATGCACTGGGTCGGCGAATGCCTGGAGCGCAGCAGCGACATCGCGCACAAGCTGCAGATCATGTACCGCCTCGATGGCGGCCGCGAACTGCCGGAGCAGGAACTCGACCACCTCAGCGGCCACGGCGGCGCCAGGCCGGTGCGTATCGGCAACGACGCGTTCAAGCAGGTGCAGCTGGACATCTACGGCGAGCTGATGGACGCCGTGTACCTGTCCAACAAGTACGACCAGGCCATCTCCCATCGCGGCTGGAAAACCACCATCAGCCTCATCGACTACGTCTGCGAGCACTGGCGCTCCGAAGATGCGGGCATCTGGGAAGTGCGCAGCGGCAATCGACACTTCCTGCATTCGCGGCTGATGTGCTGGGTGGCGGTCGACCGCGCCATCCGCCTGGCCCAGAAACGCTCCCTGTCGATGCCCTACGCGCGCTGGCTGCAGGCACGCGAGGACATCAAGGAAGACATCTGGACCCATTTCTGGAACAAGGAGAAAGGCCATTTCAACGCCGTGCTGGGGCAGGATTCGCTGGATGCCTCGATGCTGCTGATGCCCCTGTTCCGCTTCGTCGGCGCCACCGACCCGGCCTGGCTAGCGACCCTCGACGCCATCAAGAAACGCCTGGTATGCGATGGCATGGTCAAACGCTACGACCTGCACGCGACACCGGACGGGCTGCACAGCGAGGAAGGCGCGTTCACCGCCTGTTCGTTCTGGTACGTGGAATGCCTGGCCCGCGCCGGGCGGACGGAAGAAGCCCACATGGAGTTCGAAAAACTCATCGGCTATGCCAGCCCGCTGGGGCTGTTCTCCGAGGAGCTGGACGCCCGCGGCCGGCACCTGGGCAACACACCCCAGGCGCTGACCCACCTGGCGCTGATCAGCGCCGCCTACTTTCTGGACCGCAAACTCTCCGGCAGCGAGACGCACTGGCAGCCCTGAGGCCCGGAAGCCGCGCACGGCGAACCCCGGCCACCCGGGCGGGGTCGCCGGGGCGAAGGCCGGTCAGAGCAGATCCAGCTTGTAGTCGATCAGCACGCGCAGTTCCCGGTCGTCACGAAACGCGGCGGTGTTGTTGAAGTCGTTGCTGTACCACGAGTGCCGCACGCGCACCGCCAGCCCGCGCGCCGGGCCGCTCTGCACCACGTAGGCGAGCTGCACCTGCTTTTCGGTCTCGGTGCGGTTGCCGCCGCCGAGGCTCGCCGGCAGTTCGATGTCGTAACCGTGCACCCAGCGCAGCCAGCTGCTCAGCCCCGGGATACCGATGGCGGCGAAGTCGTAGTCGTGGCGGATCTGCCAGACCTTTTCGTTCGGATTGACGAAGTCGGAACTGTAGAGGTACTCGCTCAGCCCGTCCGGGTCGCCCCCCATGAGGTACGGCATCCCCGTGTCGCCCGTCATGTGCTGGTAGGCGACGCCGAAGCTGTGCCCGCCCAGGTCGTAGGTGAGGTTCAGGGTGGCGTTGCGGTTGTCCACCTGGCCTGCGCGGGACTGGCCGTCCTCGCGCGAGTCGAAATAGCGGAACTGGCTGCGCAGCGCGCCCGGCCCCAGCGGCAGGCGGTGGTTGAAGCCTGCGTAGTCCTGCCGGTAGATGTCTTCCAGGCGGGCGTGGAAATAACGCAGCTCGAGGGCCGGCGACCACTGGTAGGTGCCGCCGGCATAGGTGAAATCGTTGGACCGTGCGCTGCGGTCGAAGCGCGCGTTGGGTGCCGCCACGCCCATGGGCTCGTTGTCGCTGGAATCGCGGAGGTTGACCCGGTCGAACTTGCCCGCTTCCAGGTTCAGCCCGGCGATCTCCCTGGAGCGCAGCGAACCGCCGCGGAAGGTCGTCGGGTACAGGCGGGTCGCCGGCGCCAGGGCCACGGGCAGCAGCGGGTAATGGGTGCCGAGCCGCAGTTCGGTCTGGGAGAGCCGTATTCGACCGGTCAGCCCCAGCTCGGAGAACTCATCGGCGGCGCGGCCATCGTCGTGTATCGGCAGCAGGTTGGAGCCGGTGCGACCGGGCGCGGAGTCCAGCTTGACGCCGAGAAAGCCCTGGGCGTCCAGGCCGAAGCCCAGCGGGCCCTGGGTGTAGCCGGAGGAGTACTGGGCAATGAAGGCCTGGGCCCACTCGCGGATCTGCGACTTGCTGCCGTCATCCTTGTAGTCGCGATTGAAGTACTGGTTGCGCAGCATCAGGCTTGCCTTGGAATCTTCGACGAAGCCCTCGGCGGACGCGGTCGCGCAGAACGAACCGGCCAGCAGGGCAACGCCGAGGGTGCAGGGCGTGATTAGAGTGGTTTTCATCGTAAAGGGCCTCGTGTCGGTCCCGTCATGGCCCCCGCGCATGGGGCGCGGACAGCCTGTCGTGGTTTTTTCAGGGCGAGCGGCTCCACACCTTCCAGGTAGCTGAAAGGCGCTCGGGCAGGCATGCCTGCCCGTTCGGGAGGGTCTTAGGGAGCCAGGGCGGTGGCGTTGGCCTGGCTGGCGAACTGGTTGGTGTAGTAGGCGTCGAGGGGCTCGGCCTGGCGGACCATGCCTTCGCTGGCGTAGAAGTCGCGCGACTTGGTGACGCGCGCCGCGTCGATTTCACCCAGGCGGGCTTGCTTGCCGTAGATACGCTCGATGTAGAGGGCGAAGGTCTCCTCGACCTTGGCTTCCTTGCCGGAGTAGGACGGAACCACCTTGGCGAACACCTGGGCGGCGGCAACCGGGTCGGCAATGATGTCGCGCAGGGCCATCAGCGTGCCGCTGACGATCGCCTGAACCGCCTCCGGATGCTCGGCGATGGCCTTGTCGGAAGCGATCACCGCCTGCGACATCGCGTCGAACAGGGCCTCGCGCGGCATCAGCTCCACGGGCCGGCCGCTTTCGCGGATGTTCACCACCCAGTCGGCCGAACCCGCCATGGCGTCCGCCTTGCCGTCGGCAAACAGCTGCCAGACGCCGGCCGGGCCCGCCGCCTGGATATTCACGTCGGAGCGGCCCATGCCGGCGGCACGCAGGGTCGCGAGCAGGGTGTAGTACATCGAATCGGAATAGGACATGACCGTGACGGTCTTGCCCTTGAGGTCCTGTACCGAGCGGATGTTCTGCGTCGGGTCCAGCGCCAGCAGCGTGTGCGGGTGCATCCCCAGCAGCGCGACGGTCTTCACCGGCACGCCGTTGCCGCGCACGATGATCGGCGTATCGCCATTACCCACGCCGAACAGGGCATTGCCCGCGCCGACCTGCTTGGCCACGTCGGCGCCGCCCTTGGCGGCGACCAGATCGACGTCGTAGCCAAAGCGCTGGTAGTAGCCCTTTTCCTTGGCCAGCAGCCAGGGCGCGAAGCCCGGCAGATTGGGCGGAGCCGGCATCAGCAGCGTGACGCGCTGGACATCGGCCAGGGCGGTGGTTCCAACCAGGCACAACACGCCAAACAACCAGAGGCGCCGTACATACGACCGTAGAACGTTCATACAAGGATTCCTATTCAGAGGGGACGGCAGTGTTCGTGAAATCCGGGCGGATCGAGCCCGACGCGGCGCCTCATGGCGCCACGCAGGCCTTGGTGTTGTCAGGGAAACGTCGGGGTTATTTGCGCGAGCCGTGCACCACGAACAGCTTCGCGCCCTGCATCTTCTGGCCGACGGCTTCCTCGTAGGCGGCGCGCACGTCATCCGGCTGACCGGCCTGTCCGAAGAAGTCCTTCAGGTAGGGCCCCAGCAACGGATGCTCGGCCAGCGCCTCGCGGGGCAGGCCGTTGAGCATCTCGTCACGGCAGGCCGAAGGCAGGAAGACGTTCTTGTTGAGCTCGGGATCGAGGATGGTGCCCTTGGGCACGTGCTGCGGGTTTTCCCGCATCGCGTCCAGCTCCTCGAAGAAGCGCCGGCGCATCATCACCACGCCCTTGTCGCTTTGTCCGAGCTTCTCCCGGGTGCGATCGGTGATGGTCCCCTGCCCGACCCAGACCACGAAGTCCTGGTTGGCGACGTGGGACGTGATCCAGCGCCCCGTCTGGGGATCGCGGATCGGGCCGTACCAGGAGGGGATCTTCTCCTGCCGGTAGGGCTCCTGCTCGGTGGGCACGCGGCTCAGGACCCAGAGCACGCTCAAGGTGTTGTGGTCGTCGATGGGCACCCTCCACTCGAAGTGGTGGCCCAGGTAGAAACCGTTGGGCCACAGGGTGACGCGGCCGGTGGTCCACATCACGTTGTTCTCGTCCTCCCCCTCGCGCAGACGGCGGTAGGTGAAGCCGTACTCGAACTCGTCGAACGCCAGCTTCAGGTGGGAAGGCACATAGGGGCCCGTATCCCCGGCCTGGCGGATCGTCCAGTTGTTGTGCGTCCACTCGAAATGCACGGGGTCGATGGAGTTTTCCTGGCATTGGAACCAGTTGCAGGGCAACTCCGCGAAGACCGCCTGGGCAAAGCCGTTGGGGAAGTTGAAAAGCTCCCAGTCCGGCAGCTCGGGCACCGGCTCCGGCCCCATGTAAGCCCACAGCATGCCGGCCTTGACCTGGACCCGATAGGCCTTGATGCGCGTGCTCTTGCACATGCGCGCCGTGGGATCGCAGGCCTGCTCGTAGGGCTGGTGCAGACACTGCCCGTCCGCGCCGAACTGCCAGCCGTGGTAGCTGCAGCGAATGCCGGTCTGCTCCACGTAGCCATAGGACATGTCGGCATTGCGGTGAGGACACTGGCGGTCCACCAGACCGTAGTTGCCGCTGAGGTCCTTGAACAGGACCAGATCCTCGCCAAGGATGCGTATGGGGCGAATCGTTTTATCGTCGAACTCGCTTTCCCCCGCGATGGGGTGCCAGTAGCGACGCAGGTAATCACCCATCTCCGTCCCTGGCCCGACCTGGGTCAGCCGACGGTTCTTCTCCTCACTCAGCATCACGTCCTCCTCTACCTTCAGTCCAACAGCCCGAAGTTTTGTTTTATGGATGGAACATTGTTTTCCATGTAATCAAGCATGAAGAGTGCCAATCATCGGCAAAAACCGGCTCTAAAAAAATGTGCTTGAGAAACAACAGGTTGGATGTTTCACATGAAAAACGCGAGCGTTTGAACCATGGGTGAAACCGAGCGCGGAATCCGGACCAGGCGCCTGTTCCATTTAGGAGCATAAGCCGTGCGCCGGTAACAGTACGGTGCGTAACCGAAGGCCGGCCGGGCTGGCTGGCTGGCTGGCTGGCTGGCTGGCTGGCTGGCTGGTGATGCTGGGGCGCGAAAGACCCCCAGGTGGGGAAACGCGCCGGCAGCCGTGGACTCGGCCGCCAGCGCGTTGGGCCATGTGGGCCGCTCGAACGGCCGGCGGCGCGGTTATCGCTGAATGAGCGTGGCCGTGTTGCCACTGCCGTTCTGGGTCGCGCTGACGCTATTACCGAACCCGCCCTGGATCAGGCCGAGCCGGTTCATGCTCCCGGACTGCATGACCATGGCCGTGTGATTTCCACCGGACTGAACGATATCGATCGCGTTATCCCCGCCTTCACTGACAGCCGTCACATGATGGGAATCGCCGATCTGGCTCAACGCGAAGTCAAGCCCGTCGCCCATCTGCTCGTGAAACAGCTCATTGTCATTGCCGATTTGCGCGACCGATACCAGGTTATCGTTCCCCTCCTGGGTCATCGCTTGATCGGTACCGCTGGGGGTGCCGTTAACCACGTTGCCGGAACCCGCCTGGTAGATATCGATCGCGTTATCGAAGCCATATTGGCGGCTGCGGATTAGGTTCGAGTCGCCGACCTGGACGATCGAGGCACTGTTATGTTCGAGCGCCTGCTGGCTCAAGGCGTAATTGCCGTTACCTTCCTGACGGATGGTGATGGTCGAATAGTTGTTGTGAAAATAACTCTGATCGGCATGCGCCTCGTTGTTATCGCCCTCCTGTCGCACGTCACTCACCAATTGCGTGCCGTATTGAAAGGTACTGCTCCAGTTGCCGTTGCCGTGCTGATAAAGGGTGGTCACGCTGGAATCGCCACGCCACTGCGACATACTGGCGTGATTGTTGTCCCCGATCGTTTCGAAGGCCGCCGACGCGTTGGTCGCATCCCGGTGGTCCCCGCCTCCCGTATTGCCGTTACCTTCCTGATACGTGGAAATCGAGGAACTGCTGCTCTCGTACTGCCCATTGGAATGATGATTGTTATCGCCGACCTGATCGCTTTCGATCGAATTCCCACTGCCACCCAGTTGATAGACCCATGAACTGTTGCCATTGCCCTGCTGAATATCGACAAGCTCACTTGCGCTGCTCGCCTGTTGGATAACGGAACTGTTGAAATCCCCGCTTGAACATGGCGCACGCGATCCCCAACCCCTTCCTGGGTGATCGTTGCGTCATTGGCATTGCCTTCCTGATCCAGTTCTATGCTATTGCCTTGCGCATGGGCAGCCAGCACCTGCACCGCGAGAACGGCGGCAGTCGTTATTTTTGCGATAGTCATGACGAGTCACTCCGTAAGGGCTTACGCAGCAATCTGGGAACAGCGGAAAGGTTCGTTGCGAACCAGCACCTGAACGTTAGCTGGTATAAGCGCGCTCGCCGTCAAAACAGCCCGGCCGGGCAAGACTGATTCGTCATAATCAAATGTGCGGCAGAAGCGCCTGATTCTTGCCCTTGTCGGCGGCCTCTTCAGCCGGCCAAGCGCATATGCAGCAACGGGTAAGGCCTGCCTTGGCCGTCCAGCTCGGACCGCCCTACCACCTCGAACCCCATGCGCCGATAGAAGCCCACCGCCTGGCCGTTCTGCTCATTCACATCGACCACGCGAACGGCCAGCTCACGGATCGCATGCTCCACCAACGCCCTACCAATCCCCATCCCCCGCGCGGAAGGCGCGATGAAAAGCATCTCCAGGCTTTCGCCCGACGTGCCCATGAAGCCAAGGGTCTCGCCCCTGGCGTCGACGAAAACAGCCAGCTCAACTGCCGGGAGCCATTCGTGAAGCATGCGGGGGCGCAGCGCCTGCAGATCGTCTTCCGCCAGAAAATCATGCGTAGCCCGGACGGAGGCTTCCCATATTCCCACGAGGATGGGGAAGTCAGAGGTAAGTGCGGTTCGGATGGTCATAAGGGGTAAATGTACTGTCCACGTTCTGTTCAAGAGTTCTTTCGGACGACCGTCGCGAGATACCGGAAGCCCAGAATCCTGGCACCAAACTTAGGGCTATCGATCACAAAGGAACAGATTTATTTCTGGGCAGCGCTCTGAAAAATAAATCCGCCACCTTTCGGTCTTTAATTTTGATTAACGGGTTTTATTCATGATCCACATCGTTTTTAACCATGCCGCCACGTAATACTCCAACAGAATTCATCTCGATTACAGAGCATTTGATACGATTTCTGCTTAAGTAGTTGGAAACCTGCTCGCGCTCTGTCAAAGACGCAGCCTCGGCAAATTCACGTTGAATCTCTGCATTCAGGTCTTTTGATATTCTCTCATATGCAGAGGTGAATTGATGTGACAAGGAGTAATGTGTGTTGAATTTCGACTCCTGCTCCTTCTTCGCTTCTGGCTTAACAAGCATTTGTGCGGCCGCATAAAATGCAGCGCAGCTTACGTTAGCCCAGGCCAGAGGCTCAAGGTCCAAAGCTGACTGATCCGCTGAGAGGCTGGAAGAAAAATCAATGCAATTAAAGCTCTTTTCATAGGACTGTTTTCATGACTAGCAAGGCTGG
Source organism: Stutzerimonas nosocomialis (assembly GCF_005876855.1). Lineage (GTDB taxonomy): Bacteria > Pseudomonadota > Gammaproteobacteria > Pseudomonadales > Pseudomonadaceae > Stutzerimonas > Stutzerimonas nosocomialis. The sequence goes on along the minus strand of NZ_QLAE01000033.1, from coordinate 21,127 downwards.
CATAACCACAGCCCGACAACTTCGGCCGTGGAATTCAAGTAAGTATTACTCTCGTCTCACAAATAGGGACAGATTTTTATGATAAAACCAACTCGATACTCCCAAAGCCTGACCGAGCCAGTTACGTGAATCCTGGCTTGCTCGGCTTTTTTCGGCTGCTCAATGGCCACCTACAATAGCTCTCGCAATACTGCCGGACTTTTAACCTACAGACACGCATCCGCCGGGACTTACAACAACCAAAATCACTAAGCGAATGCGCACACAAAACCAGTCAAAGGCTAAGTTGATTATAAATAGCACAGCGCTGAAAACGCCTTAACCCTCCTTCTTCCACGCGCCACTTACAACCCACTCAGATCTTCATGAGTTAAGGACCGATTTTAGCTCGGCCCAACAAGCACTTAAAAAGAGGGCAGTTTTTGGTAGCGCTCTGGAGAAATAAATCTGTCCCCTTTTCACCCCTGTCCCCTTTTCACCCTTTTCACCCTGAGAAATAAAGCTGTCCCCTTTTCACCGGTATCAGATGACCTCGAAGAACGCATGTGGCCTCGTCAGGGATGCTTATCATTGCGAGATAATCTTTGTGATCAAAGATTCGGTTGAAGTCACCGCCTACTGCTATTTGATCATCATTCATACATGACACTTCTAAGTGCAGCTAACGATTAAGCTAAGGGGCAGGCTTCAGCCTGTCCCAGTGAGCGAAGCGAACGATTTGAGGGCTGTAATGGACTCTCCCTGCACCACGTTTCTTCTATAACACCGTGGTGACTGTTCGTTGGGAGAGGTGCGATGAAACGCATAGCGGTTGATTTGGCCAAGTCCGTTTACCAAGTTGCCGAGAGTGTCCAGGTCGGCCGGGTGGATCGGCGCAGGCGGCTCGATTCCGGGGCATTTGCGCGATATGTACAGGAGCAGCTCGAGCCTGTCGAGTGGGTGATGGAAGCCTGTGGCACGGCTCACCATTGGGGCCGGTTGATGCAGGAGAAAGGGCATCGCGTCGTGCTCTTGCACCCCCGTTACGTGCGCCCGTACCGGCGGCGGAACAAGACCGATCGCAACGACTGCGACGCCATCCTGGAAGCGGCGCGCTGCCAAGGAATCCGCCCGGTTCCGGTCAAAAGCGTGCAACAGCAGCAGATGCAACAACTTCACAAGCTGCGCGAGGGCTGGAAGAAATCCCGTGTGCAACGCATCAACTTGCTGCGTGGCATCCTGCGTGAAGCAGGGGTTGAAGCGCCGAACGGCATCAAGCCCTTGCTGCGCCACGCGTGCGAGCTGATCGAGCGGCCTGAAGTGCAGACTCTGCGCGGTGCGCTGCAAGTGGTACTGGCCGAGATCAACCTATATGAACAGTCGATGCGCGAGTGCGAAGCGCAACTGGCCCGCTGGCACGCCGACGATGAAATCGTGCACAAGCTGGATGAAGTAAGTGGCATCGGCCTGCTGACGGCCAGTGCGTTGAAAACCGCAGTCGGCAAACCCGAGCGCTTCGCCAGTGGCCGGCACCTCAGCGCCTGGCTGGGCATGACGCCGAACGAATACAGTAGTGGCGAGCGTCGCAGGCTTGGACGGATCAGTTGCAAAGGCAACGTCTACGTCCGCACCTTGTTCATCCATGGCGGGCGAGCCGCGCTGTTGGCAGCCAAACGCTGCAGGGCGCGAACACCTGAAAGGCTGACTCGACGTTACACGGGTGCATTGTAAAGCTCCATGAGCTTTTCAACTGTTAAAGGGTCGACGTGTCTAAGCGCTGGTTTTTTTCTGATGCCTACTTTATATGTAAGTAGCTTTAGGTAGTAGCTCCATGACAGAAGCTCCGCTTCGGTATGGAAATACCTCAACCAGTTTACATCAATTCTTTGAGGCTGAAGTTTTGTATTCAGCTCTTCGATAAGCTCTTCAGCGTCGTCGCCGTCGATACCTAAATCACCAACAACTTTGCTGCTCAGGCTGAAATTTGCTTGAGCTCTTTTATGCTTCTGAACTAACTCAAGAAATTCGGCGTGTCTGTTCATGGTCCTACGTCTAACGTTTGGTTAAGGGGCCGGCTTTAGCCGGTCCCAGTGAGCGAAGCGAACGATTTGAACCAGTTGTTAGCCTGCAGTTACTCGCACTTCGGCGAAAGCATCAGCGAATAGCTGCTGATGTTCTTTTGGTGGAACGATGAGCCAGGTGCAAGCAACGGTTGTAAATGCTTCTATCGCCTCAATGGGGCTGCTGAAGGATGCTGCCGGGCGTGCGATTTCAAGCACATCACTGATGGGGCCAAGATCCTCGAAACTCGGCTCGCGTGCGAGGTTATGGCTAGCCTTATTGCGTATGGAGTTGAGTTTTAGTATGCCGGGGCGAACAAAAGCTGCGCTACTGGAGCTAGTTGGAAGCAGCATTGCTTTGTTGAAGAAATTAAGCTTTGCATCTTCAATGTTTTCAAGGCCGAAGTGCGCGGAAAGAAAACGTTCTAAATAGTGTTCGATAATTAAATGGCATTTCAGCAAGCGGCCGATGATGTCATGAGGGTGCTGGATTAGAGTGATGAAGCGCTGGTTTTCAATATTGAAGCGCTCCTCAATCTCAGCCATATGAGGGCGAAGTATCTCAACTACTCGATCAATGCCTTCAATCTCACGCATACGACCTCCTGTAGGCTAACGTTTGGTTAAGGGGCGGGCTTTAGCCCGTCCCAGTGAGCGAAGCGAACGGTTTGAACCAGTTGTTATACGGTATTGTACGCATCAATATTTTCGGGCAAACACGCCTTGGCAAATAACTCGCCAAATGGAGTCAGCTGAGCGCTACTTGTTATATTTACACCGCTTTGCTGGCCATTTTCATATGTGGCTTCCTGGTTGCCTTGCTGCCATATTCCAGCAAGATTAAGACTATGCAAGTGGTCAGCATACATAAAGAAATTTTGGGGGAAGGCTAATATTTCAGTAGGAAATTCATTTGATAGCAAAGTTCTTCCAGAAAATGTGTTGTTGGCTGGATTGTAAGGTGAGTGCTGTTTTAATATTTTATTGCTTTTGCTGAGGTGAAAAATAATTAGCGCTTCATCTGGGGCTAACTGAGAAATAACTGTGGCGAATGCTGGATGCGCTTCGCTAGCGCGCTCCTTGTCAATTGCTCTTGCCAAAAGATTAAGAAAAAACTCTGCAAGCAGACTGTCTTCTTCTAGGTACTTCAAGCCCTCTAAAACTCTACCTGATAGTTGCGGGTGGGCAGGTATTAGGTTTTCTTCAGGGACTTTATCGTTAACCCGTTGTAAGTAATTTAGCCATCGGTCGTGCTGAGATGCTAGGTAGTCAATTGGTGCAAGCAAGAAACGTGAGGCTTTTATAGTGGTTCTTGCGGCTTCCCCTATTTCTTTAAAAGCAGGTGAAGCGAGATCGTCATATATTTTTTCAACTGGTAGCATTTTCGCTGCGTCCTCAAGCCATCCCACGATAATTCCTCGTTGCCGTATAACGTTTGGTTAAGGGGCGGGCTTTAGCCCGTCCCAGAGAGCGAAGCGAACGATTTGAACCAGTTGTTAGAGATTTGTATTTTCTGAAGAATTTTCATTTGGAGGGAGGACAGTATTCTGCAATAAAATCTCCTTCTATGAGTTTGCCGTTTGTAAACTTCATACTGTATGTGCCGTAGTACCTATTATCATTTTTATTGTGCTCGTATGAAACTCTACCGCTCTCGCAATTATTGCCATATTTAACAGGCTCTTCTGGCATTGCTTCAAAGCAGTATTTTAGATCCGTGACGTTAACGTTTTTTATAGAGGCCTTCGACATTAATTTAGTAGGTGAAAAAACTATAGGTAGATTTTTACGTATTGAAGGGCATGTGCCATTTTTCTCATAAATCCAAAAGCCTATGTCACTATCTTTTCCGCTATCATTCCAAAGCGCATTTATTGTGGTTGGTGATTCTGGCTCATCATTGATTTGGGTTTTGCTTGAGCAGCCAGATAGAAAGGCGATTATTAAAATAAATTTAATAATGAATAAATTTTTCATGCTGATCTCTAACTATAATTAGACGTCACCTGACGCATAACACGCCGGACGCGTCTGACGGATAACATTCTTCAATCAAACGCCAAAGGCCCGCAGAGCGGGCCTTGCAACGTCTGACTGACGGGTTTGGCATCTTATATGTCACAGGGTCACGCACCTGTCGACTGGCGCAAAGTCTTTCCCTCGATGTCTGCCATTCGCCTGGGCTGATCGCTCAGCCCAGGCAGCCTTTCATCACGCCACCTTGAACCTACCCACCAACTCTTGCTGTTGTTCTGCCAGCCGTGCGAGTTCCAGGCTGGTGGTGGCGGTCTGTTCGGCGCCGGCGCTGACCTGGATGGCCACGTCGTTGATTTCGGTGACGTTGCGGTTGATGTCTTCGGCGACGGCGCTTTGTTCTTCGGCGGCGGAGGCGATCTGGATGTTGCGGTCGCTGATGCCGGCGACGCCTTCGGCGATCTCGGCCAGGAGGTCGCCGGCGCGCACGATGTTGTCGGCGCCGGCCTGCACGGTGTTCAGCGTTTCCTGCATCGAGCGTGCGGCGCGGTCGGAGCCGGCTTGCAGGTTGGTGATCATCTGCTGGATGTCGCCGGTGGACTCCTGGGTTTTCTGGGCGAGCACGCGCACTTCGGAGGCGACCACGGCGAAGCCGCGCCCGTGGTCCCCTGCCCTGGCCGCTTCGATCGCGGCGTTGAGGGCCAGCAGGTTGGTCTGCTCGGCGATGCCGCGGATCACGTCGAGCACCGAGGAGATCGAGTCGCTCTCATGCTTGAGGTCGCGGATGATCGCGGCGGTCTGGTCGGCCTGGCTGGACAGCTGGCGGATCAGCTCGATGGTGCCGTCGATCTCGCTCTTGCCCTGGGCGGTGCTGCGGTTGACCCGTTGCGACAGTTCGGCCGCGTCGCTGGTGCTGCGGGCCACTTCCCTGACGGTCGCGCTCATCTCGTTGACGGCGGTGACCACCAGCTCGGTGCCTTCGCGCTGACGTTCGACGCTCTGGCTGGTCTGGACGGTGACCGCGGAGCATTCCTCGGCGGCGGTCGCCAGTTGGCCCGTGGCGTTGCCGATGTCCTGGACGACGTGGGTCAGCTCCTCGGCCATGGCGTTCAGGTTGTGGGAGATGAGGCCGAATTCGTCCTTGCCTGCATAGGACGTCCTGGCGGTCAGGTCGCGCGCCGAAAGGGCGACCAGCGCATGGTTCACGTCGCCGACGGCGAGGTTGATGTTGCGGATGATGACGTACGAGAGGGCCGAGACCGCGGCCAGGGCGAACAGCGACAGGGAAACGGTCAGCCAGAGGGCCAGCCGCGCCTTGTCCCGTGCCAGCGCCGCCACGCTGCCTACGCTCTGGCTGAGCGCATCCTCCACCTGGCCCATCAGGTCGATCCGGCGGGTGGCGGTCTCGAACCAGGCTTCGGGCCTGACTCCGAGCGACTCGCCGAGCGGTACGTCGAACGCCAGGCGCTGCAGCCTGGCCACTTCCTGGGCGCTGGGCTGTTCCAGCGTCTGCTCGAGCTGACGCACGAAGGGCTCGGACGCCGCGCGTTCGAAGCTGTCCAGGTAGGCGGAAAATTCGCCCAGGTTGCGGCTGAAGCCGGACAGCAGGCCGGCGTCGAAGCGATCCTGATTGAACACCACGCCGAGCATCGCGCGTTCGCGGCCCGCGCGCTCCTTCATCTCGATGAACTGGTTCAGCGAGCCCAGCAGCCGGGACAGCTCGACGTCGCTGACGCTGAGTTCCAGCTCGTAGGTGAAGCCGATCAGGGCCTGGATGATCTCGGTGAAGCGCGCGCCCGAATCGCGCCCACTGATACTCAGGGCGTCGATCTGGCGACGGGTCGCCTGCAGGCCGCTCAACGCGGCGACGGCCTTGTCGACCTGGTCGTTGCCTTGCGAAAGCGCGCGCACGGCCTCGAGGGCCTGGTCGGTGTCGCGCCGCATGCCGGGCAGGCGGTCCTGCATGGTCCTGCCCTGGCTGCCCAGGTAGACGCCGCTGGCGCCACGCTCGCGTTGCAGGGTGGTGATCAGCTGGCTGACCTTCTGCGCGGCAGCGCTGGCCGCGACGGTGTGATCCATGTTGCGCAGCGTCCGGTAGCTGTCGGAGACGGATACCCCCGCGAGCCAGAGAAAGCCGATCGAAGGGAGCAGGAGGATCATCACCAGCTTGAAGCGCAATGGGATATTTCTGAGCACGTCGTGTACCTCGTTTGCCGGCTCATGGCGTCGTGCGGCCAGAGCCGAATGCCGTTTGGCCCATCCCGTTTCGTCGCGGATGGGCCGGAAAAGCGCCGGCATGCCTCGATGCCTGCGTCACAATCCTTATCGACGGCGCGCGGCCTTTGGCCGAATCCATTTGGTTGATCTGCGTCAATGAAAGCGTCGATCGTGACCGCTCGGTCGGAGAGGCCCGTCGGGTGCCGAAAGAGCCCGGCAAGCGCCGCTGCTTGCATTCATATATGGATATCCATATATTCGCATCTTCGCTTTCGAGGCATCCCCCAATGCTCACCCCACCGGAGGTCTTCAAGTGCCTGGCCGAGGAGACTCGCCTGCGCGCCACGCTGCTGATCGCCGAGCACGGCGAGCTGTGCGTCTGCGAGCTGACCTGCGCGCTGGATGAAAGCCAGCCGAAGATCAGCCGCCACCTGGCCCTGCTGCGCAGCGCCGGGCTGCTGCTCGACCGTCGCCAGGGGCAATGGGTGTATTACCGCCTGAATCCGGAACTGCCCGACTGGGCGCATCAGGTGCTGCACATGACGCTGCAGGCCAATGCCGCCTGGCTCGAACGAAACGCCACCCGCCTGCTTCACATGGATGGCCGCCCCGTGCGCGCCTCCGCCTGCTGCTAACCCGCCCTGGACGTATCCCCGATGGTTGTCGCTGCCGCCGTATTCCTGTTCACCCTGGTTCTGGTCATCTGGCAACCCAGGGGCCTGGGCGTGGGTTGGAGCGCCAGTATCGGCGCGCTCATCGCCCTGGCGGTGGGCACGGTGTCGGTGCAGGACATTCCCACCGTCTGGGCGATCGTCTGGAACGCCACCGCGACCTTCATCGCGATCATCGTCATCAGCCTGCTGCTGGACGAAGCGGGGTTCTTCGAATGGGCGGCGTTGCATGTCGCCCGTTGGGCGAACGGCAGCGGGCACCGGCTGTTCGCCTTCTGCGTGTTGCTCGGCGCCTGCGTCTCGGCGCTGTTCGCCAACGACGGGGCGGCGCTGATCCTGACGCCCATCGTGATCTCCATCCTCCTGGCGCTGCGTTTCTCGCCGGCGGCGACCCTGGGCTTCGTCATGGCCGCCGGCTTCATCGCCGATACCGCGAGCCTGCCACTGGTGGTCTCGAACCTGGTGAACATCGTGTCGGCGGACTACTTCGGGCTGGGCTTCGCCGAGTACGCCTCGGTGATGGTGCCGGTCAACCTGGTCAGCGTCGCCGCCACGCTGCTGGTGCTGTACCTGTACTTTCGGCGCGACCTGCCCGTGCGCTACGAGGTGGCTCAGCTGAAAGCGCCGCAGAGCGCGATCCGGGACCGCACCACCTTCGTCGTCGGCGGCTGGATGCTGCTGGTCCTGCTGGTCGGCCTGTTCGCGCTGGAGCCGCTGGGCATTCCGATCAGCGCGGTGGCGGCGGTCTGTGCGGCCATCCTGTTCGCCGTCGCGGCCAATGGGCACACGATCTCCACCCGCCGCGTGATGCGCGAGGCGCCCTGGCAGGTGGTGGTGTTCTCGCTGGGCATGTACCTGGTGGTCTATGGGCTGAGCAACGCCGGGCTGACCGGCTACCTCACCCGGGCGCTCGACGCCCTCGCCGGCCAAGGCGTCTGGGCGGCGGCGCTGGGCACCGGGTTGCTGTCGGCCGTGCTCTCCTCGGTCATGAACAACCTGCCGAGCGTGCTGATCGGCGCGCTGTCGATCCAGGCGAGCGAGGCCGAAGGGGTGGTCCGCGACGCGATGATCTATGCCAACGTGATCGGCTGCGACCTGGGCCCGAAGATCACGCCCATCGGCAGCCTGGCCACCCTGCTCTGGCTGCACGTCCTGCAGCGCAAGGGCATCACCATCACCTGGGGTTACTACTTCCGCATCGGCATCGTCCTGACGCTGCCGGTTCTGCTGATCACCCTGTCCGCGTTGGCCTTGCGCCTGACCCTCTGACGGCCGCCTCGACGCGGCAGGAGCACGACATGCGAGTCCTGTTCATGTGCACGGCCAACAGTTGCCGCAGCATTCTGTCCGAAGCCCTGTTCAACCACCTGGCGCCGGACGGCATCGGCGCGGTGAGCGCCGGCAGCGTGCCCCGGGGCCAGGTGCTGCCGCGCACCCTGACGGCGCTCGAGCGGGCCGGAATCCCCACGGCGGGCCTGAGCAGCAAGGGCAACGACGCCTTCGCGGACGAGCCGCCGCAGATCGTCATCACCGTGTGCGACAAAGCCGCGAACGAGGCCTGCCCGGTCTATTTCGGCCCGGCGCTCAAGGCCCACTGGGGGCTGGCCGACCCGTCCGACGTCCAGGGCGACGAGGCGGCGGTGGATGCGGCCTTCCGCGCCACCCTGGCGATCATCGAGAAACGCTGCCGCGCCTTCCTGGCCCTGCCCCTCCAAACCCTTGGCCGAGACGAACTCCAGCGCGAACTGGAACGCATCGGCATGCTCGGATAGACCCGCCCCCTATTCGGCTGTCGCGCCGCTTCACAACGCCCGGTCGAAGAAGGTGTCCAGCCCGCTTCGCTCGGCCTGGGTGACCACGTAGGCGCGCACCGCCTGCGGCCAGTCGATGGCCTCGACCACGCTGAGGCTGCGCAGCATGGGGAACAGGGTGATGTCGTCCCAGCGGGGATGATCGTGGGTCGGCGTCAGGTCCAGGATGTCCGGCAGCCGGGCCAGCTGCTCCTCGACTTCGCGGGCTTTGGCATCGGTGTTGGCCAGCGCCTCGTCGAAGTCGCCGATGGTTTCGGTCTTCTTCTCGCGAAAATGCGCGTAGGCCGAGGGGCTGGCGAACTCTTCCAGACCGATCCGCGTCCAGCGCGGATAACCGAGGTACTGCAGGTTCGGCACGAAGGGTTCGAGCCACCGGTGCAGCGCGGGCGTATCCGGCTCGCGGATCGTCGGCCGGCCGTCGAGCGCGTCGAGGTAGCGGACGATGTCCGTGCTGTCGGCCATGGGCGTGCCGTCATCGCGCACCAGCACCGGTATCTGGTGCTTGCCGATCAGGCCGACGAGGGTCTGCTCGTCGTCGGCCGGCAGCACCACACGCTCGGCTTCGATTGCCTTCAGGTTCAAGGCCATGCGCACCCGGGCACTGAACGGACAGTGATCGTAGTAGTAGAGCTTCATTGGCCGCCTCCGCGATGGGTTCAAGACAGATGACCCGCGCGGCACCCATCCGTTTTGGCCGGCCCGCCCCCGGCCGACGAGAGGGGAAGACCACCGCCGCCTTCCGCTCGGTGGCAGGAACCTGGCCGGGCGCGGTCCGCTCTACTGGCTGGTGTGTTGGCGTTTCGCAGCCCGCCGCGCAAAAGCCCTCGCAGGTTTGCGGGACCACTCCGGTACCGCCGCGCGGTCGCCAGACGAACGTCGACCGCCCCAGCGACCCAGCCGATGAGGACCCGCCCCATGCCCGAGCTCCCTGCAACCCCTGACTGCTGCTGGACCGCCAGCGCGCCGGACAGCCGTTTCCCGCGACTGACCGGGCACAGCGAGTGCGATGTGGTGGTGGTCGGCGCCGGCATCGTCGGGCTCAGCGCCGCCATGACCCTGTGCGAGGCGGGCAAATCCGTCGTGGTGATCGAGGCGCGCGACGTCGGCCGGCAGGTCACCGGACGTTCGACGGCGAAGATCACCACCCAGCACGCGCTGATCTACCGGCACCTGATCGACACCTTCGGCCAGGAACTCGCGCAATGCTATGCCGATGCCAATCGCGAAGCGGTCGACCGCATCCGCCATTGGGTCGAGACCCTGCAGATCGACTGCGATTATCAGCGCCAGTCCGCCTTCGCCTACGCCTGCTCGCCAGACTGGCGCGCGGCCATCGAGCAGGAAGCCGAAGCAGCGCGCCGCCTGGGGTTCGCCGCCAGGGTGCTGGAACAGGCGCCCCTGCCCTTCGCGACCGCCGGCGCGCTGGAGTTTCCCGACCAGGCACAGTTCAACCCCGCCAGCTACCTGGTCGGTCTGGCGGCGGCGATCGAGGCCCGCGGCGGCCGCATCCACCAGCAGACCCGCGCGCAGCGCTTCGAACGCCAGCAACGCTGGCAGGTGGGTTTCGAAGGGGGCAGCATCGAGGCCGACCAGGTGATCCTCGCCACGCATATGCCGGTCGAGACACCGATCGACCTGGCCAGCCCCACACAGCCGCGCTGCCACGTGGCCATGGCCTTCAGGCCCACGGAGGGCGCGCACCTTCCCGGCATGTTCATCGGCGTCGACGAGCCGACCCACTCGATCCGCATGGGCCGCGATGCCGAAGGCCCCCTGCTGATCGTGCTCGGCCCCCGTTTCAGGACCGGGCAGGACGGCGACGTCGCCCGCCGCTTCGTCGACCTGGAAAACTGGGCGCGCAGCAACCTGCCGGCAGGCGAGCCGGTCTGGCGCTGGTGCAACGAGGACTACGACACCGCCGACCGCGTGGCCTACGTCGGTGAGCCGGACCCCAAGCAATCACCCGGCCTGTTCGTCGCGACCGGCTTCAACGGCTGGGGCATCAGCAACGGCACCGCCGCCGGCCTCGGCATCGCTCGCCAGATCATCACCGGTCGCCGTCCGTGGAAGCATCTGTACGACCCCAACCGCCCGGCCCCGGACGACTACAACCAGAGCAGCGACAGCCAGTCGCAGGTCGACGGGCTGGACGCCATCGACCGTGGCGAAGGCGGCGTGATCACCCGGGACAATGAAAAGATCGCCGTGTGGCGCGACGACGCCGGCGCCCTGCACGCGGTGTCCGCCGCCTGCACCCACATGGGCTGCACGGTGACCTGGAACAACGCCGACCGCACCTGGGATTGCCCCTGCCATGGGTCGATCTTCCAGGCAGACGGCGACGTCCTCCACGGCCCGGCCATCGAGCCGCTGGCTGCCCGGTCGCTCTGATCACACGCTCAGGAGATGCCCATGAATGCCCCGCCCCGGCCGACGCTGTTGTCGTTGGGTAGCATCAATGCCGACTTCCAGGTCCGCGTCGACCAGCCACCGGGCAGCGAGGAGACCCTGCTGGCCCATGATTTCTGCAGGCTCGCCGGCGGCAAGGCGAGCAACACCGCCTGGCTGGGCGCGACCTTCGGCCATCGCAGCCTGTTGCTCGGGCGGGTCGGCGACGACGAGCTGGCCGACCAGGCGCTGGGTTCGCTGCGCGAGGCGGGCGTCGATGTCAGCGGTGTGACCGTGGCCGAGGGCGAGCCGACGGCGGTCTCGATGATCATGGTGCCGCCGGATGGGAAGAAGCACATCGTGCTGGCGACCAACGCCAACGATTGCTGGGATGAGCCCGCCATCGACGCCATGGTCCGGCTGATCGAACGCACCGAATCGCCCGCCTGCCTGGTGGTCGATTGCGAGGTGCCGGCTGCGGTGGTGCTGCCGGCGGTAGAAGCGGCCACCGGGAAGGACATCCCGGTCGTGCTCGACCCCTCGTTTCCCGACCGGGTACCGGACGAGTTGTTGTCCCGCCTGCAGGCGGTGACGCCCAACACCAGCGAAGCCCGGGCGCTGACCGGGCGCGAGATCCAGGGCCTGCACGATGCCGCCTGGGCGGCCCGCCAGCTGCGCGACCGGGGCGTGCGCATCGCCTGCATCAAGCTGGGCGATGGCGGCTGCGTGCTGGATGCCGGCGAAGGCGCCATCCACGTACCGCCCGGCGAGGTGCAGGTGACCGACAGCACCGGTGCCGGCGATGCCTTCACCGGCGTGTTCGCCATCGCCCTGCTCGAAGGGCGCGAGCCGCTCGAGGCGGCGGCCTGGGGCGTGGCGGCGGCCAACCTCGCGGTCACCGCCTACGGCTCCAAGCCCGCCTATCCGGACCGCCAGCAGGTCAGCTCGATGGCCGCCCGGTTGCTGCGTGACGCCAGGTGCCTCGATGAGGCGCGATAAGGCCCGCTGGCAGGTCTGCTTCGAGGCTTTCGACGCAGAGGACGAACGCCGGCGCGAGGCGCTGCTGGCACTGGGCAACGGCCAGCTGTCGTGGCGCGCCAGCGCGCCCGAGGTGTCGGCCGCCGACGGCGCGGCGCGTGAACGGCATTACGCCGGCTTCTACCGGGCCGGCTGGTACGACGATGCCAGACGCGACGTCAACGGCGAAACGGTACGCCTGGAGGCCCTGGTCAACCTGCCCGATCCGTTCGGCCTGAGTGTTTCGCTCGATGGCTGCCAGTGGTTCGGCTCGGCCGATGTACCGCAGCCGCGGTACCGGCAATCGCTGCGCATGGACCGTGCCCAGCTGGAACGGGAGGTGACCTTCGAGCTGGCCGGGCATGCCTTTCGCCTGCGCGAGGTACGCCTGCTGAGCCTGGCCGACCCCGAACTCGCGGTGCTGCGCTGGGAGCTGGAATGCCCGCCGGGCACCGAGCGACTCTTCCTGCGCTCGGTGCTCGACGGGGGCGTGGAGAACGCGCTGGTGAAGAAGAACCGCGCCTACGAGGGCAGGCGCCTGCTCGACCTGTGCATCGACGCCTCCGATGACGGTCGGGCGGCCCTGAGCGCGCGGTTGTCGACCCCGGGGCGCCGCCTGGCGATGGCCGTCCAGACGCGCCACGACGGCGCTCCCCTGCCGTGGCGATGCCAACGCCAGGGCGACCGGTTGCTGCAGCAGTCCGAATGCCGGCTGGCCGGCGGTCATCGGCTGGTGATCGAAAAACGCGTCGTCGTTCAGGTGGATGCCGAACGGCCGGAAGAGGCGTCCCGAGCGAGACGGCAGGCACTCGAACGCCTGCCGCAGGAGCCCTTCGCCCGGCTGGCGCTCAGGCATGCGCGGGCCTGGCGCGAGATCTGGGCACAGGCCCCGCTGGCGCTGTCGGACGCCGAACTGGAGCGGCCCTTGCGCCTGCACGCCTTTCACCTGCTGCAAACCCTGTCGCCGCACAGCCTGGGGCAGGACATCGGGTTCCCGCCGCGGGGATGGCACGAGGGCTACTTCGGCCAGGTGTTCTGGGACGAACTCTTCGCCTATCCCTTCCTCTGTACCCATTTCCCGGACCTGGCCCGGCAACTGCTCCGCTACCGTCATCGTCGCCTCGACGAGGCCAGAAAGCGGGCCCGGAGCGCGGGCCTGCGGGGCGCCATGTTTCCCTGGCGCAGCGCCGACAGCGGCCGCGAACAGACGCCTCCGTTCCAGTGCAACCCCCTGTCCGGTCACTGGATGCCCGACCACACCGAGCGCCAGCGCCACATCGGATCGGCCATCGCCCAGGGGGCGTGGCAGCTGTATCTGGCCACCGGCGACGAGACCCTGCTGGCCGGCGAGGCCGGGGAACTGATCCTCGAAATCGCCCGTTTCTGGGCCAGCCTCGCGCAGTGGGACAGCGAGCACAGCCGCTTCATGATCCACGGGGTCATCGGTCCGGACGAGTACCACAACTTCCCCCCGGACGGGCACGAGCCGGGCTTGAGCAACAACGCCTATACCAACCTGATGGCGGTATGGGCGCTGAAACTGGGCTTGCAGGTCGTGGACTGCCTGCCGGACGGCCAGGCCGAGGGCCTGTGCGAGCGCCTGGAGGTGACGCCCGCGGAGCTGGACGGCTGGGGCGAAATCGCCCGGGCCATGTACCTGCCGATCCGGCCTGACGGCGTGCTGGATCAGTTCGACGGCGCCGAGCGACTCGAGCACGGCCCCGACGCCTGGCGGCACGATGATCGGCCCCGCCTGGACTGGATGCTCGAAGCCCTGGGCGACCGCCCCGATCGCTACCGCCTGACCAAGCAGCCGGACGTGCTGATGCTGCTCTATCTCTTTGCGCCGCCGACGTTGCAGGCATTGATCGAGTCCCTCGGCTATCGGTTCGATCAGCGGGCGCTGCGTCGAACCGCCGAGTTCCACCTGTCGAACATCACCCACGAATCCAGCCTGTCGATCGTCGTCTGCGCCGGTGCGATGGCCCGCCTCGATCCGCAGGCGTCCTGGTCCTACTTCCGGCAGAGCATGGGCATCGACCTCGAGGCGCCGTCGCACGGCGGAACGCTCGAGGGCGTGCACCTGGGGGCGATGGCCGGCTCGCTGGACGTGCTCCAGCGGCATTACCTCGGCATCCGCCCGGACATTGACGGCCTGCACGTGTTCCCGGCGCCACCGGCGGCGCTGGGCGATGTCGAGGTGGCGGTACGCTACCGGGGTGATCGGCTGCGCGTGCGGCTCGAAGGCGACACCCTGTTCGTCCGCGCCGACGCGGCCAACCGGCGCGATACGCCGATCCGGCATGCGGGCGGCCTGGTCCGGCTGGCGCCCGGAGCGCACCTGACGCTCGCCTGCGCGCGGCGCTAAAGCAGGGGGTGGGCGACGCCCCGTCGGCAGCGCTCACAAGGGGCGCGTCGGGCGCGCCTCCCCGAATTCCAGCGACATCGGGCCGAACATCACGACGCTCGCGGTGGCGATCATCGCGGCGAGGCGCCAATAGCCATCTGCGCCCCCTCTCAACCGGTCAACCCCATGCCCAGGAGCACGAAGGCACCGACCGTCACCACCATGCCCAGCACGATCGCCGCGCCGTCCCGCGTCGTGAGGCCAAGGCCGAACAGGCAGATCGCCGAAAACGGGGCGGTACTGGCGAACGGCACCAGTTCCAGCGGCGGCACCGACAAGGTCAGCAGCACGCAGAGCACCGCGATGACCCGCAGAAACACACCGCGAGTGGCCCAGGGCAGTCGGTGACGGCTGACCTTGTCCAGCCAGCGCACCAGCGGGCGAACCTTGTTCAGGCCTTTTTCGAGCTTCTGCCCCTTCACCGAGCGACGGGCAAGAAAACCGGGCATCCACAGGTGACGGCGCCCGAACAGCAATTGCAGCGCGAACAGCGCGATGATCGCGGCCAGCAGCGTGGGCAGACCGGGAATGCCCCCGATCGGACTGACTTCGATGATGGCGGGCACGAAGAGAAAGGGGCCGAAGCTGCGCTCCCCGATCGTCTGCTGGATATCGCCGACCGACACCTCCGATCCCCCCTCGCCGAGACCAATGACTTCATCGATCACCTTCTCCAGGCAATCGAACTCATGCGCGTGGGTATCGGCCATCCCCGTCCTCCTCGTTTGCGGGTGAGTTGGACGTCGGCGTCTTTGCCGGAACTGTCCTGCCTGGCCGTCGTGGTCAGGCTGTCGTCTCGCAGTGCACGACACGGGTTAAGACCGTGACCGCTGGGGATGATTCTCGAAACGAGGGGCCCTGCGAGCATGCAGGAATGCCCGGACAGCGCAGGGCTGGGCGCCTTGATCCAGCAGCCCCGTTGAAAGCGGCGGACCGGTAAAGCGTGACCCACCCGCGGTGGAGCTTCTTGTGGGAGCGGTGGCGGGTGTGATCCAGCCGTGAAGGCGCTTCGTGGGAGCGGTGGATCGATGAAGCGTGATCCACCCTACGGTCAGCTCCCGGCGCGGTGTGGGCCTCTTCGAAGAAGTAGTCCTGCCAGCTGCGTAGGGTGGATGACGCTCCTTTCATCCACCGATCCACCAAAGCCGGTGGATCGATGAAGCGTGATCCACCCTACGGTCAGCTCCTGGTGCGGTGTGGGCCTCTTCGAAGAAGTAGCTGCGTAGGGTGGATGACGCTCTTTTCATCCACCAATCCGCCAAAACCGGTGGATCGGTGAAGCGTGATCCACCCTACGGTCAGCTCCCTGGTGCGGTGTGGGCCTCTTCGAAGAAGTAGTCCTGCCAGGACCCTGCCTTGTTCTTCAGCACGCCCAGCCCGTGCAATTCCTCGGCGTAGACGTAGGTGCGCTGCGGCGTGATGGTGAAGTCGATTTCCGGGTCCTCGACGATGGTGCGCACGAACTCCAGCGGCAGCCTGGAGTTCTCCACGCGGATGTAGGCCTCGGCGGCCGCCGCCTTGTCGGCCTTGATGATCCGCTCGGCCTCGGCCAGGGCGTCGTAGAAGGCGCGGTAGGTCCTGGGGTTCTCGTCGTGGAATTTCTCGGTGGCGTAGAGCACGTTGAAGGTGGCCGGGCCGCCGAGGATGTCGTAGCTGCTGAGCAGCTTGTGCACCCTGGGGTTTTCCAGCGCCTGGTACTGGAACGGCGGGCTTGAGAAGTGCGCGGTGATTTCCGAGCCGCCCTTGGTCAGCGCGACCGTGGCGTCCGGGTGCGGCAGGCTGACGGAGATTCGGTCGAAGCGCTGGAAGTCGTCCTTGCCGAACAGCCGCGCGGTCTCGATCTGCAGGGTGCGCGACTGGAAGCCGACGCCGGCGGCCGGTACGGCGATGCGGTCCTTGTCGGAGAGGTCGTGCAGGGTCCTGACCTCCTCGCGGTTGCTCAGCAGGTAGTTGGGCAGCGAGCCGAGCGCGGCCACCGCCTTGACGTTCTGCCGGCCGTGGGTGCGGTCCCAGACGGTGAGCATCGGCGGTACGCCGGCCGAGACCACGTCAATGGCGCCGGCCAGCAACGCCTCGTTCATCGCCGTGGCGCCGGAGATGGTGCGCCAGTCCACCTCGATGTCCAGGCCCTGGGCCTTGCCGTGCTTCTCGATCAGCTGCTGGTCCTTGACCACGTGCAGGATGAGGTAGCCGATGCCGAACTGCTGGGCGATGCTGATCCTGCCTTCGGCCTGGGCGGCCAGCGGCAGCGTGAGGGCGCCGAGCAGGCCGAGGGCCGCGGCGAGACGGGATTTTTTCATGGGTATATCTCCTCTGTGCCCGGCCATATGGGCCAGGCGGTTCCTTGGGTGGTTAGGTTCGCGGGAAGATCAGGACGTCGGGAGGATCGTGACGCGGAGTCGACGCTTTTTTCTCCGCCAATCCGGTTGAAGCGGTGGATCGATGAAGCGTGATCCACCCTACGAGGGCTGTGGGAACGGTCGGAAAACGCCTCGTCTTGACCGCGCGCTTTTGCGTCGCCCCCTTCGCGGTCAAGACCGCTCCCAGGGGACTTTCGCCTGTCGTTTCTCCTTCCAGGCCACGTAGGGTGGATGACGCTCTTTTCATCCACCAACCGGTTGAAAACGGCGGATCGGTGAAGCGTGATCCACCCTATCGCTGCATCCCCCAGCGCTTGACGGTGACCCGCTCGACGCTGGCGAAGATGAGGTTTTCCACCAGCAGGCCGATGAGGATCACCGCCGCGAGACCGGCGAAGACCTTGTCGGTGTAGAGCTCGTTGCGGTTCTGGAAGATGTACCAGCCCAGCCCGCCCCTGCCGCTGGAGGCGCCGAACACCAGCTCGGCGGCGATCAGCGTGCGCCAGGCGAAGGCCCAGCCGATCTTCAGGCCCGCGAGGATCGACGGCAGCGCCGCCGGGATCAGGATGAACAGCACGAAGCGCAAGCCCTTGAGGCCGTAGTTGCGCCCGGCCATGCGCAGGGTGTCGGAGACGCCCAGAAAGCCCGCGTAGGTATTCAGCGCCAGGGCCCAGAGCACCGAGTGCACCAGCACGAAGATCAGGCTGTTCTCGCCCAGGCCGAACCACAACAGCGCCAGCGGCAGCAGCGCGATGGCCGGCAGCGGGTTGAACATCGAGGTCAGCGTGGACAAGAGGTCGCGGCCGAGCTGGGTGGACACCGCCAGGGTGGTCAACAGGAAGGCCAGGCCGATGCCGATCAGGTAGCCCTTGACCAGCACCGACAGCGAGATCGCCACCTTTTCCAGCAGTTCGCCGCTGCCGATGCCCTCGACGAAGGCGTGGGCCGTCTGCAGGAAGCTCGGCAGCAGAAGGTCGTTGCCCTGGTAGCGCGCGGCCAGCTCCCAGATCAGCGCAAGGATGAGCAGGATCAGCGACTTGCGCAGCCAGCCCTGCTGCCAGAGGCGCTGGCCCGGCGACAGCTCGCGCTCGAGCCTGAGCTCGGGCAGCGGCTGGGGGAGGATTTCGTATTCGGCGCGGCTCATGACGTGCGCTCCTGGGGCTGGGCGAGAGGGATCTGTGGCGCCTGCGGACCCGCCGTGGCCTCGCCGGGCGCCGTTTCGAACAACAGCCGATGGATGCGTTGGGCGCTCTGCTGGAAGTCATGGCCGCCGAGGCTGTGCAGGCCGAACCGGTGGCTGTCGATCTCCGCCCTCACCCGCCCGGGGTGCGGCGACAGCAGCAGGATGCGGTTGCCCACCACCAGCGCCTCTTCGATCGAATGGGTGACGAACAACAGGGTGAAGCGCACCTCGTCCCACAGCTGCAGCAACTCCTCCTGCATCTTGCGCCGGGTCAGGGCGTCCAGCGCGGCGAAGGGCTCGTCCATCAGCAGGATCTTCGGCTGCATGGCCAGCGCGCGGGCGATCGCCACGCGCGCCTTCATGCCGCCGGACAGGGTGTGCGGATAGGCGTCGGCAAAGGCGCTCAGGCCGACCTTCTCCAGGTAGTGCAGCGCGCGTTCCCCGGCCTCGCGGCGGCCCAGGGTGCGCGAGGCCAGCAGCGGGAACATGACGTTCTGCTTGACCGTCTTCCACGGCGGCAGCTGGTCGAATTCCTGGAACACCACGATGCGATCCGGGCCCGGCTCGCGCACCTGGGCGCCGTCCAGGCGGATGCTGCCGGCGACCGGCTCGATGAAGCCGGCCACCGCCTTGAGCAGCGTGGACTTGCCGCAGCCGGAGGGGCCGAGCAGGACGAAGCGGTCGGCGCGGTCGACCTCGAAGCTGACCTCGTGGGTGGCCCGCACCACGCGCTGCGGGGTGCGGTATTCGAGGCTGACCCGGTCCACTTCGAGAACGGTGTCGAAGGCGGTCTTATTCAGGTTGCTGGCCGTGTGGCCTTGCAGAGGGGCATTCATGGATTTCAGCTTCCCTGGCCGATGGCGGCGTCTTCGAAGAAGTAGTCCTGCCAGGAGGCCGGCCTTTTTTTGATGGCGCCGACGCGGTGGAGGAAGTCCGCCAGCGGGTAGGTGTTGGTGGGGGTGACGGTGAACTGGAACTGCTCGTTGTCGATGATCTGCAGCAACTCGTCGCGGCCGATCCTGGCGCCGGTCACGCGGAGGTAGGTGTCGGCCGCCGCGCCCTTGTCGGCCTGGGCGAAGGCGGCCGCCTCGGCCAGCGCGGCGACGAAGGCCTTGTAGGTCTTCGGGTTGTCCCGGCGGAATTTCTCGGTGGCGTAGAGCACGGTCGGCGAGTTCGGCCCGAGCAGCTCGTAGGTGTCCAGCACCACGTGGACGCTGGGGTTCTTCAGCGCCTGGTTCTGGAACGGCGGGTTGGAGAAATGCCCGGTCAGTTCGGTGCCACCGGAGATCAGCGAGGCGGTGGCGTCCGGATGCGGCAACGCCAGGGTGTACTTGTCCAGGCGGTCGAACTGGTCGTCGCCCCACCGTTTGGCGGCGGCGTACTGGAGAAAGCGCGACTGCACCGACACGCCCACCGAGGGCACCGCGATGCGGTCCTTCTCGGTGAAGTCGGCGATGGTCCTGACGTTCGGGTCGTTGCTCAGCAGGTAGTAGGGAAAGTTGCCCAGCGAGGCGACGCCCCTGACGTTCTGCCGGCCCTGGGTACGGTCCCAGACGGTCAGCAGCGGGCCGATGCCGGCCCCGGCGATATCGATGGCGCCGGACAGCAGCGCGTCGTTCACCGCCGAGCCGCCGGACAGCTGCTGCCAGTCGACGGTGATGTCCAGGCCCTCGGCCTTGCCGTGCTTCTCGATCAGCTGCTGGTCGCGCACCACGTTGAGCAGCAGGTAGACGATGCCGAACTGCTCGGCGATGCGGATACGCCCTTCGGCGTGGGCGGCCTGGGTCGTGGCCAGGGCGCCGGCCAGCAGGCCGAAAGACAGGCCCAGGCCGCCGACCAGCCGGGCCAGGCGGTTCTTCAGGGAAAAGCGCTCACCTAGAGACATCGCGAAACTCCATGTACGGGTTGCCGGGATCGGCGAAGGTCAGAACGGGGCATCGCCCTGGATGGTGGTGCGGTGCATGCGGCGGCGCAGGTGCCGCGGGCAGCCGGTGGCCAGGTGAATCAGCGCGCGGTTGTCCCAGAACACCATGTCGTGCGGCTGCCACGTGTGGCGGTAGATGAACTCCGGGCGGGCGCTGTGGGCGAACAGCTCGGCGAGGATCTGCCGGCTTTCGTCTTCCGGGATGTCGAGGATGTGGGTGGTGAAGTTCTCGTTGACGAACAGGCCCTTGCGTCCGGTCTCCGGATGCGTGCGCACCACCGGGTGCACCACGGCCTTGACCTCGGCCAGCTGGGCGGGCGTCAGGCGCGGCCGCTGGATGCCTTCGAAGACCTCGTCGGCGTAGCGCGCGGTGTAGGAATGCGCGGCGCGCCTGCCGTCGATGGCCTGGCGCAGCGCGGCGGGCAGCGCCTCGTAGGCCAGCTGCTGCTGCGCGAACAGGGTATCGCCGCCCTCTTCCGGCAGCTCCTGGGCATGGAGCATCGAGCCCAGGCTGGGCAGCTCCTTGTAGGACAGGTCCGAGTGCCAGAACTTGCCGGCGTCGCCCAGGCCGATCGGCTGACCGTTCTCGACGATGTTGGAAATGATGAAGATCTCCGGATGCCCGGCCAGCAGGAACTGCTTGAGCACGTGGATCTGCAGCGGGCCGAAGCGGCGGCTGAAGGCGATCTGCTCTTCGGGGGTGATGCGCTGGTCGCGAAACACCAGCACGCCGTGATCCAGATGGGCCTGGTGGATGCGGGCGAAGTCCGGGTCGGCCAGCGGCTGGGAAAGGTCGAGACCGATGATCTCGGCGCCCAGGGGCGCATCGAAGGGATGCACCTCGAAGGCCTGGCTGGAATGGGCGCCGAGGCGAGGCAGTGCGGATGCCGACATAGAAGAAACTCCATGCAAGAGCGCCAATCGGCGCATCACTCGGGAAGGGCTCGAGCCCAACGTTAAGTGCGGCGCGCCGATTGGTCGGCAGGTACGCAGAGCCTCAATCTAGCGATATAAGAAAATTAATTTAAATATCTTTTATGCATATCGATATGACGAGATCTGGCGGAGAGGATTTGTGGGAGCGGGCGGGATGCCCAGTCTTGACCGGGGCTTTCGGCGCCCCTTTCGCGTCGAGA
>NZ_QLAE01000032.1 GCF_005876855.1 Stutzerimonas nosocomialis | reverse complement strand
GACATGCGGGTCTCCAGGGTGGGCAAATCACGCAAAGGATTTTGAGGGGGTGCCTTACACAAGCAATCGCAAAGCTGAACGTCTAATCAGTTTCCCCACTTTGGTTCGCCTACTTCCCAAGGCATGTCGCCGAGAATCACGTTTCTGCGCGATGAAGAACCGCAACCTCTCGTCGTCAGTACTTGAGCCGGATGGATCGTTTCCAGCATGGACGTTCGGGCGCGAACTTTAGAACCACAGCTGGCCGAGATCAATTAAAAATCCTGCTTCGTTCCATTTTTTCCAGGGCGGCGAACACCCCTCTGTTTTAACCGACAGGCATGACGTCACGATGTTCCGGATTCGACGCGCCGCTCGCCGACCGGATGGGCCGACCGGGGAGGCGGATACCGGCCCTCAGCCGGCGGCCTGCTCGGCCGGCGAGACGATGGTGGTCTTGCCGCGCGAGCGGCCGGAGCTGAGGTAATCGGCGATCGATTCCTGGGTGACTTCGCCCAGGAAATCGTTGTCGGCACTGAGCACTGGCAGCCAGGAACTGTTGAACTGGTACATGCGCGACAGGAGGATGCGCAGGTGTTCGTCGAACGCCGCGGTGGCGGTGAACGGCCGGATGAAGGCCCCGATCGCGCCGCTCTGCCCGCGCAGCTCGCGGCGACGGATGAAGCCCAGCGCCTTGTTGGCTCCGTCGGTCACCACCAGGTAGCGGCGATCGGATTCCTCCATCAGCTCCAGTGCATCGGCCACCGGCAACTCGGGCTGTACCGACGGCGCATTGTCGGCGGCGTCTTCGGCGCGGATCAGCAGCAGCCGCTTCAAGGTCGCGTCCTGGCCGACGAAGCTGGCGATGAACTCGTCCTTCGGGTGCGCCAGCAGGGTGTCGGGGTGGTCGATCTGCACCAGCTTGCCGGCACGGAACACCGCGATCTTGTCACCCAGCTTGATCGCCTCGTCGATGTCGTGGCTGACCATGATCACCGTCTTGTTCAAGGCCCGCTGCATCTGGAAGAACTCGTTCTGGATGGCGTCGCGGTTGATCGGGTCGACCGCGCCGAAGGGTTCGTCCATCAGCAGCAGCGGCGCATCGGCGGCCAGCGCGCGGATCACCCCGATGCGCTGCTGCTGGCCCCCGGAGAGTTCGCGCGGGTAGCGCCTGAGGTACTGCTTGGGATCGAGCTGGACCATGCTCATCAGCTCCATCGCCCGCTCGTGGCACTTCTTCTTGTCCCAGCCGAGCAGCTTGGGCACCACGGTGATGTTTTCCTCGATAGTCATGTTGGGGAACAGGCCGATCTGCTGGATCACGTAACCGATGTTGCGCCGCAGGCTGACCTCGTCGAGCGCCGCCGTGTCCTCGCCGTTGATCAGCACGCGCCCGGACGTCGGCTCGATCAGCCGGTTGATCATCTTCAGCGTGGTGGTCTTGCCGCAGCCGGAGGGGCCGAGAAAGACGCAGATCTCGCCTTCGTTGACGGTCAGGCTGACGGCGTCGACCGCGGTCACGTCCTTGCCGTTCTTCTGCTTGAAGGTCTTGGTCAGCTTGTCGAGTTCGATCATCCGTTTTCTCCGGCGCTCAGGTGCGCAGCCCCTTGGGCGTCAATGTACGTTGCAGCCACTGCAGCAGCAGGTCGGCGATGATCGCGAGAATGCTCACGATGATGGCCCCGACGATGAGCTGGCCCATGTCGCTGCGGCTGATGGCGGTCAGGATCAGTTCGCCGAGGCCCCCGGCGCCGATCACCGCGGCGATGGTCATCACCCCGATGTTCATCACCACCGCCGTGCGCACGCCGGCGAGAATCACCGGCACGGCGAGCGGGATGTCGACCATGCGCAGGCGCTGCCAGAAGGTCATGCCGATGCCCTTCCCCGCTTCGCGAATGCCGGGTTCGACATTGGTCAGCGCCAGGTAGGTGTTGCGCAGGATCGGCAGCAGCGAATAGAGAAAGGCCGCGGTGACCGCCGGCAACGGGCCCAGGCCCTGCCCGATCTTCGAGTACAGCGGCAGCATCAGGCCGAACAGGGCGATGGACGGGATCGTCAGTACCACCGTGGCGGCGCCCTGCAGCGGCCCGGACAACCAGGGAAAGCGCGTCATCGCCACCCCGAGCGGCACGCCGGCGAGGATCGCCAGGCCGACCGCCACGCCGACCAGGGCGATGTGCTGCAGGGTCAGGGTGCCGACCTGGCCCCAATCCATGTAGGTGAACGTCGATAACCAGTCCATGGGGCTCCTAGGGTCTGTTGAGGGTTCGGCGCGAGCTGCGCTGCGGCGATAAATCGCGCCAGGCAAGGAGCGGGACGCCGGTGATGGTCGCTCCCTTGCCAAATCCCGCGACGCCGCCTGGCGCGATTTGCCGCCCAGCCCGAAGGGACGGAGCGCTTCTTTCGCCATGCAGCACTGCTAGTCGTTCGTTCAAAGCAACCACGTTTTTCTCCTGCATGATTACGCGAAAGAAGCGCTCCGTCGCGCCGTGCGCAATCGTCAATAGCCCCTAGATCAGCTCGTGCTGGCGCAGAAAGTCGGCCGCCACCGCCGCGGGCGTCTCGTGGCCGATGTCCACCCGGGCGTTGAGCGCCCGCATGGTGTCGTCATCGAGCAACCGGGCCAGCGAGGCCAGCAGCTCGGCCAGCTCCGGGTTGGCATCGAGCACGTCGCGGCGCACCACGGGCGCTGCGGTGTAATCGGGGAAGTGCTGCCGGTCGTCCTCGAGCAGGTGCAGGTCGAAGGCATCGAGCCGGCCATCGGTGGTGTACACCAGGCCCGCGTAGACCTGCGCGTTGCGCAGCGCGGTGTAGACCAGGCCGGGGTCCATCTGCCGGACCTCGTTGCGGGTCAGCGACAGCCCGTAGCGCTCGACCAGCGGCGTCAGCCCGTCCGGACGGTTGGCGAACTCGATGTCGAAGGCGATCAGGTGCGGCTCGTCGGTGGCGTTGATCACCCGCGTCAGGTCGCTGATGGTGCGCACGCCGTCGCGTTCGGCGACCTCGCGCGGCACCGCCAGCGCGTAGGTGTTGCTGAAGCGCGACGGCTCGAGCCAGACCAGGCCCTTGGCCCCATCCAGCTCACGGACGCGCGCGAGCGAGGCTTCGGGCGAAAGCACCTCGGTCTGGTTGTTGTAGGCGAACAGCGAGGTGCCGGTGTATTCCCAGTTCAGGTCCAGCTCGTTGTTTTCCTGCGCGCTGCGCGCCACGGTGCTGCCCAGCCCGGCCACCACGCGGGTGCGATAGCCCTTGCTCTGCAGGTACTGCGCGGTCATCTGGGCGAGGATGCGCTGTTCGGAAAACACCTTGGCGCCGATGCGGATCAGCGGCTTTTCCTGGGCGCAAGCGAGCCCGCCGGCAAGCGCCAGGAACACTGTCATGCACAGCAGTACGTATCGTTTCATCGCGCGCATCCTCAGCGGGCCAGGCCGCGTTCGAGCCACAGGCGGCTGCCGAGGCTGACCAGCCCGTCGAGCAACAGCGCCAGCAACGCCGTGGTGGCGGCTCCGAGCAGCAACAACGCCTGGTTGTTCAGCGCGATCGCCGGAAAGATCAGGCTGCCCAGGCTGTTGGCGCCGATGAGGAACGCCAGCGGCGCGGTACCCACGTTCAGCGCCAGCGCCACGCGAACGCCGCCGACGATGATCGGCACCGCATTGGGCAGCTCGACCCGCAGCAGCACCTGGCTTGGCGTCATGCCGATACCGCGGGCCGCCTCCTTCAGCGAGCCCGGGACGTTCTTCAGCCCCTCATAGGTGTTGCGCACGATGGGTAGCAGCGAGGCGAGGAACAGCGCGAAGATCGCCGGCCCGTTGCCGATGCCCAGCACCCCGAGGGCGATCGCCAGCACCGCCAGCGGCGGAATGGTGTTGCCGATGTTGAAGACCTGCATGAAGCGTTCGGCGCTGCGGGCCATGAATGGCCGGCTGAGCAGCACCCCGACCGGAATGCCCAGCAGCAGCGCCATCAGCATCGAGGCGCCGACCAGCAGCAGGTGCGATTGCAGGTAGAACAGCAGATCGCCGCGCGTGTCGCGCAGCGTCTGCACACCGATCCAGTGAACCAGCAGCGCCAGTACCACGACGAGGACTGCCAGCCCGGCGAGCAGCTTGCCGGTGGTCTTGCTCATGACGACTCCCTTCGAACCCGCGCGTCGATCCGCAGGCATGTTCTGATGGGCGCGGCCCGCCTGGCAGGCGCAACCGCTTGATTCTCCGACGGCATTTGCCTCCAAGAGGTTCCACCGGCCTCGCGCGCGCAACGCTTGGCGTCAGGTCGGACGAACACGGCGACCTCCGCGGCGCCCGGGGTTTTGCCGTATACTCGCGGGCTTTTTCCGACACGCTTTAGATACCGGGACCGCCATGACCACCCAGGCCGCCGAAGTCGCGAAACGTCGCACGTTCGCCATCATTTCCCACCCCGACGCGGGCAAGACCACCATCACCGAAAAACTGTTGCTGATGGGGCAGGCGATCGCCGTGGCCGGTACCGTCAAGTCGCGCAAATCCGACCGCCATGCCACCTCCGACTGGATGGAGATGGAAAAGCAGCGCGGCATCTCCATCACCACCTCAGTGATGCAGTTCCCCTACCGCGAGCACATGATCAACCTGCTCGACACCCCCGGCCACGAGGACTTCTCCGAAGACACCTACCGCACCCTGACCGCGGTGGACTCGGCGCTGATGGTGCTCGACGGCGGCAAGGGGGTCGAGCCGCGCACCATCGCCCTGATGGACGTCTGCCGGCTGCGCGACACCCCCATCGTCAGCTTCATCAACAAGCTCGACCGCGACATCCGCGACCCCATCGAGCTGCTCGACGAGATCGAGGCGGTGCTCAAGATCAAGGCCGCGCCCATCACCTGGCCGATCGGCTCGTACCGCGATTTCAAGGGCGTCTACCACCTCTCCGACGACCGCATCTACGTCTACACGCCGGGCCACGGCCACGAGCGCATCGAGACCCGCGTGATCGAGAAGCTCGACTCCGACGAAGCCCGCACCCACCTGGGCGACCTCTACGAGCGGTTCGTCGAGGAGCTTGAGCTGGTCCAGGGCGCCTGCCACGCGTTCGACAAGGACGCCTTCATCCGCGGCGAGATGACCCCGGTGTTCTTCGGTACGGCGCTCGGCAACTTCGGCGTCGACCAGGTGCTCGACGCGGTGGTCGACTGGGCGCCCCGCCCGCTGTCGCGCGCCGCCAACGAGCGGGTGGTCGAGCCGGTCGAGGAGAAGTTCTCCGGCTTCGTGTTCAAGATCCAGGCGAACATGGACCCCAAGCACCGCGACCGCATCGCCTTCATGCGCATCTGCTCGGGCCGCTATGAAAAGGGCATGAAGCTGCGCCATGTGCGACTCAAGAAGGACCTGAAGATCGCCGACGCGCTGACTTTCTTCTCCAGCGAGCGCGAGATGCTCGAAGAGGCCTGGGCCGGCGACATCATCGGCCTGCACAACCACGGCACCATCCAGATCGGCGACACCTTCACCGAAGGCGAGAACCTGGGCTTCACCGGCATCCCGCACTTCGCGCCGGAACTGTTCCGCCGGGTGCGCCTGAAGGACCCGCTCAAATCCAAGCAGCTGCGCCAGGGCTTGCAGGAACTGGCCGAGGAAGGCGCCACCCAGGTGTTCTTCCCCGAGCGCAACAACGACATCGTGCTGGGCGCGGTCGGCGTGCTGCAGTTCGACGTGGTCGCCAGCCGGCTGAAGGAGGAATACAAGGTCGAGTGCGCCTACGAGGCGATCAACGTCTGGTCGGCGCGCTGGATCGAATGCGACGACAAGAAGAAGCTCGAAGACTTCAAGAACAAGGCCTACGAGAACCTCGCCATCGACGGCGGCGGCCACCTCACCTACCTGGCGCCCACCCGCGTCAACCTGAGCCTGATGGAAGAGCGCTGGCCGGACGTGAAATTCCGCGCGACGCGGGAGCATCACTAGCCCGTCGCCCGCGCCCGGCGCGAACCTTGCGGGCAGGCGTGCAAGCACGGCGCCTGCCCGCAAGGTCACACCCGGCCACCTTCTCCTGGACGACAGGCACCTGCCGATGCCTGTCGCGCTAGTCCTCAGGCGCGCTGAGGTTCCAGGGTCCTGGAAAACACCGCGGCACCGTCGATGTCCCGAAGGGTGACGCTCAAGGCGCCGCTGCGCGAATCGATCTCCACCTCTCCGAAGAACTGGAAGCCGGCATAGGGCGACGCGTTGGCGGTCGCCGGCGCTTTCTGGAAGACCACCTGCGGGCCGAAGGTCGCATCCAGCGGATTGGGCCCGAAGCTGCCGGCGTTGAGCGGCCCGGCGACGAACTCCCAGAACGGATCGAACTCCTGGAAGGCGGCGCGATTGGGGTGATAGTGGTGCGCCGCGCAGTAGTGCACGTCGGCGGTCAGCCACAGGGTATTGCGGACCCGATAACGGCGGATGAAGCCAAGCAGATCGGCGATTTCCAGCTCGCGGCCACGCGGCGGGCCGTCCTGCCCGTTGGCGATCGCCTCCCAGCGCGCACGCCCGGCTTCATCGGTGCCATCGGGCACATGCAGCCCAATGGGCATATCGGCGGCGATGACCTTCCATGTCGCCCGCGAATGACGCAATTCGCTCTTGAGCCACGTCAGCTGCTCGGCACCGAGAAACGCGGTGTCCGGCCCCTGCGTCTGCTGAAGGTTATGGGTGTTGGGGCCGCGATAGGTGCGCATGTCCAATACGAACACATCCAGCTGCGGCCCATAGGCGATCTTGCGATAGACGCGCCCGGAGGCATCGCGCCCCTCCAGGCGCATGGGGGCGTACTCCAGAAACGCCTGGCGACCGCGACGGGCCAGCAGGTCGATGTCTCTGACCTGGTAGCGCTCGTCCAGCACCTTGCCGGGGGACCAGTTGTTGGTGACCTCGTGGTCGTCCCACTGCCAGATCTGCGGCACCTCGGCATTGAACTGGCGCAGGTTGTGATCGAGCAGGTTGTAGCGGTAGTTGCCGCGAAACTCGTCGAGCGTCTCGGCGACCTTCGTCTTGGGTTCGGTGACGACGTTGCGC
Organism: Stutzerimonas nosocomialis; assembly: GCF_005876855.1. Classification (GTDB taxonomy): domain Bacteria; phylum Pseudomonadota; class Gammaproteobacteria; order Pseudomonadales; family Pseudomonadaceae; genus Stutzerimonas; species Stutzerimonas nosocomialis. Next base: position 48,930 of record NZ_QLAE01000032.1, on the reverse strand, counting down.
CACAGACGCCCGTCCTCGGCGGTCACCTCGGCCTGGATCGGGCCGTCGGCGTAGATCGCATCGCCGCTCTGGATGAAGAAGTCCGGCCGGCGCTGGCGCATGGCTTCGTAGATGCGCATGCCGCCGAAGTCGGGGTTGATCCCCCAGCCCTGGCCGCAGGTATCCCCGCCCCAGACGAAGCGGATGTCCCGCGCCCGCCTGGGCGCCGTGCGCAGGTGCCCCAACCAGGGCTCGCTGCGCACATGATCGCGGGCGTCTTCGAAATAGGCGCGATAGAAGATCGACTGGTCCGAAGGCAGGCCGCGCAGGTCCAGGCGCGCCGTGTAGTCGAGGCGCTCATCGGTCGGTCGCGAGACCATCCGCCGGGCATTGCCGAACCCGCTGGTGGTGTCCCACTCGACCACCAGCCGGGCTGGCCGATCACAGCGGCTCCAGATCACTGCGCGATCGGCCAGTACATCGCCGGACTGCACGCCGTCGGTCATCCAGGGCCGCGCGGTTGGCGCCGCGACGATGGCGGGCGATACGCCCAGCGCCGGCAGCGCGAGCCCCGCGCCGAGGCCTTGAACGAGGCGGCGGCGTATGGGGTCCGGTTCGGTATGGTTCTGCTCGGTTACGGTCGGTTCGGTCATGGTGGTCCCTCCAACGTGTGCCCGTCGAGAAGGGTTAAGCGACACGCTTGACAGAACCGTGACGCGCCGACGAACGGCGTGCCGTCGAGCCGCGCCCATGAGCCCTGAAGGCGACGGCACCACTCACCGCGACGCCTCCGGGCCTACTGCTCCTCCTCCAGCGTCCAGGCCACGACCGAATCGCCGATCTGGGTACCGAACGAGCCATGCCCGCCAGCCATCTGCACCACGTACTGCTTGCCGGTCCTTTCCGACACGTAGGTCATCGGCGTCGCCTGGCCTCCGGCCGGCAGGCGACCTTTCCACAGTTCCTCACCGGTCTGCAGGTCGTAGGCGCGCAGGTAGTAGTCCAGGGTGCCGCTCATGAAGGCCAGGCCTCCGGCCGTGACGATCGGGCCACCCAGCGCGGGCGTGCCGACCCGCAGGGGAATGCCCAGCGGGGCGCTGTCGCGGCTGGTGCCGTTCTTGCGCATCCAGACCTTCTGCATGGTGCGCAGGTCGACGGCGGTGACGTAGCCCCACGGCGGCGCCTGGCATGGCAGGCCGAGCACCGAGAGCAAGGGATTCAGCCGCACCATGTAAGGCGCGCCGAGGTTCGGCTGCAGGCCGGTCTCGCCGCCGCCTGTGCGCTCTTCGGGATCGACCTCGCTGCGCTTGACCATCTGCGAGACGAACGCCAGGTAGTTGGGCGCGCCGAACAGCAGCTGGCGGCTCGGGTCGACGGCCACCGAGGGCCAGTTGAAGGTCCCGACGTTGCCGGGGTAGATCAGCGAACCCTGCTCGGACGGCGGGGTGAAGTCACCCTCGTAGCGCAGCTTGCGGAACTGGATGCGGCACATCATCTGGTCCAGCGGGGTACCGCCCCACATGTCGCGCTCGTACAGCGGCTCGTCCGGCGCGTAGCTGAGGGCAGAGGCCGGTTGGGTCGGCGCGGTGAAATCGCCCTCGACGGTGCCCTGCGGCACCGGGCGCTCCTCGACCGGAACGATCGGCACGCCGGTGCGCCGGTCGAGCACGTACAGATCGCCGCGCTTGGTGGGCTGGATGATCGCCGGCACCCTGCCCTGCGGGGCGTCGATATCCACCAGGGTCGGCTGCGAGGGCAGGTCCCGGTCCCAGAGGTCGTGATGGATGGTCTGGAACTCCCAGCGCACGCGGCCGGTTTCCAGCTCCAGCGCGACCAGCGTCGCCGTGAAGCGCTCTGACTCGGGCGTGCGCAACACACCCCACTGGTCCGGCGTCTGGTTGCCGGTGGGGATGTAGACCAGGCCGAGCGACTCGTCGGCCGTGGCGATGGTCCAGGCGTTGGGCGTGCTGCGTACGTAGGTCTCGCCCGGCGGCAGCGGCTCGGTGGCGTCCGGGTTGCCCGGATCGAAATTCCACACCAATTGGCCGCTGCGCACGTCGTAGGCGCGAATCACGCCGCCCGGGGAGTCCACCGCGCCGTTGTCGGTGATCGAACCGCCGACGATCACCAGCCTTTCGGTGACCACCGGCGGCGAGGTGGGCAGGTAGACACCCAGCGCGTCGTCACCCAGCCCGACCTTCAGGTCGACCACCCCGGCGTTGCCGAAGTCCTCGCAGGGCTTGCCGTCCTCCACGTCGAGGGCGATCAGGGTGCCGTCGTTGGTCGGCAGGAACAGCCGGCGCTCGCAGCGTCCGGCAGGCTGCGGGCTGGTCGGCGTCGCCCCGGCATAGCGGGTCGCGTCGTGGAAGGCCAGGCCACGGCAGGTCATGTGCTGGTAATACTCGGCCTTGCGGTTGATGCTCGGGTCGAAGCGCCAGCGCTCCTCGCCGGTGTCGGCATCCAGCGCGATGGCGATACTGTGCGGGGTGCAGAGGTACAGCGCGTCGCCGATCTTGAGCGGCGTGACCTGGTTGGTCAGCTCGCCCGGATCGCCTTCGCCCGGCAGGTCGCCGGTGTGGTACTCCCAGGCCTTTTCCAGCTTGTCGACGTTCTCCGGGGTAATCAAATCCGCCGTCGAATAGCGGTCGCCCCGGTCCGAGCCGCCGTAGGCCGTCCAGGCGTTGGCGGAACGATCGGCCTGCCCGTCCGGGCCGATGCCCTGCATCTGCGCGTCGCTGAACTGGCCCTCGATCGAATGGTAGTCCTGGGTCAGCGAATAGACGGCCATCAGCACACCGGCGAGCAGCCCCACGCCGAGCAGGCCGCTGGCACCGTCGCGCCAGGAGCGCCGGTCGTCCACATGGCGGTTGACGAAGGGCAGGATCAGCCACAATCCCAGCAGGCACCAGAGATCGATGCGCGGCGCCAGTTGCCACCAGTCGAACCGCACCTCGTAGATCGTCCAGGCCAGCGTCGCCAGCAGCAGCACCGCATACACCCAGAGCGCCGCCCGGCGCCGGGTGAACAGCAGGCCCGCCACCACCAGCAACCCGACTCCGGCGACCAGGTAGTACCAGGAGCCACCCAGTGCCGCCAGGTAGAGGCCGCCGGCCGCCATGATGCCGCCCAGCACCAGCACCACCAGGGCGGTCAGGGTAATCCGCAGCGGTCGGGCCCCGTGTTCGATGCTCATCAGCACGCTCCTGCTCGTCGGTTGAGGCGAAGGGGCGAAGCGAAACGTTTTGATACACCTCACCCGCTATGGATGGATGCAGCTGCGGGGCCTTAGTTCAGCTCAGGCGACGGCGTCGACGCTCAACGGTTGTGCCTCGGGCTTCTTGATGACGGCATAGACCACGCCGGTCAGCAGGCTGCCGGCGGCGATGGCCAGCAGATAGAGCAGCGCGTGGTTCATCGCATTGGGGATCAGCAGCACGAACAGCCCGCCGTGGGGGGCCAGCAGGCGGCAGCCGAAGGCCATCGACAGCGCGCCGGTGAGCGCGCCGCCGGCGATGCTGGCGGGGATGACCCGCAGCGGGTCCTTGGCGGCGAAGGGAATCGCCCCCTCGGAGATGAAGCACAGCCCCAGCACGCCGGCGGCCTTGCCGGCTTCGCGTTCGGCCTGGGCGAACTTGCGTCGGGCCAGCACGCTGGCGATCGCCATGCCGATCGGTGGCACCATGCCGGCGGCCATGGTCGCGGCCATCGGCGCATAGCTCTGGGAAGCCAGCAGGCCGACGGAAAAGGCATAGGCCGCCTTGTTGATCGGCCCGCCCAGGTCCACGCACATCATCGCGCCGAGCAACAGGCCGAGCAGTATCGCGTTGGACGTGCCCATGGTGTCGAGGAAGGCGGTCAGCCCGTTGAGCATCTGCGCGACCGGCGTACCGACCACATAGATCATCACCAGCCCGGTGAACAGGCTGGCGAGCAGCGGAATGATCAGGATCGGCTTGAGCGACTCGACGCTCACCGGCAGCCGCACCCAGCGGATCACCGCCAGCGCGCTGTAGCCGGCCACGAAGCCGGCGATGATGCCGCCGATGAAACCGGCGCCCAGGCTGCCGGCCAGCAGCCCGCCGATCATCCCCGGCGCGAGGCCCGGGCGGTCGGCGATCGAATAGGCGATGTAGCCGGCCAGCAGCGGCACCATCAGCTGGAAGGCGGTCTCGCCGCCGATCTTCATCAGGGCCGCGGCGAGCGTCCCCTCTTCCTTGAACGCCTCGATGCCGAAGACGAACGACAGGGCGATCAGCAATCCACCGGCCACAACCATCGGCAGCATGTAGGACACGCCGGTCAGCAGGTGCTTGTAGACGCCCGTCTTCTCGGCCTTTTTCGGCGCCTGGTCGGCAGCGCTTGCGCCACTGCTCTCGACGCGCGCTTCGTCGAGGGCCTTCTGCAGCGTCGCCTCGGGCTGCTTCAGGGCGACGCCGGTACCGCAGCGGTAGATGCGCTTGCCGGCGAAGCGCTCGACATCCACCTCGATGTCGGCGGCCAGCAGCACCGCATCGGCATCCTCGATGGCCTGGCGCTCCAGCACGTTGCGCGCGCCAACCGAACCGCGGGTTTCGACCTGCAACTGGTAGCCGAGCTTCCCGGCCGCCTGCTGCAGGGCCTCGGCGGCCATGAAGGTGTGCGCCACCCCGGTCGGGCAGGCGGTGATCGCCACCAGCCGCGGCGAGCGCTCAGCCTGCGCCGTGGCGGGCTCGCCTTCGCCCTCGAACACCTGGGCCTCGGCAGCCGCCTGCTGGATGAACGCCTCGGGGTCGCGCAGCGCCTGAGCCGGCGTCGACTGCACCAGCCGCTTGCCGACGAAGCGCTGCAGGGACAACGGCCCGGTCCTGACCACCACCACCAGGTCGGCGGCGGCGATTTCGGCGGCGGTCAGTGGCGAGCCGATCGCACGCGGGTCGTGCACCTCGACACGCGTCGACCAGCCGAGGCGCTGCGCCGCGGCTTCCAGCAGGCGCGACGTCAGCACGCTGGTGACCATGCCGTTCGGGCAGGCCGTGACGATCAGAAGATTCATTCCTCACCTCGTGTCGGGGTTGGCTCGAGCGCCTGCACGCTCACCTCGGTTTCCAGCCGGGCCAATTGCTGGCGGTCGCCGATGCCGAAACCGATCTGCCCGACCGCCTGCGCGGCGACCGCCGTGGCCAGGCGCAGGGTGCGCTCGCCGCTCCAGCCCTCGAGCAGCCCGTGGAGCATGCCCGCCAGCAGCGAGTCGCCCGCACCGACGGTGCTGATCACCTCGACCCCGGGCGGCGCCGCCTGCAGCAGCCCCTCCGGGCCGAACCAGCTGACCCCCTCGGCGCCCCGGGACACCACCACATGCTCGATCCCGGTGTCGCGCAGCCGTCCGGCCTCGGCCGCCAGCGCCGCGGACGAATCGAGCGTTGCGCCGCTGGCATCGGCCAGCTCTTGCTCATTGGGCTTGATCAGCCAGGGCGACACCGCGAGCCCGGCCCGCAGCGCCGCGCCGCTGGTGTCGATCGCCAGCGGGATATCGAGTTGCCGGAGCATCCCGAGCAGCTCGGAGAACCACTCGACACCGACGCCCCGCGGCAGGCTGCCGGCGACCACCACCGCGTCGTGGCCCGGCGCGATGCGGGCCAGGCGCGCCAGCAGCATCGCCTGGGCCTGCTCGCTGGCCATCAGCCCCGGGCCGTTGATGTCGGTCACCCGCCCGCCGGTTTCGGCGAGCTTGACGTTGCTGCGTGTCTCGCCCGGCACACGGACGAACTCGTCGGCGAAACCGCGGCGGGCGAACAGCGCATCGAAATCGTTGGGGTTGCTTTGCCCCAGAAAGCCGCTGACCGTGCAGCGATGCCCCAGGTCGGCCAGCACCTGGGCCACGTTGAGCCCCTTGCCGGCCGCATGGACGCTCAGCGACTCGCCGCGATTGACCTCGCCGAGGCGCAGGTCGCCCAGGCGTACGGTCAGGTCGATCGCCGGATTGGGCGTGATGCTCAGTATCCTCGCCATCAGCTTTGCTCCGTCACGAAGGCGCGCACGTCGGCCGCGCCGGGCAGGTTGAGGGCCTGCTGGGCCAGTTGCCGGCAGCGGGCCTGATCGAGTTCGCGCACCCGTGCCTTGACCAGGGCGATGCTGCGCGCCGACACGCTCAGCTCGTCAACGCCGAGGCCGATCAGCAAGGGCACGGCCAGCGCATCGGCGGCCAGCTCGCCGCAGACGCCGACCCACTTGCCATGGGCATGGGCCGCCTCGACGGCCATGCCGATCAGCCGCAGCACCGCGGGGTGCAGGCCGTCCGCCTGGCCCGAGAGGGAGGGATGGCCGCGGTCGATGGCCAGGGTGTACTGGGTCAGGTCGTTGGTGCCGATGCTGAAGAAATCCACCTCGGCGGCCAGCACGGGCGCGATCAGCGCGGCCGACGGCACCTCGATCATGATGCCGACCTGCAGGTCGGCCACCGGAATTTCCTCGCGCAGGCGGTCCACCAGCTGCCTGGCGACGCGCCACTCCTCCATGAAGCCGACCATGGGGAACATGATGCGCAACGGCCGTCCCTCGGCCGAGGCCAGCAGGGCGCGCACCTGCACGTCGAGGATGTCCGGGCGCTGCAGGCTCAGGCGGATACCGCGCACGCCGAGGAAAGGGTTCTCCTCGGCGGGCATCGGCCAGTAGGACAAGGGCTTGTCGCCCCCCACGTCGAGGGTACGCACCACCAGCGGCCGGCCACCGAGGGCGTCGAGCACGCGTCGGTATTCGGTTTCCTGGGTGGCCTGGTCCGGCGCCTGGGCGTGGTTCATGAAGACCAGCTCGGTGCGCAGCAGGCCGATGGCTTCGGCGCCCTGCTCCACCGCATCGGCGGTTTCGGCGCTGCTGCCCAGGTTGGCGGCTACCTCGATCCGCCGCCCGTCGCGCGTCACCGCCGGTTCCATGCGCCGGGCGTCGGCCAGGCGCTGTCGTTCCAGGCGCTGGGCCCGTGCCTCGATCGCCTTCTGCAGCTCGCCCTCGCTCGGCGCGACCTGCAGCTCGCCGCGATCGCCATCGAGCAGCAGGAGCGTGCCCCTGTCGAGCCCCAGCACCGTCGCGCCCGCGCCGACGATGGCGGGAATGCCCAGCGCACGCGCGATGATCGCGCTATGGGCGGTGGCGCCACCACGCGCGGTGAGGATGCCGGCCACCCGCTGGCGGTTGAGGGTGGCGACATCCGAAGGCGCTACCTCATCCATCACCAGCACGTAGGGCTCGTCCGGTGCCTGCTCGGCTTCGGCGCCGATCAGGCAGGCCAGCACCCGCCGGCCGACGTCGCGCAGATCCGCGGCACGCTCGGCCAGCAGCGCGTCGTGCAGGGCTTCCTGCTGGCGCGCCGCCGCCTCGACCTCGTCGGCCCAGGCCGCTTCGGCGCTCAGGCCCTGCTGGATCTTCGCCAGCACGTCCTCGCGCAGGGCCGGATCGCGCAGCATCGCCTGGTGGGTGACGAAAATGTCGCGCACGCTGGCCACGTCGCTTTCGGCGATCAGCCGGTCGATCTGGGCGAACACCTCGTCCAGCGCGGCGTCCAGGCGCTGCTGCTCGACCTGCGCCGATGCGCCCTCGCGTGTGAAGTCCATCGTCAGTGGCGTGCGTACCAGCGCCGGGCCGATGGCGATGCCGGGCGAAGCGGCCACGGCCTGGATGCGCTCGCCCGGCTGCAGCCTCGGCACGGCGGCGGCATCGGCTTGCGGGTAGGCGGCCGGCGCCTCGAGCACTTCGTCCAGCTCGGCGGGCAGCGGCTCGACCGCCTCGCCGAGCCCCTCCTCGACCGCCGCCACCAGCACCGGCAGGGCGTCGGCGGCGATGCCCGGCTCGGCGAGAAACTCCAGCGCCTGGCCCCGCTGGACGCCCATCGCGAGCAGCTTGCTCAGGCTCTTGGCCGACACACCGGGGCCATCGGTGCCGGCCAGCCGCACACGGATATCGCCGGCGAACTGCTGGGCGACTTCGATCAGTCTCTTCGCCGGGCGCGCGTGCAGGCCGTGGGCGTTGGCCAGGACCACCCGTGCCTGCGGCCAGTCCGCGGTCACCTCGCCGCCCAGGGCCTCGAGCACCACGCGGCTGCTGCGGGCATGGGCCAGCTCCTCGCCCCGCCCTTCGATGAGCAGGTCGCAGAGGCGCTCGAGCATCGCGCGATGGGCTTCGCCGAGGCTGGCCAGGCAGAACAGCCCGGTTACCGGCTCCCCGCCGTGGCTCAAGGCCCTGGCCGGTGTGACGAAGGCCAGCGCCGGGCGCAGCACGGACTGCTCGCTGCTCAGCCACCAGAGGCCCTGGCCCAGCGGCAGCGCTTCATCCAGCGACAGGCTGTGGCCGAAGCCGGACTCGACGCAGTCGGCCTTTTTCAGCAGCCTGACGCTCTGCCAGACCAGCTCGTCGAAATCATCGGCGGCAGTGGCCAGGGCCACCAGCTGGCTGTCGAGGGCCAGCTCCCGGGGCGCGCCCTGCAGCAGGTCGATGATGGTTTCGGCGCGCTCGGCGCTCTTCAAGGCATCGCTCATGTCCGCCTCGCCCAGGGCGCGGGTAAGCAGCTGCAGCAATCGCAGGTGTTCGTCGGAGCGGGCGGCGATGCCGATCGCCAGGTAGACGCGGTGGCCGTCGCCCCAGTCGACGCCATCGGGAAACTGCAGCAGGCGCACGCCGGTGGCATGTACCTGGTCGCGGGTCTGCGGGGTGCCATGGGGAATCGCGATTCCCTGGCCGAGGTAGGTCGAGCCCTGGTCCTCGCGGGCGCGCAGGCCCTGCAGATAACCGGGGGCCACCAGACCATCGGCCACCAGGGTGTCGGCCATCAGCGCCAGCGCGGCGGACTTGTCGGCTGCGTACTGGCGCATGCGGATATGCTGGGCATGCAACTCGAGCATGGGGTCTCCTGTACCGGCTACGGCCCGCCGGAATGGGCTCGCTCGCGGTGCAGCGGGCGAGCGAAATCATGAGAGGCGGTATGACCGGACGACTGCTGAAACGTTTCACCAAGACTGGAAACATACCCTACTCTCGGGTCATCCTAGAAGTCCCGCGGCCGATACGCCCCATCAACCTTAGGACATTCGCTTGAAACTGACCGACATCGCCCGCCTCGCCCAGGTCTCCGTGACCACCGCCAGCTACGTGATCAATGGCCAGGCCCAGCGCCGGCGCATCAGCCAGGCGACGGTCGAGCGGGTCATGGCGATCGTCGAGCAGCAGGGCTATCAGCCCGACCAGCAGGCCGCCGGCCTGCGTCGCGGCCAGACCCGCACCCTGGGGCTGGTGGTGCCGGACCTGGAGAACCCCAGTTACGCCCGCCTGGCCAAACTGCTGGAGCAAGGCGCGCGCCGGCGCGGCTACCAGTTGCTCATCGCCAGCTCCGATGACGACCCGGACGCCGAGCGCACCGTGGTGCAGGTGATGCGATCGCGGCGCTGCGACGCGCTGATCGTCGCCAGCTGCCTGCCGGCCGAGGACCGCGGCTATCGCCGCCTGCTCGAGGCCGGCCTGCCGATCATCGCCCTCGACCGGGCGATGGACCCGGAGCACTTCCGCTCGGTGGTCAGCGACGACCACCAGGCCGGCGCCCAGCTCACCGCCTCGCTGCTGAGCCCACCTCCCCGGCACATCGCGCTGATCAACGCCCGCCCGGGCCTGCGGATCAGCCAGGAGCGCGAGCGCGGCTTCAACGATGCGCTCGAAGGCTTCTCCGGGCGCGTCAGCATTCTGCGGGCCGAGCAGTTCAGCCGGGCCAGCGGACGTGAAAAGATGCTCGAACTGCTCGCCGACGACATGCCCGATGCCCTGGTGACCACCGCCTACCTGCTGCTCAAGGGGGTATTCGATGCCCTGCGCGAGCGCCAGATGCTCTGGCCCGAACACCTGCGCCTGGCCACCTTCGGCGACTCGCAGCTGCTCGACTTCATGCCGCTGCCGGTCAACGCCATTTCCCAGCAGCACGAACGCCTTGCCGAGCGGGTCCTGGAGCACGCCTTCGGCGCCATCGAACAGGACGACTACCGCCCCGGCATCGAGGCGATCGAGCGCATCCTCAAAGTCCGCGCCTAGCCTCGACCGCCGGTTGCGCCCGCGCGGCGCCTGGCGGAAGCTAGCGGCTTTTCACGCGAGCCGTCCCATGAACATCGACACGATCGTGCAGCGCCTGCACCGCATCCGCGACGCCAACGACTGGCGCCGCTATCACTCGCCGAAGAACCTGGCCATGGCCGCGAGCGTCGAGATGGCCGAGCTGGTGGAGATCTTCCAGTGGCTCGACGAGGACCAGGCACGGCAGCTCGACCAGGCGCAGCGCGAACACGTCGGACAAGAGGTGGGCGACATCCTGATGTACCTGATGCTGCTCTGCAGCGAGCTGGGCATCGACATGGAACAGGCGCTGCTGGCCAAGCTCGCCGACAACGAACGGCGCTTCGCCCGATGAGCGATCGCCACTTCGACGAACTGGCGACCCGCTTCGCCGAGAAGATCTATGGCGGCGCCAAGGGCGCGATTCGCCTGGCCGTGCTGCAGGCCGACCTGGCCGAGGCGCTGCCCGAGCGCCCGCTGCGGGTACTGGACGTCGGCGCGGGGCTCGGCCACATGAGCCTCTGGCTCGCCGCGCAGGGGCACCGGGTCACCCTCACCGAGCCGGCCGAACCGATGATCGAGGGCGCCCGCCAGCGCTTCGCCGAGGCCGGTCAGGAAGCGACCTTCATCCAGGCGCCCTGGCAGGCGCTGCCCGAGCGGCTCGAGGGCCCGTTCGACCTGGTGATCTGCCATGCGGTGCTCGAATGGCTGGCCGAACCCCAGGCGATCCTGCCGGTGCTGCGCCAGTTCACCGCCGACGATGGCTGGCTGTCGCTGGCGTTCTACAACCGCGACGCGCTGATCTACCGCAACCTGCTCAAGGGCCACTTCAAGAAGCTGCGCAGCGGGCAGTTCGCCGGCGAGCGGCAGAGCCTGACGCCGCAGCGACCCCTGGACCCACGCGAGCTGGCCGCGCAACTCGACGCGCAGTGGAGGGTCGAACACCGTAGCGGCGTGCGGGTCTTCCACGACTACATGCCGTCCGATTTCCAGGCACGCGCAGAACCGGCCGAGCTGGTCGAAATGGAGCTGGCCCATCGCAGACATCCGGCCTTCGCCGGCCTCGGCCGCTACCTGCACTGGTTGTGCCGTCCACGCTGATTACGGCACAGGAGGTTCCGACATGATCCGCCCGCTCGCCCTGGCGCTCTGCCTTGGTCTGGTCGGCTGCCAAGGGCCGCAGCCCTACGTCGCAGAGTCCACGCCGATTCCGCCCGCGCCGGCCAACGTCGGCCAGGGGCCGGACATGAGCGCCTATCCGGCAGCGCCGCTGGACTTCTCCCGCTACCAGCACTGGAGCTGGAGATCGCCGCCAGCCGGCACGGCATCCGTCACCCCCGAAAGCCTGCAGGAGATGGTCAGCGGCGCGCTCGACCAGCGTGGCCTGAGGCCGGCGCCCGGCGGCAGCCGGGGCGACGTGCAGGTCACCGCCGACGCACGCCTGGAGACCCGCACGCGGCAGGTTTATGACAGTTACGGCACCTACTACGGGCAAGGCCTCTACGGCCGCGGGTACGGCCTCGGAGGCCAGGTCCCGCTGGCGCGCAGCTACGAAGAACAGGTCATGCTGGTGCGCATCGCCCTGTTCGACGCGGCCACGGGACGACAGGTCTGGAGCAACCAGGCCGAAGCCCGCAGCTCCGGCAGCCAGGCCGAGCGTGCCGACGCGATGCGCGAAGCGGTGCACCGTGCGCTGGACGATTATCCGCCGCGCTAGCGCCGCTGGCTCGGCCCCCAATTCAATGCAGGAGATCGACATGATCCAGCGACTGCTTCTGATTCCCGCCCTGCTGCTGCTCGCCGCCTGCCAGAGCGTTCAGCTCGATCGGGACTTCGACCCCAACCGGGACTTCGCCGGATACCGCAGCTGGGACTGGAAAGAACCGGCGGTGCAGTATCGGCCGGACGACCCCCGCATCCAGAGCGACCTGACCGAGCAACGCATCCGCGAGGCCATCGGCGACCAGCTCGACCAGCGGGGCCTGCGCCCGGTGGCGGCAGGCACCAGCGCCGACCTGCTGGTCCAGGCCTGGTACCTGGTCGATGAGCGCGAAGAGCAGGTGATGACCAGCAGCTACGGCGGCTGGGGCGGCCCCTGGCATGGCTTCTGGGGCGGGCCGGGAATCACCCAGATGCGCACCATCCGCTACCAGGTGGGCACCTTGCAGATCGACCTCTACGACCGCCGCGACGGCAAACTGGTCTGGCGGGGCACCGGCAGCCAGATGCTGCAGGCAGGCCAGCCAGGCCCCGGCGAACGTGCCGCCGCGATACGCGAGACGGTGACCCAGGTGCTGTCGCAATACCCGCCGCGCTAGAGCGCCTGCGCGGCTCCCGAAGCTGAACTATCCTGACAGCGACGCCGTCGAAACGTTGGTCCCGCATCGTACGGACCTCGTCGCAGCGTTACCGGAACAGCCAGGGGGGCCGCCATGCGCACTGGACATCTACGCCCTCTGTCTTCCGAAGAGCGGCGCCGACAGGACGATGCGGAGCTGATCGAAATCCGCTCGCCGGACCCTGGCTGGCCTCGGCGCTACCTGGACGAAGCCTGCGCGATCAACCGCACCATGAAGGCCTACGGCATTGAGGGGATGCGCTTCGAGCATTTCGGCAGCACCTCCGTCCCCGGCCTTGCCGCCAAACCCATCATCGACATCATGATGCTGCCGCCGCCGGGGTGCGACTGGCGCCAGCTCGTCGTGCCGCTGCTGTCGCTGGGCTATGTCCACTGGCGCGACAACGTCGCCCCGGAGCGCATGTTCTTCGTCAAGTCGATGCTCCCCCAGGGCCGTCAGCGCACCCATCACGTGCACGTGATGACCCTCGCCGAAGCCGACAAGCACCTGCGTTTTCGCGACTATCTGCGGCGCCATCCCGACGTGGCCGAAGCCTATGCCGACCTCAAGCGCGCCCTCGCCCGCCAGCACCCCTACGACCGCGCCGCCTATACCCGCGGCAAGGACGCCTTCTTCGCGATGACCCTCGGCCAGGCCAATGCGGAGCGCATCCTGCAGCGCTGACGTGGCGACGACAGCCGACCTTGCCCATACTGTCGCGCCCCGTTTCCGGAGATTTCAGATGCCCGCTACTGCCTGGTGGCTGCTCGCGCTGCCCTTCATCGCCGGTTCCTTCCTGCCCCTGCAGGCCGGCATCAACGGACAACTGAGTCGGCAGATCGCCAGCGTCACCGGTGCCGCGCTGATTTCCTTCGCGATCGGCACCCTGGCATTGCTGGCGCTGGTCATCGCCCAGCGCGAACTGCCGACGATGCAGGCGCTGCGGGAATTGTCGTGGTGGCACTGGAGCGGCGGGCTGCTCGGCGCGTTCTTCATCACCACCGCAGCCTTCGCCGGACCGCGCATCGGTGCGCTGCTGTTCATGGCGCTGGCCCTGGCCGGCCAGCTCGCGATGGCGACGCTGCTGGATCACTTCGGCTGGGCCGGCTTCCGTCAGTCGGCGGTCAGCCTGAGCAAGATCGCCGGACTGCTGCTGATCTTCGGCGGCGTCTGGCTGATCAATCGCGGCTGAGCCGGCCTGCCGTCACTGCCGCGAAAAGACGTAGAACAGGTTCGGCTCACTGACCAGGTAAAGGTCGCCACGCCCATCGAAGGTCATCCCTTCGGCCTGCGGCACGCCGCGCTCGAGGCCCGCGAAACCGCTCCAGAGGGGCCGCGAACTGACCAGTCGGCCCTCGCCGTCCAGTTCGACGATGATCTGCGACTCGTCGCTGAGCAGCGCCAGATGGCCGCTGCGCGCATCGTAATGCACCGATGACAGATCGCTGACCGGCAGCTGGTCAGCCAGCCAGGCGGCCCGGTCGATCACCTCGATGTTCAGCGCGCCATTCATGCTCCCCTTGAGCCCGCGGATCTCGTAGAGCTTCATCGGGGACTTTTCCTTGACCACGAACAGCCGGTCGCCGGCACGATCGTAGTCGACGCCTTCGAAGCCCAGGTTGTCGCCGTCACCGAGCGCCAGGGTCAGGCTGCGCGACTGGTGCCGATGGATCGATCCGGGGCTGGTGGGCACCGGCAGTATGTGGACGGCCTGGCTGCGCTCTTCGAGCACCACCAGAAGGTCGTCCCCCAGGTAGGCGACGCCCTCCACATCGATGAAGCCGCTCAGGGGGTACTGGCCAAGCACGTGGCCGTCGCGGCTCAGGGCGAGCAGGGTCTCGGGGTTGTTGACGACCGCCCAGAGCTGGTCACGGTCTTCATCGAAGGCCAGCCCGGAAAGGTTGTTCTGCACCTGTGCGACCGGATGAGCCTCCACCCGTACCTGGTAGCTGCCCAGGGCCATGCCCGCGGACGCCGGCGCCGCCTGGCGCCACGCCGACTTCAGCGCATGATAGAGGTGATCGTCCAGATGGACCTGATGCAGCTGGTACAGGGCGAGCAGCCCGCAGGCGGCGAATATCAAGCGCCAGGGGCGCGCGGTGGGACGCGCGGCGAACCACGATTTCATGGTGGTGATCATCGATAGACTCGGCTTATCAGTACGGGCCGAGTCTACCCCGTCAATGTGTCAGCCTGACGACCGATGTCGCACTATCGAAACGCCATCAGGGCGCGGTACAGGCCAGCTCACGGCGAAACCCCGAGACATCCAGGCGCCGTCCCTGCTGCACCGAGCCGATCAGCTGTGGATCGCGTACGGCATGGCGCAACAGGGCGTCGCGGATCTGCGCCGCGCTGGCACAGGGGTTGAGCGAGGCATACAGCGCTGCCGCCCCCGCGACGTGCGGGGCCGCCATCGAGGTGCCGCTGTAGTAGGCATATCCGCCTTCGGTGGCCGTCATCGGCGCGGTGGAGATGATGTCCACGCCGGGCGCCGAGAGGTGCACGCTGGCGGCGCCGTAGTTGGAGAACTCGGCCCGGGCACCGCTCGGGTCGTGGGCCGCCACGGTGATGACGTTGGGCAGCGCGTAGCTGGCCGGGTAGCTGGGGAAACGGTCGATATCGAGGCCGTCGTTGCCGGCCGCGGCGATGAACAGGATCCCGGCATCGCCCGCGGCCCGGATGGCATCGGCCAGCGCCTGGGAATAACCGCCGCCGCCCCAGGAGTTGTTGGTCGCGACCAGGGCGATGCGCTTCTCGCGCTTGAGGGTGGTGAGGTAATTCACCGCGGCGATGGCGCCGGCCGTGGTGCCTCCATCGGCGCCGAGAAACTTGGCGGCGATCAACTTCGCGCTCGGGCAGACGCCAGCCACCCCGATGCCATTGTTGGTGACCGCGGCGATGGTCCCCGCCACATGGGTGCCATGATCGTCCTGCACGCCATCGAAGACCGAGGCGTCGTTGGCGTCGAAATCCCAGCCGTGGACATCGTCGACGAAGCCGTTGCGGTCATTGTCCTGGCCGTCGGGCCGGCTGCCTTCGCCCGGGTTGACCCAGACATTGGCGCGCAGATCGGGGTGGTTGACCATCACGCCTTCGTCGATCACCCCGACATGCACCTGACTCGAGCAGAGCGCCGACGCATTCCAGGCCGCCAGTGCGCCGGAGCCGTAGGGGTGCGCGGGCGAGGTGGTCGGCCCCTGCAGCCCCCACATCCACTCCAGTCCCGGATCGTTGGGGTTGCTCCGCTGGGTGCGGTAGACCCAGTTGGGCTCGACGTATTCGACCGCGGGGTCGTTCAGGAAAGCCGCGAGAGTCGCCCTGTCGAGCCGTTTGCCGGCCAGGCGCACCTTCACCAGATCGCCCCTGCCGTCGCGACGCTCGCGCTTGCTCGCCAGGCGCCGCGCAGGCGAGGCGGCGTGCCGCGAATAGGCGGCGCTCTTGGCCTCCTCGCTGGCCTCGGCGCGAAACTGCACGATCAGCTCGCCGGCCACGTGCGGCCGCCCCGAGCGCAACGAACCTTCGATCGATTCCACCGTGGGACGCGCCATCAGATCCCCGCATCCCAGTCCCAGCAGCCCTGCCAGGGCCATCCCCATACGCCGTTCGATCATCATGTCTACCTCGGGAACAACGATTGAGGACCCGCCGTTGCGGCGGCATTTACTACAAAAGGTTTCAGGATCTTAGCGGCTCCGCTCACCCGCACCCGAGCGCACCGACGAAAGGCAGAACGCCCGGAAGGCCGCCATACCCCGGGGTTACGGAACTCCCCGACCGTCACCGCAGCCCAAGTGAGGCGCCGTGCGTGGACGACGGCGCAGCACTCGACCCAAGGGAGCGAAACATGCAGGTAGATTTCTTCGGCTGGCTCGGCCAGGCGCTGGGCACGGTGATCCGTTATATCGTCGACGGGCTCGAATGGTTCTTCGGCCTGTTCGCCGTCGCCGGCCACAACTTTCTCCGCGGCCTCTCCGAAGCGCTGGGCATGGACCAGTCGGTGATCAGCCTCGGCGCTCTGGTGGTCGGCCTGTTGCTGCTGGTGGCCGCCGCCCGGGCCTTCTTCCGCCGCTCGATCGTCGCCGGCATCATCTGGCTGGTCCTCGGGCTCTGGCTGCTGAGCTGGATCATTCACTGACGCAGCAGACCTGCCGGCCATCGCGCCGTATCATGCGCGCTTCCCCATCAAGCCAGCCTTCCCCATGCCGATGACCGCCTGGCGCGATCGCCCTACCCATCGCCGGGTCTGGGCGCTGGCCGCGCCGATGATCCTGTCCAACCTGTCGGTGCCGCTGGTGGCGCTGGTCGACACCGCGGTGATCGGGCATCTGCCCCACGCCCACCAGCTGGCGGCGGTGGCGGTAGGCGGCAGCCTCTACACGCTTCTGGTCTGGGTGCTGGGCTTCCTGCGCATGGGCACCACCGGCTTCGCCGCCCAGGCGGTCGGTCGCGGCGATGGCGGCGCGCTGCGCCAGGTCCTTCTGCAGGGACTGTTGCTGGCGCTCGGCTTCGCGCTGCTGCTGGGCCTGGCCGCCGTGCCGCTCAGCGGGCTGGCGCTGCAGCTGATGCAGCCCTCGGCCGAACTCGACGCCCTGACCCGCGACTATTTCCACACCCGCCTGTTCGGCCTGCCGGCGGCGCTCGCCAGCTACGCACTGATCGGCTGGTTCCTCGGCGCACAGAATGCCCGCGCACCGCTGGCGATCCTGCTCACCGCCAACCTCACCAATGTCGCGCTGGACCTCTGGTTCGTGCTGGGCCTGGACTGGGGCGTCGCCGGCGCCGCGCGGGCTTCGGTGCTGGCCGAATGGGCCGCTGTGCTGATCGGCCTGGCGCTGGTACCCAGGGCACTGGCGCACCATCCCGGCAAGCTGAATACCCGGGCGCTGGGCCTGTGGCGCAACTGGCGACCTCTGCTGGCGGTCAATCGCGACATCTTCATCCGCTCCCTGGCGCTGCAGCTGGTGTTCTTTCTGGTCACCACCCAGGGCACCCGCCTGGGCGACGCCACAGTGGCCGCCAACGCGCTGTTGCTCAACGGGCTGATGCTCACCGCCCATGCGCTCGACGGCCTGGCGCATGCCGTCGAGGCCCTGGCCGGCAGGGCCATCGGCGCAGGTGATCGCCGCGAACTGGTGCGCGTGATGACGGTGGCCGGGGGCTGGTCGCTGCTGGCGAGCGCCGGCTTCGGCCTGTTCTTCCTGTTAGGCGGCACCCTCTTCGTCCAGCTGCAGACCGACATCGCCCCGGTACGCGAACAGGCGATCACCTACCTGCCCTATCTCGCCGCGCTGCCGCTGGTGGCGGTATGGAGCTACCTGCTAGACGGGTTGTTCATCGGTGCCACGCGGGCGCGGGAGATGCGCGACAGCATGCTGCTGGCGGTCGCGATCGCGTTGCCGCTCGGCTGGCTGCTCCAGGGCTTCGGCAACCACGGGCTCTGGCTGGCGTTCCTCACGTTCATGCTGCTGCGCGCGCTCTGCCTGGGGATGCTCGCCTGGAAGCTGCAGCGCGATGACGGCTGGTTTACCCTTGCGCACCAACCACCACACGCCGAACCGAAAGGATCCTGACATGGCGTACGCGTTCGCCGCCTACCTGCACTTCATCGCCATCTTCGTGCTGTTCGCCCTGCTCACGCTCGAGCACCAGCTGTTTCGCCTGCCGCTGACCCTGGAGCGGGCACGCAGCCTGTTCCGCATCGACATCGCCTTCGGCGTGACCGCTGCCGTGGTGCTGGCCACCGGCATCACCCGGGTGGTCTGGTTCGGCAAGGGGCTGGGCTACTACCTGAGCAACAGCGCCTTCCACGCCAAGATCGCGCTGTTCCTGCTGGTTTCGCTGCTGTCGATCTACCCGACCCTGACGTTTCTCAACTGGCGCAACGCGCTCAAGGCCGGCCAGGTGCCGGAAGTCAGCCCACAGACCGGCCAGTGGGTGACCTGGGTGATCCGCCTGGAACTGATGCTGTTGCTGCTGATCCCCCTGGCCGCGGCGCTGATGGCGCGCGGCTTCGGAGTGATCACCTGAGCGCCGCTCAGGGCGTGAGGTAGGACGAGCGGGTCAGGCCCAGGCGCAGCGCGTCGATGTACTGGGTCCGCTCCTTGGCGCTGAGCTTGGCCCCGGCCACCTTGTCGCGGTAGTAGGTCATCAGCTCTTCCGGCGACAGGTGCACGTAGCGCAGCATGTCCTCGATGGTGTCGTGGGTCTCGATGCCGGCGTGGTAGAAGGTGCCGTCCTCGCGCTGGTAGACGTTCACCGAGTCGGTGTCGCCGAACAGGTTGTGCATGTCGCCGAGGATCTCCTGGTAGGCGCCGACCAGGAAGACACCGAGGAAATACTCTTCGCCGGCCTGGATTTCATGCACCGGCATGCTGCTCTCGATGCTCTGCTCGTCCACGTAGTGCTTGATCTTGCCGTCCGAATCGCAGGTCAGGTCCTGCAGCACGGCGCGGCGCACCGGCTCCTCGTTCAGGCGCTGCAGCGGCACGATCGGCAGGATCTGGTCGATCGCCCAGGTGTCGGGCAGGCTCTGGAACACCGAGAAGTTGCAGATGTACTTGTCGGCGAGCTTGTCGTTGAGCTCGTCCAGCACGGCGCGGTGCGAGCGCTGACGGGCCTTGAGCTGGTTGTACAGGCGGCGGCAGATGGCGAAGTAGCTCTGCTCTGCCAGCGCCTTCTGCGCCAGCGTCAGCTTGCCGGCGGCATATTGAGCCGCGGCCTCGCTCATGTAGTGGGTGGCACGCCAGTAGGTTTCGGTGACCATCTCCGGGTCCGACGGGCCGAGCAGGTCGGCCAGCGACTGCACGATGTCGGGCAGCTCGTTGTAGTTCTCGATGGTCGGCGCCTCGTCGTTGTGGCGCTCGAAGTCGGTCACCTGCATCACCAGCACCGCGTGGTGCGCGGTCATCGCCCGCCCGCTTTCGGAGAAGATGTGCGGGTGCGGCAGCTCCTGGCGGTCGCAGAACTCCTTGAGCATGCCGACCACGGTGCCCGCGTACTCGTCGATGTCGTAGTTGATCGAACTGGCGTTGCGCGAATGGGTGCCGTCGTAGTCGACGCCCAGGCCGCCGCCGACGTCGATGTGGTCGACCGGCAGGCCCAGCGCGCGCAGCTCGGCGTAGTAACGGATGGCTTCGCGGAAACCGTCGCGGTAATCGGCGAGGTTGGCGATCTGCGAGCCCATGTGGAAATGCAGCAGGCGCACGCCCTGGTCGATGCCAGCCTCGCGGAAGCGCTCGATGACGGTCAGCAGCTGTGCGGCGGACAGGCCGAACTTGGACTTTTCACCGCCGGTATCGGCCCACTTGCTCGACGCCAGCGACGACAGCCGCACGCGCAGGCCCACCTGCGGCACCAGCTTGAGCTCGGCGGCCTCCTCGATCACCAGGCCCACCTCGGACATCTTCTCGATGACGATGAAGACGTTGTGCCCGAGCTTCTGGCCCATCAGCGCCAGGCGGATGAACTCGCGGTCCTTGTAGCCGTTGCAGACGATGGTGCCGCCCTTGGGCGCCAGCGCCAGCACCGCCATCAGCTCCGGCTTGGAGCCCGCCTCGAGCCCGATGGAGACGTTCTGGGTGGCGATGATGTTCTCGATCACCGCTTCCTGCTGGTTGACCTTGATCGGGTACAGCGCGGTGTAGCGGCTCTGGTATTCGAGACGCTCGATGTTGGCGTCGAAGGCGCCGGTCAGCCGCCGCACGCGGTCCTGCAGGATGTCGGGAAACCGCACCAGCAACGGCAGGGTGAGACCTGCCTCGCGCAGCTGCTCGATCAGGCCGGTGAATTCCACCGGTGCGCCATCGGGTCCCTGCGGGCGGACCTCGACCTGGCCCTCGTCATTGATCGAGAAGTATCCGGCGCCCCAGTGGCGAATGCCGTAAACACTGCGGCTGTCGGCTGCGGTCCACTGGCTGCCATCGTCTTTGCGTGTGCGTCGTACAGGCATCGAAGCCTCCTGAAAAATGCATTCGTCCAGCCGCGGCGCTGATCACGCGGCAGGCATATCGGGTTTGGACAGGCCGGGGCCCGGGAAAATCGTTTCACAAGCGGGCGGTCGTGCGATCAGCCCTCAGCCGCCGGACTTCTTCGCCTTGAAGCCACGCTCGAGCAACTCGTCGAGCAGCAGCTGGACGTGGTCGCCCTGGATCTCGATGACCCCGTCCTTGAGCGAGCCACCGGTGCCGCACCGACGCTTGAGCGCCGTCGCCAGCGCCTTGAGCTCGACCTCGGTCAGGGGTATGCCGGTAACGGTGGTGACGGTTTTCCCGCCGCGCCCCTTGGTTTCGCGGCGCACGCGCGCAATCCCGTCGCCGGCCGGAATCACGCTCTGGCCACAGATGCATTCGGCCTGCGGCTTGCCGCAGTCGGGACAGTGCTTGCCGCCGTCGGTGGAGTACACCAGGCCACCCAGGCCTGCGAACGAGGTGGTTTTCTTCGCCACGAAGACCTCATCGAACAGAATGGTGATCGGCCCGGCATCGGGCCCGAAGGGGCGGCAATGTATCAGCAAAGTGTGTCGATGCTAATCCCCGCCCCTGGCCGTCAACGCTCAACCCAGCCGACCGCCCGGCGCGTACGGGGTGGGGTCGACGATCGGCGCCCGCCCGCTCATCAGATCGGCCAGCAACTGGCAGGACGCCGGCGCCAGCACCAGACCGTTACGGTAATGGCCGCAGTTGAGCCACAGCCCCTCGAAACCATCCACCCGTCCTATATAAGGAACGCCTTCGGGCGACCCCGGACGCAGCCCGGCCCAATGACGCACCACCTCGGCATCGGCCAGCGCGGGCAGCAGTTCGATGGCGCTGGCCCTGAGGCTGTCCAGCGCGGTATCGGTGGGCGTCTTGTCGAAGCCGGCATGCTCCAGGGTACTGCCCACCAGGATATGCCCGTCGCGGCGCGGGATCGCATAGCGCGTCCTGGCCAGCACCATGCTCGGCAGGAAATCGTCGGCGCACTTGAAGAGAATCATCTGCCCCTTGACCGGCTCGACCGGCAGCTCGAGGCCAAGCGTGGCCAGGAGCTCGCCGGACCAGGCACCGGCCGCGACCACCACCTGATCCGCCAACATCTGCCCCTGCGCCGTCTCCACGCCGAGGATGCGTTCCCCCTGACGGACGAAGCCGCGCACCGGACAGTTCTCCAGCAGACGTACGTTGGGCATCCGCCGCAACGCCTCGCGCAGCGCACGGAGCAACCTGGGATTGCGCACGTTAGCCACGCCCGGCATGTGGATGGCGCTGGAGAACCCCGGCCCCAGCGGCGGAACCGCCCGATGGACCTGCTCGAGGTCCACCGACCGAAGCGGCCGCCCTTCCCGACGCGCCCACTCCAGCGCCTGCGCTTCGTCTTCCAGGTCCAGCCAGTAGAGGCCGGTCACGTGCACCTCGGGATCGACGCCCGTCTGGGCGAGCAGCTGCTCGCCCAGCTCCGGGTAGAACGCCTGCGACCAATGCGCCAGGGCCGTCACGGCCGGGCTGTAGCGCCACGGATACAGCGGCGAAACGATCCCACCACCGGCCCAGGATGCCTCCTGGCCGGCAGCCTGCCGTTCGGCCAGCACGACCTGCGCCCCGTCCCGCGCCAACATCGCCGCGCTGAGCAGCCCGATTACACCGCCGCCCACAACCAGGAACTGCGTCACAAACTTCTCCTTCAATAAACCGTCGAGCGTTGACCTGGCCTCAGCAAAGGCTGAAAAGAGAAAGGCAACCTCATTCGAACCACAAGGACGTGGTCATGAAACGAACCAACACAGGCATGTCGTTGGCGGAGCTGCTTATCGTTGTATGCCTGCTCTGCATCGCGAGCAGCATTGCACTGCCCGCCTTCTCCCACTTTCTTCAACGCAACACGCTCGAAGCCCTCACCGAGCAGTTGCAGGGCCAGCTCGCCCATGCCCGGGCCTTGAGCGTGGCGACTCATCGCGACGTGGAGCTCTGCGGCACCGTCGATGGCAGCACCTGCACCAGCTCCTGGGAAAGAGGCTGGATACTCCGCTCGCCCGCGACCGGGCTCGTCATCAGTCACCATGCGATCGATGTTCCGCGGCAGCTGCGCTGGGCAGGCGCGTCGAAGAAGATCAGCTTCTATCCCAATGGTACGACAAAGATGGGCAATGGCCGATTCTACCTCTGCGATCGGCAGGGCGAGGTCGCCTGGCAGCTCGTCCTCAACAAACAGGGCCGGATCAAGCGCATCCGGGGCCTGGAAAAGAATCAGCAGGTCAGCAAACCTTGCGGTTGAGCACACAACCGACAGCCCGGTTACCGGTCATCGCCACTCAGCCTCCAGTCATCTGGCACTCTAGAGACAAAGACATGGCGCTTGCGCATCATCGCCTCCAGCTAATCTCAGGAGTACCGCATGGACAGCACGAGGAAACCCCAGGGTTTCACTCTGATCGAACTGATGGTCGTCATCGCCGTGCTCGGCGTATTCGCTGCGATCGCAGTTCCCAGCTTCACCCAGTTCGTCAAGAACAATCAGACCCAGTCCGCCAGCAACGAAACCCAGTCGCTGCTGCAGCTCGCCCGTGCGACCGCGGTGACCAACCGGGAAATGCTGAGCGTGTGCATCGACGATCAGGTGTGGAGCCTCAAGAAGGACTGCGGCGACAACATCGCAAACGCCTTGCGCGTGGTCGAGCCCCCTAAAAATGTCTTGCTCAGCGCCGACAGAACCTCCATCGCCTTCAACGTGAACGGTACCGCCCCGGCAACCAACATCACCGTTTGCCAGGACGATGACGCGAGCAACGGTTACACCATCAGCATCAAGAGCAGCGGCCACATTCGCCAGTTCGCCCGAGGGAAGGCCAACGCCGAAGGAAACGCCATGAGTACCTGCACGCCATGAACACATCCATGAAATCGCACCTGGGCTTCAGCATGATCGAGGTCCTGATCACCCTTCTGCTGGTCTGTATCGGCGTGCTGGGCATGGTGGCCTTGCAAGGCAAGACCATTGCCTACACGCAGGACTCGGTTCAACGCAACGTGGCGGCGACGCTCGCCAACGACCTGATCGAACTGATGCGGGCCAAGCCGGACGGGCTTCCGGCCAGCTCGGGCTTCTACAAGGCCAGGACGGCCGCCTTCCCCACCACGCCGGCGGCCTGCACACCTCTTCCGGATGAGCAAAGCGCTCAGCTCGCCTGCTGGGCAGAGCGAGCCAAAGCGGCCCTGCCAGGCGCCGCGGAGCTGCTCCAGAGCGAATTCTACGTATGCCGCTCGCTGAGCTCGGGCAACTGCACCAGCAATGGATCGGCAGTGGAAATACAGCTGGCCTGGCGGGTCAAGGCGGGCGAATGCATGGACGCCAACGCCACCGGCGACAACACGATCTGCCGCTACCGGCTGCGCAGCCAGCTCTAGGGAAACGATATGACTTTCAGCAAGCACCAATCCGGGTTGTCCCTGATCGAGCTGATGATCGCGCTGCTGATCAGCAGCTTCCTGATCCTCGGCGTGACCCAGATCTACATCGACAACAAGCGCAGCTACCTTTTCCAGCAGAACCAGGCCGAGAACATCGAGGCCAGCCGCTACACGCTGCTGGTTTTGCAACAGGAAGTCGGCAAGGCAGGCTATCGCCGCCGCCCCGACGAAACCATCGAGGCCGCATTCCCGGCGTTCAACGCGGCCGACTGCAGCTTCATCGCCGGTGAAGTCACCAAGGCGACCAACTCGCCCGCCGCGTCCCTCTGCATTCGCTACCAGCCCATGGACCCCACCGACCGGGATTGCCTCGGCAACCTGCCGGTAAGGACCTCCGAGATCAACGATCCTTACACCAGTGCCGTAGAGATCGTCGTCGAGCGCATCTACCTGGACCCGGCCGACAAGAGCCTGAAGTGCACCGTCGCCAATACCGACAAGACAGGTTCCACCCTGCGTGCGGCGCAGACCGCCGAGCTGGTTACCGGTGTGGCCGGTCTGCGGCTGGAGTCGGGAATCCCCAACGCCACCGACCCCCGGGCCATCGCTCAGTACACGACCGATCCCTCCACTCAACAGGTCCTGGCGCTTCGCTACACCGCGCTGATGCAGAGCAGTAACCCCAACATGCGCGACGCCGTGGACGTCGACACCGCTTTGGCCAACTGGAAGCAGTTCACCAACGCCTCCGACGACGAAACCAACGCGATAAAGGCCGCCGACAAGGGCGAGCTCTATCAGGTCATGCAAAGCACCATCATGCTCAGGAACCTACTGCCATGAAATCGATGCCAAGGCGCCAGGATGGAGCCACCCTGTTCATTGCACTGATCATCCTGCTGGTCGTGACGCTGCTGGCGGTATCGAGCGTTCGCGAAGTCACCCTCGAATCGCGAATGACCGGCAACTTCGTCGAGCAGCAACGTCTGCTCAACGCCTCCGAGGCAGGCCTGCGCGAAGGCGAAAGCCGTCTGACCGCGCCGATCAAACCGCTGGAGGTTGGCTGCTCCGCGGGCTACTGCCTGCGTGACATCGACCCCACGTACGAGCAGACCTTCAACACCAGCCTGGCCTACAGCCCGGCCGACGGCACGCAGAGCAACTCAGGAACCGCCGTCAGGTGGTATGCCCTGCCCGCACCCTCGGGCAGCGCCGAAGGCGCCGCGGAAAACCCGGAATACGGAAACATGATGCAAGGCATAGGGGTGTTCCGCTACGAGGTGAACGCCGAAGCGACCAACACCAGTTCGGAGCGCACCACCAACCTGCGCACCACCACCGCCAAAGTATTCAACTGAGACTCTGAAATGGAAATCAAGACGCGCATTAATCATGCGAAGGCCTTTGCGAGCCTGCTGACCTTCAGCCTGTTGTTTGGCGGCATCCAATCGGCCCATGCAACCCTGCTGGATATCAGCCAGAGGCCGCTTGTGCTGTCCGACAGCGTAGCGCCCAACCTGATCCTGACCCTGGACGACTCGGGAAGTATGCGCTTCGGGTTCGTTCCGGACCTTATCGGTCAAGAGTCCCAGGGACATCGGAATTATCGTCGTACCAAGTCGGCTGTATTCAACAGCATGTACTACGACCCCACTATCACCTACCAGCTTCCGTTGAAGATAAACAATGACGGCTCGCAGGCCACGGTGGGGTATGGCACGAGCTTCACTGCTGCCTGGAACAATGGCTTTGATACAGGCAGGGGCTCCGTAAACCTGACCAACAACTACAGGGTATCCTGGGACGTCCCTATCACTGCCGCCCCGTCAGCCTACACCTACTCCAACTCCAGCAACTATTCTGGCAGCGGAACCATCTTCAGGCTGGCTGAGAACCCCGCATCTGACTTTTCGAGCAGCGTAACCCGAAGCAGCAACGGCACTAGCTCCGTCACTTCTCCTGGGGGCATCGTCTTTTCCATCAACCGGACCGGCACCAATTCCTGTACCGCAACCGCCGCATATCCTGGCGTGTTCACCAACGTAACCGCCGACTGCTCCAGAACCGCGAACAACGTCTTCACCGCGACGCTGAGGCAAAGAGCTGTACCAGCGTATTACTACACGCTGAAGCCCAACTGTACCAATGTAGCGAATGATGACTGTTACCAGCTGCGGTTCGTAGCTGGTAATACAGAGCAGCAGAACTTCGCAATCTGGTATTCCTTTTACCGCAACCGTGCACTGGCGACACTCAGCGCTGCAAACCTGTCGTTCAACCAGCTACCTAACTCGGTCCGCCTGACTTGGCAGACACTCAACGGCTGCAAGACCTTGAACTCAGCCAATTGCGGCGTCAATTATTTCAGAGCCTTTTCCAATCAGCATCGTGGAAACTTCTTCTCTTGGCTGAGTGGAGTCCCCTTCGACGGGGGCACCCCGCTGCGCGAGGCACTGGGTCGTGCCGGTGAGTTCCTCAAAACCGATGACGCCTGGGCGCATACGCCCAACCCTTTCACCGCCAATGGCGGAAGAGGCACGACAAACCATAGCCTGGACAAGTACAGCTGCCGACCCAGCTACCACATCCTCATGACCGATGGCATGTGGAACGGGAACAATGCGAGCCCCTCGCAACTAAAACCCGACCATTCCAACACTACTCTGCCGGATGGAAAAACCTACAGCACCCAACAGAATCCGTTCCAGGACGCTACAACCAATACTTTGGCCGACCTTGCGTTCCATTATTGGGCTACCGACCTGTCGAGCCTCGCCAACGATGTAAGGCCCTTTACCCCTTTTGCCGCCAGCAGCAGCAGCCTGACCAACGCCGAATACTGGGACCCACGCAACAACCCGGCCAACTGGCAGCACATGGTCAACTTCATGGTTGGTTTAGGCCTGACCTCTTCGCTTCAACAAAGGGGCCTGGAATGGAATGATCAGCTGGGCACTTATGGCGGCACGGGTTACGAGAACCTCAAGAATAACGGGGGCTGGCCTCGCGCTGAAGCCGATAGCAGCAATAACGTCTACGACCTCTGGCACGCGGCGATCAACTCGCGCGGGGAATTCTTCAGCGTTGACGACCCGGACAGCATGGTGGGTGCATTCGACAAGATCATCGCCCGAATCGGTGACCACACCACGTCGGCAAGCCGTCCTGCCGTGACTGCCTCCCAGGTCAACGGAGCCACCTCCCGTGAGGTCTATGAAACCGAGTTTTCCAGTGAAGACTGGAGCGGCGACCTCAAAAAATATGCAATCGACACGGTGGGCGTTCGCACCCAGGCCTGGAGTGCCAAGAGCAGGCTGAACGGTGAGCGCTCGGTAAAGATGGCCGCGGCGAACGGCAGGCAACTCCAGGAGTTCAGCTGGACCAACCTCACCACCGAACAACGCGCCTATTTCAATGTGGATCCTGACAACATCACCGGCAGGACCGATAACAAAGGCGAAGCCCGGGTGAACTACATCCGCGGTAACCGCAGTAACGAAGGAACGGCGGACGGCACCTTCCGCCTTCGCGGCAGCGTACTGGGCGATATCGTCAACTCGGCCCCGGTAGTCGTGAAGGACGCGCAATATTTGGCGTATCTCGCCGACCGTATCGATGGCTCGCCAGGCGACTACTACCAGTTCCAACAACGAGTCGCCAACCGCAAGGAAATGATCTACGTCGGCGCAAACGACGGCATGCTGCATGGCTTCAATACCGCCACCGGTGTCGAGGAGCTGGCATTCGTGCCTAACGCCGTGCTGCCCAATCTGTACCGGCTGACCGGGCAAAGCTATCAGTCCGGCGGGCACCGCTACTATGTCGACGGCACCCCCGTGGTATCGGACGTGTACTTCAACAATGCCTGGCACACGGTGCTGATCGGTTCGCTGCGAGGCGGCGGTCGCTCCCTCTTTGCTCTTGATGTTACCGACCCCAACAATATCCGGCCGCTGTGGGAGTTCACCCATCCCAATATGGGCCATACCTTCCCGCAACCCGTTGTCGCACGGCTGCATACCGGCAAATGGGCGGTGGTCACCGGTAATGGCTACGGCAACCAGGAGGGCAGCATCGCCGACAAGGCTGCACTCTTCGTGATCGATGTCGAAACCGGTGAACTGGTGCGCGAAGTCGTCGTCGAGGGTGATACCACCAAGGCCAACGGCCTGTCGTCCGTGCGGCTGGCGGACAACGACAGCGACGGCATCGCCGACTATGCCTATGCAGGCGACCTGCAGGGCAACCTCTGGCGCTTCGATCTGTTCCGCGCCACCAATAGCACCACACCGCCCGGCAACCCCTTCGCGTCCTCGGTCATCGGCACCGCTCAAGCAGAACATATCGTGGCGTCGTATGGCGGCAAGCCCCTGTTCAAGGCCACCGATGGTACGACCGGTGCGGTTCAACCCATCACGGCGGCGCCCTCCCTGGTTCGTCATCCCTCGCAATTGGGCTATCTGGTGATCTTCGGGACCGGCAAGTACTTCGAGGACAGCGACGGTAACGTCAACACCAGCCTGGGCCACAGCGTCTACGCCATCTGGGACCGCAAGACGAAGGCCGAGACCACCGCGACTCCGCCAACCATCACGCGCAACAGCCTGCTGTCCCAGACGATCCTTAGGGAGCTCAGCACGGACATCAACGGTGTCACCAGTGAAAGCCGCCTGGTCAGCCAGAACGTGCCGCAGTGGTACAAAGACAACGCCACGGGCCTCACCGATAGCGATGTCAATCACTGGGGTTGGCGCCTCGACCTGCAGGTGGGCGCAACAAGGTCCGGCGAGATGATGATCAACCCGATGGCGGCCCGCGGTCAGGCGCTGATCTTCAGCACCCTCACCCCCAACGACGACCCGTGCAAAGACGGTGTGGAAGCCTGGCTCTACGGTATCAACCCGTCCTCCGGTGGTCGCACTACCTTCAGCGTGTTCGATATGGACGGCAGTGGCGACGTCAATAGCAGTGACACTTATAACAACGAGGTGGTGTCCAGCCGTAAGCTGGATTCGGCCAGCGGATTCAACCTGAACGGCGACACGCTGTTCAGCACCGACGAAAGCATTGTGGTCGATTACGGCCCAACCTCCAGCGGACGCCAGAGCTGGCAGGTCATACCCAAGAGGAACGATTAATGTCCATGCGTAAACAAGGCGGCTTTACCCTGATCGAGTTGATGGTCGTGGTCGCCATCATCGGGATCCTGTCTGCCATCGCCATCCCCAGCTATCAGGATTACGTGTTGCGCGGCAATCGGACCGAAGGCATGGCGCTGCTCAACGATGCAGCGGCCCGCCAGGAGCGCTATCACGCGCAGAATAATACCTATGCCGACACCCTGGCCAAGCTGGGGCTTCAGGAGAGTTCGAACAACAACCTCTATACCTTGAGCATCAGCAACACCAGCAGCACTGCCTACACCCTGACGGCAACACCCAAGGGCAGCCAGACCAGGGACACCAAATGCGGAACCCTGGGTCTGAACCAGGCGGGCACGAAAACCAAGACAGGAACCGCAGCGCTGAGCGATTGCTGGAAGTAACCTGAGCGACAGCAAAAAGGCCAGGAGCCGCAGGCTCCTGGCCTTTTTTATTCCCACTGTTTTTAAGGTTGCTGATGGAGTGTCGGTCAACGGCCTTGTCGCTTCAGCGGCTCTGGCCCCCGCCAGCCCCTTCGCCCGGTGGCCGGCCCGATCGATCACCCAGCGTTTCAGCCCTTTCAGCAGACGAAGGGCAACGGGTCGACTATACGGCCTTCAGCCGCAACTCCTTCGGCATGGAAAACGTCACGTTTTCCGGGCGGCCCGCCAGTTCGTCGGTGCCTTGCGCGCCCCACTTGCCCAGCTGTTCGATCACGCCGCGCACCAGCACCTCGGGAGCCGAAGCGCCGGCAGTGATGCCGATGTTCTGCGCGCGCTCGAACCATGCCTGCCTGAGGTCCTCGGCGCCGTCGATGAGGTACGCCGGGGTGCCCATTCGCTCGGAGAGTTCGCGCAAGCGGTTAGAGTTGGAGCTGTTGGGGCTGCCGACCACCAGCACCACGTCGCATTCCCTGGCCAATTGCTTCACCGCATCCTGACGGTTCTGGGTGGCGTAGCAGATGTCGTCCTTACGCGGTCCACCGATGCTCGGGAAGCGCGCCCGCAGCGCGTCGATCACTCGGCTGGTGTCATCCATCGACAAGGTGGTCTGGGTGACGAACGCGAGCGAGTCGGGATTGCGCACCTGGAGCTGCGCCACGTCCTCCTCGTCCTCGACCAGATAGATCGCACCGCCGTTGCGGTCATCGTACTGGCCCATGGTGCCCTCGACCTCAGGGTGCCCCTCGTGGCCGATGAGCACGCATTCACGTCCTTCCCGGCTGTACTTGGTCACTTCCAGATGCACCTTGGTGACCAGGGGGCAGGTGGCATCGAACACCTTAAGCCCACGCTTCTCGGCTTCCTGACGAACCGCCTGGGAAACGCCATGCGCACTGAAGATGACGATGACGTCGTTCGGCACCTGGTCGAGTTCTTCGACGAACACGGCACCACGTGCACGCAGGTCTTCGACGACGAACTTGTTGTGGACCACTTCGTGGCGAACGTAGATCGGCGGGCCGAACACCTCGAGCGCCCGGTTGACGATCTCGATGGCGCGGTCGACACCGGCACAGAAGCCGCGGGGGTTTGCGAGTTTGATCTGCATGGTTATCTCGGCACGCATGGCAAAGGCGTCAGTGTAACGCGAGTGGCGCGCGCGGGCAGCGCGCAGAGGGCAGACCCGGGCGACCTCGCCCGGGTCTGCCGATCAGGCCGGCTGGACGTCGAAGATCTCGACGTCGAAGGTCAGTGCCTTGCCGGCTAGCGGATGGTTGAAGTTGACGATCACCTGCTGATCGTCGAAGGCCTTCACCACGCCGGGCAGCTCGGTATTGGCGGCGTCCTTGAAGATCACCAGCAGCCCCTCGGACAGCTCCATACCCTCGAACTGGCTACGCGGCATGACCTGTTCGTTCTGCGGGTTGGCCTGGCCGAAGCCCTGCTCCGGAGGAATCGGGAGCGAACGCTTGTCGCCCGCCTTGAGCCCGAACAGTGCCTGTTCGAAACCGGGCAAGAGATTGCCGTCGCCGACCTTGAAGGTGGCGGGCTTCTTGTCGAAGGTGCTGTCGACGACGTCGCCGTTTTCCAGCTTGAGCGCGAAGTGAAGGGTGACCTGGCAGTCAGCCCCGATGCGCTGTTCAGTCATGTGCGGGTTCTCCGGTTTTGTTGCCCTTGAACATGTCCAGCGCCAGCATGATCGCGCCCACGGTGATGGCGCTGTCGGCGATGTTGAACGCGGGGAAATACCAGCGGTTCTGCCAGTGGACAAGGATGAAGTCGACCACATGGCCCAGCACCATGCGATCGTAGAGGTTGCCCAGCGCGCCGCCAAGCACCAGCGACAGCGCGATGGCGAGCCAGGTTTCGTCGGGTTTGAGCCGCTTGAGCCAGACGACCAGTACGGCACTGACGCCGATGGCGATCGCCGCGAACAGCCAGCGTTGCCAGCCGGAATGATCCGCCAGGAAGCTGAAGGCGGCGCCGGTGTTGTAGGCCAGCGTCCAGCTGAAATAGTCGGGAATCACCTCGATGCGCTGGTACAGCGTCAGCGCGCCCTCGAAATAGAACTTGGTCGCCTGATCCAGCACGACCACCACCACGCTGAGCCAGAGCCAGGGCAGCTTGCCGAAGCGGGCACTCATGGCCTGGCCCCCCACACGGAACGTCGATCACGCATAGTGGCGAACCTCACCGCTGCCTTCGATGTTGTCCAGGCAGCGACCGCAGATTTCGGGATGCGCGGCATGGGTGCCCACGTCAGGCAGGTGATGCCAGCATCGGCCGCACTTGGCGTGGCCGGTCTTGCTGATCCGAAGCTTGAGGCCGGGCAGCTCGCTCTGCACGGCTTCGGCCGGCGCCTCGGCGAGAGGCGCTACCGTCACCGCCGAGGTGATCAGCACGAAGCGCAACTCGCCGCCCAGCTTGGCCAGATCGCTTACCAGCGCCTCTTCGGCATAGAGCACCACCTCGGCCTGGAGGTTGCCACCGATGGTCTTGGCGGCGCGCTGGGTTTCCAGCTCCTTGTTCACCGCCGCCTTGACCGCCATGACCTTGTCCCAGAACGCACGATCCAGCTCGGCATCGCCCGGCAGCTCGCTGAGGCCTTCGTACCAGGTGTTGAGCATCACCGACTCGTTACGCTCGCCGGGCAGGTACTGCCAGATCTCATCGGCGGTGAACGACAGGATCGGCGCGATCCAGCGCACCAGCGCCTCGGCGATGTGGTACAGCGCCGTCTGGCAGGAGCGCCGCGGCAGGCTGTCGGAACCGGTGGTGTACTGACGATCCTTGATGATGTCGAGGTAGAAGCCGCCCAGTTCCTGTACGCAGAAGTTGTGCACTTTCTGATAGACGTTCCAGAACTTGTAGCTACCGTAGGCTTCCTCGATTTCCCGCTGCAACAGCAGGGCGCGATCGATCGCCCAGCGGTCGAGCGCGATCAGCTGATCAACCGGAACCAGGTGCTGCGCGGGATCGAAACCGTCGAGATTGCTCAGCAGGAAGCGCGCGGTATTACGAATGCGCCGATAGGAATCCGCGCTGCGCTGCAGGATGACCTTGGAAACCGCCATCTCGCCGGAATAATCGGTGGACGCCACCCACAGGCGCAGGATGTCGGCACCGAGACTGTCGGTGACCTCCTGCGGCGCAACGACGTTGCCCAGGGACTTGGACATCTTGCGGCCGTTCTCGTCGACCACGAAGCCGTGGGTCAGCAGCCCCCTGTAAGGCGCGTGTCCGTCGATCGCCGAGCCGGTCAGCAGCGAGGAGTGGAACCAGCCACGGTGCTGGTCGGACCCTTCCAGGTACAGGTCGGCACGCGGGCCGCTTTCATGCCCCATCGGGTGCGAGCCGCGCATCACGTGCCAATGCGTGGTACCGGAGTCGAACCAGACGTCCAGGGTGTCGCTGATTTTCTCGTACTGCGCCGCTTCGTCACCCAGCAGCTCGGCCGCATCCAGCTTCGACCAGGCCTCGATGCCGCCCTGTTCCACGCGCTGCGCCACCGCCTCCATCAGCTCGACGGTGCGCGGATGCAGCTCGCCGCTTTCCTTGTGCAGGAAGAACGGAATCGGCACGCCCCAGGTCCGCTGACGCGAGATACACCAGTCCGGACGCCCGGCGATCATGCCGTGCAGCCGCGCCTGGCCCCAGGCGGGGACGAACTCGGTCTGCTCGATGGCGTCCAGCGCACGACGACGCAGGGAGCTGCCGTCGTGGGCGACCTTGTCCATGCCGACGAACCACTGCGCCGTGGCGCGATAGATCAGCGGCGTCTTGTGCCGCCAGCAGTGCATGTAGCTGTGCTGGATCGATTCGTGCTTGAGCAGCGCGCCGATTTCACGCAGCTTCTCGACGATCTGCGGGTTGGCCTTCCAGATGAACTGGCCGCCGAAGAACGGCAGATCCGATACGTAGACGCCATGGCTCTGCACCGGGCTGAGAATGTCGTCGTTCTCCATGCCGTACTGCTTGCAGGAGCGGAAGTCATCCTCACCGTATGCGGGCGCCGAGTGGACGATGCCGGTGCCGGCGCCGGTTTCCACGTACTCGGCCAGGTACACCGGTGCGAAGCGCTCATAGAACGGGTGGCGGAACCGGATGAGTTCCAGCGCCCTGCCCTCGCAGCGGGCAATGATTTCGCCCTGCAGACCGTAGCGCTGCAGGCAGGATTCGACCAGCGCCTCGGCGAGCA
This sequence comes from Stutzerimonas nosocomialis, assembly GCF_005876855.1. Classification (GTDB taxonomy): domain Bacteria; phylum Pseudomonadota; class Gammaproteobacteria; order Pseudomonadales; family Pseudomonadaceae; genus Stutzerimonas; species Stutzerimonas nosocomialis. The sequence continues at coordinate 15,387 of NZ_QLAE01000032.1, read as the reverse complement.
CCAGCAGGCTGTCGCCGGTATCGACCAGCGCATAGCTGAAGTCGGGATGGACGTTGAGCGCCTGGTTGGCCGGAATGGTCCAGGGCGTGGTGGTCCAGATGACGATGCTGGTCGGTCTGGACAACGCCGCGATACCGAAGGCCGCGGCGAGCTTGTCCGCGTCCTCGACCTGGAAGGCGACGTCGATCGCATCGGACTTCTTGTCCTGATATTCGACCTCCGCCTCGGCCAGGGCGGAGCCGCAATCGAAGCACCAGTTCACCGGCTTCAGGCCCTTGAAGACGAAGCCGCCCTCGACCATCTTCGCCAGCGCGCGGATTTCGCCGGCCTCGTTGGCAAAGTCCATGGTGCGATAGGGGTTGTCCCATTCGCCGAGCACGCCGAGGCGGATGAAGTCGGCCTTCTGCCCTTCGATCTGCTCGGCGGCATAGGCGCGGCAGCGCTCGCGGGTCAGATCGGCAGGCTGGTTCTTGCCAAAAGTGATCTCGACCTTGTGCTCGATCGGCAGGCCATGGCAATCCCAGCCCGGCACGTAGGGTGCGTCGAAGCCGGCCAGGGTCTTGGAGCGGACGATCATGTCCTTGATGACCTTGTTCACCGCATGACCGATGTGAATGCTGCCGTTCGCGTAGGGCGGGCCGTCATGCAGGATGAACTTCGGGCGACCCTCTCCAATCTGCCGCAGTTTCCGGTACAGATCGATGCTGTTCCAGCGCTGCAGAATCTCCGGCTCGCGCTGGGGCAGACCGGCCTTCATCGGAAATGCCGTGGCCGGCAGATTGAGGGTCGCTTTGTAATCGGTCATTTCAGTCCTGGCTCATGGTAGAGGGTGAAGCCCGCCAATAGGCACGGGCAGCAGCGATGTCCGCGTCGATCGCTGCCTTGAGCGCCTCCAGAGAGGCGAAACGCTGCTCGTCGCGCAGCTTGCGATGGAAGGTGATCCGCAACCGGCGCCCGTACAGGTCGCCGGCATAGTCCAGCAGATGCACTTCCAGATGCGGTTGGCCGTCGCTTTTCACCGAAGGCCGCATGCCGATGTTGGCCACACCGGGCCATTGCCGGCCGTCCAGCTCGGCGCTGACGGTGAACACGCCGTCGACCGGAGGCCGGCGCCGCTTGAGCTGAATGTTCGCGGTCGGCGCATCGAGCTGCCGACCGAGCTTCTGGCCATGCAGAACACGCCCGGTGATGGCGAAGGGTCTGCCCAGCAGCCGCTCGGCCAGGGCAAAGTCCGCTGCCGCCAGCGCGGCGCGCAACCGCGTGCTGCTGACCCGTTCGCCATCGACCTCGATGGTGGTCGCCGACTCGACGGTGAAGCCCTCGACGGCGCCGGCCCTGCGCAGGAAATCGAAATCCCCGGCCCGGTCACAGCCGAAGCGAAAATCGTCGCCCACTTCCAGGTGCTCGACGCCCAGCCCCTCGACGAGCACCGCATGGACGAACTCGGCGGCGCTGAGCTCGCGCAGGCGGCGGTTGAAGGCCAGACAGAGCACGCGATCGACGCCCTGCTCGGCCAGCAGCTCGAGCTTCTCGCGCAGGCGGGTCAAGCGTGCGGGTGCCTGGCCGGGCGCGAAATATTCCCGCGGCTGGGGTTCGAAAATCACCACGCAGCTCGGCAGCCCGAGCTCGGCCGCGCGCTCGCGCAGACGCGCCAGGATGGCCTGATGCCCCCGGTGCACGCCGTCGAAATTGCCGATGGTGGCGACGCACCCCCGATGCCGGGGTTGCAGACTCTGTAGACCTCGAACCAGCTGCATACCGCACTTCTTGATCGTAAAGTGGCCAATTATACGCACGCGGCGGGTAGCGCGGACAGCGTCACTGCACCCGTGGATCGACGGCGCGGGCGATCAGTGACGCAAGTGGCGCGGCCGCAAGCCCAGCACCAGCAGCCCCAGAGCGAAAGCCGCCAGCCCGCCGGTCACCAGCAACGCCAGCTGCAGCGCCCGGCGCTGCCATCCCCAGGAGAACCACTCGGCCGACGGCACGTTCAGCCACCACACCACCGACACCATCGCCGCGCACGCGCCCAGCAGGCGAAACGCGAACAGCCCCCAGCCCGGCGCCGGCTGGAAGACGCCGATCCTGTACAACCCCCAGAACAACAGGAAGGCGTTGAGCATCGACGACAACGAGGTGGCCAGCGCCAGGCCGACGTGCTTGAGCGGCCAGATCAGCAGCAGGTTGAAGACCATGTTGGCGACCATGCAGATGATCGCGATGCGCACCGGCGACTTGAGGTCCTGACGGGCGAAGAAACCGGGCGCCAGCACCTTGATCAGCATGAAGGCCAGCACCCCGAGCGAGTAGGCCTGCAGCGCTGCCGCCGACTGCACCACCGCCTCCTCGCTCATGGCGCCATAGAAGAACAGGCTGGCGATCAGCGGCTCGGCCAGGATGCCCAGCGCCAGCGCCGCCGGCACGCCGACCAGCAGCACCATGCGCAACGCCCAGTCGAGGGTGGCCGAGAACCCTTTCGGATCGGCACCGGCATGCTGGCGGGACAGGCTGGGCAGGATCACGGTCCCGATCGCGATGCCGAAGGCCCCGAGGGGCAGCTCGGACAGCCGATCGGCGTAGTACAGCCAGGACACGCTGCCAGTTTGCAGGAAGGATGCGAGCACCGTGTCGAGCAGCAGGTTGATCTGGCTGACCGACACCCCGAACAGCGCCGGCACCATCAGCAGCATGATGCGCTTGACGCCCTCGTCGTCGCGCTTTATCCGCGGCCTCGGCAGCAGCCCCAGGCGCGCCACGAACGGCAGCTGGAAGCCGAGCTGAACCACCCCGGCGATCAGCACCCCCCAGGCCAGCGACATGATCGGTTGCTCGAAATACGGGGACAGCAGCACCGCGGCGCCGATCATGCAGACGTTGAGCAGTACCGGGGTGAAGGCCGGCACGGCGAAGCGCCCATAGCTGTTGAGCACGCCGGCCGTGAACGCCGTCAGCGAAATCAGCAACAGATAGGGAAAGGTGATGCGCAACAGCTCGCCGGCCAGCTGCAGCTTTTCGGGCTCACCGCGAAAGCCCGGCGCGAAGAGCATGATCAGGTAGGGCGACGCCACCACCCCGAGCGCCGTCAGCGCCGTAAGGGTCAGGCCGAGCGTACCGGCCGTGCGGTCGACCAGCAGCTTGACCTCGGCCAGGCTGCGCTTGGTGCGATACTCGGACAGCACCGGCACGAAGGCCTGCGCGAAGGCCCCTTCGGCGAACAGCCGGCGCAGGAAGTTGGGGATCTTGAAGGCGATGAAGAAGGCGTCCGCCGCCGCGCCCGAGCCGAAGTAGCTCGCCACCACCATGTCGCGTACCATCCCCAGCACCCGGGAAAACAGCGTCATCACGCTGACCACTGCACTGGAGCGCAGCAAACCGCCTTTGCCGGATGTCTCAGACATGTGTGTTCCTAACTGATTGCAGCGCATAGGGTCGGACGAATTGCCCGATGGCCCAATACGACAGGAAACGAGCGCGCGAGTTTAACCAGCGCCCACCCGTCAGACCAGTATTCGGACTTCATGGCCAGGGTTGACATTCGCTCTGTGCATCGGCATGATTCGCGGCCTTATTTGTTCCGGCAATCCCCCCAAGTTTTCGAGGAGTTCGACGGTGGCCAACAGCCCTTCCGCCAAAAAACGCGCAATTCAGGCTGAGAAGCGTCGCAGCCACAATGCCAGCTTGCGCTCCATGGTTCGCACCTACATCAAGAACGTGGTCAAGGCTATCGACGCCAAGGACCTGGAAAAAGCCCGCACCGCCTACACGGCAGCCGTACCGGTCATCGACCGCATGGCCGACAAGGGCATCATCCACAAGAACAAGGCCGCCCGTCACAAGGGTCGCCTGAACGCTCACATCAAAGCCCTCGGCGAAGCCGCTGCCGCCTAAATAGAGCGTTCAACAAAAAACCGGCCATGTGCCGGTTTTTTTGTGCCTGCAAGAGAGACCCCTTGAGCCAGCGCGCGCACCGCTCAGCGCACCGACTCGGCCCAGGGCAGGATCGGAATCGCCGTGACCGCGTTCTGCGGACTGCCTTCGATCACCCGGTCGCTGTAGACCAGATAGACCAGCGTGCTGCGCTCCCGATCGAAGAAGCGCACCACCTGCATGGTCTTGAACACCAGCGAAGTGCGCTCGCGAAAGACCGTCTCGCCATCCTTGAGCCCCTGATCGAAGCGGATCGGCCCGACCTGGCGACAGGCGATGGATGCCTCGGCACGATCCTCCGCCAGGCCCAGCCCACCCTTGATACCGCCGGTCTTGGCCCGCGACAGGTAGCAGGTGACGCCCGACACCTTGGGATCATCGAACGCCTCGACCACGATCTTGTGATTGGGGCCGAGCCACTTGAACACCGTATCGACTTCGCCGATTTCCCGCCCCTGCCCCACCGCCGGCAACAGCAGCAGCGCAGCGGTCACGATCGTTTTCGCCGAGGCCATCACCACCTCACACCAGGATCAGATTGTCGCGATGAATGAGTTCGGGCTCATCGACATAGCCGAGCAGCTTCTCGATATCGTCCGAAGCATGACCCAGGATTCGCTGAGCCTCGAGCGCGCTGTAGTTGACCAGGCCGCGAGCGATCTCTCGTCCCTGCGGATCGATGCAGACCACCATTTCGCCCCGACGGAAGCCCCCCTGCACCGCCCGCACGCCGACCGGCAGCAGGCTGCGCCCGGAACCCAGCGCCTGGGCCGCACCGGCATCGAGCGTCAGCGTGCCGCGCGTCTGCAGATGCCCCGCGAGCCACTGCTTGCGTGCCGCATGGCGGCTACGCTCCGGCGCGAGCAGGGTACCCAGACGCTCGCCAGCCTTCAGACGCGCCAGCACCTGCTCGATGCGCCCGCCCACGATCACGGTATGAGCACCGGAACGCGCCGCCAGCCGAGCCGCCCGCAGCTTGGTCTGCATGCCGCCACGCCCCAGCGCGCCACCCGTGCCGCCAGCCACGGCATCCAGCGCCGGATCGTCGGCACGCGCCTCGCTGATCAGCAGCGCATCCGGATTGACCCGGGGGTCGGCGTCGAACATCCCGTCGCGATCGGTGAGGATCACCAGCAGGTCCGCCTCGACCAGATTCGCGACCAGGGCCGCGAGGGTGTCGTTGTCGCCGAAGCGGATCTCGTCGGTCACGACCGTGTCGTTCTCGTTGATCACCGGGATGGCGCCGAACTGGATCAGGGTGCGCAGGGTGCTGCGCGCATTGAGGTAGCGCTTGCGATCGGAAAGATCGTCATGGGTCAGGAGGATCTGCGCGGTGTGGCGCTGATGACGGGCGAAACTCGACTCCCAGGCCTGCACCAACCCCATCTGCCCGATCGCGGCGGCCGCCTGCAGCTCATGCATCGCCTTCGGCCGAGCACTCCAGCCAAGCCGGCTCATGCCGGCTGCCACCGCACCGGAGGAAACCAGCACCAGCTCGACCCCAGCCTCGCGCAGCGCCACCATCTGCTCCACCCAGACCGCCATCGCCGCCTGGTCCAGACCGCGGCCATCGGCCGTCAGCAACGCGCTGCCAATCTTAACCACCCAGCGCCGCGCGCCGGTCACCTTGTCCCGCATCATGCCCGCCTTATGATCCGATCAATCCTTCAAGGCGCAGCCGGCGATTGCACCGGCGCGTCGCACGACGATCAGCGCACGTAGATGATCTCGGCGCCGTCCTCGTCGTCATCGTCATCGTCGAAGTCGTCATCATCGACATCGTCCACAGCCTTGACCCCGGCACGCCGCAGCGCACGCTGGTCATCGAGGGCCTGCAGGCGCGCCCGCGCCTCATCCTCGATACGCTGATCCAGTTCGGCCAGCGCCTCGGCAAATGCCGGCTCCTCGGCGATGCGCAGCGCGCGCTCGTCCAGGTAGCGCATGATTGCCTGACTGAGCGCCTCGGTGCCCTCGCGCTCCAGGGCAGAAATGACGAACACCGGCCCTTTCCAGTCGAGTCGCTCGATGACCCGGCGCTTGCGCTCCTCCTGCTCTTCCTCGAGCAACTGGTCAGCCTTGTTCAGCACCAGCCAGCGGTCACGCTCGGTCAGCGCCGGGCTGAATTTCTCCAGCTCGTGCAGGATGGTCTCGGCCGCATCGGCCGGATCGCTTTCGTCCAGCGGCGCCATGTCCACCAGATGCAGCAGCAACCGGGTACGCGAAAGGTGCTTGAGGAACCGGATACCGAGCCCCGCGCCTTCGGCGGCCCCCTCGATCAAACCGGGAATGTCCGCGATCACGAAGCTCTTGTAGCGCCCGACGCTGACCACCCCGAGGTTGGGCACCAGGGTCGTGAAGGGATAGTCCGCCACCTTCGGCTTGGCCGCCGAGACCGAGCGAATGAAGGTGCTCTTGCCGGCGTTCGGCAGGCCCAGCAAGCCGACATCGGCCAGCACCTTGAGCTCCAGCTTGAGATCCCGCGCCTCGCCAGGCTTGCCCGGCGTGGTCTGGCGCGGCGCACGGTTGGTGCTCGACTTGAAGCGGGAGTTGCCCAGCCCGTGCCAGCCACCCTGGGCCACCATGATGCGCTGACCGGGCTTGGTCAGGTCACCAATGATTTCCTGGGTATTGGCATCGATGATGGTGGTGCCGACCGGCACCGGCAGGATCAGGTCCTCGCCCTTGGCACCGGTGCAATCGGTGCTGCCACCCTTCTCGCCGCGCTGCGCCTCGAAACGGCGGGTGTAGCGATAGTCGATCAGGGTGTTGAGGTTCTCGTCGGCCTCCATGAACACCGAGCCGCCGTCGCCGCCATCGCCGCCGTTGGGGCCACCCTTTTCGATGAACTTCTCGCGACGAAAGCTCATCATGCCGTTACCGCCGTCGCCGGCCTTTACAAAAATCGATACTTCATCGACGAATTTCATGGGTACGCCTCCCGCCGGGACAGCGGGCCAGATAACAAAAGAAACAGAACGGTCGCCGAACAGGACGATCGCGACTGCAGTGTTTGAGAGCTGCGGATCGAAAAGACTCGACTCGCCGCCTACCGCCCGTCGCAGCTACCGGTTAACAGCTCAACAGGATACAGAAACAAAAAAGCCCCGTCGCATGACAGGGCTTTTTCAGCAACGTCGCGATCAGGCCGCGACGACGCTCACGTAGCGACGGCCGAAAGCGCCCTTCACTTCGAACTTGACCACGCCTTCCACTTTCGCGAACAGGGTGTGGTCCTTGCCCATGCCAACGCCGTAACCAGCGTGGAACTCGGTGCCGCGCTGGCGAACGATGATGTTGCCGGCCTTGATGGCCTGGCCGCCATACATCTTCACGCCAAGGCGTTTACTTTCGGAATCGCGACCGTTGCGGGTAGAACCGCCAGCTTTTTTGTGTGCCATGAGTTCAATACTCCTATAGAGGATTCAGGCGAATCAGCCCTGAATACCGGTGATTTTGACCTCAGTGAACCACTGACGGTGGCCCTGACGCTTCATGTGGTGCTTACGACGGCGGAACTTGATGATGGTCACTTTGTCGTGGCGGCCCTGGGCAACCACTTCAGCGGTGACTTTGGCACCATCGACCACCGGAGCACCGATGGTGACGTCGTCGCCGTTGCCGATCAGCAGAACGCGATCGAAAGTGACCGCTTCGCCAGTGGCAACTTCGAGCTTTTCAATCTTCAGGTATTCACCTTCGGCAACCTTGTATTGCTTGCCGCCGGTTACGATAACTGCGTACATCTGTGTATCTCCGTTAATCCTGCTCACCCAGCGCTTTGGAATGGTGTTTGGTGGCTGGCATGGCTGCATGGGGCCGGAAGGGACGCCCGTGCAATTGCGTAAGGCAGGGAAATGCCCAGGGGGAAGTTCAGGGGCCGCGATTGTACGCAAGCCACTGGCGCTGCGCAAGGGCCACGGGGCCTCGCCTTGACAGCCCCGGACCCGCCCCATAGCATGCCGCGCATCCTTCGAGGAGCGACAGCCCGCACATGCAACCCCAGGCTTTCTACCAGATCGTGGCGGACGACTTTGCCGCGGTCGACGGCATCATCCGCAAACAGCTCACGTCGCGCGTGCCGCTGGTGGAAAAGATCGGGGACTATATCACCTCCGCGGGCGGCAAGCGCCTGCGCCCGCTGCTGGTCCTGCTCAGCGGCAAGTCGCTGGGCTACGAGGACGAGCAGCTGCGCCTGCTGGCCGGCATCATCGAATTCCTCCACACCTCGACCCTGCTGCACGACGACGTCGTCGACATGTCCGGCATGCGTCGCGGGCGCTCCACCGCCAACGCGCTCTGGGGCAATGCGCCGAGCGTGCTGGTCGGCGACTTTCTATATGCCCGCTCCTTCGAGATGATGGTAGAGCTCGGCTCGATGGACGTCATGCGCATCATCTCCCAGGCGACGCGTGTCATTGCCGAAGGGGAAGTGCTGCAGCTGTCCAAGGTGCGCGACGCCAGCACCACCGAAGCGACCTACATGGAAGTCATCCGCGGCAAGACGGCCATGCTGTTCGAAGCCTCGACCCACAGCGCCGCCACCCTGGCCCAGGCGCCAGTGGAACAACGCGAGGCGCTGCGTACCTTCGGCGATCACCTCGGCGTTGCCTTCCAGCTGGTCGACGACCTGCTGGACTACCAGGGCGACAGCGACGCGCTGGGCAAGAACGTCGGTGATGACCTGGCCGAAGGCAAGCCCACGCTGCCGCTGATACGCACCATGAGCCATGGCACCCCGGAACAGGCCGCGCTGGTGCGCCACGCGATCCAGAAAGGCGGGATCGAGGACCTGGAATCCATCCGCAGCGCCGTCGAAGCGTCCGGCGCCCTGGCCTACACCGCCGAGCTCGCCCGCGACTATGCCGAGCGCGCCATCGCCTGTCTCGAAGTCGTCCCGGCCAACCGCTATCGCGATGCACTGATCGAACTGACCCGCTTCGCCGTCGCCCGCACCCACTGACAGCCGCGCTCGCGGCTGTCTTCTCCTGCCTTTGAAGTCGCCTAGACATCGCACCCGCGCGCGATGCCGACTGTCGTCCGCGCGAAAGAGTTACAGCTGCCCCTCTTGCCAAATTGCAATTAATAATTATTCTCATTAAGGCAATTTACTGGAGGTACAACCATGACTTATCTGATCGACGCCTGGCTCGACCGCCCGCAACCCTATCTGCGCATTCTCGACCGCAGTACCGGCAATGCCTGCGTGACCCTCGACGGCGAGGCGCTGGAAGAGCTGAGGGAACAGGGGGATCTGGACCTGCACGAGCTCGGCACCACCGAACCCTGCATCCTGAAGGAACAGGTACGCAACCTGTTCCTGTTCAGCTATGCGCGGGCGCTGCGTCCGCTGGAGAAACGCAGCTGACCTCGCCGCACCCCTGCCCCGACCTTGCGTCGGGGCGGCGCGCGTGACGCGACCTCAGAGGACGGCCAGCAGCTCGACGTCGAACACCAGCGTGCTGTGCGGCGGGATGCTGCCGACGCCCTGGGCGCCATAGGCCAGCTCGCTCGGCACGTAGAGGCGCCATTTGCTGCCGGCATTCATCAACTGCAGGGCCTCGGTCCAGCCCGCAATCACACCTGCAACCGGAAACTCGGCCGGCTCGCCGCGCTGGTAGGAGCTGTCGAACACGCTGCCGTCGATGAGCGTGCCGTGGTAGTGGGTGCGAACGCTGTCCTCGCGGCTGGGGCGAGCACCATCGCCGCTGGCGATCACTTCGTACTGCAACCCGGACGGCAACACGGTGACGCCCTCGCGCTTGGCATTTTCGGCGAGGAACGCCTTGCCCTCGCCCGCCGCCGCTTCGGCCCGGGCCTGAGCCTGTGCCTGCATCTGTTCGCGGATCACCTTGAAGCTGGCATTGAGCGCCTCGGGGCTGACCTGGCTGGCAGCGCCGCCGAACGCATCGCGGATGCCGGCGATGACCGCGTCCAGACTCACGCCGGGCGGCGGGTTCTCGCGCAGCTGATCACCGAGCTGGCGGCCGATGCCGTAGCTGACGCGCGCTTCGTCGGTGCTTAGATTCAATTCGGACATGCCGGGGCTCCGCTGGAAAAAAGGCCGGCCAGACTAGCACAGACCGCCACGGCCGGCAGCGCCGGCAGCGCCGGCGCGGTCGGAGTCTGTCTTCAGTGCTTGGTCAGCTTGTCCAGATAGCCCATGGCGAAGGCGGAGAAGACGAAGGTCAGGTGGATGATCACGTACCACATCAACTTCTCGGCTGCGATCTGCTGGGCGTCCATGAACATGCGCAGCAGGTGGATCGACGAGATCGCCACGATCGAGGCGGCCACCTTCATCTTCAGCGAACCGGAGTCGATCTTGCCGAGCCAGTCGAGCTTTTCCTGGCCTTCGGCGACATCCAGCCGCGAGACGAAGTTCTCGTAGCCGGACAGCATCACCATCACCAGCAAACCACCGACCAGCGCCATGTCGATCAGCGACAGCAGCTTGAGGATCAGGTCCGCCTCGCTGAGAGCGAAGACGGCCGGCATGATGTGGAACACTTCCTGGAAGAACTTGATGGCCAGCGCCAACAGGGCGAAGGCAAGGCCGAAATAGATAGGCGCCAGCAACCAGCGTGCGGCGTACATGGCGTTTTCGATCAGGCGTTCCATGGTTACTCGGTCAAAACGGACGGGCCGCCGAGTATACCCAGCGGGTTGCTGCAGACAAGGCGACCCTGCCCGGGCAGTAACACCGCTGACCGGCTCAGGCTTCGGGGCGCGACTGCCAGCCACCGCTCAGGTAGCGCGCCTGGTTGGCGTTGACCTTGCGCAGCTCGGCCTGCATGTGCAGTTGCCAGATGAAGGGCTCCTGCGCCTGCGAGTAGCCCTGCTCGGTGAGGTTGTTGGCGATCGCCGTGAGCACGGACTCGGCCATCCGCGGGCCGTGGAACGGGCCCTGCACCTTGATTGCCGTGGGCTGCGAATTGGCCAGGCCGGCGGCACAGAGCAACGTCCACAACCCGTTACCCCCGGACAGCGGACGGATGGAGCACTCGATGCGGGTAATCAGGCCCAGACACTGGCGGGTCAGACAGATGCTTTGCGGCATGACGGCGATCCTCGCTGTCGGCTACCGGCGCGACTGCATGGGCCAGCAACCCGGTCATCCGGCTGTGGATAACCTTGTGGATAGAGAGTGGGGAAACCCCCGGTCTCTATCCAGACCGACGCCGCCGGCCATCGTTCCGCCACCCTCCGAAGAAGGCTCTGCCCTTACAGCGAGACCGGTTTCTGCCCCGACGCCACCGCTGCATCCTCCAGCGCCTGGCTCGCAGGTCCGCCCTTGTCGTCCTCCTCCATGCCCATCTCGGCGATGTCGCGCAGCCGCTGGACGACACGTGCGTTGACGCTGCCCTTGGGGAAGCGCCCCTCCTCGTCCGCCTCGCCAACCGCCTCGCCCACCAGCAGCGCCAGTGCCTGATCGACATGGCGCACGGCATAGATGTGGAAGCGTTCCTGGCGTACGGCCTCGAGGACGCGCTCGTCGAGCATCAGGGTGGTGACGTTGGCGAAGGGAACGATCACCCCCTGCTCTCCGGTCAGGCCACGCGCCTCGCAGAGCCGGAAGAAACCTTCGATCTTCTCGTTCACGCCGCCCACCGCCTGCACTTCGCCGAACTGGTTGATCGACCCGGTGATGGCGAAGCACTGCTTGAGCGGCGTGCGCGACAGCGCGGAAATCAGCGTGCAGACCTCGCCGAGCGATGCGCTGTCGCCGTCGACGTAACCGTACGACTGCTCCAGCGCGATGCTCGCGGAGATTTCCAGCGGAAATTCCTGGGCGTAGCGGCTGCCGAGATAGCCGGTAAGGATCATCACGCCCTTGGAGTGGATCGGCTGGCCGAGGTTGACCTCCCGTTCGATGTCGACGATGCCCGAGCCGCCGGGATACACCGTGGCCGAAATACGCGCCGGCATGCCGAAGGCCGAGTCACCGACCTCGAGCACGGTCAGGCCGTTGCACTTGCCGATCGCCGCGCCTTCGGTGTCGATCAGGATGACGCCGGCCAGGATGTCGTCGAGGATGCGCGCCGAGACGCGGCCGGTGCGCGTCGCCTTGGCCTTGAGCGCCCGCTCGATGTGGCCGACGTCGGTGACCGCTTCCTTGGCCAGCTGGCGGATGAAATCGGCCTCGCTGACCAGCTGGAACAGATCGCCTATACGCGCCGACAGCCGCCCCTGGTGCTCGGCCAGGCGCGCGCTGTAGGTGGCCAGGCGCGCCACCGCCGCAGCGGTCAGGGGTGCCATGCCCTCTTCCGAGGTGCGGGTCTTGAGCAACTGGGCGAACTGCTCGAGGCTGTCCTCGGCCAGCGGGATGTCCTCGTCGAAGTCGACCAGCACCCGGAACATCTCCTGGAAGTCCGAATCCAGGTCCTGCAGCGTGTAGTAGAGCTGGCGCGAGCCGATGATGATGACCTTCAGCTGCAGCGGAATGACTTCCGGCGTCAGCGTCACGGTCGCCAGGCGGCCGAGTTCGGCCAGCGGCGACTCCATCTTCAGCTGCCGCGATTGCAGGGAGCGCTTGAGCGCTTCCCAGACGAAGGGCTCGCCCAGCATCTTCTCGGCTTCGAGGATCAGGAAACCGCCATTGGCGCGATGCAGGGCGCCGGGGCGCAGCTGCCGGTAGCTGGTATAGAGGGCACCCTGGTCGGTGCTGTATTCGATACGGCCGAACAGGTTGTCGTAGGTCGGATGCGGCTCGTACACCACCGGCGCGCCGCCGTTCATCTGGTGCCCCACCACCAGGCTCGGGCTGTACTGCTCTTCGAGCAGCTGTCGCGACTGGGCCTCCGGGCGGTTCTCGTCGACCAGCTGCTCGACCACGGTCTTGAGCAGGTTGACCTGCACGGCCTGCAGGTAGCCTTCGACCCCGGCGTTCTCGGCGTACTTCTCCGACAGCGGCGCCAGCAGCGGCTGCAGCGCCTGGGTGATGGTCTCGTCATTGAGCTGGCGCAACTGGTTGCTCGATTCGCGCTTCCATTGCGGCAGGCTCGCCAGCTCTTCGTTGAGCTGCACTTCCAGCGCGGAGATGTCGCTGTGGTAGCGCTCGCGCTCGGCATCGGGCAGTTGCGCGAACTCGGTTTCGTCCATCGACTTGCCGTCTTTCATCGGCGTGAAGGCGATGTTGCTGCTGTCGCGGTACAGCGCGATGCCCTTCTCCAGCGCCAGCTTCTCGATCACGTCCAGCGCACGGTCGTAGCGCTGATTGAAGGCGCGGTCGATGGCGCTCTTCTTCTGCTGGAAGCTGGGGTGTTCGAACACCGCCGGGAAGGTGGCCAGCAGGTTGTCGATCAGCCCGTTGATGTCGCTGATGAACTCATGCGCCGTGCCGGGCGGCAGCTCGAGCACGCGCGGCTCGCGGGGCTCGTCGAAATTGTTGACGTAGACCCAGTCCGAAGGCGTCGCCATGCGCTTGCCTTCGGCCTTCAGGTAGCGCTTGGCGAAGGAGAAGCGCCCGGTGCCCGGTTCGCCCATGACATAGACGTTGTAGCCGGCGCGCGGCATGGCGACGCCGAACTGCAGCGCCTCGACGGCCCGTTCCTGGCCGAGCACGCCGAGGAAGGGCTCGAGATCGTCGGTCGTGGTGAAGGTGAACTGGCTGGGTTCGAAGGGGCGGGTCAGTGCATCGGGCGCCAGGCGCAGCCCAGCAGCGGCAGTTTCAGACATCGGTATTCCTTGCAGGGTTGGCCAGCGGCCACGTCATGCGCGCCATTCTCGCGCCGCCACCGGCGAGTCGCAAGGCGCCCGGGTGCGCCACAGGTCGCGGAACCCACCGACAGCCGACGCCGCTGGGTCAATTTGACCCACCCCGGGACGCCGTCTCGCTTGACCTGTGTCAAGGCCCCGGAAGCCCGCCTGGCGCCTGCTAGAGGTGCCAATAAAACGATGAGGAGCATCCGGATGCGCATTCCAAACCCCGTGCTGTTAGGCAGCCTTATGATGATCGCCAACATGGCCCAGGCCGACGCTCTGCGCGAACGTGCCAGCACCCTGTTCAAACCCGTGCCCGAGGTGGTCACCGAGGTTCGCGGCCAGCCGGTCAGCGAAGCCCAGGCCGCGCTGGGCCACAAACTGTGGTTCGACCCGCGCCTGTCGCGCAGCCACATCATCAGCTGCAACACCTGCCACAACCTGAGCCTGGGCGGCGTCGACAACGTGACCACCTCGATCGGCCATGGCTGGCAGAAAGGGCCACGCAACTCGCCCACCGCGCTGAACTCGGTGTTCAACGCCGCGCAGTTCTGGGACGGCCGCGCCGAAGACCTGCAGGCCCAGGCCAAGGGGCCGGTGCAGGCCAGCGTCGAGATGAACAACACGCCGGAGCGGGTCGAGCAGACCCTCCAGAGCATCCCGGCCTATGTCAGCGAGTTCAAGAAGGCCTTCCCGAAGGACAGCAACCCGGTCAGCTTCGACAACATGGCGCTGGCCATCGAGGCCTTCGAAGTCGGTCTGACAACGCCCAACGCGCCGTTCGACCGCTACCTCAAGGGCGACGACAAGGCGCTGTCCGACAAGCAGAAAACCGGCCTTGCCCTATTCATGGATGCCGGCTGCGCCGGTTGCCACAACGGGGTGAACCTGGGCGGCCAGGGCTACTTCCCGTTCGGCGTGATCCAGCGGCCGGGGGCCGAGATCCTGCCCGAGGCGGACAAGGGACGCTTCACGGTGACCAACACCGCGTCCGACGAGTACGTCTTCCGCGCCGCACCGCTGCGCAACGTCGCGCTGACCGCGCCCTACTTCCACAGCGGCGAAGTGTGGGAACTGGAACAGGCGGTGGCGATCATGGGCGACAGCCAGCTGGGTCGCCAGCTCGATGCGAGTGAAGTCAACGCGATCACCGCCTTCCTCCACAGCCTCACCGGCGACCAGCCCCAGGTCGCCTATCCGGTGCTGCCGACCAGCACCGCGACCACGCCCAAACCCGAGTGACGGGCCGGCCCTCCCCCGCCTGGCGGCGGGAGGGCTTCGCCATCAGGGGCGGTCCTGCCCCTTGAGCAGATCGCGGATTTCCGTCAACAGCTCCTCTTCCCGAGTGGGCGCGGGCGGCGCGGAAGGCTCCTCGGCCTCCTTGCGCTTGAGGTGGTTGATCGCTCGCACACCCAGGAAGATGGCGAAGGCGACGATGGTGAAATCGATCACCGTCTGGATGAAGCGACCGTAGCTGAGCGTGACCGCCGGGCTGTCCGCCGTGGCCGCGCGCAATACGACGGCCAGGTCGGAAAAGTCCACGCCGCCGATCAGCAACCCCAGCGGCGGCGTGACCACGTCGCCGACGAAGGACGAGACGATCTTGCCGAACGCCGCGCCGATGATGATGCCGACCGCCATGTCGATCACGTTGCCACGCACAGCAAAGGTTTTGAATTCGGAGAGAAGGCTCATGGTGTTGCGTTCCTTTGAATGGGTAGAAGGGCCGTCCACGCGGCGGTGACCTTAGAGACTCTAGCT
>NZ_QLAE01000031.1 GCF_005876855.1 Stutzerimonas nosocomialis | reverse complement strand
GTAGCCGGGTGTCCCTTCGCTCATGGTGGTCCGGCTCAGGTAGTCCGAAGTGCGGCTGCGGTAGTTGTACTGCGACCACAGGTTGAGCTTGTCGCTGACTCTCCAGTCCAGGTTGGTGTTGAACATGTGGCGGGGTTGCCGGTTGAGCGGTTCGCCCTTGAAGTCACCGGTTTTCTGCTCGGAGTCGGTGAAGGTGTAGCTGCTCATCCAGTTCAGGTTGCTCATGAGTTCATAGTCGAGGGTCAGCTCGACGCCCTGGATCACCGCCTCGTCGATGTTCTTGGTCGTGCTCAGGAAGTAGAAGTTGTTGCCGCCGAAGCTACACGCGTAGTTGGCGACATCATTGTTGTTGGCCGCGTTGGGGCTGGTGCAGAAGCGGTCTTCGGCGAGTTTGTCCTTGTAGACGGTATGGAACAGCATCACGCTGGTTCCCAGGCCGATCGAGGGTTCGTTGTATACGAAACCGACTTCGTAACTGGTGCTGGTTTCCGGGTCGAGATCGGCGTTGCCAATGCTCAGGGCGCGGGGCAGTGGCTGGCCGTTGCCACCCACGTTCGGCGAGCCGCCGCCGCCGGTGCGGCCGCCGAAGCCTTCGGTGGACTGGGTGAGGGTCGGCTGCTTGTAGCCCGTCGAAACGCCGCCCTTGAGGACCAGCGACGGCGACATCCGGTAGACGCCATAGACGCGTGGCGAGAGGTGGCCGCCGAAGAATTCATCGTCGTTGTAGCGCAGGCCGGTGGTGAGCGAAAACGCGTCGGTGAGGCCCCATTCCACTTCGCTGTACAGCGCGGCCAGCCAGCGGTCGGCCTTGTGCACGCCTCCCGGGATGCCGTCGTTGAAGAGCACGTTCTGTCCGTTGACGAACTCCTCGTCCTTGTACTGGGCGCCGAAGGTGACCGTATGCTGGCCCCAGAAGAAGGTCCCCTGGGTGTTGAACAGGTTGACGGTTTCCTCCATCGACAGGTCCTGGACGCGTTCGGAGACGTCACGCTGCAGGTAGCTGTTGAGCAGCACGTCGCCGTAGTTGCCGTCGTGGGACAGCGTCCAGACCTTTTTCTCGAAGCGATTGCTGGTGGTCTGGCCCGCCGGTGTCGTCGTGGTCACGGGGGCGCTCTTGCCCGCCGTGTGGCGGGCTGTCTGGGTGGTATCCCGGTAGCCCAGGGTGATCCGGTCGCGCTCGGTGGGTGTCAGGAACAGCTCGGCGCCGGCGTTCCGGTCTCGCGTTTCCGGCTTGCTTTCGCCCGAGTTGAATGCCTCGCCACCGACATAATCGCTCTCATAAGTGTTGGTGTAGGCACCGTTGAGCTGCAGCCCGACAAGCCCGGGAATCAGGGCGCCGCCGGCGAACAGCTCGGTGTGGTACTCGTCTTCGTTGTAGTCGTTCTGCGAGAACATCCGCTCGGCGCGGACCGTACCGGCCCACTCGTCAGCCGAGCGGCGGGTGATGATGTTGATGACCCCGCCCATGGCTTCGGAGCCATAGAGCGAAGACATCGGGCCACGGATGACCTCGATCCGTTCGATCATGGCCAGGGGCGGCAGCGCCAGTTGCTGCTTGCCGCCGGAGGTGCCGTTGGTTTGCGTCTGGCGGCCCGCCGAGATGGGGCGCCCGTCGACCATTACCAGGGTGTATTCGCTGCCCATGCCGCGAATGGTGATGTCCTGCTGGTTGCCGCCCCCGGTGACGAAGACGCCGGGGATATTGCGCATGGCGTCGACGACGCTCGTATACGACTGCTTCTCCAGCTGTTCACGGCTGATCACCGAGATACTCGCCGGCGCATCGGCGATGTTCTGTTCGTAACCAGCGGCGGTCACCACCGTGGTCGGCTGCAGCTCGAGCGGTTGTTGTGCGTGAGCCGGTGCGCTCATCCAGGTTGCGATCGCGATGGCGCCAGCCAGCTGGTTCCGATTGAAAATCACCATGTACTGCACTCTCCTCGATTCCTTCGTAATCCGCGGCTCCGGCCGCTTCGCCAGTGCGAATGCTAAGAATTCTCATTCGAGTGTAAAGATCATTTACAAAACATACACATTCGCCTGACACAGGCCGGCGCAGGCGGGCCGTGCTTCCGCGACACGGGCGCCGCCAGGCGCAGGCAACCTTTGGAGGAAGCGATTCGCGGTCGTCGAAGCGTTGGTCGCTGGCAGCGCGCTGCGTCGTGCCTGCGCGGTGGCGCGCGGGCCCCGTTTACAAGGGGCGGGGGAATGCGCCGGAAGCCTCGGCGCGCGTCGAGAACGTGACAAGCGCAGCGTCCTCGCGCAGCATCCAGCAGACCGGCCGGGCGTCTGCCCGGCGATCGCTACTGACATGACGGAGGATTCCATGCGTGCCCTGTCGTTCGTTCTGCTTCTCGCTGCACTGCTGCCGGTCGGCTCGCGGGCCGATGAGCCGACGCAGCTGATCCAGTCGGTCAACGCCTATCGCGCGCAGGTGCAGCGATGCGCCGATGACGCGAGCGTGGCGTTGCCCGCCCTGACAGCCGACTCACGACTGAAGCTGTCGGTGCAGGGTGCCGGCGACCTGCAGCAGTCGCTGACCCGTTCCGGCTACCCGCTGGTCAACGTGCGCGCCATCAGCCTGTCGGGCCCGCGCGATGCCGAGGCGGCGATGGCGGCGCTGCGTGAGAGTTTCTGCCAGGTACTGCTCGATCCGCAGTTCGTCGACATCGGTGTGAGTCGGGAAGGACGCGACTGGCGCATCGTGCTGGCGCGGCCGATGCTCAGCGGCGGCCTGGGCGACTGGCAGGCCGAAGGGCAACGACTGCTTGCGCTGATCAACGCCGCACGCGCCGAGCCGCGCCGGTGCGGCGCCCAGGCGTTCGCCGCGGCGGGGCCGCTCGCCTGGGAGCCGGTGCTCGGCGGCGTCGCCGAATCCCACAGCCGGGCCATGGCCAACGGCAACTTCTTCGACCATCTCGACGGTGGTGGGCGAACCCCCGGCGACCGCGCCGAACTCGCCGGCTATTCGGGGCAGCAGGTGGGCGAAACCATCGCCGCCGCGCAGGACACCCCGCAGCAGGTGCTCGAGGCCTGGCTGACCATCCCGAGCCACTGCGCCACCCTGATGAACCCGCACTTCAGCGACCTGGGCGCCGCCTACGCGGTCGATCCGCAAAGCGATGCGGGCATCTACTGGACGGCGCTGTTCGGCGGCGGCTGAACTAGGCAGCGATCCCGTTAGCCGAGCGTCAGCCGTGGGTGCAGGCGCCGCGGTTCATCGGGGTTCGCTTCAGTGGTCCGAGATCGCATCGTCGGGTCGTAGCTCCTGCAGCGCTTGTCGAGCTACCTGAATCGCCGCGCTGATCGCCAGCACCCCCATGAAGGTCGCCACGATCAGATCCGGCCAGCCGCTACCGGTGCCGAGCACACCCAATGCCGCCAGCATCACCGCAAGATTGCCGAGTGCGTCGTTGCGGCTGCACAGCCAGACGCTGCGCATGTTGCTGTCGCCCTCGCGGAATGCGTAGAGCAGTCCGGCTACGAGCAGATTGGCGAGCAGTGCCACTATCCCGATCACACCCATTGTCGGCGCATGCGGCACGCTGCCGTCGACGAAGTTGGAGATCGCCATAACCAGGATGAACGTGCCGAACGCCGCCATCGTCAGGGCCTTGAGCAGTGAGGCTCGTGCCCTTACAACCACACCCAGCCCGAGTACCCAGAGGCTTACGCCGTAGTTGGCGGCGTCACCGAAGAAATCCAGCGAATCGGCCAGCAGCGATACCGATTCGGCGCGCAGCCCGGCACCGATCTCGACAACAAACATCGCCAGGTTGATGGCCAGCGCGATCCAGAGAAGGCGCCGGTAGCGCCCAGTGGCGGCTGCGCTCGCACAACCGTGATTGCAACAGTTTCCTGCCATGACGCATGTCCCGATGAACAAGATGCGGCTACGCTAAACCCTGTAGCGACTACAGGGTCAAGCGATGACATTGACGATCGGAAAGCTGAGCAGGACTACCGGTGTGAACGTGGAAACCATCCGCTATTACGAGCGCATCGGCCTGCTCACGACCGCTATGCGCACCGAATCTGGCTACCGCACCTTCGGCGAGCGCGAAGTGGCGCGGCTGCGTTTCATCAAGCGCGGGCGCGAGCTGGGCTTTTCCCTCGACGAGGTCCGCACGCTGGCGGAGCTGGCCGACCAACCCGGCCAGCCCTGCGCCGACGTCGACCGCCTGGTGGCGCAGCACCTTGTCGAGGTGCGCCAGCGCATCGCCGACCTGCAACGGCTGGAGTTCGAGCTGGAGCGGTTGGTCGGCTGCACCGAGTCGTCGGTCAAGGAGTGCCGCATCGTCGAGGCGCTGAGTGGCGGAGCCGTCGTTGGCGACTGTCGGGCCTGACCGGCCGCAGCAGCCGCAGCCGGAGCAGTGGCCTGGCTGACCCGGTCATTGCTCACTTCAGCGACCTGGGCGTCGCCTACGCGGTCGGCCCGCAGAGCGATGCGGGCATCTACTGGACGGCGCTGTTCGGCGGTTCCTGAAGTCGCCTCACTGCGCCGGCTTGGCCAGCCAGGCGTCGGCGATGCGCTGGTACTCGCCGGTGGCCTTGGTCAGGTGCAGCCACTGGTCCACGTAGGCCTTGAAGGCGCTGTCGTCGCGCGGCAGCAGAAAGGCCTTCTCGCTGTACTGCAGCGGCTTGTCCGGGTTCACCGCGCACAGGGTCGGGTAGTTGCGCTGCTGGTACAGCGCCTCGGAGGCGTCGGTGATCATCACGTCCGCCTTGTTCTCGGCGACGTGACGGAAGATCACCGTGTTGTCGTGATACAGCTCCAGCTGGGCCTTGGGCAGCTCGCGGTGGACGAACGCCTCGTTGGTGCCGCCCGGCGGCTCGATCAGCCGCACCGAGGGCTGGTTGAGCTGGGCGATGGTCTGGTATTTGTCCACGTCGTCGCAGCGGACGAAGGGGATCTTGCCGTCGACCGTGATGGGGTCGCTGAAGAAGGCTTTCTTCTGCCGTTCCAGTGAAATGGAAACGCCGCCGACGGCCATGTCGCACTTGCCGGCGAGGAAGTCGGGCATCAGCGTCTTCCAGGTGGTCGGCACCCACTGCACCTTCACGCCCAGGCTCCTGGCCAGCGATTCGGCCAGCGCGATGTCGATGCCTTCGTAGCCGCCGTCCTCGCGCAGGAAGGTGTAGGGCTTGTAGTCGCCGGTGGTGCAGACGCTCAGCGTTCCGCGTTGCTGGGCCGCATCGAGCAGCGAGGCAGAAGGGGCGGCGAACGCGGCCCCGCTGGCCAGCAACAGGCCGGCCGAGATCAGAGATTTCATCGGGATTCCTTGCAGGGCAACGCCATGGCGTACCGTGGTTATTGTTCTTGGGCGGCGAGCGAGCCGCCGACAGAACGTACCGGACGCCGCCACGCCTCACAAGCCGCAGGGATGCGGGGGAATGAACGGGCGTGCGCAGGTGCCGGAGCAAAAGATCGCGGTCAAGACCGCTCCCACGAAGCGAGGCGTTGCCGGCTTGCGAGTGCTGTCAGTTGCGTAGGGTGGATGGCGCTCTTTCCATCCACCGTCCCGTCGAATGGTGGATCGGTGAAGCGTGATCCACCCTACGAAACTTGGTGCCCGGTCTGGCGATCACGCCGACCCAGCACAAAGGGACAGCCGGGCCGTCCCGCCATCAGCTCGGCTAGACGAACGTAGCCCCTCGCGCGTTGACGAACAGCGAGTAGAGTGCGTGGCTGCTTGCCATGAACAACCGGTTGCCCTGGGCTCCGCCGAAGCACAGGTTGGCGCAGCGCTCCGGCAGGTGGATATGGCCGATGGCTTTGCCTTGCGGATCGAACACCCGCACGCCATCGAGCCCGTCGGGGTTGGCCTCCGGCGAGCCGGAGCTGCCCCAGCCGCACCAGAGATTTCCGCCCTCATCGCATTTGATGCCATCGAGCGCACCGTGACCGGTGGCTTCGACGTGCTGGGTGCGCTCACCCAGCGTGCCGTCGTCGTTGACCGGGTAGGCCCAGATCAGCCGGTTGGGTCTGGCGCGCCCTTCAACCACGTACAACCGCTTCTCGTCAGGCGAGAAGCACAGGCCGTTAGGGCCGGCGATACCCTCGATCACCCGGGTGACCGAAAGGGTTTCCCCATCGATGCGATACACCGCATCGGGTAGCTCGGTTTCGATCTTGAAGCCTTCGTAATCGTTGCCGGCCTGAAAGGGTGGGTCAGTGAACCAAATCGAGCCGTCACGCTTGACCACGATGTCGTTCGGCGAGTTGAAGCGTTTGCCCTCGAAGTTGTCGGCCAGCACCGTGATTCGCCCGTTGTGCTCGGTACGTGTGATGCGGCGGCCCAGTTCGTGGGTGGTCGAACCTTCGCAGGCAATCAGGCGGCCCTGCCGATCCCGAGTCAAGCCGTTGGAGAAATTGGACTGCTCCCGGTAGACGCCCAGCGTCTGGCTGATTTCGTCCCAGCGCACGATGCGGTTGTTGGGAATGTCGCTTAGCAGCAGATAGCGTCCGTCACCCACCCACACCGGACCTTCGGCCCAGCGCAAGCCGTCGGCCAGTTTCTCGATGCTGGCGTTGAACAACCTCAGTTGCATGAAGCTTTCGTCCAGCACCTCGACCGAAGGGTCCGGATAACGTCGGCTAAGCAGTTCGGCGGACTGGGCGACGCGGGGCAGGAGGGTGCTGCTGGCCAGAAGGGCGGCCGAGTAGTTCAGAGACAGCTTGAGGAAGCGACGACGCGAATCCTGGGAAGGTTGTTGTTCTGACGTCATGGTGGGTCCTTGTTCTTATGAGCCGTATACGCACGGTGAGAGCAAGCGTAGTAGAGGTATGATGACTTGCAAAAACGCGACAGCACGTCTTCGTGCTGGACCTGCGGTATGGCGCGTGCTCCGAGGGTTTCAGGCGGTCGGGAGTGATTTGAAGGCCCACGAGCTTTCTCGGGTCATACGATGACGACGTAGGAGCGGGGACTTAACGCTACGAGGTTGGGCGGGCTGAGCGGTTCTCCACGAACACGCAAGCGCTGGACACCCAGCGCCTTGCCCACGGTACGATTCGCGACCCAGGCCTCGTTACGGCTGAGAGAGACGATCGTGAAAAAGAAGAAACCCGTGGATCCCGTCCGCCAGCAGCAGAAGAACCTTGCCCATCGCATCGGCTGGGCGATCGCCCTGGCCGGAATCCTGTGTGGCTTCGCCTTGCTGGCGGTGAAGCCGGCTTGACCGGCGCGCAATGAAGGTCGCGCGATGCGAGCGCGTGGTCATCGTCGGGATTGCGTTGTAAGGTGCGAAGCTTCCTTCGCCAGCCAGCAAACCGATGAGAACCGACAGCCGCCTCTCCCGAATGCTCCACGTCCTGTTGCACATGGCGCGTGATGAGCGGCCCGTGACCTCGGAGCAGATCGGCCAGATGCTGGGCACGAACGCCGCCGTGGTACGGCGCACCATGGCGGGCCTGCGCAAGGCGGGCTACGTCCGTGCGGACAAGGGCTACAACGGCGGCTGGACCCTGTCGGCCGACCTGAACCAGGTCACCTTGCTGGACATCTTCCATGCCGTCGGAGGGCCGAGGATATTCGCCATCGGAGCGGACCGGGACAACCCCGATTGCCTGGTCGAGCAGGTGGTCAACGGCGTGCTCGCCGATGCGTTGCAGGAAGCCGAGGCGTTGCTGCTACGCAGGCTCGGGGCGTCGACGCTCGCTGACCTGTCGAAGCAGTTCAACGCACTGTACGGCCGCTGCCAACCGGCGCCATCCGGCATCGGCTCTCACTAGCATCCTTATCCGACAAAGCACCCGTAACGTCCTTTCGTAGTGCTCGCCTGTTAGTGTAACTTCAAAAGGTACATTAATCGGGAGGGCGATATCATGGCGTATGACGCAATCATCATCGGAGGCAGTTACGCAGGTTTGTCGGCAGGGCTGCCGTTGGCCCGGGCCCGCCGAAAGGTGCTGGTGATGGATGCGGGCCAGCGCCGCAACCGCTTCGCCGGCGCCTCGCATGGCTTCCTGACGCAGGATGGCGTGCCACCCGGCGAGATCGCCGTCAAAGGCCGTGCCCAGCTCATGGAGTACGGTTCGGTGGATTGGGTCTCGACCGAGGCGGTGAAAGCCGAACGGGATGCGGACGGCTTTCGGATCACCGACAGAAGTGGCAAGCAACACAGCGCGCGCGTGCTGATTCTGGCAACGGGAATCGTGGATGTACTCCCAGACATACCCGGTGTGGCAGAGCGCTGGGGCGCCAGCGTGTTCCATTGCCCTTATTGCCATGGTTACGAACTTCACCAGGGCCGCATCGGCGTGCTGGCGACGTCACCCCTGTCGATGCACCAGGCCCTGATGCTGCCGGACTGGGGCGCCACCACCTTGCTCTTGAACGAGGCCTTCGAGCCCGACGAGGACGAGTTGGCCCAGCTCGCTGCACGGGGCGTCGTGCTCGAGCGCACCCCGGTGTCTCGCCTGGACGGCGATCCGCTCGAGGTGCTGCTTCAGGACGGTCGCCGGCTGAGCTTCGCCGGGCTGTTCCTCGCGCCGCGGATGCGCCTTCCCGAACTGGTGGGGCAGCTGGGGTGCGAAACCGAAGAAGGGCCGCTGGGCCTGTTCATCAGCACCGATCCCACCAAGGCGACATCGGTGCCGGGCCTGTTCGCCTGCGGTGATGCCGCACGCGCCGCAGGTTCGGTGCCGCTGGCCGTGGGGGATGGTGCGATGGCGGGCGTGGCGGCTCATCGCGCACTGATGTTTGGGCAGTAAACGCCGGGTTCGACAGGGAAACGGCCCGGTTGCGGAGCTATCAACGGCTCGTATTTTTGCTGCGGTTCACAGTTTGGATGGTCGTCTACGACGAAGGTCGAATTTGCAAGCTTTCAGAAAGCTACATGCAGTGCAATGCGTGGCCATGATGGTGCCGGGATGGCAATCCCCGCGCCAAGCCACTTTCGTACCTGAGAGGATTCACCGTTGATCAAGAAGACCTTCCGTGCACTGTTGTTGGGCTGCAGCCTGTTGAGCGCCACCTGCTGGGCCGAACTCTCCCCGTTGGAGGTCATGAACATGGCCGGCCTGCAGCGCAGCCTCGGGCAGATCGTGGCCAAGGATTACCTGATGATCGGCTCCGGCGTGAAGGTCGACGAGGCCATCGAGCAGCGGGACAAAAGCCTGGCGCTGTTCGAGAACCACCACGCCCAGCTCAAGGCCGTTGCGCCGAACGACGCGATCCGGGCAGCGCTGGATGCGGTGGACCAGCTCTGGGCCGACTACCACGCCCTGGCGTCCGCGACCCCGGACAAGGCCCAGGCACCGGTGGTGTTGGCCAAAGCCGAAGAGCTGGTCAAGCAGTGCCAGGCGGTGACCGACCTGTTCGAGCAGCACAACGGTGACGCGGCTTCCCATGCGATCAACCGAAGTGGCTGGAACCGCGTGCTGACCCAGCGCACGGCGATGTTCTACATGGCCCGCGCCTGGGGTGTCGAGGCGCCCGGTCTGGATGCCAAGTTCGAGGCCTCGGTCAAGGAGTTCGACGCCATCATGGCGGAGCTGCAGGCAGACGGTGCGCCCAACGCCGAAATCGCCGAAGCCCTGCGCAAGGCCGAAGCCCGCTGGCAGTTCGCGAGCCGCGCCTTCGCCTCCGAAGAGTTCGTGCCCACCATCGTCGCGGTCAATGCCGAGTCGATGTTCCGCCAGCTCAACGAAATGACCCGCCTCTACGCCGGCCTGCGCGAATACAAGCTCTGATCGGCCACCGATGCGCCTGCTGCCTTCTAAGGTCGCAGGTGCACCGGCGTTGTCGGGTCGAGATCCCGCAGCGGCACGGCCTGTTCCTTTCACGGCGAATCGGGCATGGCCATTTTCGGGCCAAGCCGCCGCTCCGCTTTGCCAGAGTTCCCCCGCCGGCCTTGCAGGCCGCCACCTCAATGCGCTCAGTCGCGCCCGGCCAGTCCTGCCGAGCAGGCGCATCTCCCCCCTGACGGACCGGCCGCCGCACCCGCACACGACTGGCAGCCATTTCTCGTCGAGGCCGAAAGCCGGAAGTAGGGCGCGGGCATGTTGCTGCTGAAATGCGGAAGCAGCCAGTGGCTGATCCAGTGCATCAGGCGCTCGGCCCTGGGCGAGCCGCTCTGGAACGCCAGGTGATGGGCGTTGCGTACGTCGATCCAGATCGTTGGCCGTGGCTGGTTGCCGAAGGCGATGCCCTCGATCCGGCAATGGTCATGCAGCGCGCCGAGGTCGTCCGGATAGCCGAGCACCTGCGCCACGGCCGGACCCTCGATCAGCACCACGCCATCGGGACGATGCAGCACGGGAATGAGGTGGCCGTCGAACCTCAGGTGGCGAAGGGCGGACATGGTTTATCTCTCCGTGGTTCGGCAGTTCTGGCTCGCCTGCGAGAGGCCAGCCAGCGCTCCGGCTGATCCCGGCAGCGTCTCCTGGCAGGAAAGGCGGGACGCGCGTGCCGCGATCCCTGTCGAGAGGCTGTCATTCGATTGATGAAATCATGAATTTCATTTTTAATGCAACATAATGTTCAATCAAGCATGGAAGCGGAATTTAACGTCCGCCTCCATGAACGAAAAAACCGAATTTGCCCAGCGTCTGCGCAGCGCCATGCTCGCTGCCGGCTACCCCGATCGTCCTGCCGTCCTTGAACGGGAGTTCAACTCCCGTTACTGGGGACGGTCGGTCACCTTCCAGGCCGTTTCACGCTGGCTGGGCGGCAAATCCATTCCTTCCCAGGACAAGCTGCAAGTGATCGCTCAATGGCTGAAGGTGGAACCCCAGGCGCTGCGTTACGGCGAACAGGCCGTATCGGCCATCCGCGAGCAGCGGGGGCGGTGGGAGGACCCGGCGTTCTACCCTGAGCGCGAGGCCGTCGAGGCGTTCCTGGCGCTGCCGGCCGAACAGCGCAAGGTCGTCCGGGACGTGATCAAGGCCTTCGCCAAGGCCAGCCAGGTGCGCGGTTCGGCCGACAAGAAGAACTGATCCCGGCGCATCCGGCGAGCGCCGACGGCGGGCCTTTCGTAAAGCGCCGGCGTTCCCATCGCTTCGTCGCGGCACCATCGAGCGCCGCATCATCTTGCAGAGACCCCGCGATACGCGGCTGTACGGTCGCACTCGCCGGTGACTGTGCCTGTTCCGCTCGCGCTCGCGCTTCGACAATGGGGATTGGCTTTCACGGACGGAATTCCCATGCACATCGCCATCCTCACCTTCGAAGGCTTCAACGAACTGGATTCGCTGATCGCCTTCGGCATCCTCAACCGCATCAAACGACCGGGTTGGCGCGTGTCCCTGGCCTCGCCCGGCGAAACGATCGTTTCCATGAATGGCGCGCTGTTGCTGCGCCAGCTCCCGCTCGAAGAGATCGACGGATGCGAGGCCGTGCTCGTCGGCAGCGGCAGCAAGACCCGCGAGATCGCCGAAGACGCCTCGATCATGCAGGTACTCGCCCGGCTCGACCCGGCCCGGCAACTGATCGGCGCGCAATGTTCGGGCACGCTGCTGCTGGCCAAGCTGGGACTGCTCGAAGGCATCCCTGCCTGCACCGACCTGCTCACCAGGCCCTGGGTGATGGAGGCGGGCGTCGAGGTGCGGGAGCAGCCGTTCTTCGCCCGGGGCAACCTGGCGACGGCAGGCGGCTGCCTGGCCTCGAGCTACCTGGCGGCCTGGCTGCTGGTGCGACTGCTGGGACGCGAGGCGGCCGCCGAGGCGCTGCACTATGTCGCGCCGGTGGGGGAGAAGGAGGCCTTCGTCGAGCGGGCGCTGGGGCACGTGGCGCCGTTCATTCCCTGAACCAGGGCGACGGCCGCGTTCAGAGCATCGCGAGCAGGCCCGCCAGCAGAGCGCCGGCCAGCGGCAGGCCGAGCGCCAGGCGAGGTGCGTAGGGCAGCAGCAGGAGCAGGGCCAGGCCGCCGAGGGAGATCAGCCCGAACCAGGCGACCACTGCCATGCCGCCCGGCCAGGCGAAGGTGGCGGCATGGATGGACAGGCCGAGCAGGCCGCCGCCCAGCGGTGTACAGAGGCGTCGGCAGAAGGCCGGCAGGCGCGGGCTGGCGAGCTGTTTCCAGTGCCGCTCCATGCCCAGGCAGAGACCGAGCATGCCGGCATAGGCCAGCGCCAGGCTGGCGATCAGTGCAAGGCTCATCTCAGCGGGCCTCCGCCACGGGGTTGGTCGAGGAGCGTGCCGGGCGCGCCTGCCGCGGCTGGCCAACTTTCCAGCAGGTCCAGGCCAGCAGCGCGCCGAGCGCCACTACGCTCGCCTCCAGCCACAGATGGTTGCCCCGGACGGGACCGGCCAGGTTCAGCAGCGGCAGGCCGATGCACAGCGCCGCCGCCAGGCCGAGCTGTTCGCGCCAGGCCTGCAGCCAGGGGCGGACGATGGCGTGGCCGAGGGTTGCCAGCCAGACCAGGAAGAACACCCGCACCTCCCAGTCGCCGCGCTGTGCCAGCTCCACCGGCAACAGGCGATTGGCCCAGAGCAACGCCACGCAGGCCACTGCCAGTCCCGCCACTACGGAAACGTTGAGGCGTTCGACGACGCGGTACAGCAGGGCGCCGAAGATGCCTTCGGACTCATGCCGGCGGCGGCGCTTGACGGTGAACAGCACCAGCCCGGTGGCGATCATCGCGCAACTGACCAGGCTGCAGAGGAAATACAGCCAGCGCATCGGGTAGCCACCGAACTGGGCGAAGTGCAGACCGGCCATGACCCGCTGGGTCAACTGGCTGGGACCGCTCTGGGCCGGCATGCGCAACACGGCGCCGGTGACGCCGTCGAACTGCATGCTCTGGCCCTTGGTCAGTTCGATGCGGTTGCCGAGCACCGGGCGCGCCTCGATGCGCGCGTCGTGGCGGCCGGGGTTGCGGATCGACAGCCCGGCGACCGGCCCGATGACGCGCTCGGCTTCGGCCAGCAGCAGGCCGAGCGCGGTCAGTGGCACCGGCTCGCCCGTCGGCCTGGCGCGTTCGTCACCCGTGCGTTCGCCGCGCCCGGCCGGCCGCTCGGCGGAAGCGTGCTGCGCTCCGGCGTGCTCGCCTGCCCGCTCGGCCCGCTGTTCGACCGGCGCGCCGCGCAGCTCGCGGAACAGCGCCTCGCGGTCGCCCTCGAACAGCGCGTCCATCGCCGCCGGCATGTAGACGAGGTAGAAGATCACCAGGCCGGTGTAGGTGATCATCAAGTGGAACGGCACCAACAGCACGCCGGTGGCGTTGTGCGCATCGAGCCAGGAGCGTTGACCCTTGGCCGGACGGAAGGTGAAGAACTCCTTGAAGATCTTCTTGTGGATGACGATGCCGCTGATCAACGCCACCAGCATCGCCATCGCAGCCAGGCCGACGATCCAGATGCCGATGTTGCGCGGCATGTGAAGGGTGAAGTGGAAGCGGAAGAAGAAGCCGCCGCCGGCCGTTTCCCGCACTTGGAGGGGTTCGCCCGTGTGCGGATCGAGGGGCTGGCCGCCGCCGCGGCGCTGTTCGCCGGCGGAGACGCTCAGGTTCGGTGAACGCTCGGTGGGCAGGCCGATGTTCCAGGCGCCGGCCTCGGGGTGCCGCGCCGCCAGGTAATCGAGGGCGCGCTGGGCCGCCTCGGCCTGGTCGACGAGCCGGGTCGGCAGCTCCGGGCGCATCCAGCCGTCGATCTCCTTGTCGAACACCGCCAGGGTGCCGGTGAGGAAGATCGCGAACAGCAGCCAGCCGAAGACCAGTCCGCCCCAGGTGTGCAGCCAGGACAGCGATTGGGTGAGGGTTTTTCGTTTCATCCCAGCGTCTCCAGCAGTTGCGGCCAGAAGCCGATGATCGCCAACGGCAAGGCCAACGCCAGCCCTGCCCAGGCCCGCCGGGCGCTGCGGCAGCCGAAGGCCCAGAGAATGGCCAGGGTGTAGATCAGAAAGGCCGGCAGGGTCGCGACCACGACCGCATCGGCTTTCCCCAGCGGCAACAGGCGCGCCAGCGCCGCGGTGAAGGCATAGGTGAACAGATAGCCGCCGAGCAGGGCGGCCAGGATGCGGGAAACCACCGGCCAGGGTGGGGTGGTGGCTTTCATCGGGTGTTCTCGTCGGTTGTCAGGCGTAACGTCGGCAGGAGGCCGGCGGCACCGGGACCATGGCGCTCCTGCTGCAATGTGAACCCCGCGCGCGCGCGCGCGCCGTACGGCCGACGTGTCGGGTGCGCTCACGACCCGCGCGGGTCGGTGCAAATAGTATTAATTATCATTTGTTAGTAAAGATCATTTACAAACTATACATCGTGGGCGAGACATCACCGTGCGAGGCGCCAACGCGGGGCGTGGCAGGCTGTCGGGCCTGCTGCGAAAGGACGTGTGATCGTGGTGAGCTGTGAGGAAACCGAAACCGGAAATAGAGCGCTGGGCAAGGCGGTGAGCGACCGCCTGCCCCAACCTTCACTTATCCGACCTCACGATCGCCCGGACGAATGTGGAAGGGATCTGCACCGTTCGTTCGTCGTCGGTGCGGAACACCAGGTGCTCGCCCAGTGACCAGACCACGTGGATGTCGGTCAGCGCGCAGCCATCGTCCAGCGGTAGCTGCTCGGCTGCTATCGCGTCGCAGTAGCTTCGCTCCAGCAGAAGCGTCTGCGCGCGATAATGGCCGAGCCCCAGCGCGCCCACCGTTTTCTCCGGAAGCGTGGTGAGCGCTCCGCTGTAACCGGCAATGGCCAGCGCGAAAAAGGCGGCAAAGTGCAGGGCGACATTCCAGCCGGCAATGAAAATGAACGAACACATCGCGGCGATGAACGACAGCACGATCATGACCAGCCCATACACCAGCCACTTCCACGCACCGATGTCGAACCCTTCGATGATCGGCGCGCTTTGGATCAGGACGACGGTGACGAACCCACCCACGATCATGACCGCCACGTCCGTCGTCCACAGGTAGCGGATAAAGCTGAACCTGGGCAACCCGAAGGCAGCTTGGACGATCAGCCCGACGAGCAGGCACGTCAACACCGGAACCAGCATGACCGAAAGGGCGAACAGCTTCGGCGCCAGGAGCAGCACGGTCACCAGTCCTGTCGTGCAAGCCAGATAGGGCAGCCAGTACACCAGGCAGCCTAGCTTGAGGACCCACCAGCCCCGCTCGTGATCGAGGTATGGGCGCGAATACCGGAGCTCGTCCTTGATCGCCTTGTGGTCGAGAAACTGGCTGAAGATCCAGGCGCCGGGCAGGAACAACGGCACCACCAGCACACCGATCACCACGAAGCCGATGGCGGCTGCGGCCAGCAGCAGTGAGGTGAACTGGAACAGGTCGAAACTCGGGTAGAAGCGGTTACGGTAGAAGTACAAGACGAATATGGCAAAGCCGAACAGCGGTGGCGCCACCTTGGCCACCAGCCAGAGGTGGCGGCGAAACAGGCCGTTCGAGCCTTCGATCGCCAGATCGATCCATGCCGTGTCTTCAGTAGCCGGGCGGTCGAGCCATTTCTTTTGCATTCAACGTCCGTGTCTTTCGTCTGAGGGGGAAGAGGTTTTTCGCAGGTAACGAAGCGCCAGGATCGAGGCGACAAACACTGCTAGCTGCGGTTTGATCAGCGTCCTCTTGGTCGATCTCCGATCGGCCTCCTGGGTGTCTCGGTGGTCGTAGATCTTGTTGTTGGAATAAAGCGCAATTGCCCGATAGTGGGCAGGCTCTGCCCTGGGCGTGCTGAGTTTGGTTTTCTTCGTGATCCAGAGGCCGCTTCCGTAGCGTGTTCTTTTCAGGCGCTGGATCGTCCTGTCGTCATTGTCGGGGCGGATGAGCGAAGGTGTGTCTTTGAGCTTGATGTAGTAAATCACCGTGCTGCTCTTGCCTGTCCTGACGCGCTTTTTTATCAACCCATCGTAGATGCCGAACATCTCATCGGTCGGCGCGGGAGGCGCAAGCAGCCTATAGCCGCTATGGCACGCGGGCAGCAAAGCGCCCAGGCATACGCAGATCATGGCGTGGTACAGCGTGTCAGCCATCTTGGGCTGTTTCGACGGTTCAGGTTTCATCGGTCAGCGGGTCAGTCCTAAGGGCATCAGGGCGTTGCGTGTGGGCAGGGGGCAATCGCAGGCCGCTGCGATCGTCCCCGCGCACCCGGCCTCACAGCTCCTTGGCGAATCGTCCGACGGCGCTGACCACCTGCTTGGCGGCATCCTGGATCTCGACGATGACGGCGCCGGCCTGGTTGGCGAGGTCCAGCCCCTGCACGGCCTGCTCGCGGCTGGCGAACATGTTGTGCACGGCCTCGTCCGCCAGCGCCTGGTTCTGCTGCACCACGGTGACGATCTCGTCGGTGGCCGCGCTCGTCCTGCCGGCCAACTGGCGGACCTCATCGGCCACCACCGCGAAGCCGCGGCCCTGCTCGCCGGCCCGCGCGGCCTCGATGGCGGCGTTGAGCGCCAGCAGGTTGGTCTGCGCCGCGATGCCACCGATGGTCTGCACGATCGAGCTGATCAGCAGCGACTGCTTGCCGAGGGCTTCGATCCCGTCGGTGGCCGACTGCACCTGGTCCGCGATCTTCTGCATGGTGACCAGGGTTTCCTTCACCACGCTGGCGCCGCGTTCGGCGCTGACGTCGGTCTGCAGCGAGATGTCGTAGGCGATGCCGGCCGCTTCCCGCACTTCCGCTTCGCGTACTACCTGATCGGACACGACGGTGGCGAACTTGACCACCTTGCAGAGCTTGCCTTCGGTGTCGTGCACCGGGTTGTAGGTCGCTTCGAGCCACACCTCGCGGCCGTGGCGGTCAATGCGCTTGAAGCGGTCGGCGACGTATTCGCCGCGGTTGAGCTTCTGCCAGAACGCCTTGTAGCCCGCCGTGGCGGCGTCGGCGGCTGGGCAGAACAGGCTGTGGTGCTTGCCTTCGATTTCGACGAGCGAGTAGCCCATGGTGCGCAGGAACTGGTCGTTGGCCGTGACGACGGTGCCGTCGAGGTTGAACTGGATGACGGCCGTCGAGCGGAGCAGGGCTGCGATGAAGGCCTCGTTCTCCTTCGCCCGGTAGACCGCTTCGCTGACGTCGGTGGCGAAGCCCTGGATGTGCGAGAGCTTGCCGTCCGGCCCCGCGATCGGATACCAGTGGATCTTCAGCCAGGCGAGGCTGCCGTCGGCACGCAGGTAACGGTAGTTGTCGCTCACCGCCTCGAGCTTGGCCACCGCGGCGTGGAAGGCGTGGAAACACGGCAGCGTCTTCACGTAGGGGGGAACGATCTCCCCGAGATGCCGCCCCTGCAACTGGTCGCGGGAATAACCCAGGGTCCGCGCGAAGCGATCGTTGAAGGCGGTGATCCTGATCCCCGGGTCCAGCGTGAGCGAGAGCATGTCGCCGTTCATCTTGCTCATGAGCTGGCGCAGGGTGGCCAGCTCCGCGTCCTTGGCGTCGAGTTCCTTCTTTAAACGGCTATTAAACATTCCTGGCGTCCCTATCATGCTGGCGATGCGGGTCATATCGGCCGCCCGCCGTTGCGCTTGAGCGGCGCTGATCGGAACCTTGCCGGGCGCTTCGGAGCGAGGGCAGGGCAGGCATAAAGGTCGTGGTCATCCGCCGGGTCGGGAAGCCGTCGCCCTTCGTCCGCGGGCGCCCGGGCTACTGGTCGCAAGGCCGATACTTTCTGCAGGCGGGGCGAGCTATGATGCGCGCCCGCCAACGCCGCACTTGAACATCTCCAGGTCACCATGCCCGGCAACGCCCTCTATACCGACCTGTCGGGTTACTACGATCTGATGTGCGCCGATATCGACTATCGCGCCCAGAGCCGCTGTGTCCAGCGGCTGCAGCAGCTGTTCGGCAATGCCGGAACCAGGCACCTCGATCTCGCCTGTGGCACCGGGCCGCACGTGCGGCACTTCATCGATGCCGGCTATGAAAGCGGCGGGCTCGACATCAACCAGCCCATGCTGGACAAGGCGGCCATCCGCTGCCCGGAAGCGCAGTTTTCCGTGCAGGACATGTGCGGCTTCAGCGTCGATCGGCCGCTCGACCTGATCACCTGCTTCCTCTATTCGATCCACTACAGCGCCGGGATCGAGCGATTGCAGGCCTGCATCGCCAGCGTGCATCGCGCCTTGGCCCCGGGCGGGCTCTTCTGCTTCAACGCCGTCGACAAGAACCGGATCGACAACGACTCGTTCGTCTCGCACAGCGCCCGGCACCCGGATGGCCTGTTCAGCTTCAGCTCCGCCTGGAGCTACGTCGGGCATGGCGAGCGGCAGTCGTTGAAGCTGCGCATCGAGAAAACGGCGGCAGGCGAATGCCAAACCTGGCACGACGAACACCCCATGGTGGCCGTCAGTTTCGTCGAGCTGGTGGCGCTGCTCGAGCCGCACTTCGAGGTGCAGGTGCTCGAGCACGATTACGAGCGGATCCTGCCCTGGAACCAGACGTCCGGGAACGCGATTTTTGCCTGCGTGAAGCGTTGACCCGAGGGGCGGGGGCGCCTCCTTCGTGCCGTTTCCATCGAGCGCTTCGAAATACGGCACTTTACCGGCCACGCAGGCCACTTCCGCATGGGGGTAACGCGCGACCATCGCCTCGACCATGGCCCGGCCGATGCCCTGGCGCCGATGGCTGGCCTGCACCGCCAGATAGACCAGCGCGCAGGCGTCGGGGTCATCCACATAGGGCAGATACAGCGCGAAGCCGAGCAGGCGCGCCGGGTCGTCGGCCTCCAGCGCCATGATCAGCTCGGGCTTGCCCGCCTGCGCGCCATCCATGCTGTCCAGATAACGATGCACCTCCAGTCCCACCACGTACTGATACAGCTGGTACAGCGGGTTGCTCGGCGTGAGCGATACCGGGCTGATGTCGCCGAGGTAGTCCACCACCCTCTGCAACACCTGGATTTTCATCGACTCCGGCGGCGGGGTGTTCAGGTGGACGAGGGTGAACATGGGCGGGGCTCCGGATCGGTGCGGCAAAGCGGGCATTGTACGCGGGATGGGTATCGGGCGCGGAAGAGAGGCTCGGTAGGCCGATCTTCCTCAGTGCGCGCTGTCTGTGGCATGGGACGCTTTGTTGAGGGTGGCGGGCGGAGCGGTCAGTAACGCATCTCCAGGGTGATCTCGGCAGGCTGGTCGGCCGTCACCTCGAAGGCGCTGTCTTCGAACGAGGGCGGGCCCATGACCTTGGGATTGTTCGACAGCCCGTAGCCTTCCGTGGGGATCATGCCGAAGCGCCGGTCCAGCTCGCCGTTGTCGTTCTCGTCATGGTAGGCCAGCACCGCGTAGCGCCCGGGCGGCACGTCGCTGAACACCAGCGTCACCACTCCCTTCTCGGCCTTGGCCTTCTGCGCGGCGAAGGCCTGGTTCTCCTTGCGGAAGGTCTTCGGGTCGGCATACACCGCCACGGCCACCTGACCGTTGTCATGCTGAAGTCCGCTGAGCGTGACCTCAAGCTCCTGTGCGTAAACCGTGGGTGCTGCGAGAAGGGCAAGGGCGAGCCCCAGGGTGGGAAGTGCTTTCATGTCGTGCTCTCGAATTCGGGATAGCGAGTCGCCGGGCGGATAGTCCGCCATGGCGGTGTATGGAGGTCGATGGCCGACATACTCAGGGAACGGGCGAAGCGTTGTCCACGGGAGAGCGTGGGATCGGTCAACGCGTTGAGTCGGCTAGTTCGGTGAGCTGATGGCCTGAGAATGTATGACAAAACCAGAGCGGCCTGGGTATTGCGGTTCGTGCCCTTAAGGCCTGCGGCCTGTGGCGCAGGGAAAGCGTGGCGATCGTGCAGACTGCCGTGCAGGAATAAGCCTGCTCTTTTTGTTCGCTCTACTCTCGGTAAGTTTGAGCAGGCCAACACCTTAGAGCGTCCCCACGCGAAGCATGGGGGCGTGCATAGCCATTACAGCGCGTCAAATAACAAGTTCCGCGATGTTGGGTTACGCTTTTGATTGGATCTTCTTGGCTGATTTATTTGCATGCCATCCAAATGAGAGGCTGAGCATTAAATAATAGAACAAGGTGACTACGGTTATTATGACGAGTCCCGTCAACGTAAAGAGCGCGGGAAGGATTGTGGTTATTTCAGTAAGCGCTTGTGGGCCTAGTGCAACGGAAATTAATATCGCAAACCCAGCAGCCGATATGGTAAATGATGATATTAGACAGCCTATTGTTAACTTATTTTTTTCTGCGTTATTTGGGGCTCTTTTGTTGGTTGTTACAAATTTGTTTGAGGTGATAATGGACGCTCCCATAAGCATCGCTATGTTTGCTCCGGAGCCGAGGTCAATGTCGAAACCGTGCGCAAGCACGTTAAAAAATAGCATTAATAAGGCGTTTAGTAATGCAAACAATCCTACATATTTGGTGACTGATACTTCGTTTTTCGATGCCATGGTGACTTCCTTGTATTTGCATTGTTAAATTGATAAGTGAGCAAAAAAATCAGCTCTTGTAAGTCCTTGCGAAGCGACCGCTGAGTGTGGTGATGGCGGTGTGTCGCAGTCAGTCCGCCGTTAGCTTTAGCAGGCCGACTGCCACAAGGAGCCAAGTCATACCGGCCAAGCATAGCCACCAGGCCATGACCATGCGGCGTTTGATGAAGCGGGGCAAGCTGCGAACCTCGCTCTCCAAAAGGTCTCCTCGGTTTATGTGGCCTTTCGGAAACAATGCTACAGCTGCCAAACTGCTGGTTAGAATAAAGCGGGAGCAAAGGTCGCTATTACCCCAAAGCATTTTCTGTCGTAGCACATATTTGCTGTTCGGGAACGTGTGGAGAATCGTGTCGAGATGTCGGTATGTCATGCCAAGAATCATGAGCATGCCGGAGAAGCCAATTGCGAAAGGGGCCAGCATAAAAGCGAATGCCCACCAAGAGTTCCAGAACTCAGTCATGGCTTAGTCTGCCCGTACAAGAATTCTCCCATCCACTCACCACCTGCTGCACCACCGGCACCGCCAGCAACCGAAGCCCCGCCAACCACTATCAGACCGCAGGCAACACCGCCTAGTCCGGCTGTTGCTACTCCAAGAGCGACACAAATCGAACCCGCAGCAGGACTAGCAATCGCCACAGCTAGCGCCCCACCACCCAGCGCCCCGGCAAAGCTCCCCGTCTCGGTAAATCGAATCTTCTGACACGCCTGAGTTTCGCCTGCCTGACAAACCTCTTTGACCTTCAACGTAGAGGCCGTACCGCCCAGAGCAATACCGATATGGCCACCATACTTGAGGTACTTGGCTGCTTTGGCGATTTCGTCCATGTGGGTGGCGTAGCCAGGAATCTGGCCGGGTGTGCCGCCTCTGCTCCAGTGATGCACCAGGCTTCGGGTGGATATGCCGAGGTCTTGGCGCAGCGCAGGGTAGCTGCCCAGGCCAAGTTGCTTACCCAGGAAGGTCGCTTTCAGCTGATTATCGAGCTGGCGGTACAGCTGCTGGCGCGAAGCGAAGAACTGCTGACTTTGCAGATGTCCATGGGTGGCGAACTCACGTTGATGCAGGAATTCGATGTCACGCAGCGTGCTTTCGATCTGCTTCAAACCTTTGCCAAGCATAGCGGTGCCGATCCCGAGCGATTCGCCGGCGCCGCCCACCATCAGGGCGATTTCGGCCTGATGCTTCATCATGAAATCGGCCTCGCCCTCGCTCAGCGGTTCCAAAGCCGTACGCACCTCGGCGGCGGCCACCATCAGGTCGGCTTCTTCGCGCGAACAGGCGGTAGGGTTGATCAGGTTGCCCAGAACGAACATTTCCCCGGCTTTGAAGCCCTTCGCAAAGGTGGGGTTTAGCGCCTTGATGCGGCTGACCAAATGATTATGGGGCGTATCGGCAAACAACTTGGCGAGCACCTGCTCACCAGGCATGCTGCGAGGCACGACGTAGAAACCGGGCGGCAGAGCCTCGGGGAGCTTGAGGATGCCAGGCGGCGGCCAGTCGGAAAGCTCCTGCGTGGCTTCGGCCTTCTGCTCCCACGCAGCGAAGGAGGCGCCGCCGTTGCCTCGCTCGGTCTTCGGCAGCTGCGCCTGACGGCCCCATCCCCGGTCAGGCATCCAACTGGAGTCGCGGTTGCCGGCATTGTCCGCCTTCCAGCCGGTGTCCATGTCCCAGCCTTGATCGAACGGGTAGGCCGGGTCCTTAAGGTTGTCCATTCCCATGAAAATCTCCCTGTAGTGCTGAATCGGGTCGCAGTCTATCCGTTCAAGGCGGCGTTCGATCAGCGCCTGTTCACGGCTCGGTGAAGGGCGGGCGATGTGTTCAGGGCGGGTTTCCCAAGCCAAAAGCCCATCTCTATCAAACGCGCTAGGTTCCGGTTTGCCCTGTTGCGCCGCCCGCAAGGACGGCGCAAAGGCGTCATCTCACCGTCCGGCCTATGTCGAAGGCCTCGACGACATCCCGCATTCGTATCCACCAGTCGTCCTGCCAGTCCAGGATTTGCAGTTGGCGGCCGAAGAGGTGCACGCAGCTCGATTTCGGGTTGCAGAGCTGGGGCAGGAGGCGGTGGGTGAGCCACGCGCTAAAGCGCGGCGCGTAGGCAGAGCGGCTGGCGAAGGCAAGACGATAGACGTTTTCCAGATCCAGCCGAGGTTCGGGGTGGTCGCCTTCGCCGAAGCTCAGGCCTTCCACCCGGCAGTACTGGTGGATCGCAAGCGCGCCGTCGGAGTAGTCCAGCAGACGGGCGACTTCGTTGCCGTCGAACCAGAGCCGGCCGTCATGTTCATGGTGAACGGAAAGACGCATTCCCTCGAAGCGAGGGTGATGGGGAGTTGGCATGTCCTTTACCTCTACGTGAAATCAGCTTTCTTAGGGCTGGGTGCCGGGAGCTAAGAAACCCCACGTAGAGGGCCGGACATATTCCCCTTTCGGGTCTTGTATTAGCCCACTCCCGACGTCGCAGAGGTGTTTTTCTTGCGCGCACGGGCGGGCCGCAGGCGCAAAAAAGCCGCAGATGTCGGAAGCGGGCTAGCCGCTACGTGAGGCGTTTCTTAGGCGCCGAACGCGGAGGGTAGGAGGTAACGGGGAAGGGGTCAAGGCGGTGCGGCAAGGGGTAACCGTTCGCAGGCGACAGCGGCGAAGCCTTTGCAGGCCTCGCTACCCTCGTCGCTTCAGCCAACCGAAAGCGGTGCTGCCTCGAAGGTCGGCAATATGGAGGCACTGCGGGTCGGGTAAACCCTGGTCATCACTGCCCATTGCAGCGGCGGCGCCGTGTCCAGCATGAGTGTGCCAATCGCGAGCTGGACGTGGGCCGGGTCGTTGCCGGCGTATTCGACCGCCTCGTTGATGGCCTGCCGCCAGGGCTGTTCGTCGAAGCCTGCCCCCAGCAGGATGGCGCTTCCCGTCGAGGCCGACTGGTCGCCCGCCAAGAGCCGTGACATGTACCAGAAGTCATCCGAAGCGCTGAGGAACAGCTTGCCCTGGTTGTAGTTGGCGAACGGGACTTTCAGTTCGATGTAGTGGTAGTAGTCATGCGCGTCGGCATCGCGTGCCCACAGGTCGCACTGCTTCGTCTCCCGGTCCATCTGGCCGCGCCGCTGATCGAGCCAGACCTTGTACTCGACCCCGACGTCAACCCCGGCCCGCAGTCCGTGGCGTTCGATAAGCCAGAGATACAGTTCGATCTTCAGCCAACCTTCGAAGCCGTTACGCAGCTGGGAGAGCTCGGGCAATGCCTGCGCTCGGCGCGTCTGCAGGTCGGCAAGAAACATCTGAAACGTACGGGCGACATGGCTGATGCCGGGCATGGAAATTCCTTTTCTCGAGTGCCGCTGGCGGCGGTGAGGCGGACTACGGACGTTACGTGTTCTTGGGAGTTAACGGCAGCAGGCCCTGTCCACGTAGGTCTTGTTGCCGTTGCGATTGATGTAAAAGCAACCGCCCTTGGGGCCTTGCTGCAACGTAGCGCCGCTCGGGCCACAGCCTTTGGCCGATGACAGCTGAGGCGTTGAGATCAGAGCCAGGCCGAGGAGTATTGCCGCACAGAACGGCAAGCGGGATTTCAAGGCAGATCTTTTAACGGTGCTCATCAAGCGTCTCCGACATTGGGGCTTCATCTGCGGGCGCTGCTCTTCGCGCTCCAACCGTTATCGGCGACGCTCCAGGTTTCTCAAGGAATGAGGTGGTTCGCTCCCGCAGACGAAGCGGGTAGGGTGGAAAACGGCGAAGCCTTTTCCACGCGTTTTTGCCGGCTACCTCGGCGCACCGCACCAGTCGCTGGGATAAAGGCCAGCCGTGACGGCGCGATGGAAGCTGGAGTAGGGCCAGTCCGATACGCGAGTAACCAACCCGTGCTTCAGCGGGTTGAAGTGCACGTAATCCACATGGTGCCGGTAAATCGCGCTCGTCACGGATCAGATGCTCCCAATAACGCCGTTGCCAGAGCCCTCGCTCGCCGCGGGCTCGTTGCGTTGCGGTCAGGGCCTCGGTTTTCGGCAGCCGCCTGGCAAAGGCGAACTTGATGACCTTCCAGCGCAGCGCGAAATCGGCGTCGCCGTCGGGTAGCGTCCAGACGCAGTGCATATGGTCAGGCAGGACGACCCAGGCATCGATGCGAAAGGGGTGGCGGTCTTTGGTGGCGCGAACCGTCTCGCGCAGCAGGTCGACATGGCGAACAAGGAGGTCGCTTCGGCGGTCACGCAGATTGACGGTGAAGAAATAGGTAGCGCCCGGCACTTGGGCGCGGCGGTATCGAGACATGCGGCTCATCCTTGAGCGTTGTGTTGGCGACAGGGTTCGTATCGGTGGATAAGCGAAGCGTTATCCACCCTACGTCAACGTACCCACCCATTCCGCCGGCACATCGGCGTAGGGTGGAAAACGGCGAAGCCTTTTCCACGCGTCACTTCCAGGCTACCTCGCTCGGTTTTTGGCAGTCGCTTGGCAAACGCGAACTTAATGACCTTCCAGCGTAATGCGAAATCGGCGTCGCCGTCCGGTAGCGTCCAGACGCAATGCATGTGATCAGGCAGGACGACCCAGGCATCGATGTGAAACGGGTGGAGGCTCTTCGTGGCGCGAACGGTTTCACGCAGCAGGTCGACATGGCGAACAAGAAGGTCGCTTCGACGGTTGAGTAGATTGACCGTGAAGAAATAGCTGGCGCCCGGCACTTGGGCGCGGCGGTATCGAGACATGCGGCTCATCCTTGAGCGTGGTGTTGGCGGGAGGTAAGTATCGGTGGATAAGCAAAGCGTTATCCACCCTACGCCAGCTCACCCGCCCATACCGCCGACGCATCGACGTTGCCGGAGCGTAGGGTGGAAAACGGCGCAGCCTTTTCCACGCGTCTCTTCCAGGCTACCTCGCTTTCCAGACAGGTCTACCCCGGAATAGCGAAGTTTTGTTATCCAGGGATTAACCACCTTTTGAATAAATAGGGCACCAAAATACAGAATTATTGTCGTGACAATACCGCTAAAGACGCCGGTGAATACATTGTCGAACGAGGTCAATGCTTTAGTCCTTTTTGAAGATTCCAGAAAAGGTTGAATCTACCTGTAAGGCTTTAGATCGAGCAGAGCGTCAAGATAGTTCTGACGCTTTTCAAAAAAAATCTGTCTCCTTTTATGCTCGTCGGTACGCTAACTCGCTAGTTTTGGTTTATCCGGCTTATAGAGCCCAACGGCTAATAGGTTTACGTCTGCAGTGCTGAAAGCTTGCTGGTCCGTTCCCATATATTTGGCGTTCCGGCACGAGCAGCACGTCGTCAATGGTGCGGAGCAGATTATCAGTTAATTACACTTGGGCGCGGCGGTATCGAGACATGCGGCTCATCCTTGAACGTTGTGTTGGCGGGAGATCCGTATCGGTGGATAAGCAAAGCGTTATCCACCCTACGTTATCTCATTCGCCATTCCATCGGCGCATCGGCATTGCGTAGGGTGGAAAAACCTCGAAGCCATTTCCACGCGCTTTCCAGTGCTACTCGCTTCCAGCTACTTGCTACGTGAGCGCACCCAACCATTCCGCCAAGGCATCGGCGTAGGGTGGAAAACGGCGAAGTCTTTTCCACGCGCCATTTCCAGGCTACCTCGCTCTCGACAAAGGCATCATCAACTGCGCATCACCTTGTTCCAGTCGATATCGTGGCCTGCTGCCGCCAGTTCGCGAGCAAGGGCTTGCTTCCAACCGCTGCCACTGTCCATCTGTTCCCAAACGACGCCTGCAAAGTCACTAGGGATCTCTAGCGTGCCCCGCTTGAGGGCGCAGACCTTATCGCGACCCAGGCGGCCAATAAAGTAGCCCAGCTCCAGCAGAACGTTTTGTCTGGCCCGCGGTTCAGGATTTCCACCCTTCGCACAGCCTTCGTCGTCGGGGGTGAGCAGGACCACGGCAAAGCCGACATCACCGTGCGCAATCACTTTTTCGATAACGGTACGGCCTTGATTAGCCTGCTCGTGCAGGATGATGGCTTCTAGCCCGATACGCTCCAAGAAGCGCGCCACTGTTTCGCGCGCCCCATCATCGTGCCCATGCACAATGAAGACTTTGCTTGAAAGAGGAGGCTTTAACACGGGTTGGGTGTTTCCTTTGGCTTGGACGTAATTTCTGAAGTCACGAACAAAAGGAATGATGAGTTGCCCAGTTAAAGAGTGGATGCCGGCGATAACCTTTTTCCCAGAATAGAAAAAGTGATGGCTGAAATTGATTGCATAGCGCGGGTTATCACCCAGCTTCTGGATGAGAAGTAAAGTCAATCCGAGCTCTTCCTTAGGGTCATCTGGAAAGGCCAGTTGGGCGCTTCCCACAAAGCTTCCGCCGGATTTTTCGCTTTCCTTGAGAAAGAGGTCCAGATCTAGCCCCTCTGTCAGCTCACTGGTGTAGGGCGCGAGCTCAGGGTGCCTCAACAATTGAGCGAGCTTTTTCAGTGGGCGTTCATATGTTTGAAGTTGCGAAGCCTGCAGATCAAGAACTGCGTTGTTGATTTCAGCAAAGAGGTCCTGAGCCATCATTCATCCTCTTCGACTTGAAGCCTAGCCTCGGCCGCTTTCTGAACAATGTTCTCTCGATATGATTCTTTTATGTGGTCAGTTAGCGAGCCTACGATCGGATTGGATGAGTATTGACCAACCCGACTATCGATCATTTGGCAAACAGACTGAATTGCGGTCTCGATGCTTGCAGGGTCGTGCGGATCGAACTGGACGGTTCCTAACTCACCATCCAATTCGTCTAACGCACGCTGGGCTTGGTCCAACTCTCTTTGTAGCTTATTCAGTCCCTGGATCTCGAACATAAGACTCCCTCCTATAAAAAGCGATGGTCGCCGATCAATCCCAGCTCAACGCCCCACCCGTCTGATACTCAATCACCCGCGTCTCAAAGAAGTTCTTCTCTTTCTTCAAGTCCATAATCTCGCTCATCCACGGGAACGGGTTGGTGGTGCCTGGGTACTCTTCCTTCAGGCCGATCTGGGTCAGACGGCGGTTGGCGATGAATTTGAGGTAGTCCTCCATCATCGCGGCGTTCATGCCGAGGACGCCGCGGGGCATGGTGTCGCGGGCGTATTCGATTTCGAGCTGCGTACCCTGGAGGATCATCTGGGTCGCTTCGTCCTTCATGGCGGCGTCCCACAGGTGCGGGTTTTCGATCTTGATCTGGTTGATCACGTCGATGCCGAAGTTCAGGTGCATGGACTCGTCGCGCAGGATGTACTGGAACTGCTCGGCGGTGCCGGTCATCTTGTTGCGGCGGCCCATGGAGAGGATCTGGGTGAAGCCGCAGTAGAAGAAGATGCCTTCGAGCACGCAGTAGTAGGCGATGAGGTTGCGCAGGAACTCTTTGTCGGTCTCGACGGTGCCGGTGGTGAAGTTCGGGTCGGAGATCGAGCGGGTGTACTTGAGGCCCCAGGAAGCCTTCTTCGCGACGCTCGGGATCTCGTGGTACATGTTGAAGATCTCGCCTTCGTCCATGCCCAGCGATTCGATGCAGTACTGGTAGGCGTGGGTGTGGATCGCCTCTTCGAAGGCCTGGCGCAGGATGTACTGGCGGCACTCGGGGTTGGTGATCAGGCGGTACACGGCCAGCACGAGGTTGTTGGCGACCAGGCTGTCGGCGGTGGAGAAGAAGCCGAGGTTGCGCTTGACGATGCGGCGCTCGTCTTCGGAGAGGCCGTCCTTGCTCTTCCACAGGGCAATGTCGGCGTTCATGTTCACTTCCTGCGGCATCCAGTGGTTGGCGCAACCATCCAGATACTTCTGCCAGGCCCAGTCGTACTTGAAGGGGAC
Source organism: Stutzerimonas nosocomialis (assembly GCF_005876855.1). Classification (GTDB taxonomy): domain Bacteria; phylum Pseudomonadota; class Gammaproteobacteria; order Pseudomonadales; family Pseudomonadaceae; genus Stutzerimonas; species Stutzerimonas nosocomialis. The sequence continues at coordinate 30,314 of NZ_QLAE01000031.1, read as the reverse complement.
GAGCTGGTTGAGGTCGGCGCGCGCATTGATCATGCGCTTCTCGTCCACGCGTACGCGGGCCGATTCGCCTTCGAGTTCGTTGAGGCCTTCCTGGATGTCCAGGTCGTCGAGGGCTTTCTTGGCGCGTGCGACGGCGTCGGAGTCGTCGGCGGCGACGGCGCGGGCTTCTTCGACCGAGCCTGCGGCTTCGTTATCGAGACGCGCGTTGCCGTCGGCAACGGTCGGTTGCGGCGCGACGGCCGGGGTGGTGCCTTCTTCGGGTTTGTCGAATTCGTCCCAGCTCAGCATGTGCGATTGCTCCTGATTGGGGACCGGTCATGGCCGGTCGGATATGTTGGGGTGGCTTCTGGTTTGCACGCAAAAGCGCGGAATCTGTAGGTCGCTGTCGACCATGAGTGGGCCGCATCGGTGGATGCGAAAAGCGGCATCCACCCTACGAATCAGGCCACTCGGTGTAAGGGCGAAGCTGGGCGAGTGAGCGCAAGGCGCCTGTCGAGTCGGAACCCCTGAGCGTACAGCTGTACGTGATGGGGTCCGGCTCGGCAGGCAACGCAGCGCTCGCCGCCCAGATGCGTCCGCCTTCCTTTATTACTGGCAGGCTTCGCAGTCCGGGTTATCGATACTGCACGCCAGCGGCACCGGTGCCGGCTTCGGCTCTGCTGCCGGGGCGGCGGCGGGGGCCGGCGCGGCGCTGAGGCCGTCGTTGCCACCACTGGACACGGCGTTGAGCTTGCCGGTGTTGATGGTGGACTTCTCGGTGCTGGTCGCGGCCAGGGCACGGAGGTAGTAGGTGGTCTTCAGGCCACGGTACCAGGCCATGCGGTAGGTCACGTCGAGCTTCTTGCCCGAGGCACCGGCGATGTACAGGTTGAGCGACTGCGCCTGATCGATCCACTTCTGGCGACGGCTGGCAGCATCGACGATCCACTTGGTCTCGACTTCGAACGCGGTGGCGTAGAGGTCCTTGAGGTCCTGGGGGATGCGCTCGATCTGCTGAACGGAGCCGTCGTAGTACTTGAGGTCGTTGACCATGACCGGGTCCCACAGGCCGCGCGCCTTGAGGTCGCGCACCAGGTAGGGGTTGATCACGGTGAATTCGCCCGAGAGGTTCGACTTCACGTAGAGGTTCTGGTAGGTCGGCTCGATGGACTGCGACACGCCGGTGATGTTGGCGATGGTCGCGGTCGGCGCGATGGCCATGATGTTCGAGTTGCGGATGCCTTTCTTCACGCGCTCGCGCACCGGGGCCCAGTCCAGGGACTCGGCGAGGTCGACGTCGATGTACTTCTGGCCGCGCTGCTCGATGAGGATCTGCTGCGAGTCGAGCGGCAGGATGCCCTGGCTCCACAGCGAACCCTGGAAGCTCTGGTAGGCGCCACGCTCGTCGGCCAGGTCACAGGAGGCCTGGATGGCGTAGTAGCTGATGGCTTCCATGGACTTGTCGGCGAAGTCCACGGCCGCGTCCGAGCCGTAGGGAATGTGCTGCAGGTACAGCGCGTCCTGGAAGCCCATCAGGCCCAGGCCCACCGGGCGGTGCTTGAAGTTGGAGTTCTGCGCCTGCGGGACCGAGTAGTAGTTGATGTCGATGACGTTATCGAGCATGCGTACCGCGGTCTTGACGGTCTTCTCCAGCTTGGCGAGGTCCAGCTTGCCGTCGACGATGTGGTTCGGCAGGTTGACCGAGCCCAGGTTGCAGACGGCGATCTCGTCCTTGTTGGTGTTCAGGGTGATCTCGGTGCAGAGGTTGGAGCTGTGCACCACGCCCACGTGCTGCTGCGGGCTGCGCAGGTTGCACGGGTCCTTGAAGGTCAGCCACGGGTGGCCGGTCTCGAACAGCATCGAGAGCATCTTGCGCCACAGGTCCTTGGCGGGGATGGTCTTGAACAGCTTGATCTTGCCGTACTTGGTCAGCTCTTCGTAGTACTCGTAGCGTTCTTCGAAGGCGCGGCCGGTCAGGTCGTGCAGGTCCGGTACGTCGGACGGCGAGAAGAGGGTCCACTGGCCATCGTCGAACACGCGCTTCATGAACAGGTCCGGAATCCAGTTCGCGGTGTTCATGTCGTGGGTGCGGCGACGGTCGTCACCGGTGTTCTTGCGCAGCTCGATGAACTCTTCGATGTCCATGTGCCAGGTTTCGAGGTACGCGCAGACCGCGCCCTTGCGCTTGCCACCCTGGTTGACCGCAACGGCGGTGTCGTTGACCACCTTGAGGAAGGGCACGACGCCCTGGCTCTTGCCGTTGGTGCCCTTGATGTAGGCGCCCAGCGCGCGCACCGGGGTCCAGTCGTTGCCCAGGCCGCCGGCGAATTTGGACAGCAGGGCGTTGTCGCGGATGGCGTCGTAGATGCCGCCCAGGTCGTCCGGGACGGTGGTCAGGTAGCACGAGGACAGCTGCGGACGCAGGGTGCCGGCGTTGAACAGGGTCGGCGTCGAGCTCATGTAGTCGAAGGACGACAACAGGTTGTAGAACTCGATGGCGCGCGCTTCCTTGTCCTTCTCTTCAGTGGCCAGGCCCATGGCCACGCGCATGAAGAAGATCTGCGGCAGTTCGAAGCGGGTGCCGTCCTTGTGGATGAAGTAGCGGTCGTAGAGGGTCTGCAGGCCCAGGTAGGTGAACTGCTGGTCGCGCTCGTGATCGATCGCCGCGCCCAGGCGCTCCAGGTCGAAGTCCTTGAGGTTCGGGGCCAGCAGCTCGAACTCGACGCCTTTCTCGACGTAGGCGGGCAGGGCCTTGGCGTACAGCTCGGCCATTTCGTGGTGGGTGGCGCTTTCGGCCACGCCGAGGAAGCCCAGCGCTTCGGCGCGCAGGGTGTCCATCAGCAGGCGGGCGGTCACCTGGCTGTAGTTCGGCTCGCGCTCGACGAGGGTACGGGCGGTCATCACCAGGGCGGTGTTGACGTCCTTCTCGGCGACGCCGTCGTAGAGGTTCTTCAGGGTTTCGCGCTCGATCAGCGCGGCGTCGACCTCGGCTAGGCCTTCGCAGGCTTCGGCGATGATGGTCTGCAGACGGCCCATGTCCAGCGGGCTCAGGCTGCCGTCGGCGCGGGTCACGCGGATGGTCGGGTGCGGCTGGGCGATCTCGCCACCGGCGGCGCTGACGCTCTTGCGCTCCTGGGCGCGGGCTTCGCGGTAGATGACGTAGTCGCGGGCGACCTTCTGCTCGCCGGCGCGCATCAGGGCCAGTTCGACCTGGTCCTGGATTTCTTCGATGTGGATGGTGCCGCCCGAGGGCATGCGGCGCTTGAAGGTGGTGGTGACCTGTTCGGTCAGGCGGCGCACGGTGTCGTGGATGCGCGAGGAAGCGGCGGCGTTGCCGCCTTCCACTGCGAGGAACGCCTTGGTGATGGCTACGGTGATCTTGTCGTCGGTGTAGGGGACGACGGTGCCGTTGCGCTTGATCACGCGCAGCTGGCCCGGCGCGGTGGCTACCAGATCCTGGGTGGCATCGGCGCCCTTCGGCGCGCTGGCCTGCGGGTTCTCGCGAGTGGTCTCGGTCTGCATTAGGGTCTCCACTGTTTCTGATTTATCGACACTTCGGTGTCGCCTGGTTCAACGCGGCGTACCACTCGGGACGCCGCCCCTCCGATCACAGGCAAGCACGCTGCGAAGTGCCTTCCTGGCTTTCAAGTCCGCTTGTGCCTTGCACGTGACAACCACAACCCCTTGTGTTGCGCGCCGGCCTGTGGCACGGCTGCAACCGGATGGGCCAGGCGATAGCCATGCGGCCCGCGGCCGTGCGTAACGGCCGCTGGGGTGTCGTACAACGCTGCACTCGATGGGCCGAAAAGCACGTCGAAAGGGCTTTTCTTTGGCAACCAATTTGTGCTTGTGTTTCGTGCCAAAACCCAACATGTAGGTGTGTTTGGCGATGGGGATACAAGATAGTGTTTGGGTGGGTGTCTGGCAAGCGCCTAAATGCTGTGGATAACCTGTGGGTTTCCATGGGGTAAAACGCTGCAGGCGGCGTCGATCCTAAGCCCGCGCCATGACAGTTCTCTTATTGCCGCGGGCCGGTTGCCCGAGGTTTTTTTTAAGACTGAGACGACCACTACATCTTGTGTTTCCAGGCGCTTCGTGGTGGTGCCTGTCGCAGGGGCCGGCCGTTGCTACAATGCCGTCCGCCTGGCGCAGTGGCTGCGCCCTCAAATGTGGAGAAAGACGGTGGAGCACGAAGCCTGGCAGATCCTCATCGTCGAGGACGATCAACGTCTGGCGCAGCTGACTCGCGAGTACCTGGAGCTCAACGGCCTGCGCGTGGCCATCGAGGCCGACGGCGCCCGGGCCGCCGAGCGCATCCTGGCCGAGCGGCCGGACCTGGTGGTGCTCGACCTGATGCTGCCGGGCGCCGACGGCCACAGCATCTGCCAGCAGGTTCGCCCGGACTATGACGGCCCCATCCTTATCCTCACCGCCCGCGATGACGACCTCGACGAAGTCCTCGGCCTGGAAAACGGTGCCGACGACTACGTCTGCAAGCCGGTCAGGCCGCGAGTCCTGCTGGCGCGTATCCGGGCGCTGCTGCGCCGTCGCGAGGCGCCGGACAACACGGCGGGCGCCTCGGCCGATCCCCGGCGGCTGCAGTACGGCCCGCTGGTGGTCGACAGCGTGCTGCGCGAGGCCTGGCTGCGCGGCGAGGGCATCGAGCTGACCGGCGCGGAGTTCGACCTGCTCTGGCTGCTGGTTTCCAACCCGGGGCGCACGCTGTCGCGCGAAGAGATCTTCGTCCAGCTGCGCGGCATCGAATACGACGGCCAGGACCGCTCCATCGACGTGCGCATCTCGCGCATCCGGCCGAAGATCGGCGACGACCCGGAGCATCCCAGGCTGATCAAGACGCTGCGCGGCAAGGGCTACCTCTTCGTCGCCGAAGCGGCCGAGGCGCTGGTGTGATGCCGTCCCGATGAAATCCATCTTCCTGCGCATCTACGGCGGCATGCTCGCCGTCCTGCTGCTGGTGGCGCTGCTCGGTGTCGGCGGGGTGCAGCTGCTCAACCAGGTGCGCTCCGACCAGCACCGCGAGCGGCTGGCCAGCGGGACCTTCAACCTCATGGCCTACAACATGCGGCAGATGACCCCGGTGGATCGCCGTCAGGCCGCCAACCTCTGGGGGCGGCTGCTGGGCATTCCACTGCGGGTGCGCACCCTCGAGGATGTCCGGCTCGAAGGGCGGCTGGAGGCGCGCCTGCTGCGCGGGCAGGTGCTGGTGGAGCAGACCCGGCCGCACGCGGTGACGGTGTACAGCCTGGTCAGCGCCGAGGACGGCCTGGTGCTCACCGGCGAGGTCGAGCAGGTCAGCGAACAGCTGGCGCGCGCCACTATCTATCTGCTGATCGACGAGCTGATCCGCTACCCGCAGGAGGAACAGGCGCAGCGTCTGGCCGAATTGAAGGAGGCGCGGCAGTTCGGTTTCGAGCTGCAGCTGGTGACCCGCGACAGCGCCAGCCTCGACGACGATCAGCGCCGGCGCCTGGATGAAGGCGACACGGTGATGGCGCTGGACCGCGGCGGCGATGCGATCCGCGTGTTTGCCGCCATCGCCGGTACGCCTTGGATCGTCCAGCTCGGGCCGTTGTATCAGATGAACCCCTATCCGCCGCAGCTGCTTGCGTTGATCGCGGCGCTGGGGCTGTCCCTGATCGGCCTGACGGTCTACCTGCTGGTGCGCCAGCTGGAAAACCGGCTTCGCCAGCTCGAACGCGCCGCGACCCGAATCGCCGACGGCGACCTGGCGACCCGCGTGCCCGACGCCAGCCCCGACTCGGTCGGCCGGCTGGCCGCGGCGTTCAACGGCATGGCGCTGCACCTGCAGCGGCTGCTGAACATCCAGCGCGAGATGGTCCGCGCCGTGGCCCATGAGCTGCGCACGCCGGTGGCGCGCCTGCGCTTCGGGCTGGAGATGGTCGGCCAGGCGCAGCAGCCCGAGGCACGCGAGAAATACCTGGAGGGCATGGACGCCGATATCGACGACCTCGACCGGCTGGTGGACGAAATGCTGGTGCTGTCGCGCCTGGAGCAGGGTTCGCCGGCGCTGACCTTCGAAGCGGTCGACGTGCAGGCCCTGGTCGACCAGGTGATCGCCGAGCTCGCGCCGTTGCGTCCGGACGTGCGGGTCGAGCGCGGCGTCGGCAGCGTGCCGCAGGACGGCCGGGCCTGGGCCGACACCGAACCGCGCTACTTGCGCCGCGCGCTGACCAACCTGATCACCAACGCCATGCGCCACGCCGAATCGCGGGTGCGGGTGAGCGTCCACATGGAGGCCACCCACGCCCGGCTGGATGTCGAGGACGACGGCCCCGGCGTGCCGGAAGAGGCCTGGGAAAAGGTGTTCACGCCGTTCCTGCGCCTGGACGACAGCCGCACCCGGGCTTCCGGCGGGCATGGCCTGGGGCTGTCCATCGTGCGGCGCATCATCTATTGGCATGGCGGCCGGACGCATCTCGATCACAGCGAACTGGGCGGCGCCCGCTTCAGCCTCGTCTGGCCGACGAAGCAGGGGTAAGGGCGGTGAGGGCAAGGCCCTGCGCTCGACAGCCTGGTGTTTGGATTGGGACGGTCGACCGGGCATGAGCGTCCGGCACGCCCTCAGCCTGGGGGAGAGGCAGGCAGGTCTCTTTCGTTGCCCAAGTCCATTCGCGATCAAGACCGTTCCCACGCTGGGTCTGTGGCGCGCTTGTGTGGGGAAAATATTTCCGCAGGGGGCTGGAGTGACAAATCGCAGGTGGGCGAATGGTTTACGTCGCGGGGATGCCGACCAGGCTCAGCAGGTAATTCTCGAAGCATACGAACTGTCCGTCCAGTTCGGCCCCCCGGTGCCACCCGGGCGAGAGGTCGGTGAGCAGGCGCAGGCGGGCGCTGCCGTCCTGGCCGAGGTGGACGAGTTCGGCGTGTTCGAAATAGAAGCGTGTCTGCACCAGCGGGTAGAGCGCCTTGAACAGGCTTTCCTTCAGCGAGAAGGTGACGGTCACCTTCAGGGCGCGTTCGGCGTCGTCCAGGATGGCGTAACCCTCGCGCTCGGCGGGGGTGAGGATTTCTTCCATCAGGCGATCGGCGCGCCCGGCGTCGAGTCGCCTTTCCACGTCCAGGCCAAGCCCGCGCCAGTGCGAGGCCTGCCCGACGACCGCGCCCGCCCAGCCGCCGCCATGGGTGATCGAGCCGACACAGCCGGCCGGCCAGGCGGGGGATCGGTCTTCGTTGGACTGGACCACCGCGCCGTTGCCATGGGTCAGGCGTAGCGCTTCATGGGCGCAGAGGCGGCCGGCGAGGTATTCGGTCTGCCGCTTGCCAGCCCCGCGTGGGGCCGCGATGCCGCAGCGGCCGAAGTCCTCGGGGTCGAGGCGTGCCGGATCGAAGCGCGTGCTGACCAGTCGCGCGCCCCTTGCCGGAAAGGGGAACGGCCAGTCGCTGGACAGCGCCGTGCAGCAGCGGGGCAAGGGGAGAGGTGGGGTCGTCATGGGGGGATTCTGACGTAAAAGCGGCGGTTGGGGTGAGGCTAGAGCGGTCGGTGGGTTTTCGTGTGGGGATCGGTAGACGGTGGGGAGCTCATTCGCGGTCAAGACCGCTCCCTCGGGCATTGGTGCTTCTGGTGCTTTTGTCGGGCTCCGGGCTCTGGCGCTTAGTGGACCGGGTCCGCTGGTGCGGTTTGTTTCGGAGCGGTCGGGGACGCCTGCTTGACCGAGTCTTCTGAGCGGTTCTCGCATGGGAGTCGCCCGGGACGTCTGCGCAAGCGCCCCGGGCGATCAGGCGCGCTGACAGGTCAGAGCATGCTCTCCGCCTCGTCTTCCAGGCGCTCGATGGCGGTGTTGAGTTCGTCCAGGGCGGCGTCGGTCATGGGGTGGTTCTGCTTGAGCAGGGTTTCGCTGCGCTGGCAGGCGGCCCTCAGCTGGGGGACGCCGCAGTAGCGCGTGGCGCCGTGCAGGCGGTGGATGCGTTCGAGCAGGGCGTTGCGGTCGCCGGTCTGGCGCGCGTTCTGGATGGCCAGTCGATCGGCGTCCAGCGAGGCGAGCAGCATGCGCAGCATGTCGGCGGCCAGGTCCGGTTTGCCGGCGGCCAGGCGCAGGCCTTCCTCGGCGTCGAGCACGTCGAGGTTGTCCTGCAGGGCCGGCAGTTCGCCCATGTCCGGCGCCTGGTTGCGCAGCGCGAGGCCCGTCCACTTGAGCACGACCTGCGCCAGCTGGCGCTCGCTGATCGGCTTGGTGAGGTAGTCGTCCAGCCCGCTCTGCAGCAGCGAGCGCTTCTCGTTGGCCAGGGCGTGGGCGGTCAGGGCGATGATCGGCAGCGGCGGCTGGCCGTTGGCGCCTTCCCACTGGCGGATCGCCTCGGTGGTCTGGCGGCCATCCATGCCGGGCATCTGGACGTCCATGAAGACCATGTCGAAGGCCTGTTCGCGTACCGCCTCGATGGCCGACTGGCCGTTGTCCACGGCCTCCACCTCGGCGCCCAGGTCGCTGAGCAAGGTCTGCACCAGCAGCAGGTTGGCCGGGTTGTCGTCCACGCACAGGATGCGCGGCGGACGGCTCGGGGCGACGTGCAGGTTGGTGCCGAGCAGCGAGAGTTGCGGGCTGACCAGTTCCAGCAGGGCGCGTTGCAGCTTGCGCGTGCAGGCCGGCTTGGCCTGCAGCTGGGCGTGGGCTTCGGGCAGCGCTTCGTGGTACAGCGCCTGCTCGGTGGTGGGGCAGAGCACCACCGTTTTGCAGCCGGCCTTTTCCAGCTCCCAGAGCATCTGCCCGAGCCGCTGCGGCGGGAACTCCACCTGGCTGACGCCGAGCACGGCGAGGGTGATCGGCTTGTTCTCCAGCCGTTCGGCCGCCACCGCCTGCTGCAGGGTGTCGAAGGTTTCGAAGGTCAGCACCTTCAGACCGCAGTCCTCCAGTTCGTGTTGCAGGGCCTGGCGGGCCAGCGGATGGGGTTCGATGACGGCGACGCGGCGGCCGATCAGCGGGGCGCGGGGCAGGTCCTCGATGTCGTCGCGGGCCTTGGGCAGGCTCAGGCTGATCCAGAACTCCGAGCCTTCTTCGGGAATGCTCTCGACGCCGATTTCGCCGCCCATCTGCTCGATCAGGCGCTTGGAGATGACCAGCCCGAGCCCGGTGCCGCCCGGTTGGCGCGAGAGCGAGTTGTCGGCCTGGCTGAAGGCCTGGAACAGCGCGCGAAGGTCCTGGTCGGTCAGGCCGATGCCGGTGTCCTGGACGCTGATGCGCAGCTGGGCGCGGTCGCTGCTTTCGTCCTCGACCATCGCCCGCACGACGATGGTGCCCTCGTAGGTGAACTTGATGGCGTTGCTCACCAGGTTGGTCAGCACCTGCTTGAGGCGCAGCGGGTCGCCGACCAACGACAGCGGCGTGTCGCGGTAGATCAGGGAGACCAGTTCGAGCTGCTTGGCGTGGGCGGCCGGGGCGAGGATGGTGAGGGTGTCTTCGATCAGGTCGCGCAGGTTGAAGGGGATGGCCTCGAGCACCAGCTTGCCGGCCTCGATCTTCGAGAAGTCGAGGATCTCGTTGATGATGCCCAGCAGGCTGTCGGCCGATTTCTCGATGGTCGAGAGGTAGTCGTGCTGGCGCGGGGTGAGGTCGCTTTTCTGCAGCAGGTGGGTGAAGCCCAGGATGCCGTTGAGCGGCGTGCGGATCTCGTGGCTCATGTTGGCGAGGAATTCGGACTTGATCCGGCTGGCTTCCAGCGCCTCCTTGCGTGCGAGGTCGAGCTCAATGTTCTGGATCTCGATGGTTTCGAGGTTCTGGCGCACGTCCTCGGTGGCCTGGTCGATGCTCTGCTGCAATTCCTCGCGGGCGCTGAGCAGCGCCTCGGCCATGCGGTTGATGCCGGCGGCCAGTTCGTCCAGCTCGTAGCTGCCGAGGGCCGGCAGGCGGGTTTCCAGGTGGCCGTCCTTGAGCTGCGCGACCGCCAGCTTGATGCGCTGCAGCGGGCGGCTGATGGTGCGGCTCATGCGCAGTGCCAGCAGGGCGGTGACGATCAGCCCGGCACCGACGATCAGCAGGCTGGCGAACAGGCTGCGATAGCCGCGCAGCAGGGTGTTGTGGTGGGACAGCTCGAGTTCGAGCCAGCCGATCAGGCGGTCGTCGTTGCCGCGGATGTCCTCGGCGAGGTTCTGGTGACGGCTGAGCACCGGCATCAGGATGCGCGTGGTGTCCAGGCTGCTGACCTGGGTCAGGCCCAGCGGGTCGCCGGGTGGCGAGGGGGTGAGCATGCTCGGGCCGGAGTAGGCGCGCAGGCTGCGGTCGGAGTCGAGTATCGCGACGGCGCGCACGTCGGGCTGGTCGAGCACCTGGTTGAGGATTCGCTGCAGGCGGTTGCCGTAGCCCTGGGCCATCGCCGGTGCGGCCAGGGGCGCCAGCTGGCGTGCGATCAGCTGGCCACGCTCGTTGAGCTCCTGGCGCATTTCCGACAGCTGCATCCAGGTGAAGTAGGCGCCCAGGCCCACCGCGAGCAGGGTGCTCGGCAACAGCGTGAGCATCAGCACGCGGCCTCTGATTCCTAGATGTCTGAGCACGGTCTTTCTATCCCCGGATTGGCAGCGGACAAGTGTAGCGATTAGGCCGATGGGAATCTGCGGCAGCTTTTGCAACAATGCCGATCAGGAACCATTCCCATTCGCAGGTGAGAAATGATCGCTCCCCTTTTGGCGGCCAGCCGGGTGCTGGTCATCGAAGACGACCCCGTGCTGGCCGGGCATCTTGCCAGCCACCTGACCCAGGCCGATTACCAGGTGACCCTGCGCCACGATGGCGAAGCGGGGTTGCGCCTGGCCTGCGAGGAGGTCTTCGACCTGATCCTGATGGACATCATGCTGCCGGGCCAGAGCGGCCTGCAGGTCCTGTCACGGCTGCGGCGCGAGCATGCCGTGCCGGTGATCCTGATGTCCGCCCTGGGCGCCGAGCAGGATCGCATCGCCGGTTTCAGCCAGGGTGCCGACGATTATCTGCCCAAGCCCTTCAGCATGGGCGAGATGCGGGTGCGCATCGATGCGGTGCTGCGCCGTGTCGCCTACGAGCGCCGCCAGCAGGAGCCGGTGAGGGACAACCCAGAGCTTGCGTTCGACGGCAAGCGCAACGATGTCTGCCACGCCGGCGCCTGGGCGGGCCTGACCGCCACCGAGTACCGGTTGCTGGAAATCCTCGCCCGCCACGCCGAGGAAGTGCTGAGCAAGCCCTACCTGTATCAGCAGGTGCTGCACCGCGGCTACGCCAGCCATGACCGCAGCCTGGACATGCACATCAGCCACATCCGCCGCAAGCTGACCGCCATCGGATACACCACCGGGCGGCTGGAGACGGTGTGGGGCAAGGGCTACCTGCTGACGCGGATCACCGCTTGAGCCTGCCGGGGCGTCATTCGCTGTTCTGGAAGCTGGCGGTGCTGCTGATCGGCTTCTGCCTGACGGCGATCTGGCTGAGCTGGTCGATCGGGCAGTACGTGCAGCGCCAGGGGCACCGCCTGACCGCCGATGCGCAGGCGCAGCTGAGCGCTCATGCGGCCAAGGCCCAGGCGGTCTGGCGCACGGGTGGGGCGGATGCGATCGACCGCTGGCTGGCGGACCTCGCCGCGCGCGAGCACACCTGGGCGGTGGTGGTCGGGCATGATCTGCAGCCGCTGGGCAACCGTGGGCTGAGCGCCGAGGAGCGCGAGCACCTGACCTTCCTGCGCCGGCTCGATTGGCCGATGAGCCCACGCGGCGCGGGGTTTCCCTACCTGGGCATTCCCTTTCCCGACGAGCCGGAGCAGGGCCAGCTGGTGATCCAGCTGCCCGAGCGCTTCAAGCCCGACGGTTACCACCTTTCCTGGCAACTGCTGGTGCACGGCGTGCTGCCCGCGGCGATGGCGCTGCTGTTCTGCGTGCTGCTCTACCGGTTGCTGATCGCGCCGCTGGAAGATCTGCGCGAGCAGGCCAACGCCCTGCGCGGCGAACGCCTGGGGACGCGCGCGCCGCCGCAGGTCAGCCGCCGCCAGGATGAGCTGGGCGACCTGTCGCGCGCCTTCGACCATATGGCCGGTCGGCTGGAGAACACCCTGGTGTTCCAGCGCCAGCTGCTGCGCAACCTGTCCCACGAGCTGCGTACGCCGCTCAGCCGCCTGCGGGTCGCCGGCGAGAACGAGCAGGACCTGGCGGCGCTGCGCCTGCGCCTGGAGCGCGAGGTCCAGGGCATGCAGCAGCTGATCGGCGACACCCTGGAGCTGGTCTGGCTGGACACCGAGCGACCGCAGCTGCCGCTGGAGCCGATCGAGGTCGGCGCGCTGTGGGAGATCATCGCCGAGGATGCCAGCTTCGAGAGCGGCTGGTCGCGTCAGCAGCTGGTCAGCGAGCTCCCGGACGACTGCCGGGTGGTCGGCAACCTCAATGGCCTGGCCCAGGCGCTGGAGAACGTGCTGCGCAACGCCATCCGCCATTCGCCGCAGGGGGCGACGGTACGCTTTGGCGGCGAGCGCCACGCCAGCCAGTGGGACCTCTGGCTGGAGGATCAGGGCGGCGGGGTGCCGGAGGCCGATCTGGAGCGCATCTTCGACGCCTTTACCCGGCTCGACCGCGCGCGGCCGGGCGGCGAGGGCTACGGCCTGGGGCTGTCGATCGCGCGCAGCAGCCTGCATCTGCAGGGCGGCCAGCTATGGGCCGAGAACCGGGGCGGCGGCCTGCGGGTCACCCTGCGCATGACGGCGGCCTGAAGGCATCATCGGACTACGGCAGCCCATGGTTTGCCGGTATCATGGGCGTCTTTCCTGCCGTCCGGATCCGATCGACGCCATGACCCCGAAGTACCCCACAATCGCCGATTGCGTCGGCAATACCCCGCTGGTGCGGTTGCAGCGCCTGCCCGGCGATACCTCCAACGTCCTGCTGGTCAAGCTTGAGGGGAACAACCCGGCGGGCTCGGTCAAGGATCGCCCCGCGCTGTCGATGATCGCCCGGGCCGAGGCGCGCGGCGACATCAAGCCCGGCGATACCCTGATCGAAGCCACCTCCGGCAATACCGGCATCGCGCTGGCCATGGCGGCGGCGATCAAGGGCTATCGCTTCATCCTGATCATGCCCGACAACTCCAGCGCCGAGCGCAAGGCGGCGATGACCGCCTACGGTGCCGAGCTGGTGCTGGTCAGCAAGGAAGAGGGCATGGAAGGCGCCCGCGACCTGGCGGTGAAGATGGCGGCCGAAGGGCGCGGCAAGGTGCTCGACCAGTTCGCCAACGGCGACAACCCCGAGGCGCACTACGCCAGCACCGGCCCGGAGATCTGGCAGCAGACCGGCGGCACCATCACCCATTTCGTCAGTTCCATGGGCACCACCGGGACCATCATGGGCGTGTCGCGCTACCTCAAGGAGCAGAACCCGCAGGTGCAGATCGTCGGGCTGCAGCCGATGGAAGGCGCGTCGATCCCCGGCATCCGCCGCTGGCCGGAGCAGTACCTGCCCAAGATCTACCAGCGCGAGCGCGTCGACCGGATCGTCGACATGGCGCAGAGCGAGGCCGAGCACATCATGCGCCGGCTGGCCCGGGAAGAGGGCATCTTCTGCGGCGTTTCGAGCGGCGGCGCGGTGGCGGCGGCGTTGCGGCTGTCGCAGGAAGTCGAGAACGCGGTGATCGTCTCGATCATCTGCGACCGCGGCGACCGCTACCTGTCGACCGGCGTCTACGACGAGCCCCGCTAGACCCCTGGCGCGTCGTCCGGCGCGCCCTTTCATTGCAAACCGGTAATCGAACATGGCCAAACGTAGCGGCGGCCTGCGCTTCCAGCCCAGTGGCGGCGAGCGCAAGGCGCAGGTGCCGACCGGCAAGAAACAACGCCTGGAGATCGACCGCCTGGCCCACGACGGGCGAGGCATCGCCTTCGTCGACGGCCGCACCTGGTTCGTCGAAGGCGCCTTGCCCGGCGAACAGGTCGAGGCACGGGTTCTCAACGCCCGCGCCCAGATCGTCGAGGCGCGCGGCGAGCGCATCCTGACCCCCAGCCCGAGGCGTCGCACCGAGCCCTGCCGGCACGCCCGCGTGTGCGGCGGCTGCACCCTGCAGCACGCCAGCGAAGAGGATCAACTGGCGCTCAAGCAGCGCACCCTGGCCGAGCAGCTGCAGCGTGTCGCCGGGCTCGAGCCCGAGCACTGGGCCGCGCCACTGACCGGGCCGGCCTTCGGCTACCGGCGCCGCGCCCGCGTCGCGGTGCGCTGGGATGCCGCTGCCGGCCGGCTCGATGTCGGCTTTCGTGCCGGCTCCAGCCAGACCATCATCGCCGTCGAAGAGTGCCCGGTGCTGGTACAGCCCTTGCAAACGATCCTGCTGGCATTGCCCCAGGCGCTCGCGGGGCTCGACAAGCCGCAGGCGATCGGCCATGTCGAGCTGTTCAGCGGCACGGACGAGGCGGTGCTGGTGCGCCACACCGCGCCCTTGGGCGAAGCCGACCTGGATCGCCTGGCGGGTTTCTGCGCCGCGCAGGGCGCGCAGCTCTGGTTGCAGGGCAGCGCCGAGCCGCAGCCCCACGATCCGTCGCGCGGGCTCGGTTATCGGCTGGCGCCCTGGGGGCTGGAGCTGCACTGGCGACCGGGGGATTTCATCCAGGTCAACGAGGCGGTCAACGAAGCGATGGTGGCGCAGGCGCTCGACTGGCTGGCGCCACAGGAAGGGGAGCGGGTGCTGGATCTGTTCTGCGGGCTGGGCAATTTCTCCTTGCCGCTGGCCAGGGCAGGTGCCCGGGTGACGGGTGTCGAAGGTGTCGAGGCGATGGTGCAGCGTGCACGCACCAATGCGGAGCATAATCGTCTGGAGGACGTGCACTTTTACCAGGCCGACTTGTCGAAGGCGCTTGCCGATGCCCCCTGGGCCCGGGGCGGATTCCCCGCGGTAGTGCTCGATCCACCGCGGGACGGGGCGCTAGAAATGGTGAAACAAATGGCGAGTCTGGGGGCGCGGCGCGTGGTCTATGTTTCGTGTAATCCTGCCACCCTGGCCCGTGACGCGGCAGAACTCAGCCGCCAGGGCTACCGGCTCGTACGGGCCGGGATGATGGACATGTTTCCGCAAACGGCGCACGTCGAGGCGATGGCGCTGTTCGAGAAGCCAGGCGTGTAGTGGCTCATACGGGCACTGGCCTGTGGTTCAACCAACCGGCACACAGATGCCGGCGAAGTCGGCGCATCCGCGCAGGGGAAGGTCTAGATGGTACAGGTGAGGGCGCTTCAGCCTATCAACACCGATGGCAGCATCAATCTCGACGGCTGGCTCGATCATGTGCTGAGCATGGATCCGGCGCTGGACCGCGAGGCGCTGAAGCAGGCATGCGAGTTCGCCAAGATGGCCGAGCAGCAGGCCAACGCCGCGCAGAACCTCTGGGGTGAAGGCACTTCCAGCTACCAGACGGGGCTGGAGATCGCCGAAATCCTCGCCGACCTCAAGCTCGACCAGGATTCGCTCGTGGCGGCCGTGGTCTATCGTGGCGTCCGGGAGGGCAAGATTCCGCTCGCCGACGTCGCCGAACGCTTCGGGCCGGTGGTCGCCAAGCTGATCGAAGGCGTGCTGCGCATGGCGGCCATCAGCGCCAGCCTCAACCCGCGCGAATCCCTGGTGCTGGGCACCCAGGCGCAGGTGGAAAACCTGCGCAAGATGCTCGTGGCGATGGTCGACGACGTGCGCGTCGCGCTGATCAAGCTCGCCGAACGGACCTGCGCGATCCGCGCGGTGAAGAGCGCCGACGACGAGAAGCGCCACCGCGTCGCCCGCGAGGTGTTCGACATCTATGCGCCGCTGGCGCACCGCCTGGGCATCGGCCACATTAAGTGGGAACTCGAGGACCTGTCGTTCCGCTACCTGGAGCCCGAGCAGTACAAGCAGATCGCCCAGCTGCTGCACGAGCGCCGGCTCGACCGCGAGCAGTACATCGCCAACGTCGTCCAGCAATTGAAGGACGAGCTGGCCGCCACCGGCGTCGTCGCCGAGATCGACGGGCGCGCCAAGCACATCTATTCGATCTGGCGGAAGATGCAGCGCAAGGGCCTGCAGTTCAGCCAGATCTACGACGTGCGCGCCGTGCGGGTGCTGGTGCCGGAAATGCGCGACTGCTACACGGCGCTCGGCATCGTCCACACGCTGTGGCGGCACATCCCCAAGGAGTTCGACGACTACATCGCCAACCCCAAGGAAAACGGCTACCGCTCGCTGCACACCGCCGTGATCGGCCCGGACGGCAAGGTGCTCGAGGTGCAGATCCGCACCCACGCCATGCACGAGGAAGCCGAGCTCGGCGTCTGCGCCCACTGGCGTTACAAGGGCACGGACGTCAAGGCCACCTCCAGCCACTACGAAGAGAAGATTTCCTGGCTGCGCCAGGTGCTCGAATGGCACGAGGAACTGGGCGACATCGGCGGGCTGGCCGACCAGCTGCGCGTCGATATCGAGCCCGACCGCGTCTACGTCTTCACCCCCGACGGCCACGCCATCGACCTGCCCAAGGGCTCGACGCCGCTGGACTTCGCCTACCGGGTGCACACCGAGATCGGCCACAACTGCCGTGGCGCCAAGGTCAACGGCCGCATCGTGCCGCTCAACTACAGCCTGCAGACCGGCGAGCAGGTGGAGATCATCACCAGCAAGCAGGGCTCGCCGAGCCGCGACTGGCTGAATCCGAACCTGGGCTACATCACCACCTCGCGCGCGCGGGCCAAGATCGTCCACTGGTTCAAGCTGCAGGCGCGCGACCAGAACGTCGCCGCCGGCAAGGCGATGATCGAGCGCGAGCTGGGTCGCCTCGACCTGCCGCCGGTGGACTACGACAAGCTGGCCGAGAAGGCCAACGTGCGCGCCGCGGAAGACATGTTCGCCGCCCTCGGCGCCGGCGACCTGCGCCTGGCGCACCTGGTCAACCTGGCCCAGCAGCTGGTCGAGCCCGAGCGCGGGTTCGACCAGCTGGAGCTGATCCCCAGGCGCGGCGCGCCGCACAAGCCGGGCAAGCGCGGCGACATCCAGATCCAGGGCGTCGGCAACCTGCTCACGCAGATGGCCGGCTGCTGCCAGCCGCTGCCGGGCGATCCGATCGTCGGCTACATCACCCAGGGCCGTGGCGTCAGCATTCACCGGCAGGATTGCGCCTCGGTGCTGCAGCTGTCCGGGCGCGAGCCGGAGCGGATCATTCAGGTCAACTGGGGGCCGATCCCGGAGAAGACCTACCCGGTGAACATCACGATCCGCGCCTACGACCGCGCCGGCCTGCTGCGCGACGTATCGCAGGTGCTGCTCAACGAGCGCATCAACGTGCTCTCGGTGAACACCCGCTCGAACAAGGAAGACAGTACCGCGCAGATGTCGCTGACCATCGAGATACCCGGCCTCGATGCGCTGGGTCGCCTGCTGGCGCGCATCTCGCAGCTGCCCAACATCATCGAGGCCAAGCGCCAGAGGGCGACTTGAAAAACAGCCATGAGCTGGAAGCCTGAAGCTGGAAGCAGAAGCGTTTCAGGGCAGGCTTTCCAGCTTCCAGCTTCCAGCTTCCAGCTTCCAGCTAAGAGCATTCCATGTACCAACTCAACGACCTGTTGCACCTGATGGCCCGGTTGCGCGATCCGCAGCATGGCTGCCCCTGGGACCTCGAGCAGGACTACGCGAGCATCGTCCCGCATACCCTGGAGGAGGCCTACGAAGTCGCCGATGCGATCGAGCGCGGCGATTTCGATCACCTGCCCGGCGAGCTCGGCGACCTGCTGTTCCAGGTCGTCTATTACAGCCAGCTGGGCAGGGAGGAGGGGCGCTTCGACTTCGCCACGGTGGTCGATGCCATCACCCGCAAGCTGGTGCGCCGCCATCCCCATGTCTTCCCGGACGGTGATCTGTACGGCTCGACCGGCCTGCCGCGCCTCGACGAGGCGCAGATCAGGCAGCGCTGGGAAGAGATAAAGGCCGAGGAGCGTGCCGAGAAGGCCGATGCCCCGCAGCAGCTGTCACTGCTGGACGACGTGCCCGCGGCGCTGCCGGCGCTCAGCCGCGCGGCCAAGCTGCAGAAGCGCGCCGCCCAGGTCGGCTTCGACTGGCCCGAGGCGCTACCGGTGGTGGACAAGGTGCGCGAGGAACTCGGCGAGGTGCTCGAAGCCATGAGCGAGAACGATCCGCAGCAGATCGCCGAGGAGATCGGCGACCTGCTGTTCGTGGCGGTGAACCTCGCGCGGCACCTGGGCGTCGAGCCGGAAGCGGCGCTGCGCAGCGCCAATACCAAGTTCGAGCGGCGCTTTCGCTTCATCGAGGACGCGCTGCGTGCAGCGGGGCGCTCGTTGCAGGACACCAGCCTCGAGCAGATGGACGCCCTCTGGGGCGAGGCCAAGAAAGCCGAGAAATCGGCGGCACCAGCCTGTTCGGGCGAGTGACAGGGGCGCGGATGGGTTGCTCCCGTCCCCCGGTCAGGCCCTACACTTGGCACCTACGGATTACCTTTCGGATTAGAACGAGTCGAACATGAGTCTTTCCCTTCGCGATCAATTGCTCAAGGCCGGACTGGTCAACGAAAAGCAGGCCAAGCAGGCCACCAAGCAGAAGCAGAAACAGCAGCGGCTGGAGAAGAAGGGCCAGGTCGAGAAGGACGACTCCCAGCGCGAAGCCGCCCTCAAGGCCCAGGCCGAAAAGCTCGCCCGCGACCAGGAGCTCAACCGCCAGCAGAAGGAAAAGGCCGACCAGAAGGCCCGCGCCGCGCAGGTCAAGCAACTGATCGAAACCAGTCGGCTGCCGAAGCTGACCACCGAGGATTACTACAATTTCGTCGACGAAAAGAAGGTCAAGCGTATCTCGGTCAACAAGCTGATGCGCGACAAGCTTTCGTCCGGCTCGCTGGCCATCGTGCGCCATGGCGGCGGCTACGAGATCATCCCTCGCGATGCGGCCCTGAAGATCCAGGAGCGCGACCCGCGCCGCATCGTGCTGCTCAACACCCAGACCGAAGAGCCTGATGGCGACGATCCCTATGCCGCCTACAAGGTGCCTGACGACCTGATGTGGTGATACTGGCCGGGCCTGATCCGCATGGCTCAGGTCCGGGGTGGATTCCCCCAGGCAGCTCCTCGCTCCACCGGCAGAGGGTTGGGCGTCGCCTCCCTTTTGCGCCGAACCGGCTCGCCTGACCTCACAGAAGCACTGCGCGCCCCTCAGGTCCCTTGCGGTTCCTGGAGGCTGGCGCTGGCGGTGGCGTCCGCCGCCTTTTCCCGTGGCAGCAGCAGGTCCAGCAGGATGGCGGTGAGGCCGCCGCAGGTGATGGCCGATTCGAAGAGGTTCTGCACCAGCGTCGGCATCTGATGCAACAGCTCCGGCTGCGCCGCGATGCCCAGGCCGATGCCCAGGGAGGCGGCGATGATCAGCATGTTGCGCCGGTCCAGCTTCACCTGGGAAAGGATGCGGATGCCCGCCGCGGCGACGCTGCCGAACATGATCAGGGTCGCGCCGCCGAGCACCGGCTTGGGGATCTGCTGCAGCACGGCGCCGAGCAGCGGGAACAGTCCGAGCACGAACAGCAGCGCGCCGATGTACAGCCCGACGTGGCGGCTGGCGACACCGGTCATCTGGATCACGCCGTTGTTCTGCGCGAAGGTGGTGTTGGGGAAGGCGCTGAAGGTGGAGGCGATCAGGCAGCTGACGCCATCGCCGAGGATTCCGCCGCGCAGGCGCTTGAGGTAGCTCGGGCCCTCGATCGGCTGGCGCGAGAGCATGCAGTTGGCGGTCAGGTCGCCGACCGTCTCGATGGTGCTGATGACGTAGATCAGCGCCACCGGGATGAAGGCCGTCCAGTCGAAGGCGAAGCCGAAACGGAAGGGCACGGGTACGCTCATCAGCGGCAGGTCGGGCAGCGGCTGCGGGACCAGCTTGCCGCTGAACCAGGCCGCCAGGCTGCCGACCGCCAGGCCGATGATGATCGCCGAGAGCCGCACCCAGGGTTGCTGCGAGCGGTTGAGCAGGATGATGGTCAGCAGCACCAGCGCGCCCAGCGCGAGGTTGCGCGGCGCGCCGAAGTCCTCGGCCTTGAAGCCGCCGCCGAGGTCGGTGATGCCGACCTTGATCAGGCTGACGCCGATCAGGGTGATGACGATGCCGGTCACCAGCGGCGTGATGACCTTGCGCAACTGGCTGATGAAGCGGCTCAGCACGATCTGCACGAAGGCCCCCAGGAAGCACACGCCGAAGATCATCGCCAGGATGTCCTCCGGGCTGCCGCCGCGGCCCTTGACCAGCAGGCCGGCCGACAGCACCGCGCCGAGGAAGGCGAAGCTGGTGCCTTGCAGGCAGATCATCCCGGCGCCGATGCCCCAGGGGCTGCGCGCCTGGAGGAAGGTGCCGACGCCCGACACCATCAGCGCCATGCTGATCAGGTACGGGAGGTGATCGCCGAGACCGAGCACGGCGCCGATCACCAGCGGCGGGGTGATGATCCCGACGAAGCTGGCGAGGATGTGCTGCAACGCGGCGAACAGGGCTGGCAGCGGGGCGGGGCGATCGTCCAGGCCGTGGATCAGTTCTGATTCGGCGGGTTGTTGCATGGCAGTCACCTCGGATGCGAACAGCGAAGAAGGCGCAGGCTCGGGGTGCCTGTCTCGGTGTCGCCAGGCTTTTGCAAGAAGCTGACCAATCGCTTAGGTTTTTTGGTCGTAGCGCCGGCGCTACGCCTCGGAACGCCCCGTGCTGCGGGGCTTCGCGGCAATGCGGCGCATCTCGGCGAGCAGCGCGGTCGGATCATCCGGAAGGCTGCCGTGCCGCCAATGGCTGCTCCCGAATGGGGCAGGTCGCCCGCTTTTGTAGCGTTCTCCGGGTAGCGGTGGGGCTGCGAATGGCGGGACCGCCGGGCGGCGAGGCACCCTCGATCAGAAAAAAGGTGCAGACGCTCGAGGCGTACCCTTCATGCCGAAACGGGCGGCCCCGCTTCGCCTCGGCCTCCGACAAAGGGGGGGAATCTATGGCGCCGGGCGACCTCTACTGTATGAACCAATCATTCCCGGCATGCGGTCGGGAATAGTGGAGGGCTTTATGACCATCTTTCAAACCGCGCTCTTTCCCAGTGATCTCGGCACCGCCGAGGAAGCGATGCTTTCGACCTGTCTGGAGATGATGGGCGGCGTGCCTGGCGATCCCGACGAGCCCGGCGTACCGGATCTGCCCGCCGAGCCAGGTGAGCCCATGGTCCCCGATCAACCGCCACCGGCACCGGTGGCATGAAGACAAAGCCCGCTCTTGCCACCGCAGTAGCGGGCTTTTTCCATCCGGCCCCTCAGCCGTCGGTGATCTGGCGGGCCGCCGCGAGCAGGGCACACACCTCGCTGTCTTCCAGCTGATCGAAATCCAGGTAGTGCTGGCCGACGCCACCAAACGGCTCGGGCGTCGCCAGGCAGACCAGATCGTCCACCTCGCCACGCAACTGCTCCGCCACCTCGCGCGGCGCCACCGGTACGGCGAGGATCACCCGTTGCGCCGCCGATTCGGCCAATCCCAGCAGCACCGCGCGGACCGTCGCGCCGGTGGCGATGCCGTCGTCCACCAGGATCACCGTCCGTCCTTCCGGCGAGGGGGCTGGCCGTTCGGCGCAATACACGCGGCGACGGCGCCGGAGTTCGGCCAGCTGTTCGTCCAGTTGTTCGTCGAACCAGGCGTCGGGCGTGGCGAGCCGTGCGATCAGGGCCTCGTTGGCGACCCAGAGCGGCGGCTCGGTATCGATCACCGCGCCCAGGGCGAGTTCGGGATTGCCGGGCGCGCCGATCTTGCGGACCAGCGCGACATCCAGCTCGGCCTTCAGCGCGACGGCGATTTCATAGGCCACCGGCACGCCGCCACGGGGCAGGGCGAGCACCAGCGGGTCGTCCGCCGCATGGGGCTGCAACCGTTCGGCGAGGGCGCGCCCGGCGGCGCGGCGGTCGGTCAGCGGCAAAGCGGTCATCTTCATTCTCCAGACGGATAGGTATCCGGCACGCCGTCCTGCTGGGGGTTCTCGGGGCCGAGCGGGGCGACCGCGTCGGTCTGTTCGAACCACAGCAGCGCGTCGAACTGATCGGCCAGCACGGCGCGAAAGTAGTGGCTGTGCAGCTCGGTCTCCGGCCGGTAGATCACGCCGATGGCGCGTTCGAGCCGGGCCTGCGCCAGCGCGCCGCGCAGCTCCGGGTCGCGGTCGGCGCGCCAGTCGGTCAGCGAGACCGGGTGGCCGGCCTTGAGAAACAGCTGCTCCCAGCTGTCGGGACGCGAGGGCCTGACCTGTTTGACCTGCATCGGCTCGTCCCAGTTGCTGGCCGCGGCGACCCGGCCGCGGTCGGTGGCCATGCCGAGCAGCACGGCCTGGTTGCCGAACGCGGTGCGGCAGAGCTCGCCGATGTTGAATTCGCCGCCCCAGCCCATCGCGGTGGCCGCCGCGTTGCCGATATGCGAGTTGTGCGCCCAGACCACGGCCTTGGCGTCGTCGCCGCGACGTTCGAGCAGGGCCTTGAGGGTGTCGAACATGTGCCGGTCGCGCAGGTTCCAGGACTCGGTCGAGCCGCGATACATGGTCCGGTAGTACTGTTCGGCCGCCATCACCACCCGCGCGTTCTGCTCGGCGTTGAAGAAGCCCTCGCCGTCGGCCTGCATGTAGGTCAGGCGCTGGTCGAGCAGGTCGCGCAGCTGCGCGATCACTGCTTCCTCGCAGGAGGGTTCGCCGAACAGGGTGACGTTGTGGCCGTATTCGGCCGGCTCGTGCTGCCAGGGCGTCAGGCAGCCGTAACGCCGCCGGGCGACGGCGGCGGCGTCCGGGTCGACGCGATCGAGATAGCCGAGCACCTCGGTCAGCGAAGAGCCCAGGCTGTAGACGTCCAGTCCACGGAATTCGGCCTGCTCGGCACCCGTCCGGTCGGCATTGTACTGGCGCAGCCAGTCGACGAATTCGGCCACTTCGCGGTTGCGCCACATCCAGGTGGGGAAGCGCTTGAAGGCGTCCTGGAGCCAGGTAGAGGGTTGCCCCTGGCGCACGTGGCGGTCGATCCGGGCGGCGTCCGGCCAGTCGGCTTCGGCCGCGACGATACGAAAGCCATGTCGCTCGATCAGCCGCCGGGTGATGGCCGCGCGGGCGCGGTAGAACTCGGAACTGCCGTGGCTGGCTTCGCCGATCAGCACCACCCGCGCGTCGGCGAAGCGGTCGAAGGACGCGGCGAATGCCGGGTCGTCCAGCGCGGGCAACGGTTCGCCCCGTTCGCGCAGCAGTGCGACCAGCTGGTCTTCGTCGAGCGTGGGCGCCTTCATGTTCGCGGTCCTCTGGCCTGTTGTTCGGCTGACTCGATGGCGCCGGGCCTTGTTCCGTCGGCTCGACGGAAGGCGGGGAGCCGGTCGCTGAACTGGTTGCCCGTGCTGGGTACTAATTCGGTACAGGTCCACGCTTCAGGCCCGTGAATGCGAAGGCGGCCATCCGGCGGCGAACAGGGCGAGTAGCGAAGACATGGCGTGGCGCAGGGCTGCGACGGCGAGGCCGTCGGCAGCACCGCGCACGGGTCAGGAATGCAGGCACGGCTGAGGCAGGGTTTCCCATGACTGACGAGGGCATTACATGACTACCTGGATCATCGCGTACAGCAAAGACGGCAATACCGCGACCCTGAAGACCGATTCCGAGCAGAAGCCGGACATGGATCGGGCCATCGAACTGGTGACCGCGAAGGCCGAGAAGGAATACGTCGAGCAGGACGTCGAGCCAACCTCGGACGAGGAGCAGACCCCGGCCACCCGCCTGGCCGATCGCTTCGGCATCACCATCACCGGCATCTCACAGGCCTGAGCCGGTTCCCACCGCCCAAACACCGCCATCACCGACCACGAACAGGCGCCGCCCGGGTGCGGCGTCGACCTCCATCGCGCCGGTGAACTCCCCGAACGCCGGCAGCAGGCTGACCTGCGCCTCGAAGCTGAAGCAGGGCAGGCGCAGGCGTTGCCGGCCCTTGCCCAGCAGGCAGAAGGCCGGATGCAGATGCCCGGCCAGCACCGCGTGGGTCGGGTGCGGGCGCGGTTCGTGCTGCAGCGCGAACGGGCCACGCAGCAACGGCTCGTCGACCACCTCGACGGCGAGATCGTCGGGTGGATCGCCGGCGCGCTGGTCATGGTTGCCGCGTATCAGCGTCAGCCGCAGCTCGGGGCAGGCCTGCCGCCACTGGCGCAGCGCGGCGAGTGTCGCCTCGCTCCGGGATTCGGGGGCGTGGAGGAAGTCACCGAGAAAGATGATCTCCCGGGCCGGATAGCGCGCCAGCAGCCCGTCGAGCCGCTGCAGGTTGGCGGCGGTGGTGCCGTGGGGAACCGGCTGGCCCAGGCGACGATAAGCTGCGGCCTTGCCGAAGTGGATGTCGGCGATCAGCAGCGCCTGCTGTTCGGGCCAGTAGAGTGCCTTGTCGGCCAGCAGCCAGAGTTCGGCGCCGGCATGTTCGATGCGCAGGGGTTCGGTCATCGGCACAGTCTACCGTCAGGGCCGGCGATTGGGCGCGCCTCAGGCAAGGGGCTTCTTGCGCCTCGGCGTGCCGTCCTTACCCGCCCGGGGCTTGCGCTTGGGTGCGCTGTCGCGCTCGACGTTCAGCGGCGCCGAAGGCTCGGGCTGGTAGCCGCCGGGGCCTGCTGCCTTTTCCAGATCCGCGACCATGCGGCGGATGCGGTCGGCGAGTTTTTCGGAACTCATGCTCTCGCGAAAGCGCTCGACCATCAGCGGAAACCCCAGCGGCGTGGTGCGCCTGATCGCATGCAGGTCCAGCCTGCGGGCCCTGAGGCGCGCCAGGGTCTGCTCCAGGCGGCGCACGTCCAGCTCCTGGCGCAGCACTTCCTGCTGGGCCTGGTCGAGCAGCAGGTTCTGCGGGTCGTACTGGCGGAACACGTCGAAGAACAGGCCGCTGGAGGCCTGCAGCTGGCGGGCGCTCTTTTGCGCACCGGGATAGCCGGAAAATACCAGCCCGGCGATCCGGGCGATCTCGCGAAAGCGCCGCCGCGCCAGCTCGCCGGCGTTTAGGCTGCCGAGCACGTCGTGCAGGAGGTCGTCGCTGGTCAGCAGTTCGGGCGTGAGCCAGCGGGACCAGTCCACTTCGGTCGCGCTGAGCAGCTCCAGCCCGTAGTCGTTCACGGCAATGGAAAAGGTCAGCGGCGTGCGTTGCGCGATGCGCCAGGCGAGCAGGCTGGCCAGCCCCAGGTGCACGTGGCGGCCGGCGAAGGGGTAGAGGAACAGGTGCCAGCCTTCGCGCGACTTGAGGGTCTCGGCCAGCAGCGTGTCCTCGGATGGCAGTCCCGACCAGTCCAGCTGCACCTGCAACAGCGGCTGCACCAGGCGCATCTCGGGGCTGTCGAACTGGCCCATGGCGGCCGACGCGAGGCGCCTGACCACCGCGTCCGCCAGCTCGCTCGACAGCGGCATGCGCCCGCCGTTCCAACGCGGCACCGCCGCCTTGCGCCCGGTGGCGCGCCGCACGAAGGCGGTCATGTTCTCGACCCGGACCAGTTCCAGCAGCCGTCCGGCGAACAGGAAGCAGTCGCCGGGGCGCAGGCGGGCGATGAAGCCTTCCTCGACACTGCCCAGCGAACCGCCCGCGCTGCCCTTGGCCCAGTACTTCACGTGCAGGCTGGAGTCGCTGACGATGGTGCCGATGCTCATCCGGTGGCGCAGCGCGACGCGCCGGCTCGGCACCTTCCAGACGCCGTGCTCGTCGGGCTCGACCCGCTGGTAGTCGGGGTAGGCGGTGAGCGAATGGCCGCCGTGTCGCACGAAGGCCAGTGCCCACGCCCACTCGGCGTCGGACAGGGTGCGGTACGACCAGGCGGTGCGCACTTCGGCGAGCAGCTCGTCAGGCCTGAAACCGCCGCCAAGGGCCATGCTGACCAGGTGCTGGACGAGCACGTCGAGCGGCTTGTCCGGCGCCTCGCGGCCTTCGATCCGGCGCTCGGCCACCGCGTCCTGAGCGGCGGCGGCCTCCACCAGCTCCAGGCTGTTGGTCGGCACCAGGGTGATGCGCGAGACGCGCCCCGGCGCATGCCCGGAACGCCCGGCCCGTTGCAGCAGCCGCGCGATGCCTTTGGGCGAGCCGATCTGCAGGACACGCTCGACCGGCAGGAAGTCCACGCCCAGATCGAGGCTGGAGGTGCACACCACGGCCTTCAGCGCGCCCTGTTTCAGGCCCAGCTCCACCCAGTCGCGCACTTCCCGCGACAGCGAGCCGTGGTGCAGGGCGACCAGCCCGGCCCAGTCCGGACGCTCGTCCAGCAACGCCTGGTACCAGAGCTCCGATTGCGAGCGGGTATTGGTGAAGACCAGCGAGGTGGCGGCGGCATCGATTTCGGCGACCACCTGCCTGAGCATGCGCAGGCCGAGATGGCCGGCCCAGGGGAAGCGCTCGACGGCGGGCGGCAGCAGGGTGTCGATCTTCAGGTCCTTGGCGACCCGGCCCTGCACCAGGCGGCCTTGGCCGTCGGGCAGCAGTACGTCCAGGGCATGGGGCTGATTGCCCAGGGTGGCCGACAGCCCCCACACCATCAGCGGCGGATGCCACAGGCGCAGCCGGGCAAGCGCCAGTTGCAGCTGCACGCCGCGCTTGTTGCCGAGCAGCTCGTGCCACTCGTCGACGATCACCATGCCGACCTGGGCGAAGGCCTGGCGGGCGTCTGCGCGGGTGAGCAGCAGCGTCAGGCTTTCCGGCGTGGTGACCAGCGCCGAGGGCAGCCGGCGTCCCTGCCTGGCGCGCTCGCTGCTGGACGTGTCGCCGGTGCGCAGCCCGACGCTCCAGCCCAGCCCAAGCTCATCCAGCGGCGCCTGCAGCGCCCGCGCGGTGTCGGCCGCCAGGGCACGCATGGGGGTGATCCAGAGGACGGTCAGGGGCGCGGGCTGCGAGCCTCTCGCCGCGGGCCGCGCGTGCTCGGCGAAGCGGGTCAGCGCGCCGAGCCAGACCGCGTAGGTCTTGCCGGCGCCGGTGGTGGCATGCAGCAGCCCCGACTCGCCGGCGCCGATCGCCGCCCAGACCTCGCGCTGGAAGGGGAAGGGCTGCCAGCCCTTGCCGGCGAACCAGTCTTCGCCCAGGGTCACCGACACCTCTCCAGGACCGGGGCCGGCCTGTTCGCGGTCAAGACCGCTCCCACAGGAATGGCGGGGAGCCTGTGTGGGCTCGACCAGGAATCCCCGGACTGCGCCGAGGGCTTGTGTGGGATCGGTCTTGACCGCGAATGGGGTCGAACACCTGCGCCCAGCTTCATGGCAACAATGCCCGTAGGGTTTCCAGCGTGTCGGCTTCGTCCACTGGCTTGTCGTGGCGCCAGCGCAGCATGCGCGGGAAGCGCACCGCGATGCCGCTCTTGTGGCGGCTGCTGGCGGCGATGCCTTCGAAGCCGAGTTCGAAGACCAGTGTCGGCGTGACGCTGCGTACCGGGCCGAACTTTTCCACGGTGGTCTTGCGCACGATGGCGTCGACGCGGCGCATTTCTTCGTCGGTCAGGCCCGAGTAGGCCTTGGCGAAGGGCACCAGCCTGCGCTCCGGATCGCCCGGCGCGCCGTCCCAGACGGCGAAGGTGAAATCGGTGTAGAGGCTGGCGCGCCGGCCGTGGCCCCGCTGCGCATAGATCAGCACGGCGTCGACGGAGTAGGGGTCGATCTTCCATTTCCACCAGACGCCGACATCCTTGGTCCGCCCGACGCCGTAGTGGGCCTCGCGCGCCTTGATCATCATGCCCTCGACGCCCAGCTCGCGGGAGGCTTCGCGCTGGCGCGCGAGATCCTCCCAGCGGTCGCCGTGCAGCAGCGGCGAGACCATCAGCACCGGGTTGGGGCAGTCGCGTACCACCGCTTCGAGCTGCTGGCGCCGCGCGTGCTGTGGCCGTTGGCGCCAGTCCTCTCCCTGCCACTCGAGCAGGTCGTAGGCCAGCAGGGCCACCGGCGCCTGTTCCAGCACCCTGGCGTTGAGCGTCTTGCGGCCGATGCGTTGCTGCAGCAGGGCGAACGGCTGGATGCCGAACTCGCGCGGCAGCGCATCGACGGCCGCCTCGTCGCCTCGGCAAAGGGCTTCGGCCTGCTTGGGCGCGCTCTGTCGCGCCAGATCGGCCTCGTCGTCGAGGCTGGCCTGGCGCTCGGCCGGCTGCGGAGGATGTTTCCAGACGACGATTTCGCCGTCGATCACGCTGCCGTCCGGCAGGCATCCGGCCAGCGCGCAGAGTTCCGGGAAGCGCTCGCTGACCAGCTCCTCGCCGCGCGACCAGACCCACAGCTGGCCATCGCGCTTGACCAGCTGGGCACGGATGCCGTCCCACTTCCATTCGATCTGCCAGCCCTCCGGCGGGCCCAGCAGGGTGTCGAACGCTTCCACCGGGGCTTGCAACGGGTGGGCGAGAAAGAACGGGTAGGGCTGGCCGCCGCGCTGGGCGTGCTCGTCGTCCGACTCGGCGGCGATCAACGCCCGGAAGCCTTCGGCGGTCGGGCGATGGGACAGGTCGGTGTAGCCCACCAGGCGCTGGGCGACGCGCTTGGGATCGATGTCGGCCAGGGCCGCCAGCGCGCGGGTCACCAGCAGGCGCGAGACGCCGACCCGGAAGGCGCCGGTGATCAGCTTCAGGCAGGTCATCAGGCTGCGCTGGTCGAGCTGTTGCCAGAGGACCGGCAGGCGGGCGGCGAGCTCTTCGGGCGGCAATCCGCGCAGCGGCAGGAGTTTGTCCTGCATCCAGCTGGCCAGGCCCTCGTCGGCGCTGTGGGTCGAGCTGGGCAGCAGCAGGGAGACCGTTTCGGCCAGGTCGCCGACCGCCTGGTAGCTCTCCTCGAACAGCCATTCGGGGATGCCGGCGACGCGTATCGCGGTTTCGCGCAGCACCCGGGTGGGGACCAGCTGGCGCGGTCGGCCGCCGGCCAGGAAGTACACCGCCCAGGCCGCGTCCTCGGCCGGCACCTGGGCGAAGTAGGCGCGCATGGCGGCGAGCTTGGCGTTGCTCGAGGTGGTGGCGTCCAGCCGCGTGTAGAGTTCGGCGAAGGCCTTCATCGGCGGGGCTGCCCCCTGTGGGTGCGGTCGGTCATGCGGCGCCTTCCTGCGTGTCGGTGTCGTCCTCTTCGCCGTATTCGGTCTCGAAGGCCTGGGCATCGAGCCCCTGTTCGCGCAGGTAGCGCACCAGCACCGCGACCGAGCCGTGGGTGACCATCACGCGCTGCGCGCCGGTCTGCTCGATCGCCCAGAGCAGGCCTGGCCAGTCGGCGTGATCGGACAGCACGAAGCCGCGATCGACCCCGCGCCGCCGGCGGGTGCCGCGCAGCATCATCCAGCCGCTGGCGAAGGCGTCGGAGTAGTCGCCGAAGCGGCGCATCCAGGTGCTGCCGCCGGCCGAGGGCGGGGCGAGCACCAGGGCGCGGCGCAGGCGCGGGTCGGTCTTTTTCAGGTCGCCGGCGTACAGCGTCGGCGGCAGGTAGACGCCGGCCTCGCGATAGACCCTGTTGAGCGGCTCCACCGCGCCGTGCGCCACCACATCGCCGATGCTTTCGTCGAGCCCGTGGAGGATTCGCTGCGCCTTGCCGAAGGCATAGCAGAACAGCACGCTGGTGCGGCCGGTCGCGGCGTTGGCCCGCCACCAGTCGTTGATGTCGCTGAACACCTCGGCCTGGGCCGGCCAGCGGTAGATCGGCAGGCCAAAGGTGGATTCGGTGATGAAGGTGTGGCAGCGCACCGGCTCGAACGGTGTGCAGGTGCCGTCCGGCTCGACCTTATAGTCACCCGAGGCGACCCACACCTCGCCCTTGTGTTCGAGCCGTACCTGCGCCGAGCCGAGCACGTGGCCGGCCGGGTGGAAGCTGAGCTTCACGCCGTGGTGATCGAGCGTCTCGCCGTAGGGCAGGGTCTGCAGCGGCATGTCCGCGCCGATGCGCGAACGCAGGATGCCTTCGCCGGGCGCGGCGGCCAGGTAGTGGGTCATGCCCCAGCGCGCGTGATCCCCGTGGGCGTGGGTGATGACGGCGCGTTCCACCGGCCGCCAGGGGTCGATGTAGAAGTCGCCGGGCGGGCAATAGAGCCCTTCCGGGCGGGCGATGACGAGGTCCATTGAGGCCTGCAGGCTTTGGGGGCTTGAGGCTTTGGAGCGCGGGCAGCCCTTCGGAGTTCGTCGGGCGGCCCGGGGAGGCGGGTTACTGCAGCTTCAAGTGGGAGGTGTCCGGGACGGGGCCGGCAGCGGCGCGGGGCTTCTCGCCCATGTCGCTGCCGACCGGCGCCAGGCTGAACTGGGAGAGGTCCACGGCCGGCGGCGAGGCGTCCGGCTTGCTGTCCTGCAGGTCGGCGCCGACGGGGGCGATGCCGAAGTCCGGTGCCTGCACGTCGCTGAAGGCCGCCATGTATTCGTCGCGAGGCGCCACCTTGAGCGGGGCGGGCG
>NZ_QLAE01000030.1 GCF_005876855.1 Stutzerimonas nosocomialis | reverse complement strand
AGCTAGGCGCCGGTGCGGGCGTCGACCAGTACGCCCATGAGCAGCGCGTTCTCCGAGCCGCGGTTGACCCAGGAATGGTTGGTCCCCCGCTGAACCACCACGTCGAGTGGCTTGAGTTCGACTTCGCCCTCGTCGAGCACCAGGGTGATCGAGCCCTTGAGCAGGATGATGTAGTCGGTGGTATCGCTCTTGTGCATGCCCGGGTCGCGGCTGATGTCCGGCTGGATATGGGGAGCATTCATGCGCTGGAAGAGGTCGGCCCAGTTCTTCGCCCGTTCCTCCGTGCTCAGGTGCGCGCTCTGCGACGCGGGTGGGATCTCGAAGTAGCGGAACACGGTGCCGCCAGCGGGAGGCAGCAGCGACGGCGAGGTGGCGCCGTGGTCGATCGTCGTGTCGTGGTCGTGGGGCTCGCTGCCCGTCGTCCAGAGTTCCGTGAGCGTGCCGGTGCAGTTGTCGGCGATGGCGTCGGTCAGGACCTGTGAGCGGCCCTGGGCGTTGTTGTGGGTCACGATGCGACGTACGGGCATAGGCATGGATCTGACTCTCTCTTGTTGTTGGAGGGGCCTTGCAGGCATGTCCGCAGGCCCTGAGCCCATGGTACGAACGGGCTGGCAGCGAAACGAGGTCCGAAACGGAAAGCGTGCGGATCAAAAACGGACAGCGACGCGGTTATCTGGATTCGTCGCGCACCTGGCGCGGCGACTTTCCGGTCCAGCGCTTGAAGGCGCGGCGGAAATTGGTGTTGTCGCTGAAGCCCAGCTTGGCCGCGATGTCCTCGGTGCTCATGCGGGTCGTGCGCAGGTATTCAGTGGCCAGGCTGCAGCGCACGTCGTCCAGGATAGAGCCGTAGCTGGTCTGCTCCGCGACCAGTTTGCGCCGCAGCGTGCGGGTGGTGATCCTGAGCTGGTCGGCCACCGCCTCCATGCCGGGGAATTGATTCGGGGTCATCATCAGGATCTGGTAGACCTCGCCGGCAACGCCCGATGAGGTCTTCGCTTCGCCGATCAGGCGATCGCAGGTGTCGCGCAGGATGCTGACGGTCAGGCGGTTGGCGAGCTGTGGGGCCTCGTCCAGCAGTGCGTGGGGGTAGTGCAGTTCGTCCACCGGCTGGTCGAACAGGCAGGGGCAGCCCAGGTACTGCTCGTGGACCCGTTCGAGACCGTCGGCCGGGAAGGAGATCAACGCCTGCAGCGGCAGGGCATTGGCGCCGACCACGTCGCGCACGTGGGTGACGTGTTGCGCCATCTGCTGGCGGATGAGGAATCTCCGAACCTCGGCTCCCATCGCGTTCTTGTGGATATCGGTGAACTCCCAGATGGCGGCCTGTTCGGTTTCCCGCCAGCTGATGTGCAGCGTCGGGGTCGCCAGGGCGTGGTACTTCACGGCGAAATCGAAGTAGTCCCTCATCGTCGGGCAGCAGAGCAGGGCGTACCCGTACATCCCGTAGGCGGACAGGTGGAGCCGCGCGCCCACCCTGAAGGGCGTCGAGGGCTCCGCGCCCGCCGCGATCACGTTCTCGCAGGCGTCGATGTACTGGCGGATCGAGACGAGGGTGCTCGGGTCCGCCAGGCTTTCCTCGCTCAGGTCCAGCCCGGCCAGCACCGCCTGGGGCGCGATGCCCTGCTCGGCGACCGTCTCGACCAGGACGGCGATCTTGTAGGGGGCGAAGAGCCGCTGATTCAGGAGGACGGGATGACTGACGGGCATGAAAAGTATCCGCTGATGTCCGAAAAAGACCTGGCTGTGTCCGGTTGTAACCTTACTGGATGCACCCTACGCTCGTAGCATGGTTCCGACAAGAAGGCCGTTTCGGCCGTATAAGACGGAGCCACTATGAGCAAACGACTTCATGCCTGCATCGTTGGCGCAGGCTTGATGGGCCATGGCATAGCGCAGGTGTTCGCGCAGGCCGGGCACCGGGTTTCCCTCCACGATCCCGACGCGAAGGTCCTCGAGCAGGCGCCGTCACGAATCGCCCACAACCTGGCGCAGATGGGCGTGGAGCCCGCCGGAATACTCGACGACATCCTCCTCTGTCCCGCGCTGCCCGAGGCAGCGGCCGCGGCCGATATCGTCATCGAGGCGATCCCGGAGCGGCTCGAACTCAAGCAGGCACTGTTCGAAACGCTCTCCCAGCTGGCCCCGGAACACGCCATCCTCGCCAGCAACACCTCGGTCATCCCCATTACCGCCATCGGTGCCACGCTGAGCGAACAGGCGCGCGCGCGCCTGCTGGGCACGCACTGGTGGAACCCGCCGCATCTGGTGCCGCTGGTGGAGGTCATTCGCGCCGAGTTCACTTCTTCAGCCGTCTTCGACGACACCTTCGAGCTCATCCTGAGCCTGGGTAAATCCCCCGTGAAGGTCCTGCGCGACGTTCCCGGCTTCATCGGCAACAGGCTCCAGCACGCCATGTGGCGAGAGGCCTTGCACCTGCTTTCGGAAAACGTCTGCAGCGCCGAGACCATCGACGTCGTGGTCAAGCAGAGCTTCGGCATGCGCCTGCCTTTCCTCGGGCCGATGGAGAATGCCGACCTGGTGGGACTTCCGCTGACCCAGCAGGTGCATCAGGTGATCTTCCCGCACCTGTGCAACGACACCTCGCCCAATCCGCTGGTGAACACCCTGCTCGAGCAGGGGCACATGGGGATGAACAGCGGACGCGGACTGCGCAGCTGGACCGCCGAACAGGCGCAAGGCGTGCGCAACGAGCTGGCCATGCGCCTGATCACCACCCTTCGGTCCCGAACGGACTGACGCCTGTCGAGAACCTGCCCATGAACAACAACAATCGCAAAGTCATCATCACCTGTGCCGTCACCGGGGCGATGCATACGCCCACCATGTCCGAGCACCTGCCGATCACGCCCGAGCAGATCGCCACCCAGGCGATCGAGGCCGTGGAGGCCGGCGCGGCGATCGTCCATCTGCACGCCCGGGACCCGCGGGACGGAAGACCTTCGCCGGACACTGCGCTGTTCGACCAGTTCGTGCCCGAGATCGCCAGGCGCACCGACGCGGTGGTGAACATCACCACCGGCGGCAGCACGCGCATGACGCTCGAAGAGCGGCTGGCCTATCCGCTCAAGCTGCGCCCGGAGATGTGCTCGCTGAACATGGGCTCGATGAACTTCTCCATCCATCCGGTCGCGAGGAAGATCCGGAACTGGAAGCACGAATGGGAAAAGCCCTACGTCGAAGGCATGGAAGACCTGATCTTCCGCAACACCTTCAAGGACATCCAGCACATCATGCGCGAGCTCGGCGAGTCCGGGACCAAGTTCGAACTCGAGTGCTATGACGTCGGCCACCTCTACAACCTGGCGTATTTCGTCGACGAGGGGCTGATCAAGCCGCCGTTCTTCATCCAGTCGATCTACGGAATCCTGGGCGGAATGGGCCCCGATCCTGAAAACCTCGCCATGATGCGGACCGTCGCCGATCGTCTGTTCGGGCGTTCCAGCTACGAGTTCTCGATCCTCGGGGCGGGCCGGCACCAGATGTCGCTGCTCACGGTGGGCGCCATCATGGGCGGGCATGTCCGGGTAGGGCTCGAGGACAGCATCTACCTGGCCAAGGGGACCAAGGCTGCCAGCAACGCCGACCAGGTCCGGAAGATCCGGCGCATCCTGGAGGAGCTTTCCCTCGACGTCGCGACGCCCGATGAAGCGCGCCAGATCCTCGGCCTCAAGGGCAGGAACCAGATCAATCTCTAGCGCCGGACGCGTGCCGCCCAGCCGGACGGCCGCTCGCCGGAGCCTTGCCGTCCGGCCCGTTTGAACATCCAGAAGAACAATAAAAGAGGTGAACATGAGCCACGATATCGCCACCGCGCCGCAGGACGGCGTGGCAGTTCCGCGTGAAAAAGCCATCGAGGATGCCATCTACCGGAAGATCACCTGGAGACTCATCCCGCTTCTGTTTCTGGCGTACTTCATGGCGTTTCTGGACCGTATCAACGTCGGCTACGCCAAGCTGCAGATGAGCGCGGACCTGGGCTTCTCGGAGGCGGTCTATGGATTGGGCGCAGGGCTTTTCTTCATCACCTACCTGCTCTTCGAGGTGCCGAGCAACCTCTGGCTGGAAAAGGTCGGCGTGCGCGTTACCCTGCTGCGCATCATGGTGCTCTGGGGCCTGGTCTCCGCCTCCACCATGTTCGTGACCACACCCGAGCAGTTCTACGCGGTGCGGCTGCTGCTCGGCATCTGCGAGGCCGGTTTCTTCCCCGGCATCATCCTCTACCTCACCTACTGGTACCCCACGACGCGCCGCGGCAAGGTGACGGGGCAGTTCATGCTGGCCATCCCCCTGGCGGGGATCATCGGTGGCCCCGTTTCAGGCTGGATCATTGCGCACATGGACGGCCTGGCCGGGCTCAGCGGCTGGCAATGGATGTTCCTCGTCGAAGGGTTGCCGGCCTCCGTGCTGGGCGTGGTGTGCTTTTTCTGCCTGGCCGATACGCCCGCCAAGGCGAAGTGGCTCACGCCACAGGAGAAGAAGGTCGTCGAAGCCGTGATGCAGCACGACAACGGCGGCGCGGCAGGCGGCCACGACCGCATCATGGGCAAGCTTCTCGTGGCCGCGCTGGACATCCGGGTGTGGCTGCTCGCGTTCATCTACTTCACCACGGCCTGTGCCAACTACACCTTCACCTTCTGGCTGCCGACCATGGTCAGGGGGCTTGGGGTCACCGACGTGGGGGCGATCGGCCTGTATTCGGCCATCCCGTACGTCTTCGCGGCGCTCGGCGTGATTCTGGTGTCCGCCAGTTCGGATCGCCGCAGGGAGCGACGCTGGCATGTGGGCGGGTCCCTGATCATCGGCGCGGTCGGGCTGGCCAGCACGCCGTTCCTCACCGACTCGCTTCTGGCAAGCCTGGTGGTGCTGAGTTTCGTGGCCTTCTTCCAGTTCGGCGCCGGTATCGCCTACTGGGCGATCCCTTCCACCTACCTGGGCAAGGCCAACGCGGCGGTGGGCATCGGGCTGGTGAGTTCGATAGGCGTATTCGGCGGCTTCGTCAGTCCGTCGCTGCTCGGCTTCATCAAGGACCTGACCGGCAACCTCGACAACGGCATCTTCACCATCGCGGTGCTGATGCTGGCCGGCGGGCTGGCAATCCTCCTGCTTTTGCCCGCCCGGGCGGTGCGGGTGGGGTAGCGCAGGGCTCATGTCGGATTCGGTTGGTACGGCTCGCTTAGGACTTCTGCTCCCGCGTGAAAGCGCGGGGCGCCATCCGAGGTTGCTTCGCCTGGCCGATTGTCCGGCGCCAAGGCCGTTTACTCGGGAAATCTCTTTGCATTTCTATGTTCGAAGCATACAGTTGCGCAATGAGAAACCTGAAAATCGAAAACATGGTGGGCGCCCTGGCGCTCGCATTGTCCGATGGCGTGCTCCAGAGCACCCAGAACCAGGCGCCCGAAGCCGGCCCCGCCGCGGCTGCGATCGCCCTGCTGGGCCATGAGCCCGGCATGACGATCGAGCGCTTGCGGCGGGCCTTGCGGCTGTCCCATCCCGGCGCGGTACGGCTGGTCGACCGGCTCGTCGCGGAGGGGGTGGTCGAGCGGAGGCCGTCCGCAACGGATCGACGTGCCGTCGCGCTCCATCTGACCGAAGCCGGGAGGGCGAACTGCGAGGCCGTCCTGGCGGTGCGTCAGGACCACATCGCCCATGCTTTGGAGACCTTGAGCCCCATCGAGCTGGAAACGCTCGGACTGCTCACCGAGAAGCTCCTTCGCGGCCTGGTGCGGGACCTGGACCAGGCCTATTCGGTGTGCCGGCTGTGCGACCCGGGCGTCTGCACCAATTGCCCGGTCGGAGCGGCGCTGGAAGAGGGCGCCGGTGAATGCCCACCCGCAGAGACCCGGCACGCCGTTCGCGACCAGGACCGCTCCGACGAGGGTTAGGCTTGGGTTGTCGCCTCATGCCGACAGTGCAACCCGTGGGCCTTGTGTGCCCTGGCCCTTCGCGGTCAAGACCGCTCCCACAGGGCCTCGTGGGAGCGACTGCCTTGTTAACTGGTTCAGTCCTCCACGGAGTGTTGTCGCGCAGCATCGCGTTCAGCCTGATCAAGAGCATATGCACGCAAGCCACCAGGGCGACCTTGATGCATTTCCCGCGTTGTCACAGTTGCGTAGGGATGGATGGCGCTCTTTCCATCCACCGTCCCGTCGAAAGGGTGGATCGGTGAAGCGTGATCCACCCTACGAACTGGTATGGGGCGCGGGATGCTCTTATGGGAGCGGTCTTGACCGCGAAGACCCCCCGCAATCACCAGTCGCAGCGTGCGGACGAAATTACCGACCGCCCGCTACCGCACCCTCAAATCGTTCAACAGCGCATGAAGCGATGCGGCGCTGCCGTCGTAGCCCTCGACCAGTCGGGCCATCGTCGCGTCGTCCTGCAGCGCTCGCCGGCGTAGCCCCTGGACCACGCCCGGCTTGTCTCCAGGCGAGTCGCCCTGGCTGAGCTTGGCGGTCAGGTCGAATTCGGTGACTTCCAGCCGGTAGCCTCGAATCGCCTTGCGCCAGCCTGCCCAGAGGTGTGGGGCGAGCTCTTCGATCCGCCAGCCATCGGCGGGCTCGTTCGCGAGCACCAGATCCTTTATCTGGTCCTGCAGCGCATGGTCGTCCATCAGGCTCAGGCGCCCGCGGATGACCATGCTCAGGTAGTTGTAGGTCGGCGCCGTCTTGCTCCGGTCCGGCGTCGGCCCCGCGAAGCTCGCGGTGTACCAGCTGGGCGAGACGGCGGCCCCCGGGCCCTGCACCAGGAGGGTTGCCGGAGCATCGGGTACGAGTGACCCGGTAATCGGATTGGCCAGCGCGAGGTGAAACTCGACCGCTCCCGCGGGGCCCTCGCCGGAACGCGGCGTGAGGGGCGCCTGGGCCACGAGTGGCCCGTTGCTGCCGTTCACCAGAATCGTCGCGAAGGGAAAGGTCCTGACCATTTCATGTACCAGCGAAGGGTCGTGCTGCTTGTATTCGGCGTAATGCATGGCTTCAGCTCCCCTGGGTTTGGAGGGCGGGTTCGCGCAGCCGCTGAAGCCCTTCCGTGAGAATCACCAGGCTCACGCCCAGCAGCGCGACGTCTTTGAGCAGGAAGGTTCCGAGGAAGTTGAGCCAGGGGAAACCGCCCGAGGCTTCTTCCCATATCGGCAGTACGAGCATGGTCGAAACGGTCGTCAGGAAGATCAGCGCTGCCAGAAGACCACCCGCAACGGCTGCGCGGGCGGACCATGGCGAAGCGATGAGAAGCAGCGCCGTGAATATCTCCACGACACCCAGCAGGTAGGAGGCTCCGGCCTCGCCAAGCACCGGATAAAGCCAGGCCAGCCAGGGCGTGCCGCTGATCAGCGGTTTCAGCGCCGCGACTTCTATGGGCGTGAATTTCAGAAGCCCGATCAGGAGCAGGGGCAGCACCGCACCGGTGAGCGCGATCGTTCGGCTGACCTTGGCGAGCTTCGGTAGGGCGGTGTCGGGAATGGCTTGGACGTTGGCGAGGGCATGCATGGGTAATCTCCGCTGTTGATGTATGCGTAAAGCATATATCTAGACGGCTAATATTTACATGCGCCGCGCATAGAATATTTCGCTATGACCTCCTTCCGCTTGAGCGCGGGCGAGCGGGACGGGCGCCGGCATTGGGCATGAAGGCGTGGAGTGGGGCGCAGGGATTGAAGGCTTCGTCGAGCGGTGCTGCGTTTTCGGCTGCAGCGCCAAGGGAGGTTCAGGCCCCACGCAGGCGGGAACGGGGATCAGCGATGCGACCTCACGGGGCGGCGGTCAGCGCGATCTTTCGCAGGTCTTCTGCATAGAGGTCCGGCGCTTCCCAGGCGGGGAAGTGTCCACCACGGGGAAAGACGGTGTAGTGCCGTACGTTGTAGAGCCTTTCGGCCAGTTCCCGCGGCGCCAGGGCGAGATCGTGCGGCCACATGGCGACCGCCGTCGGCGCGCGGACGAAGTCGTCGGCCGCGAGGGGCGGGCGCAACCGGGTGGCGTCGTAGTAGTAGCGGATGGAAGAGCCGATGGTGTTGGTGGTCCAGTAGATCATCAGCGTGTCCAGCAGCGTTTCGAGCGGCCAGACCGAGAGCAGGTCGCCGTCGCAGTCGGTCCAGGCGCGAAATTTTTCGACGATCCACGACGCCAGCCCGACCGGGCTATCGGCCAGACCGAAGGCCAGCGTCTGGGGCCGCGAGCTCTGCATCGCCTGGTATCCCCCTTCCTCCCGGCTCCAGGCCTGTAGCCGATGCTCGTAGTCGACTTCCGCGGGCGTTTGCGGCGGGCTGTCCTTCGCCAGGGGTTTGGGGGCGACGGCGGATACATGCGCCGCGATGACACGGTCCGGGTGGTGCAGGGCGATCCGGGTCGCGAGGCCGGAGCCGATGTCGGTTCCGGCCACCATGAACTGCCGGTGGCCCAGCAGGGACATGAGGCGGGGATACAGGTCCACGGGCTCGGCTCCGTAAGGCACCTCCGGTATGTCCGAATAGCCGAACCCGGGCATCGTCGGAATGACCACCTCGAACGCCGGCGAGCCCTGGGTCAGGAGCGGTGCGAGACGCTGGAACTCGACGAAGCTGGACGGCCAGCCATTCATCAGCAGCAGTGGAATGGCGTGGCTGGCGTCGCTGCGAAAATGCAGGAAGTGCAGCCCATGGCCATCGACCGTGGCACGGAAGTGCGGCAGTCGATTCAACTGCTCGCGGCGTTGCGCCCAGTCGTACTGGTCGCCCCAGAACGCCACCAGCTGGCGGAGAAAACCCCGCTCGGTGCCCATGCGCCAGTCGTCGACGACCGAGTCGGTCCAGCGCGTCCGGGCCAGGCGGGCACGAAGGTCGGCGACCTGCTCCGCGTCGTAGGGCATTTCGAAAGGGACGATCATGATCGATCCTCGGGGCGCTGCAGCTATCGAATCGGTGCTGGCCACGTTAGATAACCGCGCTGGATCGCACAAGGAACGCTCGCCCGATCCGCTACCGGACCCGCTCCCAGACGGTGGGCCCGGCACTCAAGGCGTGGAACGCCGGTTTTCCTGGCTCCACCTGCTGCACGCGCTGGTGAGTGCGAAACGATCTCTCGGCAGGCCCCGGTTACGGGCCTGCGTTGCTCGTGGTTCAGGCCGAGGGCTTGTCGGCCTGGAACGCCTCGTGCCGGTAGGCCTCCAGCGTTTGCAGCCGTGTGCTCAATGCCGTGTGGATGTTGTCGAACGCGGCGCTGCCGAGCGTGAGGCGCAGGGCGGGGGCGATTATTTCCCTCCCGTCCGACGATGGTGTTCTTCATCGAAAGTGCGGCGTGCCTCTTCGATGAGGGGCCAGTGCTCCCTTATCCAGCCGGTGAAGCCCTCCAAGGCCGGCAGCAGGCTCGAACCCATGTCGGTAAGCTCGTACTCAACGCGTGGCGGGACTTCCGGGAAGTAGTGCCGGACGAGAAAGCCATCCCGCTCCAGGTTTCGGAGCGTCACCGTCAACATACGCTGCGTGATGCCTTCAATCCCGTTCTTGATCGCGGAGAACCGTAGCCGGTGACCAGGAACGATGGCGAGGAGCAAGAGCGTGAGAATCGTCCATTTGTCGCCCATGCGCGATAGCACGTCGTGGGGCGCGCAGGGTTTCAGACGCGGTCCCAGCTCCGTTTCCTCGTAGTTCCGACCATGAAGTGTGTTGACCATGAGTACCCTCCGTGTGCCTGGAGTACAAAAATGTGCTGTCTTCCAGGGCTTTGCGCAAGAGTATAGATTCGTAACCATCGAACTGCGGGATGGTTAGAACAATGCTGCTCTATCAATTTCGGAAGGGTACGAACCCTCGGCGCGTCATCATTTACCTGGCGGAAAAGGGCATCGACGTCCCGCGCTACGAACTCGATTATGTGAACGGCGAACATCGCTCCGCCAGTTACCTGAAGATCAATCCCGCAGGCCGGGCCCCGACCCTGGTGACCGACTCAGGCCTTGCGATCACAGAGTCAGCGGCGATCGTCGAGTATCTGGAGGAACTCTATCCCGCGAACCCGATGATCGGCTCGGACCCGTTATCCCGTGCGCGGGTACGGTCGCTTGAGCGGCTTGGCAATGATCTGATTGCGCGCGGTCAGTTGTGGCTCTGGAACCGGACCGATGCGTTCCCGGCAAAGGAGCCGGCTCCGTCCCCGGAAACGGCGGATCGCACGCATCGCTATGTCACGGAGCTTCTCGATGTGCTGGAGA
The DNA here is from genome assembly GCF_005876855.1 of Stutzerimonas nosocomialis. Classification (GTDB taxonomy): domain Bacteria; phylum Pseudomonadota; class Gammaproteobacteria; order Pseudomonadales; family Pseudomonadaceae; genus Stutzerimonas; species Stutzerimonas nosocomialis. The sequence goes on along the minus strand of NZ_QLAE01000030.1, from coordinate 49,361 downwards.
AGGAGATCGGGGAGAACGCTTTCCTGGCCGGCGCCGAGCCGACGATCGCGGACTTTACGACGTTCACGATTTTTCAGACCGCTCGCGAGAGATTCGATCTGCCGTTCGGAAATTTCCATCCGCGTCTCAACGCCTGGTTCGACCGCTTCCGGGCACGTCCGAGTGCAGATTACTAACGACGCTGGCGTCCTGTCAGAAACCACGGAGACACTCATGTTACGTTCGCGACACGTTACCCGATCAATCTTCTGCCTCTTGGTGTTCGCGGCTGTCTATCCACTTGTGACCGCGCTAAGTTATCTGATGCAGGGAGCGGCCGGGGACTGGCCGATATGGCAGCGCCATCTTGTGATCGTGCCGGTCGTCGTGCTGGCGATGGTGTTTGCGATCATTCCGGCCATACAAGCGTTGCTCAATCGCTAGTTTCCAGGGCCCTGGTGCCTCACGGCCGGTGCGGTGCCGAACCGTACTCGCAGAGGGCGCGCCATGGCGTCGCTCTTCGCGAACGAGCGTTGAGATCGCGCGACCGAACGATCCTTCAGTACACGGAACATGAAGCACTGCGCCCTGAAACCTGGATTGCCGAAAGCGCCGCTCGCAGAAAGCATGTAGCGAATGCATCTCGCCGTCAGAGCTGAGCTAACGATCCTTTGCCACCTGATCCAGGTAACCGAGACATAGTCGCTCAAGTTGGTCGGACAGTGTTTCCAGCATCCCACCATCGACACCAGCCTCCAGCATGGCCCGCGTAGGTCCGGTCATTGCGGAAAACAGATAGAGCGCGGTCATTTCAGGATCACGGATTCGTTGGTCAGGCGCAGTCGCCAACATACTGGCAAGGGCTGCATTGCAGCGATTGGCGGCCTCAACCACCAGCTCAAGCGAGTCCAGCTCGCTGGCTACCGCATACAGCGCTCTCGCTTCATCGGCATCGGCCATCTTCGCTGACAGGAAGGCGTTGACGACCTGACGCACCATGATCGCCTTCTGTTTGTTGTGTGAGCTCTGCGCGGCCGCTTCGATCGACTGGCTTATGCGCTCAAGGTGTCGCTTGAGCACCGCAAAGAGCAGCGACTGCTTGTTCGGGTAGTACTGGTACAGCGTTCCCACCGACACGCCTGCTCGTTCCGCCACGCGAGTGGTGGTCAGGCGCTGCAGTCCATCTGCCAGCAAAACCTGAACGGTTGCTTCGAAGATCGCATCGACAGTGACCTTCGACCGGCCTTGAGCAGGCGTCTTTCTGGGGTTCAGGGCGTTACGGTTGGCTCTGGCCATATGCGAATGCCAAACATGAAGAATCCTTCATATTCTAGCACTGCCCCGGCAAGCGCAGGGCAAGCGGTAAAAGTGGCGACGCATCGACCCACCTTTCGCATCGCCGACGACCGGCAACCTCACACACCCTGGAGACTTACAGATGAGCCAGCTGAATGAACATTCGAACGCTTCCCCGTCTCGCGCCGAACTGATCGCCGGGCTCGTTTCGGCCATGGTCAATCCCCTGCGATCGCCCATCATTCGGAATCCGGCAGACGATGGCCTGGAATACTCGGACATCTACTTCCCTGCGATCGATGGTGTCCGGCTCGACGGTTGGTTCATCCCCGGCGATAGCGACAAGCTGATCATCGCCAACCATCCGATCTGGGCAAATCGTTATGGCTTTCCCGGCCACATCGCTCCCTATGGCGATGCATGGGCGGCGAGCGGCAATAACATCGAAGTCAACTTCATGCCGGACTACAAGCATCTGCACGATGCCGGCTACAACGTCCTGGCGTACGACCTGCGGAACTTCGGACATAGCGCCTCGGGCGGTGGTGGTGCTATCGGAAACGGCATTCGCGAGTATCGCGATGTGATCGGTTCGCTGCGTTACGCTCGATCACGATCCGACCTGCGCGACATGAAGATCGGCCTTCTCAGCCGATGCTGTGGAATGAACGCCACGATGGTGGGCATGACGAAGCACCCGGGCGACTTCGAAGGGGTTCGCGCGATCGTCGCGCCACAGCCTATCTCGCTGAGCTCGTTCTATCGAACCCTCCTGGGCCACATGGGCATGCCTGACGCGCTTCCCGAAGTCGCGGAAGCACTGCGCCGCGTCACCAGCATGGACCTGAAGGACATGGATATGCCGCAGTACGCGGCGGCGGTCGATATCCCGACCCTGCTCTTACAAGTACGCGAGGACAGGCTGACGACGCCGGCAGATGTGCAGGCCATCTTCGACGCCATTCCGGCTGAGAAGAAGGAACTGATCTGGATCGAAGGCACGCATCGGCGCTTCGACGGATACAACTACCTGCCGAACAACCCTAAGCCGATGCTGGATTGGTTTGAGCGCTTCATGGCCTAACGTCCTAGCGATCCGCTGTAGTCACTCACCGATGACGCCGATCGGTCAGCAGCGACCATGACTCTTTACATCATCCCGTCAGCACCAGCGACGCGTCCGGGTAGCGGGCGCACATGAATTCGACGAACGCCCGAACCTTCGGCGCAGCGAGGCGCCTCGAGGTGTGCAGGACCCAGAGCGAAGCGTCCGCCCCCGACACCGTTCCCCACTGGACCAGCTCGCCACGCTCCAGTGGGTTCCAGGCGATGGACTGCGGAATGAGGGCGGCGCCGCCGCCGGCAATAGCCGCGTCGCGAATCGTCAGGAATGAGGAAAACCGCAGCCTCGGGACAGGTTCCAGCACCAGGCGCCCTTCGTCGAGGTTCCAGTGGGTAGGCTGGAAGCTCGAGAACACGATGGCCGGAACTTGCCTGACCGCACCGGGGGGCGGGGCAGGCGTGGATGGCGCCGCTACGACCACCATCCGGTCCTTGGCGAAGCAGCGGCCGACCAGGCCGCTGTCTGGGCTCGGGTTGACCCGAATGGCGACGTCGTACCGTTCTTCGACGAGGTCGACCACGCGGTCCTCCGCCACCACCTCGAGCGTGATCTCCGGGTAGGCCGCGCAGAACTCGGCGCCAATTCGCCCCATCGCGAGCTGCGCGAACAGTACCGGGGAAGCCACGCGCAGATGCCCGCGTGGAACGGACAGGCCCTCTCGGGCCGCCGTCATGGCTTCGGCCACCTCGTTCATCGGCCCTTCGGTTCGAGCCATCAACAGCTCGCCGGCTTCGGTGAGCTTCAGCCCACGGGCACTGCGCTCGATCAGCCGCACGCCGAGTTGATCCTCGAGGTCGGCGATGCGGCGCGACAAGGTCGCCTTCGACCTGCCGCTCGCCCGGCTTGCCTTTCCCAACCCTCCGTTCGTTGCCACGAGTGCGAAGTCGACCAGCGCGTTGATATCCATGGTGTTCCATTTTTGGAACGAGGTATCTCCAGTTTGTGGTCTGCGTTTTATGGCTGCAACGACTTATCGTCCGTTCACCCACAGACCGATAGAGGCACCACCCATGAGCACCATCCAACGCGCCGTACTGATCCGGACCTACGGCGGCGTCGATGCCGTCGAAGTGGCCGAGATCGCCAAGCCAGAAGCGGCACAAGGCCAGGTCCTGGTTCGGGTCCGCGCCGCGGGCGTGAACGCCCTCGACTGGAAAGTCCGGGAGGGCTATGTGCGAGACGCCTTTCCGCTGCAACTGCCGGCTGTGCTGGGCATCGAGCTGGCAGGCGTCGTCGAGGCCGTCGGCAGCGAAGCCTCCCACTTTCGTGTCGGCGATCGCGTCATGGGTCCCTTGGGCGGGCTCGGCGCCTATGCCGAGCTCGTCGCAGTCAACGAGGCGAACCTGACCCGCACGCCGGACGCGCTGGATGACGTCCAGGCTGCCGCGCTCCCGGTGGCAACCGTGGCGGCTTGGCAGAGCCTCCACCATGCGGGGCCGATCCGCCAGGGGCAGCGAATTCTGATCCAGGGTGCGGCCGGTGGCCTGGGCGGCTATGCCGTGCAGTTCGCCAGGCAGGCGGGCGCCGAAGTGTTCGCAACGGCGGCCGCCGCTCATCTCGACTATGTCCGCAGCCTGGGGGCCGATCATGTCATCGACTACCAGGCGCAACGGTTCGAGGACGTCGTCCGGGATATCGACCTGGTGCTCGACTACGTCGGGGGTGAAGTACTCGATCGCTCATGGCAGGTGCTGGCGCCGAACGGCGTCATCGTCGGTACCTCGTCACCGGACATCCTGGCCCGTACGCCGGCAGGGCGGCGTGGCCTGTGGTTCATGAACAAGCCGGACGCCGCGCTTCTGGAAACCCTGGCCTCCGACGTCGCACGTGGCGCACTGAAATCGCGGGTGAGCGAGGTGGTCGGCTTTGCCGACATTCCTCTGGCCATCGAACGCAATCGCATCGCCTCGCGAGCCGGCAAGGTCGTGGCGGATTTCTCGCGCTAACCCTCCATCCAACACGGGAGCTTTCACATGAGCATTCTTGTTACAGGTGCCACGGGCACGATCGGTTCACTCATCGTTCAGGGCCTCGCCAATGCCGGCGCCGAGGTCAAGGCCCTCGTTCGCCAATCAGGTAAGCGGGCCTTTCCGCAAGGTGTCACCGACGTGGTCGCAGACATGACCGACGTGCCCTCCATACGCGCCGCGCTTTCATCGGTGCGAACGCTGTTCCTGCTGAACGCCGTCACGCCCGATGAGCTGACCCAGGCCCTCATCACGCTCAACCTCGCCCGGGAAGCGGGCATCGAGCGGGTGGTCTACCTCTCGGTGATCCATGCCGACAGGTACACAAATGTGCCTCACTTCACCGGCAAGCACACCGTCGAGCGCATGATCGAAAGCCTCGACATCCCCGCGACCATCTTGCGCCCGGCCTACTTCATGCAGAACGAATTCATGGTTCAGCAGGCCATCCAGGACTACGGCGTCTATCCGATGCCGATCGGCTCGGCGGGCGTCTCGATGATCGACACGCGCGACATCGCGGACATTGCCGTCGCGGAACTGCTCCGGCGCGATAACGCCCCCGGCGCGATAACGCCCCCGGCGCGCTCGAGCGGGTTACGCTGGAACTGGTCGGCCCGAACGTGCTGACCGGCCACTCGGCGGCGCAGGTCTGGAGTGCCGCCCTGGGCCGTGAAATCTCCTACGGCGGCGACGACGTGGCGGCTTTCGAAGCACAGATGGCCTCGTTCGGCCCCTCGTGGATGGCCTACGACATGCGCTTGATGATGGCCGGCATCCAGAAGCACGGCATGCTAGGCACGGAAGGGGCGGTGGAGCGGCTGCAAACCATGTTGGGACGACCGCTGCGTAGCTACGAGGGCTTCGTTCGTGAGGCCATTGGTGGGACCTGAGCGTCGCGTCGCCTCAGACGAGGTCGCTAGACGCTTTTGATCCTGCTGGACGGATCCGCCGGGGTCGATGGGACAGATGATTAACCGGCGGCTTACGGCCAGAAGCTGCCTGTCATAAACGCTCACAGGACCAAAGCATAGGTCGGGGATGTCTACCGGAACGGGGTTAGCCGAGCGGGGTGACCAGGCGTCCAGCGAAATGCGGCCACTGCATACAGCCATTCAACACAGTCTAACTGCCTTCGGCAGCGTCTCCTCAAACAGGCTCTTACGCAGGGCTCCCGGTCGTATCTTCTGCAGGGTCTCCAGCCAGATCTTCACCGGAGTCGTCAGTCGAAGCTTGAGTAGAATCCTGAGCCTGTGACGCTACAACCTCTTCATCTACGGGCTCTGCAGGAGCGCCTGCGATGCGGTCGGCAATGAATCCGCGCGTACGCCAAGTAGCACGCACGAAGGACTCGAACGTAGCATCGCCATTCAGCTCCAGTTCGTCGGCGTGATCGGTCACGATGATCTGCGGCATGATTCCAGTCGCGTCTTTTGTTTGCTGGCAGAACTCGACGAGCTTGTCGAACATGTTGGTGACCGACTGTAGATCTGCATCTACTCTTGCCGTCGTATTCGTGAGCGCGGCCAGTGCTTTTGCGTCAAATGCCTGGCCATGATCAATCTTTGCAGGGAAATACACCTGTGTTGGCTGATCGAGGAAAAGGATAGGGGGTATTTTGCATCCCTCCTCATGTTTCAACGCAAATACAGAATGGAGGGCTAGAAATAAGGTTAAGTGCGAATACAGCCAGTTCGCTCCGCTGCCCATTGAACGCAGATATACGCTCCCCATTTCAGTGCTTTCATGCCATAGATCAAAGTTGTGCAAGTCGAACTTGAGGTTGATCGGCTTGTAAGCTTCCTCAAAGTCGAACCCGGCGCCTATGCGAGCCATTTCACTGTTAATCAGGCCGCTTAGATCATTCATCTTATTGGGCACATCATAAGCGTCTAAGCGTGGCTTAATTTCCAGAAGCTTATTCTTAATGGTCAGCAAAGTGCCGTCGACTTCATGTTTCGGTCTACTGGCGTAATCCTCAATAATTATTTCAATTCGATGCTTGACGCGTAGTGCAATCTCGTCAACTGTCTTTTTCTTCTTAAGATCGTGTACCTGCTTATCCAGCTGAGCAATCTTGGCCTGAATGCCTAATAGCTTCTCCTTTTCTTCTTTATACTTGGATAGAATCCGCCCTTCCTCTTCACGAAAGCTCTCGCGCGCATAGGAGGAGGTTCTAAGTTCTTTATTCATCCAGTCAATGGCATCAGTAAGCTTATTCGCTTCGTGTTCAACATGCTGGCTAGGTGAGTCACAAAATGGACAGTGCGCCTCTTTGACCTCTGCATATTCCGGCAGAGGAATTTCGCTTATATTTTTTGCAAAGTCCTCGGTGAAACTAATTGAAGACCTGACAGCGCTTAATTGATCGTTAAGCTCACGAACCACTAGAGTTTGACTTGACCTCTGCTGTTCTAGCTCTTTTTTCTGTACGGCATAATCGTCTGCCTGGCTATCAATTCGAACATTAGCATTACTGATTTTCTCAAGCGAGGACTTGAGGCTGGCTGCAATCTGCGATCCCGTCAACGCAGTTAAAGGAGTGCCTGCGGCAGACTTATACTCTGCAAGCAATTCATCTACTCTCGTGATGAACTTGTCTTTTGCATCTTTGTTCTTAGGTATCTGTGCCTCAAGCTTCCTTTGGTCTGCCTTAAGAGCATTGTATTCCTGGGACAACCAGAAATAATCTTGATCCACAAAATTCATGAATATCTTGAGGTGATCAATAACCTGCTCACGTTTTTCCTTCTCGTCAAAACGATAGAAAAGAGCATGTTTGTTAGCCACAAGATTCTGGTGTTGCAACATGAAAGAGACAAAGCTACGAACAGAGGGTGTCGCGCTTTTGCTCTTGCCAAATGCCCTGCCACTTTGATCCTCATCAATATCCGTCATTGTTACCGCAAAATGCCGGCCTAGTTCTTTCTTGAAGTCACGCAAAGGGAGAAACAAATTAGGGCTGAAGAACTTTTTAGGCTCATTCATCCTGGTGAGGATTTCATCTAGTGCGCCAGGAACCTCACTAATGAAGACTCGGTCACTAATTCTGTCACGAGCCAGAACGACAGTTTGGCTCTCAAACTGCAGGATAGTGAAGTAATATTTTGAGCGCTGCGTTATGACCCCTTTGGGGATAGTGTTATCACTATTGCCGAAGCAGAAGTCAAAAATCTCAATGATGGCGCTTTTGCCCATCGAAGATTTTCCCGTAATGACGTTCAAGCCTGGCTTGAATATTACCTTGTGTATTTCATTGTCGTGATCAATGACGCCAACCGACTTGACGAAGCACTTCATAACTGAGCAATCCCTAGCGACTTATATATATACTGTGGCTCTCTATCTTCCACTACCCCTGCAAGCTTTCGAGCCGATGCAATCTTTCTCTCCACACCCTGCAGTTGTGGAAATTTCTTGGTGGTCGGCTTTACAGCCAAATTTTCGTCAATCTCTAAATATCCAGCACTCTCAAGGCTCATGATAGTGACGTTAGTGATCTCTCGCAGAGTCTGGATTCTCTTATGCACTCCTGATATCCTGGTCTTATCCGAGATCATGGTTCGCCAGTTGCTACGCGTGCTCAAACGGTATAAATAAGCGGATGTGGGTTCATGAAGCACAAGGGGAAGAATAAGGTAGCTGAATAGAATATTATTTGGGCTTGGTTTTAGTTCGCTATAGAAGGCATGAATAATTGGAGCCATTATAAATGGGCTTCGATGCAGCGTGTGGATATGATCAGATGCTGGAACCTTCATTCCCATAACGTCCATTTACCAGAGTCTCCAATGAAGTTTTTCAGAATCCACTTCATCTTCGTCATCAGCAAGCATATGCCAGATGCCATTGCGGAAATCTAAGCTTGTATCATCGAAGGTGGGTATTTTGTCTGGGGTTTCACCGCAGCGAAGATCGAAGAAACTCTTTGACTCATCACACCAGTACTCTTTAGGCTCACGGCTACATCTCCTCATTGCCGCAGCCCTAAGGCTTACATGACGGTTTAGCTGTTCTTCTTTGTAGCGATCAATATCATCCTTCTCTAGGTTGAATCTTTGGAGCTCACTACTGATGGTGTACACAGCGACCATGTGTTCCAAAATCGCCGTAGGAACTTTTGTTGGATATTCAATTTCATGAAGCTTCTTTACAAACAGACGATCTAAATATGAAGGGTCGCCCACCTTGTCTTTGAATAGGCTCTTATCCACGACTGGAAATCTTCGAGAGTGCCGACCATACAACGAATTTAGTGAGGCGATTTGTAAGTCAAAGTCTTCATAGGTAACCTTCCAACCATTCCTGGATTTTTCAGGATCAATCAAGAACCCCATCATAGCCCGGAAATAATCGTCATGTTTCTCAGGATGCACCCCCTTGCAGTACACACTTTTTACGTGTTCAGCACGCGTGACTAAATTAGGCTCATCGGTAAGGATGTGGACTTTCTCGATAACATCCAGCAGTGTCTCCCTTCTTTCTTCAGCCATCACAAACCGCTGAGCTTGGACAGCCCGCGACGGCTTATCCCCTGAGGCTGCAATCCTGGCCTCGCTTTGCTCAAGGACACCCTGTAGAAAATCTAGCTTCTCCTGAACCGTCGAATGGTTCCAGTGACGAAGCTTTGAAGCGGCACCGTATGTCTGTGTAGTCAACAAGATCAACTCAGAATACTTAGCCTGTTTAAAACTGGGCGACATCCAGTTTTTCAGTGTATTCCAGAAATTAATGTGGCCGTCTGTCAAGTCTTCGACAAAATCCTTTACTTCAACCTGAACCTCGCCGCTTACAGTGACGTCGCCATAATATTCAAGCCAAAGGGTTTGCCCTTTAGCCAGAGCATGGCAATACTCCAGCGTCACTATCAATTGATAGGAAATGGCTTCGAGTAATCTCGTTGCATTATTAGCGAGCTTATTCAACACGTCCTCCGCCCATCACGTTATTGTCGTGACAAGGTGAATTTCACCAGGAGCGTGAGATACAGCCACCCTGGCAAGTCTCATCCAGCAATAAGAAAAACCGCTATAAGCGCAGAGGCCAAGTAGACCAATCATTGGGGCTGTTTTTATATACAGTATTCCAGTGAGCGCTTACTGGATTCTATCGTGATGGCCTTTTGTTAGCAAAGAAGCTGGAGAGCCCGAACTAACTGGGGGCAGCTGGTGCCGCTGCTGATCAAGTCGACCCTAACGGCTCTTCTGCAGAGAGTTTTGATGTCCTCGAACAGTTAATCTTTACGCCAAAATGGCTCTTGAAGCATCGAAGACCGCAGTTAAGGGAAATCCTGAAGAAGACTTCCCGTTTCTGGTGAAATACGCCGATCCCGTTGCCCGAGTTTCCCGATGAAGCAGATGACCTTCGCCGACGCCGAGTACGGCGGCAAGCGCAAGCAGACTCGCAAGGAGTTGTTCCTGATCGAGATGGATCAGGTGGTGCCGTGGAAGGGTTTGGTTGCATCGAACCGCACTACCCCAAGGGCGACGGCGGTCGCCCGGCCTATCCGCTGATGGCGATGCTGCGCGTCCATCTGATGCAGAACTGGTTCGGCTACAGCGATCCGGCGATGGAGGAAGCGCTGTACGAGACCACCATCCTGCGCCAGTTCGCTGGGTTGAGTCTGGAGCGCATCCCCGATGAAACCACCATCCTCAACTTCCGGCGCCTGCTGGAGAAACATGAACTGGCAGCTGGCATCCTCGGCGTAATCAACGGCTACCTGGGTGATCGCGGTCTGTCGCTGCGCCAGGGCACCATCGTCGACGCTACGCTGATCCACGCGCCGAGTTCGACCAAGAACCAGGACGGCAAGCGCGACCCGGAAATGCACCAGACCAAGAAAGGCAACCAGTACTACTTCGGCATGAAGGCGCATATCGGCGTGGATGCTGAGTCTGGTCTGGTGCACAGCGTGGTGGGAACGGCAGCCAATGTGGCGGACGTCACCCAGGTCGATAAGCTGCTGCACGGCGACGAGAACGTGGTGAGCACTGATGCGGGCTATACCGGTGTTGAAAAGCGTCCGGAGCATGAAGGGCGGAAGGTTATCTGGCAGGTGGCGGCACGCCGCAGCACTTACAAGAAGCTCGATAAGCGAAGCGCGCTATACAAAGCCAAGCGCAAGATCGAGAAGGCCAAGGCCCAAGTGCGCGCCAAGGTCGAGCACCCGTTCCGGGTAATCAAGCGCCAATTCGGTTATGTGAAGACGCGCTTCCGTGGCTTGGCAAAGAACACGGCGCAGTTGGTGACGCTGTTCGCTCTGTCGAACCTCTGGATGGCTCGCCGACATTTGCTGAATGCAGGAGAGGCGCGTCTTTAATGCGGAAAATGCTGCCGCGAGGTGCTCGCGACGGCTGAATGCACTGAAATGAGCGGGTGATCTGAGCGTTTTTGATCGGTTCACCGCTTTCAAAATCGGCAGAGGCTGACGTTGCTCAGAAATATCGGGCTACTTCAGAGCATCCTTAAGGGAGATTAAATCGAGCGCCGCGCAGATCGTATATATAGAGGTAATGTATGCAGGATGAAGCGTCGCCCGAGAGGCTGCTGCCAGGGGCAAGGAGGATTGGCCCAAAAATGGCAGAGCCCCGGTCTCAATGCAGCACCGTCACCACGATCGTGGTGTCAATCTCTTCACGCATCGCCTGAAAATTCTTATGCGTCATGTCTTTAATGTCTGCTGAGCGCCGGATGTTCGGATGGTGAAGATAGCCTACTCGAAATTCGACGCCCACTGGCTGCTTCTGGCCGGATAGCGACGGCCAGGCATCGACCGTCGCTGTGCATGGTCAGACCTCGGTCTGTTCCGCCATTTCCAAGGCGTCATCGACCTCAATGCCCAGGTATCGGACGGTACTTTCAAGCTTCGTATGGCCGAGCAGAAGTTGGACTGCCCTCAGGTTCTTCGTCCTACGGTAGATCAGGGATGCCTTCGTACGCCGCAGCGTGTGGGTGCCGTACATTGCCGGATCAAGGCCAATAGCTGTCACCCAGGCTTTGACGATTCGAGCGTATTGCCTGGTGGAGAGATGATCTGAGCCTCGCAACCGGCTTGGAAACAGGCAATCCTCGTTACGGAGCTGGGCCTGGTGTATCCAGGCCGCCAAAGCCGCCCGGGTTTGCTCTGTGATCTCAAACTGTACTGGTCGCTGAGTTTTCTGCTGCATCACGATGGCTCGCGGCGAAACGTGCTCTCCATGGGCTATGTCCCGCACACGAAGTTTGGTTAAGTCGCAGGCTCGCAGCTTGCTGTCGATAGCCAAGTCGAATAGAGCAAGATCCCGGGTTCTCTCCGCGATCTGGAGCCTTACTCTGATGGCCCATATATCGCTGAGCCGGAGTGGGGCTTTCTGCCCGATTAGCTTTCCCTTGTTCCAAGGCTGGTGACTGAAGGTGGCAGTGGTGTTCATGGCTTGTCCTCCACGTGAGGGAGGACAAGGGTGGCTTGCCAGAACTATGGTCGCTAAGCGGCCAGGAGCGGACAGTCCGAGTAGAGAAATAAATCTGTCTTCTTTTCCGTTCAATAGCCTCGCTATATGCCGAAAAGGTCGCCTTCTTTTATTCCGAGCCAGACCTCGAGATGATTATGCAAAGTCCTCAAGGACAATTCATGTTCCGAGAAGTCTGCGGGATTGATCGCGTCGAACCTAGCCTTGGCCACGTCGATACCAATGAAGTCCTCAATCGCTTTTCTGTTGAAGTAGTTATGCAATGTGGAGACTCGATCACCCCATGAATGGCTTGTACCAGTGCTCATCATGCTAGTTGCCATACCTGCAAAGCCCTCGTCGGTGCTGATAGCGCCCAACAGCCAGTTACGAGGCTCATCAAAGGACCCCGTATAATCCTTCCATTGGTAAAGTAGGGACACAAGATCCGGCTCAGCAATTAAAGCGTGACCGCCAGCAGCGCGCGCCCTTATCAACTCCAACCATAGCTCCTTCATCGCTTCGACGGTCTCGAGATCAAGCGCTGGATCAAAGGTATCGGCCTTGCCTTCTTTTTGATCGGAGGGATCACTCAGGTGAATTAGTATCGCAGCAACCGATAGCGCTTGAGTCTGGCGAAGCGCCTCAATTATTAGACCACCTCGTAACTCTGCCGGAATCCGCTTCAGGTACCACGAAGTCGCTCGCCACGCGGAAATCCACGGGGAGCTGAGGCCGCCACCGCGCAGGCCTACGAGTTTCTGAGCAATGCTGAACATTCCTGGCAGTAACACGGCCGCGTTCTCTACAGGAAGGCGATCAACGGACTCATCGAATCTTGCAACAAGTGAGGATAACAACCCATCAGCTTCGACCGCTGCGATCATCTCAGCCAGCCCGTCATGTGTCGCAGTCGCGTCTAGGAATTCGGTGAAGCGACGTTCCGACAACTCGCCGAGTGCAGTCTGAAGTTCGAAGTACCGTGGGAAGTAGCGCGGCGAGCAAACTCGTTTTGCCGCCAGCCAATTGAGATGAAAACCGTCACCATAGTTTGTGCCACCGAACGCCCACTCGAGAGGCGGAAAAAGCTCTTTGATCGTGTCTCGGGCGAGGGCGCGACGCGCCTCCGGCACGACCTCAAGAAATCGCTCGGCTGCCTCTTTTTCTGCATCCTGCCGGCCGTCACGGCGGAAACGCCCTTCCTGGAGAACCAGCGCCCTTTCTCTAAACAGCGCCTCGTGTAGATCTGACTCGAAGACTCGTAGAGCTTCCAGAACTAAGAAGTCCACAATATTCACTTCGAAAACGTCGCCGGATACATGTAGCGGCACGTGAACAGCGATGGACGAGAGCAATCTGCGAGCATCTCGCATGTTGCGTAGGCGGGGTTGGATGCACCCGATCAAGGCATTACCCCAGCGTGTTTGCGAAAAACCGTTCGACTCCGTCGCATAGCGGCCTACCAACTGGGATAGCTCCTCCAAAAAAATGCGATGCACGACCGACACTGGTACGGCAGGCAGATCAAAGTTGGCTTGCACAATTTTTTCGAGGAAGGCGCGACCATCGCCGTCAGCGACCGGATCAAGCGCTCGTTCTATGATGCTGGGCTGGAACAGCAGCACAAAGACGATATTGGGTAAATTGGCGTTTGCTTTTACCTGCCGGAGGAGAACCCGAATTTGCTCGGGTTCGAGCCTGTCAATATCGTCAACAAAAACGATTAATGGACGATGGAGTTCGCGAAGTCGTGCGTCCAGTGCTTCGCGTACCTTGTCGAGCGGCTCTTCACTTCTGTCCCTTCCGAGATGCAACAGCGTGCGTCCGAGAAGGGACGTGCCAACGGAAAGGGCGGCAAGAGCGGCCGCGACTTTCGCAGCTGTCGGAAGATCAAAGCCTATGGCTGACGCGACGAAGAGTACTGAAGCGCTCGTCAGTACTGACGAAATGATGTGATTGGAACCACTGGCCTTTTTAAGGGGAGCGCTAACTCCGGTAAGGATCTTCCCGTATCGTCGCAGCGCTTCGGCACGAGCGAGCTCCGCCTTGGAGTGCTCGCCCCCCAGTCGATCAGCGATTTGACCGAAGAGCGCACGAGATATTGCGCTGCTATCACCCCACTGCCAGGGATTGAAGTCAAGCCAGGCCGTGTCATCGTTTCTAACTTCAAGTCGTTCAGTGATTAGGTTCTTTAGGGATGATTTGCCAAAGCCCCATCCGCCGCGGATTGCGAACACTCTGCCTTCGAGCGGACTAAGCTCCGAGAGTACGCCGGCTATACGGTCCGCGAAATCAGCTCTCCTAAGGCGATCCTCGGAGCTCTTTCGAATCGGTGCCTCCGATCCGATTTCGCCAATCGGTTGATTGGCGGGAGCGGCATCGTTGTAAAGCTTTGCTCGGCGACGGGCGCGCCACGCTGACAGATGGGCCAATAGTCTGGTCATGGTGCTGAAACTTCCGTCCGGCGCAACGCGCGTTGAGTGGTCAACGAGTTCATAGCATTTTTAAGGCCGAAAGCTACGACTCCACAGGAAGATGAGGGCGACGTCTCTGCTAGCCACGTCACTGGAGAAATCAGCGCTACGGGCCATCGGCATTCCTGCATCGGTTGAAGGCCCGCATGCTGCTATTCAGAAGGCTAAGGAGTCAACCAACCGTCCGCTCCTGGCCGCTAGCAGCCAGTCACACGTCCTGGCTTGTCGTTCCGCCTGGTCATCACTGGCGGTCAGCCCAGCAGCTATCGACGACGAGTGAAACGGTATGGCCGGAAAACCTGATGCAATTGCTTGCGGATGCAGGCGTATTTAAAGCGACTGTTTGACTCGGGAGTACAGCTGAGCCCTGCCGGCCGTGCCTGTAGGACACGGCCGGTTTAAGGCTCGCGGCGGGGAGTTCAGGCTGGCTGGTGCAAGCGCACGTTGAAGATCGGGCCGCGGCTGTATCGGGCCAGGGCCTTGGCAGCGGCCAGTACGCCGAGGTCAACCAGTGGCTCCAGCAAGATGACGCTCATATAGGCGATGCCGAACGAGCCGATGTTCGCCAGATTCTCGGTAGAGAAGCCATGGCCATAAAGGGCCCAGAACGCTACCCAGGCCACTATCCCGCCCTGATATGCCGTGGACAGCGCCAATGCTTGCTTATAGCTCGTGTCGACGTAGGCGGTGTTCCGGGAAATGATACGACGCGCCAGCGAGTTGATACCCCAGAGCGGTACCAACAGTGTGGTCACGTTCATCCCATATTGAGGCAGATCGAACGGGGCGAAGAAAACGCCCTGAATCAGCAGGCCAAGAGCCAGGCCGATCGCCGAGGCGCCCGCGCCGAACATCAGTAGCAGGGTCGATCCCAGGATCAGATGAACTTCCGAAACCCCTACCGCGTGGTGGGGGAATACCTCGAAGAAGCAGAACACCAATGCGGTCGTGATGAGGCTGCGTACCGTCAGTGCCGCGACGCCGCCGTTATGCCGGACGCTGTCGAGGGCCATCTTGCCGGCGAGGCCAAAGGCCCCGACCGCAGTGGCGTAACTGAGAAGTATCTTGGCGCCATCAACGACGCCCGGTTCGATATGCATGTCGAAACTCCACCGCGCCCACCGCGCGGAACGTATGGTTGGGGGGACCGGCAAACCGCCGGTGTCGATGGCAGGTCTCCTGGCTCGCGAGTCATCGCTCCACCCACCTTCCCAGCCAAAAGCCAGTGGTTCTCGGGCATCGCTCATCGCTTACAGTTGCGGGGGCAGCTGAGTTATTGATCGTACGGACTCGCACCTCATTCCCTTTTAGTTCGATCCCGAAGGATCAAAACCATCGCTCGCTACTGTAGTGAAGGGCCGGGGAAAATCCCAGAAAGCATTAAGGCTAGGGCGTGTGGCGTAGGAGGGCGTCCTTGTCGGAAGGCGCGGCTGGCGAGGGCATGCGCTCGTATCGTCGAGTCGATACGCTGCCCGCTGCTCCGCCAACGGCTGTGCGCTCGGGCGTCCCCTCTGGCTCGCGCAACGGGTAAGCCGTTCGTTCTCGCAGCGCTTGGCAGAATGCACATGGTTCATGAGTAAAACTTGTCTTAAGTACAAATAAATTTAGTTTGTCTCATGTATGTCCGGTGCCGACAATTCTTCCAACTCAATTTTCGATGGAAGATTCACATGGCATTGGCACATAACCTTGGCTTTCCGCGTATCGGTCGCGACCGTGAACTGAAAAAGGCACAGGAAGCCTTCTGGAAAGGCGAGCTGGACGAAGCCGGCCTGCGCGCCGTAGGCCGCGAGCTGCGCGCTGCGCACTGGCAGGTCCAGAAGGACGCCGGCATCGAGTTGCTGCCGGTCGGCGACTTCGCCTGGTACGACCAGGTGCTGACCCACTCGCTGACCTTCGGCGTGATTCCCGAGCGCTTCCACGTGCAAGGGGGCAAGCCGACCCTGGAAACCCTGTTCGGCATGGCCCGCGGCGTCACTCGCAACGCCTGCTGCGGCGGCGCCCACGCCCAGGAAATGACCAAGTGGTTCGACACCAACTACCACTACCTGGTCCCCGAGTTTTCCGCCGATCAGCAATTCAGCCTGAGCTGGGAGCAGCTGTTCGAGGAAGTGGAAGAGGGCAAGGCCCTGGGCCACGACCTCAAGCCGGTGCTGATTGGCCCGCTGACCTATCTCTGGCTGGGCAAGGAGAAAGGAGGCGACTTCAACCGTCTCGACCTGCTCGAGCGCCTGCTGCCGGTCTATGGCGAGATCTTCCAGCGCCTGGCCGCCCAGGGCGTCGAGTGGGTGCAGATCGACGAGCCGATTCTTGTCCTCGACCTGCCCCAGGACTGGAAGAACGCCTTCGAGCGTGCCTACAACCTGTTGCAGAAAGAGCCTGGCAAGAAGCTGATCGCCACGTATTTCGCTGGCCTGGAGGACAACCTCGGCCTGGCCGCTGGCCTGCCGGTGGACGGTCTGCACATCGACCTGGTGCGTGCGCCGGAACAGTTCCCGGCGATCCTCGACCGACTGCCGCCCTACAAGGTGTTGTCGCTCGGTGTGGTCAACGGCCGCAACGTCTGGCGTGCCGACCTGGAAAAAACCCTGACGGTGCTGCAACAGGCCCAGGAGCGCATCGGTGACCGTCTGTGGGTCGCTCCGAGCTGCTCGCTGCTGCACAGCCCGGTCGACCTGGCCCGCGAGGACCAGCTGGACGCTGAACTGAAGAGCTGGCTGGCCTTCGCCGTGCAGAAGTGCCGCGAGGTGGCCGTGCTCACGGCCGCGCTGAACGATCCGCAGGACGCCGAGGTGCAGGCCGCGTTGGCCGAGAGCCGCGCCGTGCAGGCCAGCCGCGCCACCTCGCCGCGTATTCACAAACCGACCGTCCAGGCCCGCCTGGCAGCCGTCACTCCGTGTCACAGCCAGCGCCTTTCGCCGTTCGCCACCCGTATCGACGTGCAGCGCGCGCGCCTGGATCTGCCGGCCTTCCCGACCACCACCATCGGTTCCTTTCCGCAGACTTCGGCCATTCGTCTGGCTCGCCAGTCGTTCAAGGCCGGCAAGCTCTCCGCTGCCGAATACACCGAGGCGATGCACAGCGAGATTCGCCACGCCGTAGGCATTCAGGAACGATTGGGCCTGGACGTGCTGGTGCACGGCGAGGCCGAGCGTAACGACATGGTCGAGTATTTCGCCGAGCAGATCGATGGCTACGCCTTCACCCGCTTCGGTTGGGTGCAGAGTTACGGCTCCCGCTGCGTGAAGCCGGCAGTGATCTACGGCGACCTGAGCCGTCCGCGGCCGATGACCGTCGAATGGATCACGTATGCCCAGAGCTGCACCGGCAAGGTGATGAAGGGCATGCTGACCGGCCCGGTGACCATGCTGATGTGGTCCTTCCCGCGGGACGATATTTCCCGCGAGCAGCAGGCGCGCCAGCTGGCCCTGGCCATCCGCGACGAAGTGGTCGATCTGGAGGCTGCCGGCATCCAGATCATCCAGATCGACGAGGCCGCCTTCCGCGAAGGTCTGCCGCTGCGCAAGGCGCAATGGCAGGAATACCTGAACTGGGCCACCGAATCGTTCCGCCTGAGCGCCTCTGGCGTGCGCGATGAAACCCAGATCCACATTCACATGTGCTACAGCGAATTCAACGACGTGATCGA
Source organism: Stutzerimonas nosocomialis (assembly GCF_005876855.1). Classification (GTDB taxonomy): domain Bacteria; phylum Pseudomonadota; class Gammaproteobacteria; order Pseudomonadales; family Pseudomonadaceae; genus Stutzerimonas; species Stutzerimonas nosocomialis. Next base: position 31,443 of record NZ_QLAE01000030.1, on the reverse strand, counting down.
GTCCATCGCCGCCATGGATGCTGACGTGATCACCATCGAGACCTCGCGCTCGGACATGGAGCTGCTGGATGCGTTCGAGCGCTTCGAGTACCCGAACGAGATCGGTCCAGGCGTGTACGACATCCACTCGCCGCGCGTGCCGGACCCCGCGGAGATGGTCCGCCTGTTGAAGAAGGCCGCCCAGCGCGTACCGGCCGAGCGCCTGTGGGTAAACCCGGACTGTGGTCTTAAGACCCGTGGCTGGCCGGAAACCGAGGCGGCGCTGGTGAACATGGTGGCCGCCGCCCGCCAGCTGCGCGCTGAGCTGGTCTGAGCCGTCGGTACGGACGAAACGGAGCCTCGCGCTCCGTTTCTTTTTTCAGGTCTGGAGACGGAAGCGGGCTGCACGTAACGGCGCTGCGTCCGCTTGCCGGCACGTCACGTAACGGCAGACCCAACTCCTTAACCCACGGTGATCTTCAACGTCCCCACACCCTCAACGCCACCGCTGAGCGTGTCGCCGCGCTGCACGGCGCCGACGCCGGCCGGGGTGCCGGTCATGATGAGGTCGCCGGGTTCGAGGACGAACAGGCGCGAGAGGTAGGCGACCACTTCGGGCACGCTCCAGATCTGCGCGGCGAGGTCGCCGTCCTGGCGGGTTTCGCCGTTGATGTCGAGCCAGATGCGGCCTTCGGTGGGGTGGCCGATCTTCTCGGCTGGTACCAGCGCGGAGCAGGGGGCGGCGTGGTCGAAGCCCTTGGCCACGGCCCAGGGGCGGCCCATTTTCTTCGCTTCGGCCTGCAGGTCGCGGCGGGTCATGTCCAGGCCCACGGCGTAGCCGTAGACGTGCTCGAGCGCCTGCTCGACCGGGATGTCGGAGCCGCCGCGGCCGATGGCCACGACCAGTTCGATCTCGTGGTGGACGCTTTCGGTGCCTGGCGGGTAGGGGAATTCGCTGCCGTCGGGCAGCAGGCTGTCGGGATGCTTGGTGAAGAAGAAGGGCGGCTCGCGGTCCGGGTCGTGACCCATTTCGCGGGCGTGATCGGCGTAGTTGCGCCCGACGCAGTAGATGCGCCGGACCGGAAAGCGCTGGCCGCTGTCCGCGATGGCCAGGCTCGGGATGCCGGGGGTGAAGAGGTAGTCGGTCTGCTCGGACGAACTCATGTGTCGCTCCAGGGTTGGCGTGTTGCTCGGAGCCGCCCCGCGACCGCGGGGCGGCGCAGGGTTCAGCGTTGCTGCGGGATGCTGCCGTGTTCGTTGAGGCTGCGCAGGAAATCGAAATCGCAGCCGTTGTCGGCCTGGGTGACGGTGTCCAGGAAGAGTTTGCGGTAGCCGCGTCCGTCGCCCTCGCGCGGCGCCGGCAGGCTGAGCGCATCGCGCCGGCGGGCCAGTTCCTCGTCGCTGACCAGCAGGTCGAGGGCGCGCTCGCGCACGCTCAGGCGCAGGCGATCGCCGCTTTCGATGAGCGCGAGCGGGCCGCCGACGGCCGCTTCGGGGGTCACGTGGAGGATGATGGTGCCGCCGGCCGTGCCGCTCATGCGGCCGTCGGAGATGCGCACCATGTCCTTCACGCCGGCGCGCGCCAGCTTGCGCGGGATCGGGATGTAGCCGGCTTCCGGCATGCCTGGAGCGCCCTTGGGGCCGATGTTCTTGAGCACCAGGATGTCGTCGGCGTTGACGTCCAGGTCCGGGTCGTCGATGCGCTGCGCCAGGTCTTCCAGCCCGTCGAACACCACCACGCGGCCCTCGTGCTCCATCAGCTCGAGGCTGGCCGCCGACTGCTTGATGATCGCCCCCTCAGGCGCCAGGTTGCCGCGCAGGAAGGCGATGCCGCCCTGCGGGTAGATCGGCTTGTCCAGCGGGCGCACCACGTCCTGCGCGAAGGCGGCGACCGCATCGAGTTCCTCGCCCAGCGTGCGTCCGGTGACCGTCAGCGCGTCCAGGTGCAGGAAGGGCCGCAGCTCGCGCAGCACGGGCGCCAGCCCGCCGGCCTTGTGCAGGTCTTCCATGTAGTGGGTGCCGGACGGCTTGAGGTTGACCAGCACCGGGATATCGCGGCCGAGGGCGTCGACCTCGTCCATGTCGATGCGGATGCCGCAACGCCCGGCGATCGCCGCCAAGTGCACGATGCCGTTGGTCGAACCGCCGATGGCGAGCAGCACCATCAGGGCGTTCTCGAACGCCTTCTTGGTGAGAATCCGGTCGGGCGTGATGCCGGCCTGGATCATCGCCACGGCCTGGGCGCCGGTGCGCTCGGCGATGCGGATGCGATCGGCGGTGACCGCCGGTGGCGTGGCGCCGCCGGGGAGCATCATGCCCAGGGCTTCGGTGACGCAGGCCATGGTGCTGGCGGTGCCCATCACCGAGCAGGTGCCGACGCTGGCCACCAGCTGGTCGTTGACCTCGGTGATTTCCTGCTGGTCGATTTCCTCGCCGCGGTACATGCCCCAGAAGCGTCGGCAATCGGTGCAGGCGCCGACGCGCACGCCGCGGTGCGAGCCGGTGAGCATCGAGCCGGTGACCAGCTGGATCGCCGGCACGCCGGCGCTGGCGGCGCCCATCAGTTGAGCCGGGACGGTCTTGTCGCATCCGCCGATGAGCACCACCGAGTCGATCGGCAGGGCGCGGATCATCTCCTCGGTGTCCATCGACATCAGGTTGCGAAGGAACATGCTGTTGGGGTGGGCGAAGCTCTCGTGGATCGAGATGGTGGGGAAGTCCACCGGCAGGCCGCCGGCGAGCATCACGCCGCGCTTGACCGCCTCGATCAGTTGCGGCGCGTTGCCGTGGCAGGGGTTGAAGCCGCTGCCGGTGTTGGTGATGCCGACGATCGGCCGGTTCAGCGCATCGTCCGAATAGCCTGCGCCCTTGATGAAGGCCTTGCGCAGGAACAGCGAGAATTCCGCGTCGCCGTAGTTGGTCAGGCCCTTGCGCATGCCTTGGGCGGGGGTGTTGCCGGGCTTCTGGTCGTCGTTCACGGGGATTACCTCTCGATTGTTGTTGTAGGTGCCGAGGCGTACGGCAGGCGAGGTGTTGGCCGGGCGCGAGCGCCTCAGCCGGTGGAGGCGGGGGCCGGTCCGGAGCTTTTGCGCACCACAAGCTCGGTGGTGACTTCGATGGGGCCGCTGTGGGGCTTGCCGGACAGCGCGTCGAGCAGGTAGGTGCCGGCGCGGGCGCCGATCTGTTCCAGCTCGACGCGAATGGTGGTCAGTGGCGGCGACAGGTGGCGGGCGTAGTCGAAGTCGTTGAAGCCGACCACCGAGAGCTGCTCGGGAACCCGCACGCCGGCTTCCCTGGCCGCGAGCAGCGCGCCGAAGGCGAGCAGGTCGTTGGCGCAGATCACCGCGGTCGGCAACGTCGGCCCGTCGAGCAGGCGCTGCGTGGCGGCGATGCCGTCTTCCAGGGTCAGGTTGGTTTCCAGCAGCCAGTGAGGCGGCAGTTCCAGCCCGGCCTCGGCCAGGCGCGCCTGGGTGCCGAAGATCCGGTCGCCGACCCGGTCGTTGAACGAGGGCTCGCCGACCAGCATGGCGAAATCGCGGTGACCGAGTTCCAGCAGGTGCTCGACCATGCGCCGCGACGCCTCGACGTTGTCGAAGCCGACGCTGGCGCGGGTGTCGTCCTGGGTCCAGGCCTGCACGCAGGGGATGCCCTTGTTCTCGATCAGCTGCCACATCTTCGGGTCGTGGGTGCGGCCGACCACCATCAGCGCATCGACGCCGTGCTCGAGCATGGTCTGCACCTCCTTCAGCTCGACCTGCTCGTCGAAGCCGAAGCTGGCCACCAGCAGCGTATAGCCGGCCTTGTGCACGGTCTGCTGGAAGGCGGCGAGCGGGCGCGAGAAGGTCTCGGTGGCGAGCGTCGGCACCACCGCGCCGATGGTCATGCTGCGCCGCGAGGAGAGGGTGCGGGCGGCGGCGTTGAGCACGTAGCCCAGCTCGTCGCAGGCGCGTTGGACGGCCTGTCGCTTGTCGTCGCTGACCGTGGCGCTGCCGTTGAGCACGCGCGATACGGTGGCGGTCGACACCCCGGCGAGGCGGGCGACGTCACGCAGGCCGGCACCGGAAAGCAGGGAGGAGGTGGGACGGGCGGATGAGGTCATCGGGGATCTTCGGCAGGCACCGAACTGAATCGGCTGTTGACATTAGGAAAAACCGAAACTAGGTTTTTGTAAACGGTTACATCGCAATTTTTCGCAAATGTAAGCGGTTACAAAGGCACCTCGAAGGGATCGCCCTATTGCCTCCGAGGCTCTGCAGCCCGCGTTCCCGCCGCGATGAAACCGGTTACATCGGGCGCTTGCGTCCCCGTTCCACCGCCGAAAACAAGGAAAACAAGATGGCTGTCATTCGCTCCATTTCCGTCTGCGCGGCGCGTGTGCCGCTCGACCGCGTCACCTCATTCTCCAATCGCACCGTGTCCGCCCGGGACTACGGCCTGGTCAAGGTCACCTCCGAGGACGGCGTGACCGGCATCGGCTTCTGCTACGTCGGCAGCGCCGGCGGCGAGCTGCTGCCGATCGCCGTGGAAAAACTGCTGGCGCCGGTGCTGATCGGCCGCGACTCGCTGGACGTCGAGGCGCTGTGGCGCGAGATGTACCAGGAAGCCCTGCTGCAGGGCCGCGCCGGGGTGGTCATGCGCGCCATCAGCATCCTCGACACCGCGCTCTGGGACCTCAACGCGCGCAGCGCCGGCCTGCCGCTGCACCGCTACCTGGGCGCGGCCAGCCCCGACCGCGTGCTGGCCTACGCCAGCGGCGGCTACTACCTCGACGGCAAGACCCCCGAGCTGCTCGGCGAGGAGATGGCGCACTACGTCTCGCTCGGCTTCAAGGCGGTGAAGATGAAAACCGGCCGCCTCTCGCCCAAGGACGAGGAGGCGCGGGTCGCCGCGGCGCGCGAGGCCATCGGCCCGGACATCGACCTGATGCTCGACGTCAACAACGGCTGGAGCGACGTCACCGAGGCCCTGCAGTACGTGCGCCGCTTCGAGCGCTACAACCCGGCCTTCGTCGAGGAGCCCTTCCTGGTCGACGACATCGACAGCCACGCGCGCCTGGCCCGGGCGACGCCGATCCCGGTGGCCACCGGCGAGGTGGAGGTCGGCCGCTGGCGGCACAAGGAGCTGCTCGACAAGGGCGGCGCGGCCATCCTGCAGACCGACGCGGTGGTCTGCGGTGGTATCACCGAATGGCGCCGCATCGCCGCCATGGCCGCCGGCTACGGCGTGCCGATGTACCCGCACTGGTTCCACGACGTCCATGCGCCGCTGGTGGCCGCCACGCCGAACGCGCGCTACGTGGAGTTCTTCTGGGACGACCAGGTGCTCAACTTCCGCCGCCTGATCGACCGCCAGCTGGAGCAGGAAGGCGGCTACATCAAGCTCCACCAGACCCCGGGCCTGGGCTTCGATTTCGACGAGCAGGCCGTCTCGCGCTATTCGCTCAACACCGCGGGCGGCCCCTGGCTGAACGTGCAGAACACTCGCTGAGAGGTAGAAGGCGACACCCACAGGAGGCTCGCGACGCATGCGTCGTGGCCTCCCCAGTACGCCGGCCTCGCGCCGGACGATAACAATCCAACAAGAAACTGGAGTCAGCGCAAATGAAGATCAACAAGAAACTGTCCGCTGCCATTCTCGCCGCCACCGCCGCGGTGTCCCTGTCCTTCAACGCCCAGGCCGAGTACGTCGCCGGCAAGGACGTCACCGTGCTGCAGGGCTTCAAGCCCGGCGGCGGCAGCGACGTGCTGGCGCAACTGGTGCAGCCCTACGTGAGCAAGACGCTCGGCATCAACATGGTCAACGAGTACATCCCGGGGGCCACCGGCGCCATCGCCTGGACGCGCCTGGCCAAGCAGTCGAAGAAGGATGGCACGGTGATCAGCATCACCAACACGCCGATGCTGATGACCAACTACATCATGAACGACGCGATCACCTACAACATCAAGGAGCTGACCCCGATCGCCAACGTGGTCACCGACCCGGGGATCGCCGTGGTCGCCAAGGACAGCCCGATCAACTCCCTCGAAGACCTGATCGCCGCAGCCAAGGAAAAGCCCGGGCGGATCACCGTCGGCAACTCCGGGATGGGCGGCGACGACTACTTCACCACCCTGATGGTGGAGAAGGCCACCGGCCTGTCGTTCAAGAAGGTGCCGTTCCAGGGCGATGGTCCTTCGGCCACCGCCGCCATGGGCAACAAGATCGACGTCAGCTTCAACAACGTCGGCACCGTCTACAGCCAGGTCAAGAGCGGCAACCTCAAGGCGCTGGCGGTGTTCTCCGAGGAGCGCATCGAGGACATGCCCGACGTGCCCACCCTCAAGGAGAAGGGCATCGACGTGGTCGCCGGTTCCTCGCGTGGCTACAGCGCCCCGGCCGGCATTCCGGACGAGGCCCGCGATCAGCTGATCGCCGCCTTCGAGGCGCTGCGCAATGACGAGGCCTTCCTCGCCGACGCGAAGAAGCGCGCCCTGAATATCGACATCGTCACCGGCGACGAGTACGGCGCGATGTTCGAGCGCATGGAGAAGGAATTCCAGGGCATCTGGCAGGACGTGGCCGACAAGCAGTAGTTCCGCCGCCAACCAGAGGAAGCATCCATGAATAAGCACAGGTTGCTGCTCGGGCTTTTCGGTATCGCCCTGGCGGCTTTGTTTTTCGTCAACGCACGGCATTACCCCCACGGGGCGGCCGAGATGCCGCTGATCTATTCGGTGATCGTGGCGCTGCTCTCGGTGGCGATGATCGCCACCGAGCTGCTGCGCTCGCGCACCGCGGCAGGAGCGAGCGGGGCGGCGACGGCGGGGGAGGACGGCGCTGTCGCCGTCCGCCCGCGCTATCTGGCGGCAGCCGGGGTCTTCGCGCTGGCGATCGCCTACGTGGCACTCATCAACACCCTGGGCTACGTGCTGGCGACCGTGCTGTTCATGGGCGCGGCCCTGCTGGTCATCCGTACCGTGTCGGTGCGCTTCGCGCTGATCGGCACCGCATCGCTGGTGGCCATCGTGTGCCTGGTGTTCGTTCAGTTCCTGGGGCTTCCCGTGCCTCTGCTCCCACCGGCGATCTCCTGATCACCGTCCATTTCCATTCGGCGAGGCTTTTTACGTGGATAGTTCGATCGTCATCACGGGGCTGACCAATGTGTTCACCCTGTACAACATCGCCGCGATCCTCGGCGGTACGCTGCTCGGGCTGTTCGTCGGCGCCATGCCGGGCCTGTCGGCCACCATGGCGCTGGCGCTGCTGCTGCCGCTGACCTTCAGCATGGACACCGCGACGGGCCTGAGCATGCTCGCATCGCTCTACGTCGGGGCGTCCTACGGTGGCTCGATCGCCGCCATCCTGCTGCGCACGCCGGGCACGCCCTCGGCCGCGGCCACCGTGCTCGACGGCTTCCCGATGTCGCAGCAAGGGCAGGCCGGCAAGGCGCTGGGCATCTCCCTGATCGCCTCCTTCATCGGCGGCACCATCAGTGGCTTCGCGCTGCTCCTGGCGGCGCCGCTGCTGGGCAGCATCGTGGTGCAGTTCGGCCCCATCGAGCTGTTCGCCATCGCCGTGCTCGGCATCACCATCATCGGTTCGCTGTCCCAGGGCTCGGTGATCAACGGGCTGTTCTCCGGCGCGGTGGGGCTGCTGGTCAGCACGGTGGGCATGGACCTGACCACCGGCACGCCGCGCATGGCGTTCGGCAACATCAACCTGTTCTCCGGCATCAGCTTCACGGTGGCGCTGATCGGGCTGTTCTCGATTCCCCAGGCGCTGTCGCTGATCGAGAATTCCAACCTGCCGGCCAAGGTCGCCAGCCGCATCACCGACCGGCTGATCCCGAAGTTCTCGGAACTCAAGGCGCTGCTGCCGAACATGCTGCGCTCCAGCGGCATCGGCGTCATCGTCGGGCTGATCCCGGGCACCGGCGGCGACACCGCCAGCTGGTTCGCCTACAACGAGGCCAAGCGCTTCGCCAGGGACAAGAGCCGCTTCGGCCAGGGCGATCCCGCCGGTGTCGCCGCGCCGGAAGCGGCCAACAACGCGGTGGTCGGCGGCGCGCTGATCCCCACCATCGCGCTGGGGATTCCCGGCAGCTCGGCCACGGCCATCCTGCTCGGCGCGCTGATGGTGCAGGGCATCCTGCCAGGGCCCAACCTGCTGACCGACTACGGCGACGTCACCTACACCCTGATCTGGGCGGTGATCTTCGCCAACATCGGCCTGCTGCTGGTGGGGCTGATGTTCACCAAGGCCAGCGTGATGGTCACGCGCATCCCGGATGGCTTCATCGCCTGCGCCATCATCGCGCTGTGCATCGTCGGCGCCTATGCGATCAACAACAGCCTGTTCGAGGTGGGGCTGATGCTCGCCTTCGGCCTGTTCGGCTACTGGCTGGCCAAGGCCGGGGTCTCGCCGGCGCCGATGGTCATCGGGCTGATCCTCGGGCCGGTGATGGAGAACGGCTTCCACCAGTCGATGCTGATCGGCGACGATGACTACCGCATCTTCCTGTCCAGCCCGATCGCGGTGGTACTGCTGTGTCTCGCGGTATTCTCGGTGCTGCAGGCGACGCCGCTATTTCGCTGGATGCTCTCGCCGTTTCGGCGTGGCAACCCGGCAGCCTGAACGACACGCCCGGCGGCCTCGGTCGCCGGTTTCATAAATACAAGGAGATAAACATGATTCAAGCTACGGGTCGCGTCTGGTCCCCGGTGGTCACGCCCTTCAACGAGGCGCTCGCGCCTGACGCCCAGCGCTTCGTCGCCCAGTGCCACTGGCTGCTGGAGAACGACGTGGGGCTGGCCGTGTTCGGCACCAACTCGGAGGCCAACTCGCTGTCGCTCGAGGAGAAGATGCAGCTGCTCGATGCGCTGGTCGACTCCGGCGTGCCGGCCGCGCGGCTGATGCCGGGCACTGGCGCCTGCGCGCTGCCCGAGGCGGTGGCGCTGACCCGCCATGCGGTGGCCAAGGGCGTGGAAGGCGTGCTGATGCTGCCGCCGTTCTACTACAAGGGCGTGTCCGACGAGGGCCTGTACCGCTACTTCAGCGAGGTGATCGAGCGGGTCGGCGACGCGCGCCTGCGCATCTACCTCTACCACATCCCGCCAGTGTCCCAGGTGCCGCTGTCGCTGGCGCTCATCGAGCGTCTGCTCAAGGCCTACCCGAAGAACGTGGTCGGGGTGAAGGACAGCTCCGGCGACTGGAGCAACACCCAGGCGATGATCGACAACTATGCCGCCGACGGCTTCCAGGTCTACGCCGGCAGCGAACATTTCCTGCTGCAGACCCTGCGCGCCGGGGGCGCCGGCTGCATCAGCGCCACCGCCAACGTCAACCCGGGCCCCATCGCCGCCCTGGCCAAGGCCTGGCAGGGCGATGACGCCGACGCCCGGCAGGCGGCGCTGACCGCTACCCGCAAGCTGTTCGAGCGTTTCCCGATGATTCCCGCGCTGAAGGCCGCCGCCGCCCGTTACAGCGGCCTCGAGGATTGGTCGCGGGTGCGTCCGCCGCTGGTGGAGCTCAACGAGCAGCAGCGCCAGGACCTGTTCGCCACCCTCGACGAGGCCGGCTTCGACATGCCCGGCCTGAAACGCGGCTGAAGGGGACCTGGCTGATGGAGAGAAAACGGATCGTCGCCCTGCGCCGCCTGAAGGCGCCGCAGCTAGAGCGCCTGCGTGAGTCGTTCGAGGTGGAGTATTTCGAGGAGCCCGAGCAGCACGCCGAGGCGGTCGCCGCCGCGCTGCGCCAGGCTCACGGGCTGATCGGCGGCAAGCTCGTGGTCACCCCGGCGATACTCGACGAGGCGCCGCTACTGGAAGCGGTCGCCACCATCTCGGTGGGGTACGACAACCTGCCGGTGGCCGAGCTCACGCGGCGCGGCATCCTGCTGACCAACACCCCGGACGTGCTCACCGAAACCACCGCCGACACCGGTTTCATGCTGATCATGGCCAGCGCCCGGCGCCTGGTGGAGCTGGCCAACATGGTGCGCGAGGGGCGCTGGACCCAGCACGTCGGCGAGCCGCACTTCGGCAGCAACGTGCACGGCAAGACCCTCGGCCTGGTCGGGCTCGGCCGCATCGGCCGGGCCATCGCCCGCCGGGCGCTGGGCTTCGACATGCGCGTGCTGTACAGCAACGCCTCGCCCAAGCCGGAGCTGGAGGCCGAATGGGGCCTGGAGCGGCGCAGCTTCGAACAGTTGCTGGCCGAGTCGGATTTCGTCTGCCTCACCGTGCCGCTGACCGAAGAGACCGAGCACCTGGTCGGCTACGAGCAGTGCCGGGCGATGAAGCGTTCGGCCTTCCTGGTCAACATCGCCCGCGGCAAGGTGGTCGACGAGGCCGGGCTGATCCGCGCGCTGGAAGAAGGCCTGATCGCCGGCGCCGGGCTCGACGTGTTCGAGCAGGAGCCGGTCTCGCCCGGCTCCCCGCTGCTGCGCATGGACAACGTGGTGACCCTGCCGCACATCGGCTCGGCCACCCACGAGACCCGCGAAGCCATGGCCAGCTGCGCGGTGGAGAACATCCGCCAGGCCCTGCAAGGGGAGCGGCCGCGGGACCTGGTCAACCCGCAGGCCCGCCCGAACGGCTTTCCACAACCCGAGCAGGAACCGCCCGTCGATGCTAAGTAATCCCTCGCGACGCCTGGCGTCGATCCTGAACCTGCACGACCTCGACCGCATCGCCAGACGCCATCTGCCTCGGCCGATCTATGGCTACATCGCCAACGTGGCCGAGGACGGCCACACCGCCCGCGCCAATCGCAGCGCCTTCGAGGCCTACGCGTTCCTGCCGCGGGCGCTGGTGGACGTGTCGAAGATCTCGCTCCAGACCGAACTGTTCGGCCAGCGCTACGCCCTGCCGATCGGCATCGCGCCGATGGGCATCAGCGCGCTGTCGGCCTACCGCGGCGACCTGGTGCAGGCGCAGGCGGCGGCCAAGGCCGGCATCCCGATGATCCTCAGCGGCAGCTCGCTGATCCGCATGGAGGACGTGCTCAACCAGGGCCAGACCGACTGGTTCCAGGCCTACCTGCCGGGCGACCACGCCGGCATCGAGGCGCTGATCGAGCGGGTGCGCAACACCGGTTTCGACAAGCTGGTCATCACCGTCGACTACCCGGTGCCGCCCAACAGCGACAACAACACCCGCTCGGGCTTCTACTCGCCGCTGCGGCCCAGCCTGCGCCTGGCCTGGGACGGCCTGATCCGCCCGCGCTGGCTGTTCGGCACCTTCCTGCGCACGCTGGTCAACCACGGCCTGCCGCACTTCGAGAACAACTACGCCACGCGCGGCATCGCGGTGATCTCGCGCAACGTCAAGCGCGACTTCTCCGGGCGCAGCCACCTCAACTGGAGCTACCTGGAGCTGGTGCGCCGGCTGTGGCCCGGCAAGCTGGTGGTCAAGGGCATCCTCCACCCGGACGACGCGCGCAAGGCCCGCGACCTCGGCGCGGACGCGCTGATCGTCTCCAACCACGGCGGCCGCCAGCTCGACAGCACGCTCTCGGCCCTGGAGGCGCTGCCCGGCGTCGTCGAGGCGGTCGGCGATCTGCCGGTGATGGTCGACAGCGGCTTCCGGCGCGGCACCGACGTGCTCAAGGCCCTGGCGCTCGGCGCGCGCATGGTCTTCATCGGCCGGCCCTTCAACTATGCCGCAGCGTACGCGGGCGAAGCGGGCGTGTCGCACGCCATCGACCTCCTGGCGGCCGAGCTGCAACGCGACATGGCGCTGCTGGGCGTGACCCGGGTCGAGGACCTCGACCGGCACTGCCTGGTCGAGAGACGGAAATAGCCCGAACCACCCGCGCCCTGCGGGGCGCTCCGAGCCAGACACGAGCCAGGCGATGCCTGGCTCGTCTCGTTTCAGGGCCGCTGGCGGAGCTCCAGGCCAATCGGCAAGCCGAGGCCGGCGGGGCCGAGAGGGCGGCGATCGCCATGCTATATTTCGGGCTTCGTGTTTAAAGCTGGCGTAATGTGGAATCTATGAACACGGTTCGTGATCAATTGCCGCTGCCGGAAGACCTTCGGGTGTTTCTCACCGTCATCCGCAAGCAGAGCTTCGCCGGTGCGGCGGACGAGCTTGGGCTGTCGCCCGCCTATGTCAGCAAGCGCATCCAGGTGCTCGAAGGGGTGCTGCAGACCCGGTTGCTGCATCGCACTACCCGGCGGATCGCCCTGACCGACGACGGCGAACGCACGCAGCGCTGGGCGGTGCGCATCCTGGGCGATCTGGACGACCTCTTCGACGAACTCTCCCAGGCGCGGCTGACGCCCCGCGGGCAACTGCACATCAGCAGCAGTTTCGGCTTCGGGCGCAACCACGTGGCGCCGGCGATATCGGCGCTCGCCGAGCGCTATCCGGAGCTGGAGATCCGCCTGGAAGTGTTCGACCGGGTCGTGGACATCGTCGCCGAGGGCTTCGACCTGGAAATCCGCGTCGGCGACGACCTGCCGGGCCAGCACATCAGCAAGCGCCTGGTCACCAACCGGCGCGTGCTCTGCGCCAGCGCCGACTACCTGGCCCGTCGCGGCACGCCGACGAGCCTGGAGGACTTGCAACAGCACGATTGCCTGGTGCTCAAGGAGCGCAACAACGCCTTCGGCGTCTGGCAGCTCACGCGCAACGGGAAGGCCCAGAGCGTGCGCGTCAGCGGGCCGCTGTCCTCGAACAATGGCGAGATCGTCCTGCAATGGGCGCTCAACGACCGCGGCATCCTGTTGCGTTCGATGTGGGACGTGAAGCCGCTGCTGGAGCAGGGCAAGCTCGTCCAGGTACTGCCGGACTATAGTGAAAGCGCCAACGTCTGGGCGGTCTACCCGACCCGGCTGTCCAGTTCGGCCAAGCTGCGGGTGTGCGTCGAGTTCCTGGCCGAGCATTTCAGGCAACTGTCGCTATAGCGCCGTGCGGATCGCCCCGACCATCCACGATTCATGAATGATCGGGTCACGGTTTCGCGGCTTGCGCTCGTCTTCGGCTTACCTAGCATGGCGGGCACTGAATGAAGAGGAGAGAGGGTATGTTCGCTGAGTTCCAGAAGGACGAGTGCCTGGTCAATGGCGTGCGCATCGCCTACCGCAAGGGTGGCACCGGGCCGGCCCTGCTGCTGCTTCATGGGCATCCGCAGACCCATGTCATCTGGCACAAGATCGCCGACCGGCTGGCCCGGCACTTCACCGTGGTCGCCGCCGACCTCAGAGGCTACGGCGACAGCGACAAACCCGTCGGTGGCGATGACCACAACGCCTACTCCAAGCGCGAGATGGCGCGCGACGCCCTGGAGCTGATGGAAACCCTGGGGTTTCCGACCTTCGACGTGCTCGCCCATGACCGTGGCGCGCGGGTCGCCCATCGCCTGGCGGCCGACCACGGCACGGCGGTCCGGCGGATGATCCTGCTGGACATCGCCCCGACCCTGGCGATGTATTCTCAGACCAACGAGGCGTTCGCCCGTGCCTACTGGCACTGGTTCTTCCTGATCCGCCCGGCTCCGCTGCCCGAGGCCCTGCTCGAGGGCAATCCGGAGTTGTATCTGCGCAGCGTGATGGGCACGCGCAGCGCCGGCATGAAGCCCTTCACCGAGGAGGCATTGGCCGAGTACCTGCGTTGTCTCCGCCTGCCGGGCGCGGCGCACGCCATCTGCGAGGACTACCGCGCCAGCGCCGGCATCGACCTGGAGCACGACAGGCTGGACCGCGAGGCGGGCCGGCAACTGGAAATGCCGGTGCTGGTGCTGTGGGGTGGCGAGGGCGTCGTCGGTCGCTGCTTCGATCCGCTGGCGGAGTGGCGGAAGGTCGCGACCAACGTCCAGGGCAAGGCCCTTCCGGCCGGGCACTACCTGCCGGAAGAGGTGCCGGACCTGCTGTTCGACGAAGCGATGGCCTTTTTCGGCTGAGCCCCGCGCAGGGCGCCGCCGGAAGGAATCCGGCCGGCGCCCTCGTACTTTTCTCCCGGCGCGCCGTCGCCTGTCTACCGAACGCCCTGCCGCCGGCATCGTTCACGAATCGTGAATTCTCGCATCCCACTAACGCGCTTTGTGTGGGCGATGACGCTCAATATGCTGGCGGGGCAGGCCTGGCAGCCGGGCGCTGCGCTGCCCTGGACGAAAGCACGAAGCGAGAACGGCCATGAATCGCCCCAGAACCCTTTACGACAAGCACATCGACTCCCATACCGTCTGCGACCTCGACGACCAGGGCCATGTGCTGCTCTACATCGACCGGCAGGTCGCCAACGAATACACCAGCCCGCAGGCCTTCAGCGGTCTGCGCGAGGCGGATCGCAAGGTCTGGCGGCCGGCTGCCACCCTGGCGGTGGTGGATCACGTCAACCCCACGAGCCCGAACCGCATCGCCGCCATGCCCGACCCGGGTGGCGCGCGGCAGGTGTCCTACTTCGCCGAGAACTGCCGCGACTTCGGCATCGAACTCTTCGATGTGCTGGACAAGCGCCAGGGCATCGAGCACGTCGTCGCGCCCGAGCAGGGCTTCATCCTGCCCGGCATGGTGGTCGCGGCCGGCGACAGCCACACCACCACCTACGGGGCGCTGGGCGCCTTCGGCTTCGGCATCGGCACCTCGGAGATCGAGCACCTGCTGGCGACCCAGACGCTGGTCTACAAGCGGCTCAAGACCATGCGCGTGAGGGTCCATGGCGAGCTCGGCGTCGGCCTGACTTCCAAGGACATCATCATGGCGCTGATCCGCCGCATCGGCGCGTCCGGTGCCACCGGCTACGCCATCGAGTTCGCCGGCCCGACGATCGAGGCCCTGAGCGTCGAGGCGCGGATGACGATCTGCAACATGGCGGTCGAGGCGGGCGCGCGCGGTGCCTTCATGGCGCCGGACGACAAGGTCTATGCCTACCTGGCCGACAAGCCACGGGCGCCGAAAGGCGCGCTCTGGGACCAGGCCGTCGCGCGCTGGCGCGAACTCTACAGCGATCCGGGCGCCGAATTCGACGTCGACATCGAGCTGGACGCCGGCGCCCTGGAGCCGATGGTCACCTGGGGCACGAGCCCCGACCAGGCCGCCGCCATCGGCGACCGGGTGCCGGACCCGCAGGACGAGCCGGATGCCATCCGCCGCCAGGACCTGCAGCGCGCCCTGCGCTACATGGGCCTCACGGCGGGCGAGCGCCTGAGCGCCATCGAGATCAGCCATGCCTTCATCGGCTCGTGCACCAACGCCCGTATCGAGGATCTGCGCGACGCCGCCCGTGTCGTGCGCGGCCGCAAGGTCGCGCCCCATGTGCGGGCCATGGTGGTTCCCGGTTCCACCCAGGTGCGTGCACAGGCCGAGGCGGAAGGGCTGGCCCAGGTGTTCCTGGACGCCGGTTTCGAATGGCGCCAGTCGGGCTGCTCGATGTGCCTGGCCATGAACGACGACGTCCTGGCGCCCGGCGATCGCTGCGCCTCCAGCACCAACCGCAACTTCGAAGGGCGCCAGGGTGCCGGTGCGCGTACCCACCTGATGAGCCCCGCGATGGTCGCTGCCGCGGCGGTCTCGGGCCGTTTGACCGATGTACGTTCGCTGCCCCTGGAGGCCTGAGATGGAACCCTTCGTTGACATCAGCGGCACCGCCGCGCCCATGCTCGCCGCCAACGTCGATACCGACGTGATCATGCCCAAGCAGTTCCTCAAGGGCATCGACCGCAACGGCCTCGACCGGGGCGTGTTCTTCGACCTGCGCCTGCTGCCGAACGGCGAGCCGAACCCGGATTTCATCCTCAACCAAAAGCCCTGGAACCAGGCCCGCTTCCTGGTCGTCGGGCCCAATTTCGGCTGCGGCTCGAGCCGCGAACATGCCGTGTGGGGCCTCAAGCAGCTGGGCATCCGCGCGCTGATCGGCACCAGCTTCGCCGGGATTTTCTTCGACAACTGCCAGCGCAACGGCCTGCTGCTCATCCAGCTGAGCGATGGGCAGCTGCGCGAGGTCGGTGAAACGGTCGCCCGGCCCGAGTCGTCCCCGATCCGCATCGACCTCGCGGCGCAGACGATCACCCTCGACGGCGGACGCACCCTCGAATTCGCCATCGACGCCCTGCGCAAGGAAGCGCTGCTGCTCGGGCTCGATGCCATCGGCAGTACGCTGCAGCGCACCGATCAGATCAAGGCATTCGAGGCCCGGCATCTTCAGGCCAACCCCTGGTTGGCCTGAAGACTTTGCCTGGGGCCGTCTTGTCGGCCGTCAGGGCGTTCCGTTCTCGATCATCCAGCGGATGACGCTCACCAGCGGTATGTGGTGATGGCTGATGGAGCACCAGGCGGTTCGTTCCTCCCGGTACAGTTCGGTGTACCGGCTGAGCACCAGATGACGGCCGTCCTCGTCCAGGCGCAGTTCGATCTCGCGGCAGTGCAGCGAGGAGGGGTCCGGTGCCCTCATGCGGCGATGCAGCACCAGCGGGTGATCAATCGCCATCGGCTTCACCCTGTTCGCAGGCGTGCGTGGGGGTTGCGGCCGTGCCCCGTTTGCCTTCCGCGACGACGTTGGAGCGATGTTGCGCGACGGTATCGCGCAGCGCGGCGTAGTAATCCGGCCGTTTGCGCAGCTCGTCGGTCAGCGGCAGGTTTTCCGCCCGGCCGTCGACCACGCCGCCGACGGTATTGAGGGTGCTCAGGGTATCGACGGTATCGCTGTTGTCGCCGAAGGGGCTTACCGCGAAGCTCACCACCCGGCCGGTCGCATCTCGCAGATTGGACGTGCCGAACAGCGGAAGTTCGACGATGGGGCCGCTGGCAATATTCCAGACGCCGAATGTCTGGCCGAAGTCCGACCGGTGTCTTTCAATGCCCAACTTGCCCGAAACATCGATCAAACCAACGATGCCCGCCGTGGTGTTTATGAAGAAGCGGCCGGCGGTATTGGCCGAACGTCTGAAGTTGCCTTGCAACAGGTCGTTGATGAATACCTTGGGCTCGCCGAAGTTGGCGACGAAGTTGTGGACGCCGGTCTGGAAGAATCCCGGAAGACGGCGATAACCCCGGGCCACGGGCGCCAGTGCATAGTTGTCCAGGGTTCGGTTGAAGGCGAAGATTCCCCGGTTGATGGACTCGGCGGGGTCGTAGTAGCCATAGGCGACGTTGCCGCAGGCGTCCGGTTGCGTGGCGGCCGGTTGGCTGGCGCAGCCGCTGGCCAGCAACAGGATGAGTCCGGCGAACAGGGGACGGATGAAACGCGAAGCGGAAGGTGTGGTTGGCATCGGGACTGTCTCGGTAGGAAATGGTCGCGATGCTGACTGCGATTCTTTGCTCCAGGATTTCCGCTGTATTGCGTGCCGGTAGTTTTGTTGCCCGATTGAAATATATGACGTAACCGGTCGAATGGTTTTAGATATCCACTTCCAACAAGTCCGCACGTGCCCATCGTGACCCATCTATTACTTGTCGACGATGACCTCGAAGTTCTCGCCCTGTTGAAGAAGTTTCTCGAACAGCATGGTTATCGCGTGGATACCGCCACCGACGGGCCGACGCTGTGGCACGCCGTGGAACGCCAGATGCCCGACCTGGTGATCCTGGACGTGATGCTTCCCGGCGAGAGCGGGCTGATGCTCTGCCAGCGGCTGCGCGCCGAACAGGGCATCGCGGTCATCATGCTGACCGCGATGGGCGAGCTGAGCGACCGTATCGTGGGGCTGGAGCTGGGGGCGGACGATTACCTGACCAAGCCGTTCGACGCCCGCGAGCTGCTGGCGCGGATACGGGCCGTGCTGCGCCGCACGGGAGAGGTCAGAAGCGTCTGGAACGACAAGCCGCGCCCGATCCTGGAGTTCGCCGGCTGGCAGCTGGACGTCACGCGGCGCGAGTTGCGCTCGCCGGACAAGGTGATGATCCCGCTGTCGAGCGGGGAGTTCGAGCTGCTGCTGGTCTTCGCCGAGCACCCGCTGAGGGTGCTGACGCGTCAGCAATTGCTCGATATGGCGCGCGGCGAAGCCTACGACGCCTACGATCGCAGCGTGGATGTCCAGGTCAGCCGCTTGCGCCGCAAGCTGGAGACCGACCCCAACCGCGCGCCCATGATCCGTACCATCCGCAACGGCGGCTACCTGTTCACGCCGAACGTGCTGGTGAAGCGGTGAGCCCGCTGCGCCGGGCGTTGGCCAGGTTTCGCCGGCCGCGGTATACCGTGGCGCGCTGGATCGCGGTGACGACGATGGTGGCGATGCTGACCGCGCTGGCGCTCAACGGACTGTTCAGTGTGCTGGCCGGCGGCTGGGCCCGGCCGCCGCTGCTGGAAATCGGCCTGATGGAGAAGCTCGCCGCCATCACCCGCATCCTCGATTCGGTGCCGCCCGGGCAGCGAGCCGAGATCGCCCGCGCCGCCAGCGATCAGACCTTCACCACCCAGTGGGTGCAACGGCACGAAGAGGCTCGCTTGCCCCGTCTCGACGATCCCGGCTTCCAGAAGGGGGCGGCGATGCTGCGCGATCTGCTGGGCAGGCCCACGGCGACGGTCGAGGCGTACGAGCCCAGCGACTGGCCGCAGAGCCGGACCGATGGCCGCTATGCCTTGCTGATCGAGCTCAGCGATGGCTCCTGGGTCGTCTTTTCGGTGCCGACGCGCGGCTGGGGGCTGGACGAGCTGCCGCGCAACCTGATCGTGCTGGGCCTGGTGTTGCTCTCGACGATCCTCGTCGCCCTGGTCGCCACGCGGCACCTGGCCAGCCCGCTGGAGCGTTTCGCCCAGGGCGCCCGGCGTTTCGGCCGCGATTTCCGGGCGCCGCCGATCCCGGTGGAAGGGCCGCAGGAGATTCGTCAGGCAATCCTCGCCTTCAATGCCATGCAGGCGCAGCTGCAGCACTTCCTGCACGACCGGACGCAGATGTTGGCCGCCATCTCCCATGACCTGCGCGCGCCCCTGACGCGCATGCGGTTGCGCGGCGAATTCATCGAGGACGCCGAGCAGCAATCGAAGCTGTTCCGCGACGTGGACGAGATGCAGGCGATGGTCAATTCCGCGCTGGATTTCTTTCGCGACGACGCACGGCTCGAGCCGGCCATCCCGTTCGACCTGGCCGAGCTGCTGCACACGGTGGCCGACGATTTCAGGGACGCCGGGACCGGCTTCGGCCTGAGCGGGCCGAGCCGCTTCGTCTACGTGGGGCGCCCCATCGGCATCAAGCGGATGCTGGTCAATCTGGTGGATAACGCCATCAAGTACGGGCGCGACCCCTGCGTTCGGCTGATCGTCCGACCGAACCGGGCGGAAATCCGCGTCCTCGACCGGGGGCCGGGTATCGCCCCGGAGCATCAGGAGGCGGTGTTCATGCCGTTCTTTCGCATCGAGGGTTCGCGCAACCGGAACACCGGCGGTGTCGGGCTGGGGCTGGCCGCGGCGCGGGCGACGGTGCTCGAACACGGCGGAACGCTCACGCTGCGCAATCGCCAGGCAGGTGGCCTGGAGGTCCGGGTCGTGCTGCCCTTCGGCTGAACGGAACGGCCTCGGGCGGGCGCCTTCCGATCAGGCCTATGAAGTCATGAGCTAATGAAAAAGAAGAATAACGGCCCACGAATCTGCCCGTTGTATCGCGTTCGGCGCCGCCGTATATTGCGCCCGTGATGCCGGGCCCCTCTGGCGGTTAATACCGCGATGTCGGATCACAGTCTTTTAATTACGACTGAGGAGGGGCTCGATGAACGCCCTAGAACCGTTTCTCCTTGCCGAGTTCTTCGGCACGGCCACCTGGCTGTGGCTGGTTTTCATATCCATCGTCTTCGCACTGCTGGCTTTCGATCTCGGTGTCCTGCACCGTGACAATCGAGAAATCGGCGTGCGCGAAAGCCTGCTGCTGTCGGGCGGCTACATCAGCGCCGGCCTGCTGTTCGGCCTGTGGGTGTTCCATCAGAAAGGCAGCGATGCCGGCATGGACTACCTGACCGGCTTTCTGGTCGAGAAGTCGTTGTCCATGGACAACGTCTTCCTCATGGCGATGATCTTCAGCTCCCTGGCCATTCCCCGTCAGTACCAGCACAAGGTGCTGTTCTGGGGGATCATGGGAGTGCTGGTGCTGCGCGCGACGATGATCGGGCTTGGCGCGGCGCTGATCCACCAGTTCAGCTGGATTCTCTACGTGTTCGGCGTCTTCCTGGCCGTGACTGGCGCGAGGATGCTGTTCAGTCCGGTCGACGATCACCCCGACCTCGAGCGCAACCCGCTGGTCAGGTTCCTCCGCCGGCATCTGCGGGTGACCGACCGCTTGCATGGCCAGCGCTTCTTCGTCCGGCAACCCGGGGAAGGCGGAAAGGCGGTGCTATGGGTGACGCCGCTGTTCCTCGCACTGATCCTGATCGAATGCGCCGACCTGGTGTTCGCCGTGGACAGCGTGCCCGCGGTGTTCGCCATCACCCAGGACCCCTTCATCGTCTACACCTCGAACATCTTCGCGATCCTCGGGTTGCGTGCGTTGTACTTCGCGCTGGCCGCGCTCATACATCGCTTCGCCTACCTCAAGTACGCGCTCGCGCTGATCCTGATCTTCATCGGCACCAAGATCACCCTGGTCGGCATCATCGGCAAGATCCCCTCCGCCGTCTCGTTGGCGGTCACCCTCGGGCTACTCGCCGGCGGGGTGTTGCTGTCGCTCTACAAGACCCGGGGCGAGCCTGTGCTCATGCCGGGTCCGGACGCGCCGACGGGCGCGCTGGAGCCGGCTCCGATCGCCCAGCAGGAGAACGTCGCGCGCCGGGACTGACGGCAGTCGAAGGGCTCAGCGCGCCGGGTTGCGATAGTCGCTCGGGGTGACGCCCACTTCGCGACGAAATACCTGGGAGAAATGGCCGGGGCTGGAATAGCCGACCTCCATGCCGATGTCGATGATGCTGCGGTCGGTGTCGAGCAGCAGCGCTCTCGCCCGGGCCATGCGCAGGCGGATGAAGTAGTGCGAGGGCGACAGGCCGGTGGCCCGCTTGAACAGGCGGCTGAAGTGGTATTCGCTCAGTTGCGCCGCCCGGGCCAGGTTCGCCAGGCAGAAGTCCTCGGCCAGGCGCTGGTTCATCAGTTCGATGACTCGGCGCAGCTTGTGGGCCTGCAGGGCGTTGCCGCGCCGGGCCGGCCTGTCCGGGTCTCGGTAGGTACGGACCAGGTGCACCGCCAGCGCCTGGGCCAGGCTGCGGACCAGCAACGCGCTGGGCTCGCGCCGCTCGACCAGCTCCTGGCGCAGCTGTTCGAGCAGTATCCGCACCAGGTCGTCCCGCCCGGCGGACACGTCGCGCAGGCTGACCGGAGCGGCCTGGCGTCCCAGCAGGTCGCGTGACGCCTGGTCGACCAGCGCGTGGCCCAGATACAGGTGCATCACCTCGAAGCTATCGCCGCCCAGGGTCTGCCAGCGCATCTCGTAGGGCAGGGTGGTGCTGGTCAGGTAGAAGTCGCCGACCTGCACCCGCGCCGATTCCCATTCTTCTCCGGCGAAGCGCTCTTCGACGACGGCCGATCCGGCCAGGACCATCACCAGCAGCGGTTCGGCCACCGCCGGAACGAGTACCGGCTCGGTGATGCTGCGGTGCGTGAACAGCTGCAGCACGACGTCATTCATCCCCGGGTGCGGCGGCACCGCCCCGGCCTCACCCGGCATGTACCGCACCATGGACTCGGCGAGTATCCGATGGGCATCCGTTGGGGCAAGCGCGGGTCCTGGCGGGTTCACGAAGGTCGATCCATCGGCTAGGCCTCGGGAAAGGCGGGCGATCGAAAGGGTAGCGCACGCCGATGCGGCTGCAACGTCGCCGTGGTTGCCGGGTGCCTTGGTGCTGCGAATGGCAGGGCATCACCCGGTTGGCGCATCTGGCGCAAAACCCCGACAGCTTCGGCAAATCGGCGAAAGCCGTACCCGCCCGCCTGGGCCAGAGTGAAATCGTCATCAACCACAGCACCCCGACGGGGCGGAGGATTCACCCATGGCCGAGATCGAAAACAAGGTTGTGCAGGAGGTCGAAGGCAAGGTCGCGCTGGTGACCGGCGCTGCCAGCGGCATCGGCAAGGCCATCGCATTGCTGCTGCATGCGCGCGGCGCGAAGGTCGTCGCCGAGGACCTGGACCCGGCGGTCGAAGACCTGGCCCGCCCCGGACTGGTGCCGCTGCTGGCCGACATCACCGAGGACGGCGCCGCCGAGCGCGCGGTGGGCCTGGCGGTGGAGCGGTTCGGCCGGCTCGACATCCTGGCCAACAACGCCGGGATCATCATCAACAAACCGGTGGTGGACATGAGCCGGCAGGACTGGGAACGCATCCAGGCGGTCAACGCCACGGCCGCTTTCCTGCATTGCCGGGAGGCCATGAAGGCGATGCTGCCGAACCGGTCCGGGGCGATCGTCAACATCGCGTCCTATGCCGCGTACTTCGCCTTCCCGACCATCGCCGCCTACGCCGCGTCCAAGGGCGCCCTGGTGCAGCTGACCCGCACCCTGGCGCTGGAGGCCATCGAGCATGGCGTCCGGGTCAATGCCATCGGGGTGGGCGACGTGGTCACCAACATCCTCAACGATGTCGTCGACGACGGTCCGGAGTTTCTGGCCCGGCACGGCGAAGCCGCGCCAATTGGCCGGGCCGCGCAGCCGCAGGAGATCGCCGAAGTGGTCGCCTTCCTGGCCTCCGAGCGTGCGAGCTTCATGGTCGGCTCGGTGGTCATGGCCGACGGCGGCATGACGGTCACGGCAGGCTGACGCCGAGGGCTGTCACCCCTGGTCAACGTCCTGCTGCCGGCGCTGGAAGTCGCTGGCGGTGGGCCGGTTCGATGGGCGATGGCCTTCCCTGTACTACCACGGCCGTCTCCACATGCCTTCGCCGCTGAGGGCCATAGACCTGAGGCTGTCTGGAGCCCCGCGCAGCGGCGTCATCGCGACACGAGGCCGGGACCCAAGGCGAGGGTTCGTACAGTGCTTGACCTGTAAAGCGATCGTTTTACACTGAGGTCATGGATAAGCGCACTGAGATCATCGCGGGCGCTGCTCGCATATTCGAAGCCGAGGGCTTCCGGGGGATTGGCATCGGTCGGGTGATCGAGCCGTCCGGCGTTTCAACCCGCACGCTCTATAAACACTTCGGCTCCCGTGACGGGCTGGTCCTTGCCGTGCTCGACGCGCGGCACCGTGCGTTCATGGAGAGGCTCGACGCTCAGTCTGACGGCGTCGATCCGGTCGGGTCGCTGTTCGATGCGCTGAGGCACTGGATCGACGAGCGCGGCGCGCGCGGGTGCATGCTGCTGCGCGCGCGCAGCGAATATGCCGGGGC
Source organism: Stutzerimonas nosocomialis (assembly GCF_005876855.1). Taxonomy (GTDB): domain Bacteria; phylum Pseudomonadota; class Gammaproteobacteria; order Pseudomonadales; family Pseudomonadaceae; genus Stutzerimonas; species Stutzerimonas nosocomialis. The sequence continues at coordinate 8,248 of NZ_QLAE01000030.1, read as the reverse complement.
CAGCGAAGAGATCGTCGCGCTGGTTCAGGCGCAGAAGGCGGACTTCCTGGAGGCGGTCAGGCGGCGCGTCCGGCGTGCGCTCGGCCGTGACGACGCGGTACTCGGCAACCAGATCTGGCTTCTGTTCGAGGGCGCCACCGCCGCCGCCAGCGTCACCCGCGCTGCGGTCATCGACGATGCCAGAAGCGCCGCGCTGTCGCTGCTCGAGTCCGCTCGGGGAGGCCAACGATGAAGCGCAACCTGAACCTCGTCGCCGCCGCGTTCGCCTTGACCGCGCTTTCCTATGGTCTGGCGCGCTTCGCTTATGGCCTGCTGCTTCCGCAGATTCGCGAGGCGCTCGGCTTGGACGTAAGCGCCGCGGGGTGGATTGGAGGCAGCGCCTTTGCCGCGTACTGCGTGGGCATCGCTTCGGCGTTTTTCAGCAGCGGAAGCCTCAGCCCCCGCGTCATCGCGGTGCTGGCCGGGGTCGCCGCTACGGCAGGCCTGACGCTCGTCGCCGTCGCGTCGTCGGGATGGTCGCTGGGCCTGGGCATCGCCTTGGCCGGGTTGAGCACAGGCCTGACGTCTCCGCCGCTCGCCTCGGCCGTCGCCGCGCAGTTCAGTGACGACGCACGGCCCAGGGCAAACGGAACGATCAATGCCGGCACTGCGGCCGGGATCGTCTTTTCCGGCATTGCGGCGCTCGTGGCTGCAGGCGCCTGGCGCGAGCTCTATGGCCTGTTCGCGCTGATCGGTGCCGGCGTGACGGTGTGGCTGTGGCGCGCCGTGCCGTCGTGCTCGCGCGACGACGGACCTAAGGGGTTCGCGTTCCGGCTTCTGAAGCGACCCGGTGTGCTACCGCTCTGCACGAGCGCTTTTCTCATGGGCTTGGCGAGCACGACGATCTGGACGTTCGGCGCGGAAATCCTGCGCAGCGAATTCGGCTTTACCGAGCGCGATATTCCCTGGGCGTGGATCGCGCTGGGGGTGGCCGGCATCAGCGGGTCGCTGACCGGCGTTCTGACGAACCGCTTCGGTACGGGGCGTGTGCATGGCGCTGCGCTGCTGGCAATGGCTGCAGCCATCGTTGGCCTTCTGGCGACGGGAATCTCGCCCGCCTACGGTTTCGTGGCCATGGCGGTGTTCGGCGCGGCCTACATCGTCTCGTCCGGTGCCTTCCTGATTCAGGGCATCGAGCTGCTTCCCGATCGCCCTGATCTGGGCCTTGGCATTCCCTTTCTCGTCCTGGCGATAGGGCAGAGCGTCGGCACGCCCCTGTTCGGCGCCATGCTGGGTGCCATGGGCGCGGTCGGTGCGCTAACCGCATTCGCAGCGGCGGCGTGTCTGGCGATCGTCATTCGTCCAGGGGGCAGGGGTGCCGATAAACGCGCGAACATTGGCGAGCCGTTAGGGGAAAGGCCCTGACTTCATTCGAGGCGAACCGCGTGAGTTCGTGCCGGCCGCCTTCTCCTTCGCCGACGACGCGGCTGCAGTCGTCGATCACCGGGTCGTCCAGGACCTGTGGCCATGGTGGTCTTCCTCGGGCCTACGGCGGCGGCTCGTCAGGGGTGCTTTCGGCCAGAAGCGAACGCTCGAAAGGCTGCAGTCGGTGACTGCAAAAACCGGGAACTGGTTTCGATGTGTCGAGCTCTCAGTTATTCAGTCGGCCCACCAGGAGCTTGATCATGTCGGTATCAAACGAAAGCCGAACCGTCACCGGAGTCATCAGCCTCACGGCGCGCGATGCTGTGCAACCTATGGTCCTGATGCTCTGCGTCACGGCGATGGCGCTGTTTGCAACGCAGGCCTTCGCTCACCACGGTTGGGCCTGGGCGGAAGAAGAACAGTCGGAGTTGAAGGGCACGATTACCGAGATTTCGATGGCGCCACCTCATCCGGCCTTGCGCGTAAAGGCTCAGGACGGCCGTTCATGGCAGGTCGATCTGGGGAATCCGAGCCAGACGCAACGATCCGGTTTCACCGCTGATAGCGCCAAGGTGGGAGATGACATCACCGTACTCGGCAACCGCAGCAAGGAGCCGAACGAAGCGCATATAAAAGCCGTGCGCATTACGGTCGGTGGCAAGCAATACGACATGTATCCGGAACGCATCAAGGAATGACGACAAGGCGATGACCGCCTTTCTGCAATCCATCGCTGGCTGGCCTGGCGCCGTCTTCCTGCAGGAGCACTGGATCGCCTATCTCGTCGTCAATGCAGCCCACATCCTTGGCATCGGGCTGCTGCTGGGGGCGATCCTGCCGCTCGATCTACTCCTGGTGCGCTCAACGCACGGACGGGATCTGACGGCCATTGGCCCCTTTCTTGTACGCGTGGCGGCAACGGGCACCGCACTGGCGGTGATAACGGGGCTTTGGTTGTTCTCGGTGAGACCGGTGGAGTACGCGGGGAACCCGGCCTTCCTCTTCAAGGCCGCCCTGCTGGTGCTCGCGATCGGCAACGTCGCACTCCAGCATCGCGGCGAGGGCTTCGATGCCGCCCTGTGCGGCGAGCCAACGATGCCCGTTCGCGTCCTGGCCGCCGGATCAGCCGTTCTTTGGCTTTCCATTCTCATCGCGGGCCGCTCGATCGGCTTTGTCTGATCCGGGGTCATCTGGGGGAGTGAGCGGCGCCACTCCTGTTCATGCGGACCGCCCCGGCGCAGGCCGACGAGGCGGTCGTGCCGTCACCGGTTCCTGACCGATCCCTCCAGCGCCTGCCTCAGCTGGGCCTGGCCGAAGGGCTTGGCCAGGCGGGTCAGGTAGTCCGGGAACTGCACCTGGGTGCTGTAGCCCGACGCCAGGATGATCGGCAGGTCCGGCCAGCGCTGGTGGATGGCCTCGGCCAGCTCCAGCCCTGTCATGCCGGGCATGGCGTAGTCGGTCACCACCACGTCGACCGGCATCTCGCGGGACATCATTTCCAGCGCCTGGGCGCCGCTGCGGGCGGCCAGCACCGAGTGCCCGAGTTCCTCGATGACGGCGCTGAAACTGGTCAGCACCAGGGCATCGTCGTCCACCAGCAGGACCCTGAGCGTCGGGGTGGCGGTCGCGGGGGCCGGTTCGGCCTCTGCGGGCAGCGCCGTGCGCCGCTCCTGTTCTTGCTGCGTCGCGGCCGGTATCCAGATTTCCACCGAGGTGCCCTGGCCCTGGGTGCTGTGGATCGCCACCGCTCCGCCGAGCTGTTCGATGAGCCCGCGTACCATCGCCAGGCCCAGGCCGGTCCCCTTGCCCATTGCCTTGGTGGTGAAGAAGGGGTCCGTGGCCCGGGCCAGCACCGCCTCGTCCATGCCGATGCCGGTATCGGTGACCGACAGGCAGACGTACCAGCCCGGTTTCGCCCCCAGGGGGTTGCCCTCGGCCGCGTGCGCGTTCCTGGCGGCGATCACGATGCTGCCGCCCTCGGGCATCGCATCGCGGGCGTTGGTCACCAGGTTGAGCACCGCCAGCTCGAGCTGGTTCAGGTCAGCCAGGATGCCGGGCAGGCCCAGCGGAAAGCGGGTCTCGATCCGGATCATCGGGCCGAGGGTGCGCTGCAGCATGTCGGTCATGCCGTGCACCAGGTCGGGCAGTTCGAGCGGTTCGAGGTGGAGCGTCTGGCTGCGGGCGAACGCCAGCATGCGCTGGGTGAGCGAGGCCCCGCGTTGGGCCCCCTTGATGGCGTTGTCGATCAGGCTCGAGAGCTTCGGGTCGTCCCTGACGTGTCGGGAGACGATGCTCAGGCTGCCCATGATCACCGTCAGCAGGTTGTTGAAGTCATGGGCGATGCCGCCTGTCAGCTGCCCCAGCGCTTCCATCTTCTGCGACTGGAACAGCGTCTCGCGGGCCTTCTCCAGCGCCTGTTGCGCCTCCCTGGACTCGGTGATGTCGCGCGTGATCTTGGCGAAGCCGATCAACTCGCCGCCTTCGTCGCGTATGGCGTCGATGACCACGTGGGCGAAGAAACGGGAGCCGTCCTTGCGCACGCGCCACCCTTCCTTCTCGAAACGGCCTTCACGCGCCGCGGTGGCCAGGCCCCGGTCCGGCTCGCCGCGGGCACGGTCTTCCTCGGTGTAGAACCTGGAGAAATGGCTGCCGATGATCTCCTCGGGCAGGTAACCCTTGATGCGCTGGGCCCCCGGGTTCCAGCTGTTGACCCGACCGTCAGGATCGAGCATGAAAATGGCGTAATCGGTCACACCCTGGACCAGCAGGCGGAACTGCTGCTCGGTCTTCCTGATCGCGGCCTCGGCGAGCCGGCGCTCGGTCAGGTCCCGGGTGACCTTGGCAAAACCCAGCAGCTCACCGGAGGGCGACCATATGGGGTCGATGACGACGTGGGCCCAGAAGCGGCTGCCGTCCTTGCGGACACGCCAGCCTTCGTTCTCGAAGCGTCCTTCCGATTGCGCGATGGCCAGGGCGCGCTGGGGCAGGCCGGTGCGCTTGTCTTCTTCGGTGTAGAAGGTCGAGAAATGCCGACCGAGGATTTCGGCCTGCTGATAGCCCTTGAAGCGTTCCGCGCCCGGGTTCCAGCTGCTGACGAAGCCTGCGGGGTCGAGCATGTAGATGGCGTAGTCGATGACCGCTTCGACCAGCAAACGATAACGTTCCGCTTCCGGTACGGGGGAGGTGGCGGGTTGAGGCGTTTCCATAAAGTCCTACCGTTTGCGTAGGAGACCATTATTGCACGGGTTTTCGGGCGTTGTGCCGGGCTTCGTCGTTTCCGTTCCGCTTACCGACGTCGCGCGTCGTGCGGGCCGGGCAGGCGAGGCGTCTGGGGCGCGGCCGAGAGCGGTGGCTGCATCGGCGAACCCACGGGCTTGGTTACACTCTGATCCTCGACTGCCCTTGATGAGTGATGCATGAACGACAGCCTGGCCTTTGCCACCCCTTCGCCCCTGCCCGCGGTACTGGCCGGACCGCTGTTGCGCAGGCTGCAGGCCGACCGCGTGGTGATCTGGCTGGTCGGCAGCGAAGCGCTGACGCCGCGGCTGGAGCTGCACCCCGACGGCGAGGCGCCGCGTCGGGTGGCCTTGCCCGGCGAGGCCTGCCGGGTGTTGCGGATCGGCACCTCGGCCTGGCTGCACCTGATCGACGTGCGCCTGGAATCGCCGTTGCCGCTGGACCGGCTGGTGGAATACGACCTGCTGATCGACCGCGACGGCATCGAGCAGGGCATTGCAGACTGGGCGCCCCAGCTGATCCACGAGGGGGCGCAGCGCCCGGCCTTCGTCGTGCGCTCGCGCTTCGACGACCTGCTGCACGGCTCCTGCCGCAAGCCGCATCACGCCGCGCCGGACGGGCTGGTGCCGATCGACGGGCTCTTGGCCGAGGCGCGACAGGCGCCGGAGCGCTGGCCGGCGGCGCTGCTGATGACGGGCGACCAGGTCTATGCCGACGATGTCGCCGGGCCGATGCTGGTGGCGATCCATGCCCTGATTCGGCGCCTGGGCCTGTATGGCGAATGCCTCGAAGGCGCGGTGGTCGACGACAGCGATGCGCTGATGGCCCATCCGGCCAGCTACTACCACCGCGAACAGTTGCTGCCGGCGTTCAAGTCCAACGAGGCGCTGCGCGAGCGGTTTTTCGGCGGTGTCGAAAAGCCGGTGTTCACCACCTCCAACGCCCACAACCACCTGGTGTCCCTCGGCGAGGTGCTGGCGATGTACCTGCTGGTCTGGTCGCCGGTGCCCTGGCAGCTGATCGAGCCGCAGATGCCGCCGCTGGACGCGGAACTGGCCGAGCGCTATGCCCGCGAAGCGGCCTGCATCGAGGGCTTCCGCGCGGGGCTGGCGCAGGTGGCGCGGACCCTGGCGCACCTGCCGTCGCTGATGATCTTCGACGACCACGACATCACCGACGACTGGAACCTCACCGCGCGCTGGGAAGAAACCGCCTACGGTCATCCGTTCTCGCGCCGCATCATCGGCAACGCATTGCTCGGCTACCTGCTGTGCCAGGCCTGGGGCAACGAGCCGGAGGCGTTCGAGGCGCCGCTGGCGGCCATCGAGCGGCTGCTCGGCAGCGTCGCGCAGGGACGGCTCGACTGCGCCATGCACGACGAGGTGGTCGACGCGCTGTTGCGCTGGAACGACTGGGGCTACGTGCTGCCCTGCGAGCCGGTGCTGGTGGTGCTCGACACCCGCACCCGGCGCTGGCGCAGCGAAGGCCACCTCAGCCGCCCGTCCGGGTTGATGGACTGGGAGGCGCTGACCGATTTCCAGCAGCACCTGCTCGACCACCGCTCGGTGATCATCGTCTCGCCCGCACCGATGTTCGGCGTCAAGCTGATCGAGACCGTGCAGCGGGTCTTCAGCTGGCTGGGCCAGTCACTGATGGTCGATGCGGAAAACTGGATGGCCCACCGGGGCGCGGCCAACGTGATGCTGAACATCTTTCGCCACACCCGCACGCCCGGCAACTACGTGATCCTCTCGGGGGACGTGCACTATTCGTTCGCCTACGAGGTGCACGTTCGGGGGCGCCAGGAAGGCCCCAGGCTCTGGCAGATCACCAGCAGCGGGGTGAAGAACGAGTTTCCGCGTCGCCTGCTGGACCTGTTCGACCGGCTCAATCGCTGGCTGTACGCGCCGCGCTCGCCGCTCAACTGGTTCACCAAGCGCCGCCGGGTGCGCGTCCAGCCCTGGCTACCGAGCCGCAGCGAGTCCGGGGAGCGGCTGTGGAACGCGGCGGGCATCGGCCGGGTTCGGCTCGATGCGCAGGGCCGTCCGCTGCGGGTCGAGCAGATCAATGCCGACGGTTCGCCCGCCGTGGTCTTCGCGCCGGAGCGCGACGGCGATCCGCGATAGCGCGTCCCGAGGGGCTCAGAGTGTACCGCTGCCCGACCCGGTGGCCGGCTCGCCGTTCGCGCTGCCTGCCCGGCGTTGCGGCGGGGCGACGGGCTTCAGCGTGCCGTCGCGGTCCAGGCGCAGGCGCGCGAAGTCGTGGGCGAGGAACAGCTCGCCCTGGTAATGGCTGGCCGCTTCGGCGCGCACGTCGTCGATGGACAGGCCGCGCGTCGAGTCGGCCTGGTAGCGCGCGCTGAAGTGGGTCAGCACCAGATTGGGGAGCGCGATGGAGCGGGCGAACGCCGCGACGCTGGCCGCTGTGCTGTGGCCGAACGTCTCGCCGGCCTTGTCCGCGATGGCCTGGGTGTAGGTGGCCTCGTGGACCAGCACCTGCGCGTCGCGGCAGGCCTCGGCGAGCAGGTCGGGCCGGTCGTTGTCGCCGCCCACCACGATGCGCCGGGGTTCGCGGGTGAACAGCACGTAATCGTCGGCGCGCAGCAGGCGCCCTTCATGCAGGACATCCTCGCCACGCACCAGGCGGCCCCAGAGCGGGCCGCGGGGGATGCCGTCGCGGTCGAGCCTGTCGATGTCCAGCCGCGGGTCGGGCCGCGCCTCGGTGAAGCGGTAGCCGTAGGACGGCACGCGGTGGGAGAGGGCGATGGCCTCGACCTTGAGCGAGCCGCAATGCCAGGGCCCGAGGGTTTCACTCGCGCGGAAGACCAGCTCGAACGGCAGGTAGGTCTGGGACAGGCTGAAGGTGCTGCGCAGCCAGGGCTCGATGCCGGCCGGGGCGATGATCTCCAGCGGCGCCTTGCGCCCGAGCATGCCGGCGCTGGCCAGCAGGCCGGGCAACCCGTAGCAGTGGTCGCCGTGCACGTGGGTGATGAACAGGCCGCGCAGCTCGTGCAGCGACAGCGGCGTGCGCAGCAGCTGGTGCTGGGTCCCCTCGCCGCAGTCCACCAGGTACCAGCCCTTGCCGGTCTCTTCGAGCAGCCCCAGCCCACTGACGTTGCGTGCCCGGGTCGGTGTGCCGGACGAGGTGCCGAGAAAGAGCAGATCCACTGATGGTCTCCGTCGAGCCATGAATCACATGGGCGGTGCAGCCGAACCTGACGGGGGTCAGGCGTCGCGCAGCAGGTCGTGGGTGTTGAGCAGTGCGTAGGCGATTTCCGGGCGCCTTTCGAGCCCCTGGCGGATGGCGCGCGGGATGGACTGGCGCGTTTTGCGGCACAGGCCGGGTTGCTCGTGGATGTGGATGCCGATGCCGCGCATGCTGCGTACTTCGGACCGTCCCGGCGCCACCTCCAGGCGGATGCCCAGCTGTTCGTGCATGCGCTGCTGCATGCGCTCGAGGTCCGCGAGGCTCTGGATATCGGCCAACCGTTCGAGCAGCCGCTTTTCCTCCTGCCGGGTCAGCCGCAGGATCCGCAGATCGGCATCCTGCGCCTCCAGCAGGCGATCACGGGCGCAATCGCAGACACCGGGCGGGCAGGGTTGTCGGG
>NZ_QLAE01000029.1 GCF_005876855.1 Stutzerimonas nosocomialis | reverse complement strand
TCCCCCACCGCCGCCTGACGAGAGACCTGTCCATGTTGTTATCCCTCGAACCGCGTGGCCAGCAGTCGCGCGCCATGCTCTGGCTGTCACCGTTGCTGGCGGCGGTGCTGACCCTGCTGAGCGGCGCGCTGTTGTTCGCGGTGCTCGGCCACCCGCCCTTGGCCACCCTCAAGGTGCTGTTGATCGACCCGGTCAGCGACCTCTACGGCGTCTCCGAACTGCTGGTCAAGGCGCTGCCGATCCTGCTCTGCGCCCTGGGCCTGGCGGTGGTCTACAACGCGCGCATCTGGAACATCGGCGCCGAAGGCCAGCTGCTGATCGGCGCCCTGGCCGGCAGCGCGCTGGCGGTGAACATCATCGACTGGGACTCGCGCTGGGCGCTGGTGCTGACCCTGATCGCCGGCACCCTCGGCGGCGCGGCCTGGGCGGGTCTGTGCGCCTGGCTGAAAACCGCCTTCAACGCCAACGAGATCCTGACCAGCATCATGCTCAACTACATCGCGTTGAACCTGCTGCTGTTCTTCGTCCACGGCCCGCTGAAGGACCCGGAAGGCTACAACTTCCCCGAGTCGGCGATGTTCGGCGATGCCACCCGCCTGCCCCAGATTGTCGAGGACCTGCGGGTACACGGCGGTCTCTATTTCGCCCTGCTGGCCCTGGTGGTGGTGTGGGTGTTGCTGCAACGCAGCTTCCTGGGCTTCCAGGTCAAGGTGCTGGGGCTGGACCGGCGCGCGGCGGGTTTCGTCGGTTTTCGCGACAAGAAGCTGGTCTGGATCGCGCTGCTGATCAGCGGTGCGCTGGCGGGCCTGGCTGGCGTCGCCGAAGTCACCGGACCGATCGGCCAGCTGGTGCCGCAGGTCTCGCCTGGCTATGGCTACGCGGCAATCACGGTGGCCTTTCTCGGGCGCCTCAACCCCATCGGCATCGTCTTCGCCAGCCTGCTGATGGCGCTGCTCTACCTGGGCGGCGAGAACGCGCAGATGGCGGCGAACCTGCCGCAATCGATCACCCAGCTGTTCCAGGGCATGGTGCTGTTCTTCCTGCTGGCCTGCGACGTGCTGATCCTGTACCGGCCGCGCTTCGCACGGAGCCGGAAGCCGAAAGCCGGAAGCCTGAAACCAACGGTGCAGCCATGAACGCCGCGACTCGCTCCGCCCATGCCGTTGCCGCTTTTACTTTCAGCTTCCAGCTTCTGGCTTCCAGCTAAGGAACACCCATGGACATCGATCTGCTGACCAACATTTTCTACGCGATGATCCGCACCGGCACGCCGCTGCTGCTGGTCGCCCTCGGCGAGCTCGTCTGCGAAAAGAGCGGCGTACTTAACCTCGGACAGGAAGGCATGATGCTGTTCGGCGCGGTGATCGGCTTCATGGTCGCCTACGCCAGCGGCAACCTCTGGCTGGGGGTCGTCTTCGCCTGCCTGGCGGGCGTGCTGCTGTCGTTGCTGTTCGCTCTGGTGGCGCTGGGTTTCAACGCCAACCAGGTGGCGACGGGCCTGGCACTGACGATCTTCGGCGTCGGACTCTCCTCCTTCGTCGGCGCGTCCTGGGTCGGCAAGCCGCTGAGCGGTTTCGAACCCATCGCCCTGCCGCTGTTGAGCGAGATCCCGCTGATCGGCCGCATGCTATTCGCCCAGGACCTGCTGGTGTACCTCTCGTTCGCCCTCTTCGCCCTGGTCGCCTGGGTGCTGCTCAAGAGCCGTATCGGCCTGATCATCCAGGCCGTGGGCGAGAACCCCAACGCCGCCAGCGCCATGGGCCTGCCGGTGCTGCGCGTGCGCACCCTGGCGGTGATGTTCGGCGGCGCCATGGCGGGGCTCGCCGGCGGCTACCTGTCGCTGGCCTATACACCGATGTGGGCGGAAAACATGACCGCCGGACGCGGCTGGATCGCCCTGGCGCTGGTGGTGTTCGCCAGCTGGCGGGTCAGCCGCGTCCTGCTCGGCGCCTACCTGTTCGGCCTGGCGAGCATCCTGCACCTGGTCGCCCAGGGCCTCGGCCTGGCGATCCCCGGCAACCTGCTGGCAATGCTGCCGTACGTGGCGACCATCGTCGTGCTGGTGCTGCTCTCGCGCGACGCCGTACGCACCCGCCTGTACGCCCCGGCGTCCCTCGGCCAGCCCTGGCAGCCAGGGCATTGAAGCAAGGGCCAGCCAGGGCGCGCTGGGGTCGCTCCTCGTGGGAGAGCGGGCGGGGACGCCTGCTCTTGACCTCCAATGGAAACGATCACTGATCGGCGGAGCGCTTGGCTCTAGGAGCTCGCGGTCGAAACCGCTCCCACAAAAGACCCGCACTACCCGTGGGAGCGCCACGGTCAGATACCCCGACAGGCCTCCCAACGAGGCCCCCTGGATCAGCAGACAGGGCATAACTGAGCTGGCTCACTCCGAACCCACTTTTCAGGAGAAGCCGGCCATGCCTGCGGACCGTCTCTGGATCAAGAATCCCCTCGCGCTGTTCACCGCCACCGAAGACAAAGCCCCGGGCGGGCTGGTGATCGAGGATGGGGTCATCGTCGAGCTGCTCGACAAGGGCCAGCACCCGGCGCGCCCAGTCGATTCGACCTTCGATGCCAGGGCCCACGTGGTCCTGCCCGGGCTGATCAACACCCACCACCACTTCTATCAGACCCTGACCCGTGCCTGGGCGCCGGTGGTCAACCAGCCGCTGTTCCCCTGGCTCAAGACGCTCTATCCGGTATGGGCGCGGCTGACCCCCGAGAAGCTCGCGCTGGCCAGCAAGGTGGCCCTGGCCGAGCTGCTGCTGTCGGGCTGCACCACCGCGGCCGACCATCACTACCTGTTCCCCGAAGGTCTGGAGGAGGCCATCGACGTGCAGGTCCAGACGGTGCGCGAGCTGGGCATGCGCGCGATGCTGAGCCGTGGGTCGATGAGCCTCGGCGAAGCGGACGGCGGCCTGCCGCCCCAGCAGACGGTGCAGCAGGCCGAGGTGATTCTCGACGACAGCGAACGGCTGATCGCCCGATATCACGAGCGTGGCGCCGGCGCGCAGATCCAGATCGCGCTGGCGCCCTGCTCGCCCTTTTCGGTCACCCCGCACATCATGCGCGCCAGCGCCGCGCTGGCCGAGCAGCACGACGTGCGCCTGCACACCCACCTGGCCGAGACGCTGGACGAGGAAGCCTTCTGCCTCGAACGCTTCGGTCTGCGCACCGTCGACTACCTCGACAGCGTCGGCTGGCTCGGGCCACGCACCTGGCTGGCCCACGGCATCCACTTCAACGAAGAAGAGATCGCCCGCCTCGGCGCGGCCGGCACCGGCATCTGCCATTGCCCCAGTTCGAACATGCGCCTGGCGTCGGGCATCTGCCCGACCCTGGAACTGGAGGCCGCTGGCGCGGCGATCGGCCTGGGCGTGGACGGCTCGGCCTCCAACGACGCCTCCAACATGATCCTCGAGGCGCGCCAGGCGCTGTACCTGCAACGCCTGCGCTACGGCGCCGAGCGGATCACCCCGGCGCTGGCGCTCGGCTGGTCCACCCGCGGCTCGGCCCGGTTGCTCGGACGGGACGACATCGGCCAGCTCGCCGTCGGCAAGCAGGCCGATCTCGCGCTGTTCACCCTCGACGCCCTGCGCTTCTCGGGCAGCCATGATCCGCTCTCGGCGCTTTTGCTGTGCGGGGCCGATCGAGCCGACCGGGTGATGATCGGCGGGCGATGGCGGGTCGTCGATGGCGAGATCGAAGGGCTGGATGTACGCGGCCTGATTGCCGATCACCGCCAGGCTGCCGCGCAGCTGATCGCCGGGTGACCTCGCCTCGCGCATCCCTCGCCGTTGCGCCGTACAATCTGCACCCTTTTGCAGCACGCACCGGCGAAACCGCACCAGCGGGAATCGCCGGCAGCCTGTTCGGTGACCGGGTAGCGCGGCCACCGGATTAACTGTCCAGTTGGTCAGTTTTTTGCAACGAAGCGATGCCACCCAGGCCCTATAGACAGAGAGACCAACAGGAGCGTCATCTGCCATGCAGACCAAAAACCGAAAAAACCTGCTGCGCACCCTAGCTGCAGCCATCGGCTTCAGCGTCACCCTAGGCGCTTCGGCAGCCGACCCGCTGAAGGTGGGTTTCGTCTATATCGGGCCGATCGGCGACCACGGCTGGACCTACCAGCACGAGCAGGGCCGCAAGTACATGGTCGAGAAGCTCGGTGACAAGGTCGAGACCAGCTTCGTGGAGAACGTTCCCGAAGGTGCCGACGCCGAACGCGTGATCCGCAACATGGCCAAGGGCGGCTACGACCTGATCTTCACCACCTCGTTCGGCTACATGAACCCCACGCTCAAGGTGGCCAAGCAGTTTCCCAAGGTGACCTTCGAGCACGCCACCGGCTACAAGCAGGACAAGAACGTCGGCACCTACCTGTCGCGTTCCTATGAGGGTCGCTACGTCGGCGGCTTCCTCGCCGCGAAGATGACCAAGACCAAGAAGGTCGGCTACGTCGCCTCCTTCCCGATCCCGGAAGTGATCCGCGACATCAACGCCATCCAGCTGGCCCTGGACAAGTACAACCCCGGCACCGAAATCCGCGTGGTCTGGGTCAACACCTGGTTCGATCCGGGCAAGGAAGCCGATGCCGCCAACGCGCTGATCGACCAGGGCGTGGACGTGATCTTCCAGCACACCGACAGCCCGGCCCCGATCCAGGCGGCCGAGCGCCGCGGCGTCTATTCGGTGGGTTACGCCTCGGACATGGCCCACTTCGGACCCAAGGCCGTACTGACCTCCATCGTCAACGACTGGGGCCCGCACTACGCCAAATCCGCCGAAGCCGTGATGGCCGGGACCTGGAAGTCCGACGATTTCTGGGGCGGCCTGGCCGAGGACACCATCAGCCTGCCGATCAGCGACCTGGTACCGGCCGAGGTGAAGACCGAAGCCGAAGCCCTGATCGCCAGCATCCGCAGCGGCGAGTTCCACCCCTTCACCGGCCCGATCATGGACCAGGCCGGTACCGTGCGCATCCCCGAGGGCCAGAGCGCGACCACCAAGGAACTGGCCTCGATGAACTATTACGTTCAGGGCATCAAGGCCGACATTCCAAAATAAGACCGCAGGAGCGTGCCTTGCGTGCACGGCGCCCCTCTCCCGTCGGGGACAGGGGCTTTTCCTGAACGGCCGCAATGGCGATAGCCAGCGGCCAGCGCTTCAGAGACCAGCACCATGAATCAGTTGCCCATCATCGACATCGCTCCGCTCTACCGTGCCGACCCGGGCGGACACCTGGATGTCGCCCGCCAGATCGACCATGCCTGCCGGGAGTGGGGTTTCTTCTACATCACCGGTCACCCCATCAGCGCCGAGCGCCTCGCGACGCTGACCGATTACGCGCGCCGCTTCTTCGCCCAGAGCGCGGATGAGAAGCTGCGCATCGACATCACCAGAAGCCGCCACCACCGCGGTTACGGTGCCATCGCCACCGAGCAGCTCGACCCGAGCCGCCCGAGCGATCTCAAGGAAACCTTCGACATGGGTTTCCACATGCCCGCCGACCACCCCGACGTGCTCGCCGGCAAACCGCTGCGCGGTCCCAACCGCCATCCCGACATGGACGGCTGGCAGGCGCTGATGGAAAGCCACTACCGGGACATGCAGGATCTGGCCTGCACCCTGCTGCGCGCCATCGCCCTGGCGCTGGGCATCGAGCGGGACTTCTTCGACAAGCGCTTCGTCGAGCCCATCAGCGTGTTCCGCATGATCCATTACCCGCCACGCAACACCGCCAGCAGCGACGACCAGCAAGGCGCAGGCGCGCACACCGACTACGGCTGCGTCACCCTGCTGCACCAGGACCAGGCCGGCGGGCTGCAGGTGCAGAACGTGCGTGGCGAGTGGATCGACGCACCGCCCATCGAAGGCACCTATGTGGTGAACATCGGCGACATGATGGCGCGCTGGTCCAACGACCGTTACAAGTCGACGCCGCACCGGGTGGTCAGCCCGCTGGGCGTGGATCGCTACTCGATGCCGTTCTTCGCCGAGCCGCACCCGGATACCGAGATCAGTTGCCTGCCGGGCTGCCACGACGCGCAGAACCCGCCGCGCTACGCCAGCACCACCTGCAGCGCCTACATGCTCTCGCGCTTCGCCGAAACCTACGCCTATCGGCGCACCGAACAACCGCTGGCGCTCTGAGCCAGACTCTCTGTTGACCCTGTTGCGCGGCCCGGCGAGATCGCCCTGGCCGCCGACGCCAAGGCACGGACGCCAACCTGACTTTTAAGTCAGAATTTATTGACCCCAAAGTCAGCCAGCACTAGATTCGCCGCAAGCGAGCCAGAAGAGCAGCACCGAGGAGGCCTTGTGATCCAGTTTCTACTCAACCGAACACTGCGCAGCGAGCAGGCGCTGGACCCCAACACCACGGTGCTGACCTACCTTCGCCAACGGCTGGGCAAGACCGGCACCAAGGAAGGCTGCGCCTCGGGGGACTGCGGCGCCTGCACCGTGGTGGTGGCCGAACCGACCGGTCCGGAGGGCGCCGAGCGCCTGCGCTACCGCACCCTCAACGCCTGCCTGACCTTCGTCCCGGCGCTGCACGGCAAGCAGCTGATCACCGTTGAGGATCTCAAGCACCAGGGGCGGTTGCATGCCGTCCAGCAGGCGATGGTCGACTGCCATGGCTCGCAGTGCGGCTTCTGCACCCCCGGCTTCGTGATGAGCCTGTTCGCGCTGCAGAAGGCCCAGCGCAACGGTTACGACAAGGCCGCCACCCACGAGGCGCTGGCCGGCAACCTGTGCCGCTGCACCGGTTACCGGCCGATCCTCTGCGCCGCCGAGCAGGCGTGCGGCCAGGCGCAGCCGGACCCGTTCGATGCCCGCGAAGCGGAAACCCTCGCCCAGCTCAAGGCCATCGCTCCACGCGAGACGGCGACCCTGGAAACCGGCGGCAACCGCTGCCTGTCGCCACTGACGGTCGCCGACCTCGCCGAGCTCTACAGCGCCAACCCCGAGGCCCGCCTGCTCGCCGGCGGCACCGATCTCGCCCTGGAAGTGACCCAGCTGCACCGCACCCTGCCGGTGATGATCCACCTCGGCCACATCGCCGAGATGAAGACCGTCGAGGTCGGCGCCGAGCAGATCGAGATCGGCGCCGCCGCCCCGCTGACCGACTGCTACGAAGCACTGGCCCACGACTACCCCGATTTCGGCGAACTGCTGCAGCGCTTCGCCTCGCTGCAGATCCGCAACCAGGGCACGCTGGGCGGCAACATCGGCAATGCCTCGCCGATCGGCGACTCGCCGCCCCTGCTGATCGCCCTGGGCGCGCAACTGGTGCTGCGCCAGGGCAGCGCTCGCCGCACGCTGGCCCTGGAGGACTACTTCATCGACTACCGGGTGACCGCACGCCAGAGCGGCGAATTCATCGAGAAGATCATCGTGCCGCGCCCACGACCCGGCCAGACGCTGCGCGCCTACAAGGTCTCCAAGCGCCTGGACGACGACATCTCCGCGGTCTGCGCGGCCTTCGCGCTGACGCTCGAAAACGGCCGGGTCAGCCAGGCCCGGATCGCCTTCGGCGGCATGGCGGCTATCCCCAAGCGCGCCCTGGCGTGCGAACAGGCCCTGTGGGGAATGCCATTCGACATCGACTCGATCGAGCGCGCCTGCACGGCCCTGGCCGATGACTTCACGCCGCTCAGCGACTTCCGCGCCAGCCGCGAATACCGCCTGCTGGTGGCCCAGAACCTGCTGCGCAAATGCTTCCACGAAGCGCAGCCGCACAGCTACGAGACCCGGGTGACCGCCTATGCATAGCCCTACCAGAAGCCAGGAAGAGATCGCCGAGCTGTTCAGGCAGGATCTGGTCACCGGCGTCGGCAAGAGCGTGCGCCACGACAGCGCGCCCAAGCACGTCAGCGGCGAGGCCATCTACGTCGACGACCGCCTCGAATTTCCCAACCAGCTGCACGTCTACGCCCGCATGAGCGAGCGCGCCCACGCGCGCATCACCCGCATCGACGTCTCGCCCTGCTATGCCTTCGAGGGCGTGGCCATCGCCATCACCAGCCAGGACGTGCCCGGCCAGCTGGACATCGGCCCGCTGGTGGGTGGCGACCCGCTGCTGGCCGACGGCAAGGTCGAGTTCGTCGGCCAGCCGGTGATCGCCGTGGCGGCCGACAGCCTGGACACCGCGCGCAAGGCGGCGATGGCCGCGATCATCGAGTACGAGGACTTGGAGCCGGTGCTCGACGTGGTGGAAGCGCTGCGCAAGAAGCACTTCGTCCTCGACAGCCACACCCACGCGCGCGGCGACTCCAGCGCCGCGCTGGCGACCGCGCCGCGCCGGCTGCAGGGCAGCCTGCACATCGGCGGACAGGAACACTTCTACCTCGAAACCCAGATTTCCTCGGTAATGCCCACCGAAGACGGCGGCATGATCGTCTACACCTCGACGCAGAACCCCACCGAGGTGCAGAAGCTGGTGGCCGAAGTGCTCGGCGTGCCGATGAACAGGATCGTCATCGACATGCGCCGCATGGGGGGCGGCTTCGGCGGCAAGGAAACCCAGGCCGCCGGCCCGGCGTGCCTGTGCGCGGTGGTCGCGCACCTGACCGGGCGACCGACAAAGATGCGCCTGCCACGCAACGAAGACATGCAGATGACCGGCAAGCGCCACCCATTCCATGTCGAATACGACGTCGGCTTCGACGACAGCGGGCGCCTGCATGGCGTGCAGATCGACCTGGCCGGCAACTGCGGCTATTCGGCCGACCTCTCGGGCTCGATCGTCGACCGCGCCATGTTCCACGCCGACAACGCCTACTACCTGGGCGATGCCACCATCCACGGCCATCGCTGCAAGACCAACACGGCCTCGAACACCGCCTACCGCGGCTTCGGCGGCCCGCAAGGGATGGTCGCCATCGAAGAGATCATGGACGCCATCGCCCGCGAGCTGGGCAAGGACCCGCTCGAGGTGCGCAAGGCCAACTACTACGGCAAGACCGAGCGCAACGTCACCCATTACTACCAGACCGTCGAGCACAACATGCTCGAGGAAATGACCGCCGAGCTCGAAGCCAGCGCCGAATATGCGCGCCGCCGCGAGGAGATTCGGGCCTTCAACGCCGCCAGCCCGATCCTGAAGAAGGGCCTGGCGCTCACGCCGGTGAAATTCGGCATCAGCTTCACCGCGAGCTTCCTCAACCAGGCCGGTGCGCTGATCCACGTCTACACCGACGGCAGCATCCACCTGAACCACGGCGGCACCGAGATGGGCCAGGGGCTGAACATCAAGGTCGCGCAGGTGGTGGCGGAAGTGTTCCAGGTCGAGGTCGAGCGCATCCAGATCACCGCGACCAACACCGACAAGGTGCCCAACACCTCGCCGACCGCCGCATCGAGCGGCGCGGACCTCAACGGCAAGGCCGCGCAGAACGCGGCGCAGACCATCAGGCAGCGGCTGATCGAGTTCGCCGCGCGCCACTGGCAGCTGTACGAGGAAGACATCGAATTCAGCAACGGGCAGGTGCGCCTGCGCGACCAGTACATCGGCTTCGAACAGCTGATCCAGCAAGCCTACGTCGGGCAGGTCTCGCTTTCGGCCACCGGCTTCTATCGCACGCCCAAGATCCACTACGACCGCAGCCTGGCCCGTGGCCGGCCGTTCTATTACTACGCGTACGGCGCGGCCTGCTCGGAGGTGGTCATCGACACCCTGACGGGCGAGTACCGGCTGCTGCGCAGTGACATCCTGCACGATGTCGGCGCCTCGCTGAACCCGGCCATCGACATCGGCCAGGTCGAGGGCGGTTTCGTCCAGGGGCTGGGCTGGCTGACCATGGAAGAGCTGGTGTGGAACGACAAGGGCCGGCTGATGACGGCGGGCCCGGCCAGCTACAAGATTCCCGCCGTGGCCGACATGCCGCTGGACCTGCGGGTGAAGCTGGTGGAAAACCGCAAGAATCCGGAAGACACCGTGTTCCATTCCAAGGCCGTGGGCGAACCGCCGTTCATGCTGGGCATTTCGGTGTGGTGCGCCATCAAGGACGCCGTCGCCAGCCTCGCCGACTACCGGGTGCAACCGAAAATCGACGCGCCGGCGACGCCGGAACGGGTGCTCTGGGGCGTCGAGCAGATGCGCAGGTTGAAGCAGGCGGCGAGTCAGTCCGCAGCACCGGAAACGACCCCGGCCTAGGGTGGACAACGCTCTGCTTGTCCGCCACCGGCGCGACAGGATCGCTTTGGTGGAAGACGCTTCGCGGTTTCCCCTAAGAGATTACAGGTGGAAACGCTTCGCGGTTTCCACCCTACGGACGGGTCTTGAACGCGAATATGACACCGCAAACGCATGCCTCGGGGCATCGGAGAACAGAGATGAACAGCTGGATCGACGCCCTCGCCGAGCTGCAGCACAAGGGCGAACCCTGTGTGCTGGTGACCATCATCGAAGAGCGCGGCTCCACGCCGCGCAATGCGGGCTCGAAGATGGTGGTCAGCCGCGAGCGGCTGTACGACACCATCGGCGGCGGTCATCTCGAATACAAGGCGCAGCAGATCGCGCATGAAATGCTGGAACAGCGCACGCGCGAAACCCGCCTGGAGCGTTTCTCCCTGGGCGCCAGCCTCGGCCAGTGCTGCGGGGGCGCCACCGTGCTGCTGTTCGAACCCATGGGCCAGCCGCAGGCGCACATCGCCGTGTTCGGCGCCGGCCACGTCGGCCGCGCCCTGGTGCCGCTGCTCGCCGCGCTGCCGTGCCGGGTGCGCTGGATCGACTCGCGGGCAGCCGAATTCCCGGCGCAGGTCCCACAGGGGGTCGAGTGCCGGGTCGACGACGAGGTGGTCGACGAAGTGGCGAACCTGCCCGCCGGCAGCTACTTCATCGTCATGACCCACGATCACCGGCTGGACCTGGAACTGACCGAGGCGATCCTCGCCCGCAACGACTTCACCTATTTCGGCCTGATCGGCTCGAAGAGCAAACGCGCCAAGTTCGAGCACCGCCTGCGCGATCGCGGCGTACGACCCGAGGCGCTGGCGCGCATGCGCTGTCCGATGGGCATCGCCGAGGTCAAGGGCAAGCTGCCGGTCGAGATCGCGGTGTCCATCGCCGGAGAAATCATCGCCACCTACAACGCCCGCTTCGGCGAAAAGTCCCAGGACGGCGAACGACCCCTGCCGATGCTCATACCGGCCTCGCGCCGAAGCTGAAACCATACGAACCCGTGGGCGCGGTCTCGACCGCGAATACCACGCACCGCGCCCAATCGCGGTCAAGACCGCTCCCCACAAACACCACTACGACCATTGCCTGACGAGAACGCCATGCCCCGCACCAAAGCCTTTCGCGCCGCCCTTCTGCACTGCCTCGCCGATCCGCGGGAGGTGGGTGTCGAGGCGTCCTACGAGTACTTCGAGGACGGCCTGCTGCTGGTGGAAGACGGCAAGGTCGCGCGGCTCGGGGCGGCGGAGGATCTGCTCTCCAGCCTGCCGGCCGGCACGGCGCTCGTCGAATACCCCGACGCGCTGATCACCCCGGGCTTCATCGACACCCATATCCACTATCCGCAGGTCGGGGTGATGGGCTCCTACGGCACCCAGCTGCTGGACTGGCTGGAAACCTACACCTTTCCCAACGAAGGCCGCTTCGCCGACCCTGAACATGCGCGCGAGCAGGCCAAGCTGTTTCTCGAGGAGCTGCTGCGCAACGGCACCACCACCGCGCTGGTGTTCGGCACGGTGCACAAGCAGTCGGTGGATGCCTTCTTCGAAGCGGCCGAGAAGCTCGACCTGCGGATGATCGCCGGCAAGGTGCTGATGGACCGCAACGCGCCGGATTACCTCACCGACACCCCGGAAACAGGCTATGCCGACAGCCGCGAGCTGATCGAGCGCTGGCATGGCAAGGGTCGCCTGCACTATGCCGTCACCCCGCGCTTCGCGCCGACCAGCACCCCGGAACAGCTGGCGCTGGCCGGCAGGCTGCTGGGCGAATTCCCCGACCTGTACCTGCACACCCACATCTCCGAGAACAGGCAGGAGGTCGAATGGGTCAGGTCACTGTTCCCCGAGCGCCGCGGCTATCTGGACGTCTACGACCATCACGGCCTGGTGGGCGCCCGTTCGGTGTTCGCCCACGGGCTGCACCTGTGCGACGACGAATGCCGGCGCCTGGGCGAGGCCGGTTCGGCGGTCGCCTTCTGCCCCACCTCCAACCTGTTCCTCGGCAGCGGCCTGCTCGACCTGGCGAGGCTCGAAGCCCATGGCGTAAGGGTCGGCCTGGGTACCGACGTGGGCGGGGGCACCAGCTTTTCCCAGCTGACCACCCTCAGCGAGGCCTACAAGGTGCTGCAGTTGCAGGGCCAGAAGCTCGACCCGTTCAAGGCGCTGTACCTGGCCACCCTGGGCGGCGCACGGGCGCTCTACCTGGATCAGCACATCGGCAACCTGCAACCGGGCAAGGACGCCGACTTCGTGGTGCTCGACTACCAGGCCACGCCGCTGATCGCCCACCGTCTCGCCCAGGCGACCAGCCTGCCGGAAAGGCTCTTCGCGCTGATGATGCTCGGCGACGACCGTGCGGTACGTGAAACCTTCGCCGCCGGCGTGTCGGTCCACCGCCGCTAGGGCGGTCAGCGCGGCTTGCGGCCTTGCATCACGTGGGAGAAGACCTGCTGCAGGTCGCCGCTGCCGCCGTCATCGTCCAGCTCGAGCTTGCTGTCGATATGGTCCATGTGACTCATCATCAGCGCCACGGCCCGCTCGGCATCGCGCGAGGCGATGGCGTCGATCAGCCGGCTGTGCTCGTCGTAGGAGCAGTGCGAACGGCTCGGTCCCTCGTACTGGGCGATGATCAGCGAGGTCTGCGACACCAAGCTGCGCTGGAAGCTGAGCAGTGGTGCGTTGCACGCCGCCTCGGCGAGCTTGAGGTGGAACTCGCCGGACAGGCGGATGCCGGCCCCGCGATCGCCACGCGCGAAGCACTCGTGTTCCT
The DNA here is from genome assembly GCF_005876855.1 of Stutzerimonas nosocomialis. Taxonomy (GTDB): domain Bacteria; phylum Pseudomonadota; class Gammaproteobacteria; order Pseudomonadales; family Pseudomonadaceae; genus Stutzerimonas; species Stutzerimonas nosocomialis. The sequence continues at coordinate 49,676 of NZ_QLAE01000029.1, read as the reverse complement.
CGCTGACCATGCGCCGCAAGCCGTCGAGCTGCTCGGCGGTGGCATGCGTCGCCGCCAGTTCAGTGATCGCCCGCTCCACCAGGCGGCGCGCGTGAAGAATCTGCCGGGCCTCCTCGACACTGGGGCTGGCCACCACGGCACCGCGATTGGGCCGCAGCAGTACCACGCCCTCGTGGGCCAGGCGCGACAGGGCGCGGCGGATGATCGTCCGGCTGACGCCGAAGATGCCGCCCAGGGTCTCTTCGCTCAAGCGCGTGCCGGGGGCCAGGCGCTGTTCGAGAATCGCATCGAAGATGTGCGCATAGACCCGGTCGTCCTGGGTTTCCGTACGGCTACGGGCACCGCGCGCGCGGGCGGGAGGTTGCAACGGTTCGCTCATCGGGCTTCATGTCTCATGGGCCGGACCTGTCTGGCCGGCCGGTTGCAATGATTGTATACAGCCGCATAATCGCCGTGCTCGCTCGATCTTCACGGCGCCGACTCCCCACCACCCTACGGACCTCCCCATGACCCTTGAAACCTGGCTGCTGTTCGCCAGCGCAGCGCTGGTGGTGATTCTCATCCCGGGGCCGCTGTCCCTGCTGATGATCAGCAACAGCCTGAACTACGGCCTGCGCCGTTCCTGGCCCGCCTATCTGGGCGGCGTCACCGCCTCGATCTCGCTGCTCTGCGCCTCGGCCCTGGGGCTGGGGGCGTTGCTGCTGGCCTCGGAGCGTCTGTTCGGCGTGCTCAAGATCGTCGGCGCGCTCTACCTGTTCTACCTGGCCTGGCAGAGCTGGCGTGAGTCGCGCCAGGCGCAGCAGGCTCCCACGCTGACTACCGCATTACCGGCACCTCGGGTGGGCGCGCTGTTCTGGCGGGCGTTCGGCCTCGGCGCCAGCAATCCCAAGGACATCCTCTTCTTCGCCGCCTTCCTGCCGCAGTTCCTGTCCGCGCAGCAGCCCTTCCTGCCCCAGCTGCTGATCATGATCCTGACCTGGGCGGTGATCGACGTGCTGGCCAAGCTCAGCTACGGCCTGGGCGCCCGGGGCGCGGCGCGCTATCTGCGCACCGGCCGGGGGCAGGCCTGGTTCAACCGGGTCAGCGCTGCACTCTTCGGGGGCGCCGGCGCGGCCTCGCTCCTGAGCCGCTAGCTGCCGCGGTAGGTGGAATAACTGTAGGGCGACAGCAGCAGCGGCACATGGTAGTGCGGCTGCTCGGCACTGATGCCGAAGCGCAGGACGACCACGTCGAGAAACGGCTGCGCACCCAGCTCGACGCCGCGCTCCCGGTAATAATCCCCAGCAGCGAACTGCAACTGATAGACCCCGGTGCGAAAGGCCTCGCCTTCGAGCAGCGGCGCGTCGCAACGGCCGTCGTCGTTGGTCTCGCGCTGCGCCAGCAACTCCAGCCTGTCGCCCTCCACGCGGTAGAGCTCGACCCTGATCGCCCGGCCCGGGCAGCCGTGCGTCGCATCCAGTACATGTGTGGTCAAACGTCCCATCGCCTCGGGCACCGGCGGCGCCCCCTCCTCGTTCTGATCCTTGGCCGAGCCTAGCACGCCACCGCAAGCCATGGGACAGTTCGCTACGCAAGTTGTACACAAGTTCATGGAGGCTTGGCCCGTTTCCTGCTGCATATTCCGCGCCCTTGACCTGATTCGAGCCTCTGACTCGAACGAACCGCCGGCGCTGTCCGCGCCAGCCAGTGTTTACAAGAGCGTTTTGAGTTTGTATACAATCTTTCACCGCATCGCCGACCAAGGACCCGACCGTGAGCGCCGATTACCCCCGTGACCTCATCGGCTATGCCGACACCCCGCCCCATCCGCACTGGCCGGGCGAGGCCCGTATCGCGCTGTCGTTCGTGCTCAATTACGAGGAAGGCGGCGAGCGCAACGTTCTGCATGGCGACAGCGAATCGGAGGCCTTCCTCTCCGAAATGGTCGCCGCGCAGCCGCTGCAGGGCGTGCGCAACATGAGCATGGAGTCGCTCTACGAATACGGCAGCCGCGCCGGGGTCTGGCGCCTGCTGAAGCTGTTCAGGAAGCACCGGATTCCCCTGACGATCTTTGCCGTGGCGATGGCCGCACAGCGCCATCCGGACGTCATCCGCGCCATGGTCGCCGACGGCCACGAGATCTGCAGCCACGGCTTGCGCTGGATCGACTACCAGTACATGGATGAGGCCCGGGAACGCGAGCACCTGCGCGAAGCCGTACGCATCCTCACCGAGCTGACCGGCGAGCGGCCGCTCGGCTGGTACACCGGCCGCACCAGCCCGAACACCCGCCGCCTGGTGCGTGAAGAGGGCGGTTTTCTCTACGACTCGGACACCTACGACGACGACCTGCCCTACTGGGACCCGCAGAGCAGCGCGCAACGCCCGCACCTGGTGATTCCCTACACGCTGGACACCAACGACATGCGTTTCACCCAGGTGCAAGGCTTCAACAAGGGCGACGATTTCTACGAATACCTCAAGGACGCCTTCGACGTGCTCTACGCCGAAGGTACGCAAGGCGCGCCGAAAATGCTGTCCATCGGCATGCACTGTCGCCTGCTCGGCCGTCCGGCGCGGCTGGCCGCGCTGCAGCGCTTCATCGAGTATGCCAAGGGGCACGAGCAGGTCTGGTTCGCGCGCCGCGTGGATATCGCCCGGCACTGGCATGCCACCCACCCGTTCCAGGAGCGCGGCCAATGAACCGATTCAAGACCCTCACGCCCAGCCAGATGGACCGCGACACCTTCGTCGCCGCCTTCGCCGACATCTACGAACACTCGCCCTGGGTGGCCGAAACCGTCTACGGCGCGGGCGTGGACGACACGCTGGACGATGTCGAGATCATGCATGTGCGCATGTCCCAGGCGATGCTCGCCGCCGGACGCGACGAGCAGCTCGCGCTGATCCAGGCGCACCCGGATCTCGCCGGCAGGGCCGCCGTACGCGGCGAACTCACTGCCGCGTCCACCGCAGAACAGGCCGGTGCCGGCATCCATGAGTGCAGCCCCGAAGAGTTCGCCCGCTTCACCGAACTGAACGAGGCCTACAAGGCCCGCTTCGGCTTCCCCTTCATCATGGCGGTCAAGGGCAGCGATCGTTACCAGATCCTCGAAGCCTTCGAGCAGCGCCTGCACAACACGCCGGAGCAGGAGTTCGCTCGCGCCCTGGCCGAAATCAACAAGATCGCCCTGTTTCGTCTGCAGGCGCTCTGACCTGCACCGGTCCTTCACCCCTTCAAGGCAGATACCGATGAAAACCTACGCCGCACCCTTCGAAAAATACGTCAACCTGGCCGATGCCCGGCTGGGTACCAAGGCCATCCATGTCACCGATGACTGGTTCGCCGCGGTCGACCGCATGCTGCAGCCCACCGCGCCGGTGTGGAAGGAAGGCGTGTTCGACGACAACGGCAAGTGGATGGACGGCTGGGAATCACGGCGCAAGCGCTTCGAAGGCTACGACCATGCGGTCATCCGCCTGGGCGTCCCGGGCTCGATCAAGGGCGTGGACATCGACACCAGTTTCTTCACCGGAAACTACCCGCCGTCCGCCTCGCTCGAAGCCTGCTTCGTCAAGGATGGCGATCCGGACGAGCAGACCCAGTGGACCGAGGTGCTTCCCGCCGTCGAGCTGCAGGGCAACAGCCATCACTACCACGCCATCGACGATGGCCAGCCCTACACCCACCTGCGCTTCAACATCTACCCGGACGGCGGTATCGCGCGGCTGCGCGTGTACGGCATTCCCTACCGCGACTGGTCGGCGGTCGATGCCGGCGAGCCACTGGACCTCGCCTCGGCCCTCAACGGCGGGCGGGCGCTGGCCTGTTCCGACGAGCACTACGGCAGCATCAGCAACCTGCTCACCCCCGGCCGCGGCGTGAACATGGGCGACGGCTGGGAAACCGCACGCCGCCGCACACCGGGCAACGACTGGGTGATCATCGCCCTCGGGCACCCGGGCGAAATCGAGAAGATCGTCGTCGACACCCTGCACTTCAAGGGCAACTACCCGGACAGCTGCTCGATCCAGGCGGCCTATGTGAAGGGCGGCACCGACAGCCAGATCGAAACCCAGAGCCTGTTCTGGCGCGAGCTGCTACCGAGCCAGAAGCTCGAGATGCACCAGGAGCACGCGTTCGCCGAGCAGATCAAACCCCTCGGCCCGATCACCCACGTACGGCTGAACATCTTCCCCGACGGTGGCGTCAGCCGCCTGCGCCTGTTCGGCAGGCTGGCTAAGTAAGGCCTTCGTCCAGCAAGCTGCGGATGGGCACGGCCCCATTCCGCGGCCTGCCCTCCCATCCTGCAACGAGCCCCACCCGCATGCGCACACTTCAGATAGAGCCGTTGACCAAGGACGCCTTCGCCCCTTTCGGCGATGTGATCGAAACCGCCGGCAGCGACTACTTCATGATCAACAACGGCTCGACCCGCCGTTATCACCAACTGGCCAGCGTGCAGACGGCACGGCCCGAGGACCGGGCGATCATCAGCATCTTCCGCGCCCAGGCGCTGCCCATGCCGCTGACGGTGCGCATGCTCGAACGCCACCCGCTGGGCAGCCAGGCGTTCGTGCCGCTGCACGGCAGGCCGTTCCTGGTGGTGGTGGCGCCCGCCGGCGACCTGCCGCAGCCCGACCAGGTACGCGCCTTCCTCGCCGATGGCAGCCAGGGAGTGAACTACCACCTCGGCGTCTGGCACCACCCGATACTGGCGCTGGCGCCGGAAGACGACTTTCTGGTGGTCGATCGCAGCGGCGCGGGCAACAACTGCGACGAGCACTTCTTCGACGACGACCAGCTGATGCGGCTCGACCCGCAACACCAGGGCGCGCACTGAGCGGGTCGCACGAATCACGCGGCGGCGGCCGCAGCAAAGGGTAAGCAACCGTGGAAGCACATCTCACCGAATGGCTGAACCTGACGATCCGCTGGATACACATGATCGTCGGTATCGCCTGGATCGGCGCCTCGTTCTATTTCGTCTGGCTGGAAAACAACCTCAACCGGGCCACCCCCCGGGACGGGCTCTCCGGCGACCTGTGGGCGATCCACGGCGGCGGCATCTATCACCTGGAAAAGTACAAGCTCGCCCCCGAGCGAATGCCGGAAACCCTGCACTGGTTCAAATGGGAAGCCTATTCGACCTGGCTCTCGGGCGTGGCCCTGCTGACCGTCGTCTACTACCTCAACCCGGCGCTCTACCTCGTCGCGCCGGGCAGCGACCTGAGCCCGGCGATGGCCGTGGCAATCGGCTTCGCCTCCCTGATCGCCGGCTGGTTCGTTTACGACCTGCTCTGCGACTCGCCGCTGGGCAAGCGCCCCGGCCTGCTCGGGCTCGTGCTGTTCGGCCTGATCGTCGCGGCCGCCTGGGGCTATTCGCAGCTGTTCAGCGGGCGCGCGGCCTACATTCACGTCGGCGCGCTGATCGGCACCATCATGGTCGGCAACGTGTTTCGCATCATCATGCCGGCCCAGCGTGCGCTGGTGCGCGCCATCGAGGAAAAGCGCGAACCCGATCCGACGCTGCCCGCCAAGGGGCTGCTGCGCTCGCGCCACAACAACTATTTCACCCTGCCGGTGCTGTTCATCATGATCAGCAACCATTTCCCGAGCACCTACGGTAGCCGCTACAACTGGCTGATCCTGGCGGCGATCTCGGTCCTCGCCGTGCTGGTCCGGCACTACTTCAACACCCGCCACAACAGCCAGCGGTTCGCCTGGGCGTTGCCGGTGGCGGCGGTGGGGATGATCAGCCTGGCCTTCGTCAGCGCGCCCAACCGCCAGAGCGCACCCAACCTGCCGACGACCACGCCCGAGCGGCAGAGCATCGAGCACCAAGCGGGCGCCCGTCCCGGCGCGCAAGGTTTTGCCCAGGTGAGCGAGGTCATCCATGAGCGCTGCACCGTCTGCCATTCGGCGAATCCGACCAGCCCGCTGTTCAGCGCCGCACCCGGCGGGGTGATGCTCGATACCCCCGAGCAGATGCGCCAGCAGGCCGCCAAGATCCACGCCCAGTCCGTCGCGAGCCAGATCATGCCGCTCGGCAACATCACCCAGATGACCCAGGAGGAACGCGACCTGCTCGGCGCCTGGATCGACCAGGGCGCGCCCATCGACTGACGGGCGCGTTGGGCGTCGACACACGGGGGCCGCTTGCCGAAGCGTTCCTGGAACGAAAAACGCCGGCCCCAGGGCCGGCGTTTTTTTTGCGTGCCGTCGCGATCAGCTGGCGGCGCGCGCCGCGTCACGCAGCGCCTTGACCTGATCGTGGTTGCGCTGCACGCCCTGCAGCTGTTTTTCCACCACGGCGCGTACGTCGGCCGGCAGGTCCTTTTCCAGCGCCTTGCGATAGCTCTTGAGCGCCACGTCTTCGCCACGCTCGCACTCGTTGAGAATCGCCTCGTCGTCCTTGCCGGTGAGCATGGACTTCAGGTCCACCCAGCGACGGTGCATGTCGCCACTCATGCTGGTGCTGGTTTCCGGGTCGCCGCCGAGCGAACGGACCAGCTGCTGAAGCTCGGCCGCCGCACTGGCGCAGTCCTGGGCGCGCTGGAGCATGGTGGTCTTGAGCTGCGGGCTCTTCAGGTCTTCGGCGCACTCGCGAAAGCCCTTCTCACCGTCTTTGCTGGTTTCGATCAGGTCGTTGAGTACAGAGATCGTATCTTTGGTATCCATCTTTTCCTCCTCGGGTATCGAACCTAACGGCCGCCATGTTTGCGGCCTGCCAGTTAAGTCGACTGCCCGGGGCCGTCTTCGTTCAGAGAACCGGACGGCATGCGCCTCTCTGGCGCACCGTTTTGGCTCACTTGAGAGGCCCGAGAGGCCGGTGCTAGCATGCCGCTTCGATCCGGCAGCCGAGGCAGGGACTTCGCCCAATGAGCAGCATTCGCGAACGCAACCGGGAACTGATCCTGCGCGCGGCCAGTGAAGAGTTCGCGGAAAAGGGCTTCGCCGCGACCAAGACCAGCGACATCGCCCAGCGCGCCGGACTGCCCAAGCCCAACGTCTACTACTACTTCAAGTCGAAGGAGCGGCTCTACCGCGAGGTGCTGGAAAGCATCATCGAGCCGCTGCTGCAGGCCTCCAGCCCGTTCAACCAGCCGGGCCGCCCCGCCGAGGTGCTACGCGCCTACATCCGCACCAAGATCCGCATCTCCCGCGAGCACGCCTGTGCTTCCAAGGTATTCGCCAACGAAATCATGCACGGCGCGCCCCACCTGTCGCCCGAGCGGGTCGCGCAGCTGAACGCCCAGGCGAGCCATAACATTGCGCGGATTCAGGGCTGGATCGACGAGGGGCTGATGGCCAAGGTCGACCCCAGTCACCTGCTCTTCAGCATCTGGGCGGCGACCCAGACCTATGCCGATTTCGACTGGCAGATCTCCAGCGTCACCGGCAAGGCCTCGCTGGACGACGCCGACTACGAAGCGGCGGCCGACACCCTCATCCGCATGGTGATCAAAGGCTGCGAGGTGCAGGAGGGTGCGGCCGGCGGAGGTGTGGCCGGCGGAGGTGCGGCTGGCTGAGATACGCCCGACCGAGTCACTACCGGCGCTTACGCGCGGCGCGCGACCGGAGCATCCTGCGGCGGGGCGTCAGCCTCGTCCGGAGCGGTTTCACTGAAGAATTCCGTCATCTCGTCGAGCTCCAGCACCTCGGGCAGCTCACGCAGGTTGGAGCTGAAGTCGAGTTCCTCCACCGGCTCGTCCGCCGCCTTGCGCTTCCCTGCCGAGGGCCTGAACGGGCTGATCAGGTCCCAGTCGGCATCCAGCGAAAAGCTGTCCAGGTCCAGGCCGATGTACTCGGTCTCTTCGGCCTTGTCCTGCTTCGGCGGCTCGAGCACCGCGTCCAGCGCCGGCAGGCTGACCGGAGCCGGAATCACCTGCAGCTGCGCCTCGCCGATCCCCAGCTCGCGTGCCCGCGCCAGTTCCTGGGCAAAGGCCGGGCCGTCACCCAGTTCGCTCAGCACTTCCAGCAACTTCAGGCGCATCGCGCTGCGGTTCGGCTCGTTCGCCAACGCGGCCTCCAGCGTGTGGCGGGCCTGCTTGTAGCGCCCGTAGGCCATGTACAGACAAGCCGCATCCAGCGCGTCGCTGCCGGCCGTGAGCGCCCTGGACGCGACCGGCTCCGACGCGGCGGCAACGGCTTCGGCCGCCGGAACCGGCTGTTCGGGCGGGACCACGGGCGCGTCGAACCGGTCGACCTCGCTCGACTCATCGAGGGCATCGGCCTGCGTCGCCGGCCAGGCGCCGGCCGGCGCGGAAAACGACTCGGGCTCCGGTTCGTCCGAGCGGCGCAGACGCCAGAACAGACCGCCCAGCGCCAGCAGCAGGACGGCAGCCACGCCCCAGAGTCGCCAGTCGGCCAGGAGATCATCGGCAGCCGCCGGCGGTGTCACGACCACTGGCGCAGCGGGCTGTACGACCGGCGGCGCGGCCGCCCGGCGGGCCTCGACCAGCTGCTGGGTCAGCTGGATCAGTTGCCTGTCCCGCTCCTCGACCTGGCTCATCAGCTCATCGAGGCGCGTCTGGAACGCCTGGATCTGCTCACGCAGGTCATCGCGCACGCCCTGCTCGATCGCCACCTGCTCGTCGAGCTCGCGCTGCTCGGCCCACAGCTGCTCGATCCGATCATCGGCAGCCGGCGTCGTGTCGACGGCTTGCGTGACGGCCGGCTGCGCGGAGCGCTCGGCCGCCATCGTCGACTCGCCAAGCTCGATCCGATCGGGCAGCAGCAGGCTGGTACCCGACAGCAGGCGAGACTGGTCGCCCGCGGCGAAGGCCTGCGGATTGAGCGCATGGATATCGCGAACCAGGCGCTCGGTGCTCGCCGCGCCGCCCCCGACGTCCAGACGCCGGGCGATGAGCCAGAGGCTGTCGCCGGGCTGCACCTGGTAGCGCTGGCCGCGCAACGCCGCAGGCACCACCGGGGCAGCCTGGGACACCGGCGCAGCGGGCTCGCGCGCCACGGGTGGCGTTTCAGCCGGCGGGCGAACGGACGCCACCGGCTGGGTCGGCGGCGCCCAGGCCGCCATGGTTTCGACCGGATCGAGCAGCACGGTATATTCGCGCAGCAGCGTCCCGTTCGGGCGGACCAGTTCGACGATGAAGTTCAGATAGGGCTCGCGAACCGGAGCCGAGGTGGTGACCCGGATGCTGCCGTCGCGGCCACTCAGCCGGGTGGCGAAACGCAGATCCATCAGGTGCTGCGGGTAGTCGACACCCGAACGGGCGAACACGCTCGGCGCGGCCAGCTTCACCTTGAGGTCGGAAGCGTCCAGCCCCTGGACGTCGAGCAACTCGATCTCGGCCTCGAGCGGCTGATGCAGCGCCGAGTGCAACCTGATCTCACCCATGCCCAGGGCGGAGGCCGCGGACGGAACGCCGAGTGCGGCCAGCAGACAGATGAGGGAAGAGATCGAGCGCGCCATATCAAGCTTTCTCCAATGCCGTCATGGCGCCACCTGAGGACCAGGCATCGACAACTGCGGACATTCCGGTGATTCGAACGCAACGCCAGCGGTGGACCTGACGAGACGCAGTTCACATTTTACCACTTTTCGACTGGCGCATCGCCACCACTGATCGCATCGCCCATTCGCTCTTAATATCGGCAACAATCGCAGAACGCTGGACACCACCCGTCGCCCTGCGGCCATAACAATGACTCGGAGCCTCCATGACCCTCGACCCGCACCGCCTGCTTCGCGAACTCTTCGACGCCGCCATCGAGGCCGCCCACCCGCGAACCACCCTGGCTCCCCACCTGCCCGCCGATCGCAGCGGCCGCGCCATCGTCATCGGCGCCGGCAAGGCCGCCGCCGCCATGGCACAGGCCATCGAAGCATGCTGGGAAGGTGAGCTCCACGGGCTGGTGGTCACCCGCTACGGACACGGCGCGCCGTGCAGCCGGATCGAAGTGGTCGAGGCCTCGCACCCGGTCCCGGACGATGCCGGCGAGCGGGTCGCCCGCCGCGTGCTCGAACTGGTCAGCGGCCTGAAGGACACCGACAAGGTGATCTTCCTGCTGTCAGGGGGCGGCTCATCGCTGCTGGCCCTGCCGGCCGAAGGCATCACGCTGGCCGACAAGCAGGCGATCAACAAGGCCCTGCTGCGCAGCGGCGCCGCCATCGACGAGATGAACTGCGTGCGAAAGCACCTGTCGGCCATCAAGGGCGGCCGCCTGGCCCGGGCCTGCTGGCCGGCCAGCCTGTATACCTATGCGATCTCCGACGTACCGGGCGACGAGCCCACGGTGATCGCCTCCGGCCCGACGGTCGCGGACCCGACGACCTCCGCCGATGCCCTGGCCATCCTCGCCCGCTACGCCATCGAGGTGCCGCCGAACGTGCGCGCCTGGCTCGAGGACCGACGTTCGGAGACGCTCAAGCCGGGCGATCCGTACCTGTCGCGAAGCCACTTCCAGCTGATCGCGACGCCCCAGCAGTCGCTGGAGGCCGCAGCCGCCCTCGCCCGCCAGGCGGGGCTGACGCCCCTGATACTCGGAGACCTTGAGGGCGAATCGCGGGAAGTCGCCAAGGTCCACGCCGGCATCGCCCGGCAGATCGTGCTGCACGGGCAACCGTTGGCGGCGCCCTGCGTGATCCTGTCCGGCGGCGAGACCACCGTGACCGTTCGCGGCGATGGGCGCGGCGGGCGCAACGCCGAATTCCTGCTCAGCCTGACCGAGAACCTGGCGGGCCTGGACGGCGTTTATGCGCTGGCCGGCGATACGGACGGGATCGACGGTTCGGAAGACAATGCCGGCGCCATCATGACGCCACAAACCCATGCGCAGGGCCAGGCACTAGGGCTCGATGCCGCCGCCGAACTGGCCAACAACAATGGCTATGGCTACTTCGCCCGCCTCGACGCGCTGGTGGTCACCGGGCCGACGCGCACCAACGTCAACGACTTTCGCGCGATCATCGTCCTGCCCCGGTGAACCGGAACGGGCGCCTTATCCCCCGGTCTGGCGCGGATTCTGCTCCTGGGGGTAGTGGTGCTCTTCGACGACCTGGCCGTTCTCGTAGACCTTGACCACCGCGGTCCGCAGCTTCATGTAGTCGCGCGTCTCGGCCAGGATGTCGTCGCGACTGGACGCTTCGATCAGGGCGCGTGCATCGCCCTCCTCGCGCAAGACCCAGCGATCGCTGTCCCGGCTGATGACCTCGTAGTGCTGCATGGCGGCTCTCCTGTGTGGGGTACGCCTCGTTAGAGCGATGGCGAGGCACGCGGTTCGTCGCCGCAGACCGCCGGTGCGCAGCGCCATCATTCATATATAAAGGTAACTAAACAGGCATTTACCGCTTCGCTTGAAATAGCACTTTGATAGTTACCGAATAACTACCGTTTCGCTTGTAATTTCATTAAGCCATAACACTACGACGCATAAGGAAAACCATTCGTCCGGCGTTGAAACGGGTTGTGAACTCTGTTGCACCCAAGCCCCTCTGAATTCGTGAAGGCTGGAGCAAGTTGTATCAGCCCCTTTAGTTTCTCTATCCACCGAGGAGATAAAGAAAATGGCAAACAACAACCCTGGCAACTTTGCAAACGATCGCGAGAAAGCGTCCGAAGCCGGCAAGAAAGGCGGCAGCAACAGCGGCGGCAACTTCGCGAACGACCGCGAGAAGGCCTCCGAAGCCGGCAAGAAAGGCGGCCAGAACAGCCACGGCGGCGGCCGTAACAGCTAAGCCGAAGGCGTACTCGCAACCCTGATCCCAACGTCCCTATCCAAGAGGAGAAATGACATGGCGAACAACAACCCCGGCAACTTTGCGAACGATCGCGAAAAAGCGTCCGAAGCCGGTCGCAAAGGCGGCCACAACAGCGGTGGCAACTTTGCCAATGACCGCGAGAAGGCCTCCGAAGCCGGTCGCAAGGGCGGCCAGAACAGCCATGGCGGTGGCCGCAGCAGCTAATCGCCAGAAATAATAAGGCAGAGGGCCATGGCCCTCTGCCTTATTTTCATTTAAAGCTCGTTATATAAAAAGAAGCACTATCAACCAAAGATAACGTATAACCGACACGCTATAACCTTATCTCCGAAGCGGCACTTTCTCATGCATCTTCGAACACTATCCAGCACCCCTCTCAATCCTGGCGATCAAGCCGAGCCCGGAACTTCCGGTACCGGGGAGAACATCTGCCCACGCTGCGCGGGAACCGGTCGGGTAGCGGACCGCGACTGTGCAAACTGTGGCGGAACGGGCAAGATAATCGAGGGCATCGGCGGCGCGTGAGGCATGCCCTCCATGACAAGGAGCCAGCATGACGTCCCTTCCCGACGACCGCATCATCCAGAGCCTGCTCGATACCGACTTCTACAAGCTGACGATGATGCAGGCCATCCTGCACCACTACCCCGACGCCGAGGTGGAGTGGGCCTTTCGCAGCCGCACCCGAGAAGACCTCACCCCTCATCTGGAAGCGATTCGCGCGCAGGTCCGCGCCCTGGCCGATTTGCGGCTCAACGACGCCGAGCAGACCTTCCTCGAAAGCATTCCCTTCATGAAACCGGACTTCATCCGCTTCCTGCGGCTGTTCCGTTTCAACATGAATTACGTGGAGGTCGAGAGCGAGGCCGGCGAACTGGTGATCCGCCTTCGCGGCCCCTGGCTGCACATCATCCTGTTCGAGGTGCCCCTGCTGGCGATCGTCAGCGAGGTGCGCAACCGCGCCTGCTACCCGCACGCCACCGTCGACCAGGCCCGCGATCGGCTGTTGGAAAAATTCGACTGGCTGCGCCAGGAGGCCAGCGAGGAAGAACTGCGCGGCTTCAAGGTGGCCGACTTCGGTACGAGGCGGCGCTTTTCCTATGCGGTGCAGGAAAGCATCGTGCGGACCATGAAGGAACGGTTCCCGGGCCGCTTCGTCGGCACCAGCAACGTCCACCTGGCCAGGATTCTGGATATCAAGCCCATGGGCACCATGGCCCATGAATGGATCATGGCGCACCAGCAGCTCGGCCCGCGACTGATCGACAGCCAGCGCGCCGCCCTGGAATGCTGGGTCAAGGAATACCGCGGTGCGCTGGGGACGGCGCTGACCGACTGCATCACCATGGATGCCTTCCTGGCCGATTTCGATCTGTACTTCGCCAAGCTCTTCGACGGCCTGCGCCATGACTCCGGCGACCCGATCGAGTGGGCCAACAAGGCCATCGCCCACTACCAGCGGCTGGACATCGACCCGATGACCCGCAGCCTGGTGTTCTCCGACGGGCTCGACTTCCAGCGCGCGCTGTCCATCTACCGCACCCTGAACGGACGCATCAAGACCAGCTACGGCATCGGCACACAGCTCACCTGCGACCTGCCCGGCGTGGAGCCCACCAACATCGTGATCAAGATGATCGGCTGCAACGGCTATCCGGTGGCGAAGATTTCCGACTCCCCCGGCAAGAGCATGTGCCGCGACGAAGCCTTCCTCAGCTACCTGCGCCACGTCTTCAACGTGCCGCAGGCCTGAGCCGAGGCGAGCGGATCAGCCGCCTCGCCCTCCCCTGAATCGGAATGATGCCGCTCCGGTAGTGACCGCGGCGGCAGCTGCGGCCCCGGCCGCGCAATGGCCCGGCACGACAGCGTCGCGCCGGGTCGGGCTCAACGGGCGTCGATCTGGCCCTGAAGGTTGGCGATCTGGCTCTGCAGCGTGTTGATGCTACGGGTCATCTGCGCGCGGAAGGCGTCGAACTCGCTGGTGTTGGTGCTGCTGGGCGCGGGACGGTTGTCGAGCTCGCTGCGCAGCACCAGCAGGTCCTGCTCCAGCCGGCTGATCGCCTGGGTCTGGCTGGCCTGCTGACCGCCCTGCTGCTTGAGCGCCGCCACCTGCTTGTTCAGGCCTTCGATGCTCGCCTCCAGCTTGCTCTGCCCGGCCAGCGCGGACTTGAACCCGGCCTGCTCGCTGCTCACCGCCTTGAGTTCTTCGCCCAGCTTGGCGAGGGCGCCCTGCTGGTTCTTCAGTTCGCCGGAAAGCTGTTCGAGGCGCGCATTCAACTCCTCGGCACGCTTGGTCTGCCCGCTCTGCAGACCGGTCACGCTCTTCTGCTCGGTGCTGAACGCCTGTTGCTGCTGGCTCAGCGTCGCGACCTGCTGCTCGAGCTGCTTGATACGCAGCTTCACCGCCTCGCTCTCGCTGGTAACGTTCGACTCGGTCGCGACCACCTTGCCGGAAATGTCCCGGAGCCGGCCGTTGGCGTCTTCGCTGATGCGGGCGAAGCTGTCCTGGGTCGCGACCAGCTGCATCTCCAGCATGGATATCTGCTGGAAGCTCCACCAGCCGAGCCCGCCGAGGGCGATCAGCAGGGCCAGCACCATCGCCCAGAGCGCGCCGGTGGCGGCGGACTTGCGCTTCTGCCGGGGCGCGCGGACGTCGTCCCTGCGCTCGTAGCGACGCTTGCCCACCGGCTCCAGCTCAGGCTCCGGATAGGGCGTGTCGCGATCGCGATCAGCTCGAAGGCTGGGGATGTTATCCAGATCATCATCGAAATCGTTACGCATTGGGCACCATCGAGGCGGGCGAAAAAATGACGGCAGTATAACGCGTTGCATGCCGGCCTTCAGCGCTACCGGCGCACACCGGCGAAGGTCCGCAAGGGCGCCCGGGCTAGCTGTCCGCGACCAGCCAGGTGCCCGCCGCGCCGAGCAGCTGGCGCGTCAGTTCGGCCATCAGCTCACCGCCGTTGCGCCAGTAGTGCCAATAGAGCGGAACGTCGATGTACCTGCCCGGCAGCACGTCGACCAGCTCGCCCCGGGCCAGCTCGCCGCGCACCTGATACTCGGGCACCAGGCCCCAGCCCAGGCCACTTTCCAGCAGCCGCACGAAGCCTTCGGACGAGGGACACAGGTGGTGGATGAAGCCATCGGTGATGCCCAGCGCCGCCAGGTAGCGATGCTGCAGCTGGTCGTCGGGTCCGAACACGATCGCCGGCGCGCGGGTGACGACATCGGCCGTCGGTGCGCCGTCGAAATGCCGTGCCAGGAACGCCGGACTGGCCAGGGCGCGATAGCGCATCGCGCCGAGGAACTGGCTGCGCGCGCCGGCCAGCGCCGGCTCGGCGGCACAGACACAGGCGGCGACTTCGCCGGCACGCATCCGCTTCAGCCCCACGGCCTGGTCGACCACCACATGGTCGATCACCACCCGGTGACGGGCGCAGAACGGCGCCACCGCAGCGGCCCACCAAGTCGCCAGGCTGTCGGCGTTGAGCGCGATGCGCAGGCGCTCCGGCAGACGGCTTTCATCGAGCGCCGGGACCTGGCCCTGCAGATCGCGCTCGAGCAGCCGCACCTGCTGCACATGGTTGAGCAGCCGACGCCCCAGCTCGGTGGGCTGGGGTGGCGCCGAACGCAGCAGGACCGGCTGACCCACGCGCGCCTCGAGCATCTTGATGCGCTGCGAGACGGCCGATTGCGACAGCCCCAGCGCTGCGGCCGCGCGCTCGAATCCGGCCTGCTCGACCACGGCGGCCAGGGCGGTCAGCAGCTTGTAGTCGAACATCTGTTTTCCTTATGCAGGTTGAGCAAGATTTGTTTCCCTTATAGCGCGCCACTTACCAGACTCGCCAGCACCTTCCACAACGGCTGACGCAAGATGATGGGCGAAACACGACTCTCGACACTGCCGCGCACGCGGCAGACCGAACGGCACCCTGGCGGCCGGGCCGTCCCTGCGCGCGAGGCGCGTATCGGCGATGGGCGGCGCGCACTGTCGGAGCGATCCCGATGAGCCCGGTGCTGCAGAGCTACGTCAACGGGCTGGCGATCGCCGCCGGGCTGATCATGGCGATCGGCGCGCAGAACGCGTTCGTGCTGGCCCAGAGCCTGCGCCGCGAACACCACCTGCCGGTCGCGGCGCTGTGCATCGTCTGCGACATCCTGCTGGTCTGCGCCGGGGTGTTCGGCCTGGCGGCGCTGATCGCCCAGAGCACACTGCTGGAAAACCTGGCGCGCTGGGGCGGCACCGCGTTCCTGCTCTGGTACGGCACCCTCGCCCTGCGTCGGGCCCTGCGCCCCAGCGCCCTGCAGCAGCAGGAGGTCGCGCCGCGCTCGCGGCGAGCGGTCCTGCTGGCGGCGCTGGCCGTGACCCTGCTCAACCCCCATGTCTACCTCGACACGGTGGTGCTGATCGGCTCGCTCGGTGCCCAGCAGCCCGAACCCGGCGCCTTCGCCCTTGGCGCGGCGTGCGCATCGACGCTCTGGTTCCTGACACTGTCGCTCGGCGGCGCCTGGCTCGCCCCCTGGCTGGCGAAACCGCTGACCTGGCGACTGCTGGATCTGGGCGTCGCCACCATGATGTACGCCATCGCCTATCAGTTGATCACCCAATAACCACCCGCCAGGAGGAACGCCTCCGGCCATCGATGGTCCACGCAAGGCGCAGCCGCATCTTGCGATGGCACCGGCTCGCGGCTTCGGGCGCCCTGGCCCGGCTTTTCCACACAGTTGTCGCGTGGTTTAGCCTCCGGTCGGGTGCTATGATCGGGAGCTCGCGAGCAGGGAGCGAAGGCTCCAGCCCGCCTGTTCGGCCGACCGTGAACGGCCAGAGACTGCGCAAGCATGCAGCGAGCGAAGGAATCGATGGAAACGGGCGCCAACAAGCCCGCCGCCATCGGCGCAGCAGTAGACGCGCCCTCCCTTGCCCGCCGCATCAATCCTCGATACCTGAGCAGGAGATACACCATGGCTTTCGAATTGCCGCCGCTGCCTTACGAAAAGAACGCCCTCGAGCCGCACATTTCCGCCGAGACCCTGGACTTTCACCATGGCAAGCATCACCAGGCCTACGTGACCAATCTGAACAACCTGATCCCGGGCACCGAGTTCGAAGGCAAGGATCTGGAAACCATCATCAAGACCTCCACCGGTGGCATCTTCAACAACGCCGCCCAGGTCTGGAACCACACCTTCTTCTGGCACTGCATGTCGCCCAACGGCGGCGGTCAGCCGACCGGTGAACTGGCCGACGCGATCAACGCCGCCTTCGGCTCGTTCGACAAGTTCAAGGAAGAGTTCACCAAGACCGCCATCGGCACCTTCGGCTCCGGCTGGGCCTGGCTGGTCAAGAAGCCCGACGGCAGCGTCGGCCTCGCCAGCACCGGTGGTGCCGGCAACCCCATGACCGACGGCGCCAAGCCGCTGCTGACCTGCGATGTCTGGGAACACGCCTACTACATCGACTACCGCAACGCCCGTCCGAAGTTCGTCGAGGCGTTCTGGAACCTGGTCAACTGGGACTTCGTCGCGAAGAACTTCGCCGGCTGATATCCGCATCCTCGGATGCCGCTGCAACCGTTTTCCGGAATGCAGCGCCACGAAATGCCCGCAGCGATGCGGGCATTTTCGTTTCCGGCACCCCGCCACCTTCTTCGAGCGTCCACCGCACCTTTTTCAGCCGAACAAATCGACGGAATGCCGGCGCCAACTATTGAGCGTCAAGGCGTATTGCCACATCCTTCGCTCCGCTCGTTCGACGCGCTTCATCGACCTACTGGCCGATGGCCCATGCTGGCGCTTTGACGAGCGCCGCTGTATTACCAATACTCATGAAGCGGGCCTGGGGAAAAGGAAACCATCTGTGAAGTTGGAATCGCGTAGCAGCCTGTCACGAAAACTCCTGCGCATGGTGCTGCTCTCGGCCTTGGCCGTCGGGCTGATACTCAGCTGCGCCCAGATTCTGTTCGATGCCTACAAGACCCGGAGCGTGATCGCCACCGAGGCCCAGCGCATCCTGCGCATGTCCCGCGATCCCTCGACCCAGGCGCTCTACAGCCTGGACCGCGAGATGGGCGCACAGGTGATGGAAGGCCTGTTCCAGCATGAATCGATACGCGTCGCCTCCATCGGCCACCCCGACGAAGCGCCGCTGGCGCAAAAGACCCGCCCGCTGCTGCAGCTCCCGACCCGCTGGCTGACCGATCCGGTGCTCGGCAAGCAGCGGACATTCACCACGCCGCTGGTCGGCCGCCCGCCGCACAACGAGTACTACGGGGAGCTGTCCATCACCCTGGATACCGGGCGCTACGGCCAGCAGTTCGTCAACAACTCGGTGGTGATCTTCATCGTCGGCACCCTTCGCGCCCTGGCGCTGGGATTCGTGCTCTACCTCATCTACCAGTGGCTGCTCACCCGCCCGCTGATGGCCATCGTCGAGAGCCTGGTGCGAATCAACCCCGACCGTCCCGGCGACCACAAGCTGCCGATGATCAAGGGCCACGAACAGAACGAACTGGGATTGTGGGTCAACACCGCCAACGGCCTGCTCGCCTCGATCGATCAGAACATGAACCTGCGCCGGGAGGCGGAGAACAGCCTGGCGCGCATGACCCAGTTCGACTTCCTCACCGGCCTGCCGAACCGCCACCAGCTGCAGCGCCAGCTCAACCAGATCCTCGACGAGGCCAGGCAGACGCAACGCTGCGTCGCCGTGCTGTGCCTGGGGCTGGACGACTTCAAGGGCATCAACGAGCAGTTCAGCTACCAGACGGGCGACCGCCTGCTGGTGGCCCTGGCCGACCGGCTGCGCGAGCAGAACGGCCGGATCGGCGCCTTTGCGCGCCTGGGCGGCGATCAGTTCGCGATGATCAAGGCCGAGATCGACCAGCCCTACGAAGCCGCCGAACTCGCCCAGCAACTGCTCGACGCGCTGGATGCGCCGATCGTGCTCGACAACCACAGCATCCGCATCCGCGCCACCATCGGCATCACCCTCTTCCCTGAAGACGGCGACAGTGCGGAAAAACTGCTGCAGAAGGCCGAGCAGACCATGACCCTGGCCAAGAACCGCTCGCGCAACCGCTACCAGTTCTACGTCGCCAGCATCGACAGCGAGATGCGCCAGCGCCGGGAACTGGTCAAGGACCTGGGCGAAGCCTTGCAGTTGGAGCAGTTCTTTCTCGTCTACCAGCCCCAGGTCGACTACCGGCTCAACCAGGTCAACGGCGTCGAGGCGCTGCTGCGCTGGAAGCACCCGGAGCGCGGCCTGGTCCCGCCCGACCAGTTCATTCCGCTGGCCGAGCAGAACGGCAGCATCCTGGCCATCGGCGAGTGGGTGCTGGACCAGGCCTGCCGGCAGCTGCGCGAATGGCACGAGCAGGGCTTCGTGGGCCTGCGCATGGCGGTCAACCTCTCGACCGTCCAGCTGCACCACGCCGAGCTGCCCAGGCTGGTGAGCAACCTGATGCAGGTGCACCGGCTGCCCCCCGAAGCCTTGGAATTGGAGGTCACCGAAACCGGCCTGATGGAGGACATCTCCGCTGCGGCGCAGAACCTGCACAGCCTCAGGCGTTCGGGCGCGCTGATCGCCATCGACGACTTCGGCACCGGCTATTCGTCCCTGAGCTACCTCAAGAGCCTGCCGCTGGACAAGATCAAGATCGACCGCAGCTTCGTCCAGGACATCACCCCCGAAGGCGGCGACGCGACCATCGTCAACGCCATCGTCCAGCTGGCGCGAAGCCTGAACATGCAGGTGATCGCCGAAGGCGTCGAGACCGCCGAACAGGAAGCCTACCTGATCGCCCAGGGATGCCATGAGGGCCAGGGCTTCTACTACAGCAGGCCACTGCCGGCCCGCGAGTTCACCCTGTACCTGAACCAGCCCCGCCCCACCGGGACCGCCGTCGGCTCGACGCAGCACTGATTCACGCCAGGCGCGTCCTGCCGCCGGTTGCAGGGCCGACGCAACCGCGCCCTTTGCACAAAATGAAAATCTTTCGCATTATGTCTCGCATCCAGCAGAGCACCCCGCTCTCCCTGGCCGGGCATGCCTGTCATGCCTGCCTCGCCCTTGCCGCCGGCGTTGACGCGAAGTGACCCACCGTCGCCGGCTCAACCGCAGGGCCTGGCCGTTTCACCGACCTTTCTATCCCTTCGAAGCAAAGGAACACGCCATGCTACGCACCCCCTCATGGGCTACTGCCAGCCTGTTGGCCGCTGCCATCACCCTCGCTGGCTGCGGAGATGAAAAGGAAGCCACCAACCAGGCTGCACCAGCGCCGGCCACCACCGAAAGCCAGCCGGCCCAGGCAGCGGCGCAGCCGGACCAGGAGGCGATCAAGGCGGTAGTCATGCATTACGCCGACCTGGCCCATGCGACGTTCAGCGACGCCCACAGCACCGCCGTGGAGCTGCAGAAGGCCATCGACGCCCTGCTCGCCGATCCGACCGAGGAGACCCTGCAGGCCGCCCGCGAGGCCTGGGTAGCGGCGCGCGTTCCCTACATGCAGACCGAAGTGTTCCGCTTCGGCAACACCGTGGTCGACGACTGGGAAGGTCAGGTCAACGCCTGGCCGCTCGACGAAGGCCTGATCGACTACGTCGCCGACGATTACCAGCACGCGCTGGGCAACCCGGGCGCCCAGGCCAACATCATCGCCAACCGCGAGATCCAGGTCGGCGAAGACGTCATCGACGTCAACGAGATCACCGCCGAGAAGCTCGCCAGCCTGAACGAACTGGGCGGCTCCGAAGCCAACGTCGCCACCGGCTACCACGCCATCGAATTCCTGCTCTGGGGCCAGGACCTCAACGGCACCGAGCCGGGCGCCGGCGAACGTCCCGCCACCGATTACGTCGAAGGCGACGGCTGCACCGGCGGCAACTGCGATCGCCGCCGCACCTACCTGAAAGTCGCCACCGACCTGCTGGTCAGCGACCTCCAGGAAATGGTCGACCAGTGGGCGCCGGGCCAGGAGAACTACCGCGCGACCCTCGAATCCGAGCAACCGGAGAACGGCCTGCGCAAGATGCTGTTCGGCATGGGCAGCCTGTCGCTCGGTGAACTGGCGGGCGAACGCATGAAGGTCGCGCTCGAAGCCAACTCCACCGAAGACGAGCACGATTGCTTCAGCGACAACACCCACAATTCCCACTTCTACAACGGCAAGGGCATCCGCAACGTTTACCTCGGCGAGTACCGCCGCGTGGACGGCAGCACCCTCACCGGCGCCAGCCTGGCCTCGCTGGTCAACGCAGCCAACCCCGACGTGGACAAGACCCTGCGCGCCGATCTGGAAGAGACCGAAGCCAAGCTGCAGGTCCTGGTCAGCAGCGCCGAGAACGGCGAGGCCTTCGACCAGCTGATCGCCGCCGACAACGCCGAAGGTCAGGAAAAGGTTCGCGACGCCATCGCGGCGCTGGTCAAGCAGACCGGCTCCATCGAACAGGCCGCCGCGGCCCTGGGCATCAGCGACCTGAACCCCGACACCGCCGATCACGAGTTCTGATCGACGCCGCCCGGGGCCCGGCCCCGGGCGGACCGCGGCACCACGCCGCAGCGGAGCCGGACCCGCGCATCGCCTCGTTCTGCAGGCCTTGCGCGTTGGTCGCTCCTTATTGGAAATGCAAATCCCTCTTATTCAATAACGGTTAGCCTGCTAAGCTTGCCGCCCTCTTCATCGTCGAGCATCCCGATGCGTCCGCTTTTTCGCTGCTCGCTCCTGTTCCTGGCACTGGCGTTGGCCGGCTGCGACGAGCAGGCGCCCCGCTTCGACAGCGCCGAGACCGGCGAGGCACTCTCCGGCGGCAGCACCACGGTCAACCGCAGCGACCACAACGCCTTCTCGATGCCCTCGGCCAATCTTGCGCCAACGCGGCGGCTGGATTTCAGCGTCGGCAACAGCTTCTTCCGCAACCCCTGGGTCATCGCGCCGGCCACCACCACCGCACGCGACGGGCTCGGCCCGCTGTTCAACACCAATGCCTGCCAGAACTGCCATATCAAGGATGGCCGTGGCCACCCGGCCGACGCACAGGCGGTGAACGCGGTCTCGATGCTGGTGCGTGTGTCGCAGCCGGCCGCCGCCGACGAACAGGCGATGCTCGAGCGCCTGGGCAACCGTCCCGATCCGGTGTACGGCGCCCAGCTGCAGGACATGTCGATACCGGGGGTGACGCCCGAAGCGCGAATCCGCGTGGACTACACCTACTCCACCGTGGCCTTCGCCGATGGCACCGAAGTCGAACTGCGCACCCCGCAGCTGAAGATCGACCAGCTCGGCTACGGCCCCTTCCATCCGGACACCGAGTTCTCCGCGCGGATCGCCCCACCGATGATCGGCCTCGGGCTGCTCGAAGCCATCGCACCGGCCGACATCCTGGCCCAGGCCGATCCCGACGACCGCGACGGAGACGGCATCTCCGGCCGCCCCAATCTCGTCTGGAACGAGGCAACCGGCCAGGTGGAGCTGGGTCGCTTCGGCTGGAAGGCCGGCCTGCCCACGCTCGATCAGCAGAACGCCCAGGCCTTCGCCATCGACATGGGCCTGACCAACCGCCTCTTCCCCCAAGACGACTGCACCGAGGCCCAGGTGGACTGCCGCCAGGCCGTCGACGGTGGAGCGCCGGAAGTCAGCGACAACATCCTCGACGCCGTCCTGTTCTACACCCGCAACCTGGCCGTGCCGATGCGCCGCAAGGTCGATGATCCGCAGGTGCTGGCCGGCAAGGGCCTGTTCCACCAGGCCGGCTGCCAGCGCTGCCATACGCCGCAGTTCACCACCTCGGCCGATGCGCCCGAACCGGAGTTGGCCAACCAGCTGATCCGCCCCTATACCGACCTCTTGCTGCACGACATGGGCGAGGGGCTGGCGGACAACCGCGGCGAGTTCCAGGCCACCGGCCGGGAATGGCGCACCGCGCCGCTGTGGGGCATCGGCCTGACCGAGACGGTCAGCGGACACACCCAGTTCCTGCACGACGGGCGCGCGCGCTCACTGCTTGAGGCCATTCTCTGGCACGGCGGCGAGGCCGAGGCGGCCCGCCAGAAGGTGCTGGGCTTCGATGCCCGGCAGCGCGCCGCGCTGATCGCCTTTCTCGAATCTCTCTAATGGCCGGGTCGTCGCGCCCGGTCTTGTGCATGCGTGAGGAGCCATGATGAACAGCAACCGTAACCTTCGCGCCCTGTGCCTGGCCTGGCTGGCCGCCGCTGCGCTCGTCGGCTGTTCCCAGCCGGAGCCGATGGAACGCACCAGCGCCGCCGTGGCCGATGGCGTCCTTCTGCCGGCCTACCGCGAATGGGCGGAGACCAACCGGCGTCTGGCCGCCAGCGCCCATGCCTTCTGCGCGGGCAACGAGACCCTGGAGGAGGCACGCCAGGCCTACGTGCATGCACAACTGGCCTGGGCCGGCCTGCAGCCGCTGCTGATCGGCCCCATGGGCGAAGGCAACCTGGCCTGGCAGGTGCAGTTCTGGCCGGACAAGAAGAACCTGGTGGCACGTCAGGTCGGCGGCCTGCTCAAGAACAAGCCGCAACTGACCCGCGATGACGTGGCGAGCGCCAGCGTCGTGGTCCAGGGGCTGACCGCCTACGAGTACGTCCTGTTCGACCAGGACATCGACCTGCAGGACGCGGCCACCCGCAGCCACTACTGCCCGCTGCTGATGGCCATCGGTGAACACCAGCAGACCCTCTCGGCCGGCATCGTCGAACGCTGGACGGTCAAGGATGGCATGGCCGCCCAGCTCAAGCAGTTCCCCAGCGAGCGCTACGCCGAGCCCAGCGAAGCCATTGCCGAGCTGCTGCGGGTGGACGTCACCGCCCTCGATGCCCTGAAGAAAAAGCTCGGCACGCCGCTGGGCCGGCAGAACAAGGGGCAGCCACAGCCGTACCAGGCCGAAGCCTGGCGCAGCGACACCTCGCTGGCCAGCCTCGAAGCCGCCATCAGCGGAGCGCAGCGGCTCTGGGAAGGCGCCGACAGGGACGGCCTCAGGGCGCTGCTGGGCGATGACCAGGCCGGGCTGGCCAAACGCATCGACGACGCCTTCGCCACCACCCATCGCCATTTCGCCGAAACGCACAAACCGCTCAACGAGCTGCTCGCCGACGAGGCCGGGCGCAACGCCCTCAATGCGCTCTACGACGACCTCAACATCCTGCATCGCCTGCACCAGGGCGAACTCGCGCAGGCGCTGGGTATCCAGATCGGCTTCAACGCACACGACGGAGACTGACCATGAAGCGCCGCGCTTTCCTCGGTTTCGGCAGCGCCCTGATCGCGGCTTCCGCGCTCGGTGGCTGGACCCTGGCCCACCACGGCGAGCAGAAGATCCTGCTCTCGGCCCGCGACGACGGTCAGGGGCACCACTACGCTGTGGGTTTCCGCCTCGACGGCACCCAGGTGTTCGCTACGCCGGTCGCCGAGCGTTGCCATGACATCTATGCCCATCCGCACCTGCCGCTCGCCGTGTTCGTCGGCAGGCGGCCGAGCCGCGAAAGCTACCTGATCGATTCGCGCGACGGCCGTCTGCTGCAGGTGCTCGCCTCGCCGGCGGATCGCCACTTCTATGGCCACGGCGTGTTCCACAAGGACGGCGGGTGGTTCTACACCACCGAGAACGATACCTCCGAGCCGGGACGCGGCGTGCTCGGCGTCTACCGCGTCGAGGGCGAGCGCCTGGTGCGCAGCGGCGAACTGTCGACCCACGGCGTGGGTCCGCATCAGCTGTTGTGGATGCCCGATGGCGAAACCCTGGTGATCGCCAACGGCGGCATCCGCACCGAGGCCGACAGCCGCGCAATGATGAACCTCGACGCCATGGAGGCCAGCCTGGTGCTGCTTCGCCGTGACGGCGCCCTGGTCAGCAAGGAGCAGCTGCCCGAGCAGATGAACAGCGTCCGCCACCTGGCCGTGGCCCGCGACGGCACGGTGGTTTCCGGCCAGCAGTACGAAGGCGATCCGATGGACAGCGCACCGCTGCTGGCGATCAAGCGTCCCGGCCAGCCGTTCCAGCCCTTTCCCCTCGGCGAAGCGCAACGCCTGGTGATGAACCAGTACACCGCGAGCCTGGCGATCCACGACGAACGGCGCCTGCTGGCGGTGACCGCGCCGCGCGGCAACCGGGTGTTCTTCTGGAATCTGGACACCGCCGAGCTGCTCGAAGAAGCCACGCTCGCCGACTGCGCCGGTGTCGGGGCGGTCGAGCAGGGCTTCGTGGTCACTTCCGGCCAGGGCCGCTGCCGCCTCTACGACTGTCGCGGCGAGCGCATCGTCGCCCGGCCCCTGGATCTGCCCTCGGGGCTTTGGGACAATCACCTGCGGCTGGTCTGAATGCCTTCAAGCTTGCAGCCCTCACGCCGACACAGGGGGATATCGGAGGGCTGCCGCAGCTTCCCCTCCCCCCGAAGCGCTCGCGCCCTTCGTAGCGCCTGCCTCCTCACCCGCACCCGAGAAGTACCATGCACCCGCAAAAATCGTTGCGCGCCCAACTGTTGACTCTGATCGGCGGCAGCCTGCTGCTGATGCTGGTCATCGCCCTCGCCTGCTTCAGCTTCCTCTCCGCCGGCATTTCCTCCTACAAGGGCCTGCTGGACGGACCACTGGAACAGTCACGCCTGGTCGACGAGGCCAACCTCGAATTCAAGACCCAGGTGCAGGAATGGAAGAACGTCCTGCTGCGCGGCAAGAAAGCCGAAGACCTGGCCACCTACTGGGGACGCTTCGAGGATAAGGAACGCCAGGTGCAGGCGATCCTTTCCCGGCTGGTGGCGCTTTCGGACGGTGACGCCGAGCTGTCCGCGCAGGTGCGCAGGCTCGGCGAAGAACACCGCAACCTCGGCGCCGCCTACCGCAAGGGACGTGATGCCTTCGTCGCGGCCGGCGCCGACCCGGTCGCCGGCGACATCGCGGTGCGCGGTATCGACCGCGCCACCAGCGAGCAGCTCAGCGCGCTGGTCGCCCGTCTGCATGACTCGGCGCGGCACGGCTCCGAACGAATCGAGGCGCAAGCGGACCGCGCCGTCAGCCTGGGCACCCTGATCATGGTGCTGGCCGGCGTCGGCGTCGCGCTGCTGAGCGCGTGGCTGGTCAACCGCAACCTGATCGTCCCCATCGGCCAGCTGATCGACCACATCGCCCGGCTCAGCCAGGGCAAGTTCGGCGACCGCGTGGACAGCACGCGCACCGACGAACTGGGCCGCCTGGCGGCCGCGGCGAACATCCTGCGTGACTTCCTGGACGACACCTTCACCCGCCTGCAGCGCAGCACCGC
The DNA here is from genome assembly GCF_005876855.1 of Stutzerimonas nosocomialis. Lineage (GTDB taxonomy): Bacteria > Pseudomonadota > Gammaproteobacteria > Pseudomonadales > Pseudomonadaceae > Stutzerimonas > Stutzerimonas nosocomialis. The sequence goes on along the minus strand of NZ_QLAE01000029.1, from coordinate 23,703 downwards.
GGACCTGGACAACGCCAGCGGCGAACTCAACGCCATCGCCACGCTGATGGCCCAGGGCACGCGCGAGCAATTCTCGCGTACGGATCAGGTGGCCACCGCGATGCATGAGATGTCCGCCACCGCCCAGGAAGTGGCCCGCCACGCGGTCGAAGCGGCGCAGGCGGCAGACAACGCCGACCAGTCCGCCCAACAGGGCGAAAAGGTGATGCAGGCGACCATCGACACCATCACCCACATGCGTGGCGAGATCAGCACCACCGCCGAGGTGATTCGCCGCCTGGAAGCCGACAGCGAGCGCATCGGCACCGTGCTCGAAGTGATCCGCGGCATCGCCGACCAGACGAACCTGCTGGCCCTGAACGCAGCCATCGAAGCGGCTCGCGCCGGCGAAGCCGGTCGCGGCTTCGCGGTGGTGGCCGACGAGGTTCGCACCCTCGCGCGCCGCACCGCCGAATCCACCTCCGAAATCCACCAGATCATCGATACGGTGCAGACCGGCGCGGTGAATGCGGTGCGCGCCATCGAGAGCGGCCAGAGCCGCAGCGAACGGGGCGTCGAGCAGGTGACCGAAGCCGGCAGCATGCTGCAGCGCATCACCCTGGAGGTGGAATCGATTCGCGACATGAACCGGCAGATCGCGACCGCCGCCGAGGAACAGACATCGGTGGCCGAAGACATCTCGCGCAACCTCACCGAAATCACCGCCATCGCCACCACCAACCAGCAGAACGTCGAGCGCACCGAGGGTGCCAGCCGCAACCTGCACGAACTCTCCGCGCAGCTGAGCGACGTGACCCGCCGATTGGCCGGCTGAACCACCGGCCGCCCCACCGCACGTGGGGTCCCTGCGCGGGCGCCTCCGGGCCGCCCGCGCCCTCCCGGGCCCCGCCAGCGCTGCCTTTGACTTGTCATCGGCGCAGGACTAAGGTGCTCCGCTCAATGCCCGGCGGTCCGCGGACCGCAAACAACAAGCACCCCGGTTGAAGCGCCCCAGCGGTTTCTCGTCGGCTTCATGAACGACGCGCCGTAGCCCGCCGCATCGCTGCAACCAACGCCTCCAAGGAAATCGGAAGATGTTGCGCCGCATGCTGATCATGCTGGGCGCGGTGATCCTGGTCGTTCTGATCCTCGCCGCTCTCAAGTTCAATTCCATAAGCAAACAGATCGAGCAATTCACGGCTCCCAAACCGCCGGTCAGCGTCGAGGTGGTCCGGGCGAGCGAGCTGGACTGGCAGAACCGCCTGCCAGCCATCGGCACCTTGAAGGCCTCGCAGGGGGTCGACCTCAGCGTGGAGGTGGCCGGGACGGTCAGCCAGTTGCAGTTCCGCTCGGGGCAGAAGGTCGAGAAGGGTCAACCGATCCTGACCCTCGACAGCGAGGTGGAACAGGCAAGCCTGGCCGCCGCCGAAGCTGACCTGGGCCTGGCGCGGATCGAATTCGAGCGCGCCCGCAGCCTGATCGACCGTCAGTCCATCGCCCGCAGCGAGTTCGACCGCCTCAACGCGCAGCTGCAACGCGCCAACGCGACCGTCGCGCAGCTGCGCGCATCGCTGGCCCGCAAGCGCATCGTCGCGCCCTTTGCCGGCACCATCGGCATCCGCCAGGTGGACGTAGGCGCCTACATCGCCGCCGGCACGCCGGTGGCCACGCTGCAGGACCTCTCCACCCTGTTCGTCGACTTCTACCTGGCCGAGCAGCAGGTGCCTCTGCTCGGCATCGGCCAGCGGGTCCGGGTCGAAGTGGCCGCCTATCCGGGCGAGGGCTTCGACGGCGAGATCGTCGCGCTCAACCCGAAGGTCGAGGAAACCACCCGCAACGTCCTGGTACGTGCCGAACTGGAGAACCCCGAAGGCCGGCTGCTGCCGGGCATGTTCGCCAACCTGCAGGTGGTGCTGCCGGAAGAGGCGCCGAAAATCGCGATCCCGGAGACGGCGATCACCTTCACCCTGTACGGCAACTCGGTCCTGCTGGTGAAAGAGCAGCCCGGCGAAGACGGCAACGAGCCTCGTCTGGTCATCGAGCGGCGCTTCGTCGAGACCGGCGACCGTCGCGACGGCCTGGTGGTGGTGCGCAAGGGGCTTGCCGTCGGCGAGCGGGTGGTCACCTCCGGCCAGCTCAAGCTCGACAACGGCACCCATGTGGTCATCGCCGACGGGCAGACCCTCTCGCCTGCGCCGGCCACCGGCCAGGACAGCCGATAAGGCCCAAGGACAGACGCCATGGCATTTACCGATCCGTTCATCCGTCGCCCGGTACTGGCCAGCGTGGTCAGCCTGCTGATCGTGCTGCTGGGCTTCCAGGCCTTCGACCGCCTGCCGCTGCGCCAGTACCCGCAGATGGAAAGCGCCCTGATCACCGTCACCACCGCCTACCCCGGCGCGAATGCCGAGACCATCCAGGGCTACATCACCCAGCCGTTGCAGCAGAGCCTGGCCAGCGCCGAAGGCGTGGACTACATGACCTCGGTCAGCCAGCAGAACGCCTCGGTGATCTCGGTCTACGCGCGCATCGGCGCGGACACCGATCGCCTGTACACCGAGCTGCTCAGCCAGGCCAACTCGGTGAAGAACCAGCTGCCGCAGAACGCCGAAGACCCGGTACTGAACAAGCAGGCCGCTGATTCCACCGCGCTGATGTACATCAGCTTCTACAGCGACACGATGAGCAACCCGCAGATCACCGATTACCTCTCCCGCGTGATCCAGCCCAAGCTCGCCACCCTGCCGGGCATGGCCGCGGCGGAGATCCTCGGCAACCAGGTCTTCGCCATGCGCCTCTGGCTCGACCCGGTGAGGCTCGCGGCCCACGGGCTGACCGCCGGCGACGTCAACGATGCCGTGCGCCGCTACAACTTCCTCTCCGCCGCCGGCGAGGTGAAGGGCGAATACGTGGTAACGAGCATCAACGCCAGCACCGAACTCAAGTCGCCGGAAGCCTTCGCCGCGATTCCGCTGCGCACCGAGGGCGACAGCCGCGTGCTGCTCGGCGACGTGGCCCGGGTCGAACTCGGCGCCGAGAGCTACAACGCGGTGAGCTCCTTCGACGGCATTCCCTCGGTGTACATCGGCGTGCGCGCCACCCCCAGCGCCAACCCGCTGGACGTGATCGCGGAAGTACGCAAGGTGATGCCGGAGATCGAAAGCCAGCTGCCGCCGAACCTGAAGGTGACCGTCGCCTACGACGCCACCCGCTTCATCCAGGCCTCGATCGACGAAGTGATCAAGACGCTCGCCGAGGCGGTGCTGATCGTCATCGTCGTGGTGTTCCTGTTCCTCGGGTCCGTTCGCTCGGTGCTGGTGCCGCTGGTGACCATTCCGCTGTCGATGATCGGCGTGATGTTCTTCATGCAGATGATGGGCTACTCGATCAACCTGCTCACGCTGCTGGCGATGGTCCTCGCCATCGGTCTGGTGGTGGACGACGCGATCGTCGTGGTGGAGAACATCCACCGCCACATCGAGGAAGGCAAATCGCCGTTCCAGGGGGCACTGGAAGGCGCGCGGGAGATCGCGATGCCAGTGGTGACCATGACGGTGACCCTGGCGGCGGTCTATGCCCCGATCGGCTTCCTGCAGGGCATCACCGGGGCGCTGTTCAAGGAGTTCGCCCTGACCCTGGCCGGCGCCGTGCTGATTTCCGGCATCGTCGCGCTGACCCTTTCGCCGATGATGTGCTCGATGCTGCTGCGCCCGCAGGACAACGAGTCGGGCCTGGCCCACCGCCTGGACGTGCTCTTCGACCGACTCAAGGATCGCTACAAGCGTGCCCTGCACGGCACCCTCGATACCCGGCCGGTCGTGCTGGTGTTCACGGTGCTGGTGCTCTGCCTGATCCCGGTCCTGCTCAAGTTCACCAAGAGCGAACTGGCGCCCGAGGAAGACCAGGGCATCGTGTTCATGATGGCCAGCGCCCCGCAGACCGCCAACCTGGATTACCTCAACGCCTACACCGACCGTTTCCTGGAGCTGTTCAAGACCTTTCCCGAGTACTACTCCTGGTTCCAGATCAACGGCTTCAACGGTGTCCAGAGCGGCATCGGCGGGTTGCTGCTCAAGCCCTGGGACGAACGCGACCGCAGCCAGATGGAGATCCTGCCGGAGGTCCAGCAGCGCCTGGACGCGATCCCCGGGCTGCAGGTGTTCGCCTTCAACCTCCCGTCTTTGCCCGGCACCGGGGAAGGCCTGCCCTTCCAGTTCGTGATCAACACCGCCAGCGACTACGAAACCCTGCTGCAGGTGACCGAACGCATCCGCCAGCGTGCCGAAGCATCGGGCAAGTTCGCCTTCCTCGACGTCGACCTGGCCTTCGACAAGCCGGAAATCGTGGTCGACATCGACCGGCAGAAAGCAGCGCAGATGGGCGTGTCGATGGAAGACCTGGGCATCACCCTCAGCAGCCTGCTCGGCGAAGGCGAGATCAACCGCTTCACCATCGAAGGCCGCAGCTACAAGGTGATCGCGCAGGTCGAGCGCGCCTACCGCGACAATCCCGGCTGGCTGAGCAACTACTACGTGCGAAGCGGGCGCGGCGAGATGCTGCCGCTGTCGACCTTGATCAGCGTCCACGATCGGGCGCGGCCGACCCAGCTCACGCAGTTCCAGCAGTTGAACGCGGCGACCATCCAGGGCTTCCCCATCGTCAGCATGGGCGAGGCGATCGACACGCTGCGCCAGATCGCGACCGAGGAAGCTCCGCAGGGCTTCACCTTCGACTACGCCGGCGCCGCTCGCCAGTACGTGCAGGAGGGCAACGCGCTGTACGTGACCTTCGCCCTGGCACTGGCCATCATCTTCCTGGTGCTGGCCGCGCAGTTCGAAAGCTTCCGCGATCCGCTGGTGATTCTGGTCACGGTGCCGCTGTCGGTCTGCGGCGCGCTGGTTCCGCTGTTCCTCGGGCTCTCGAGCATGAACATCTATACCCAGGTGGGGCTGGTCACGCTCATCGGGCTGATCAGCAAGCACGGCATCATGATTGTCGAGTTCGCCAACCAGCTGCGCCACGAACGCGGCCTGGACCGCCGGCAGGCGGTCGAGGAAGCGGCCGCGATTCGCCTGCGTCCGGTACTGATGACCACCGCCGCCACGGTGTTCGGCATGGTGCCGCTGATCCTGGCCAGCGGCGCCGGTGCGGTCAGTCGCTTCGACATAGGCCTGGTGATCGCGACCGGCATGACGATCGGCACGCTGTTCACCCTGTTCGTACTGCCGGCGGTGTACACGCTGATCGCCAGGCCGGACACCGCGCCATCGAGGGCCATGGAACACGCATGAAAAAAGCGCGGCGCCTGAACAGGCGCCGCGCTTCGACTCACCGGTACGGGTTGAACGCTCAGCCGCTGGAACGCATGCCCTGCGAAAGGCTGTACATGAACAGCAGCAGATCCTGGTCCGGCCGCATCTCGGCCTGCTTGAGCCTGACGCTGGGCGGTGCCGGGCAATAACCCAGGCCGTTGTTGCTCTTCACCACGTTCGAATCGGGCTCGTGCCACGCAGCGGCACATAACGATGCGACGCCCAGCGCCCCCACCAGAAACAAACCTCGTGCGATTTCAAGCTTCATGACGTAAGCCCTTGATGTGCGGTACGGATGAGTGATCTAACACTAGGCCAGAGTTCGCACACCTGCCCACTCCGGCGACGAGTGGTCCAGGGCATCCCAGCAACATCGGGCGAACGAGGCAGACACTCTGCCTGATTCCTTTTCCCCCTGCTCACGGAAATAAAAAAACCCCGAACGAGTCGGGGTTTTTTCTGACGACTGGTCGGCTTACATCATGCCGCCCATACCGCCCATGCCACCCATATCCGGCATGGCCGGGGCAGCCTTGTCATCAGCCACTTCGGCGATCATCGCTTCGGTGGTGATCATCAGGCTGCCGATGGAGGCAGCGGCCTGCAGCGCAGTACGGGTGACCTTGGCCGGGTCGAGGATACCCATCTCGATCATGTCGCCGTACTCGTCGGTCGCAGCGTTGAAGCCGAAGTTGCCCGAACCCTGCTTGACCTTGTCGACCACCACGCTCGGCTCGCCACCGGCGTTGGCGACGATCTGGCGCAGCGGCGCTTCGACGGCGCGACGCAGCAGCGTGATACCGACGTTCTGGTCTTCGTTGTCACCCTTGAGCTCGGAGATGGCCTGCAGGGCGCGCACCAGGGCAACGCCACCGCCAGGCACCACGCCTTCTTCGACGGCTGCACGGGTCGCGTGCAGGGCGTCTTCGACGCGTGCTTTCTTCTCTTTCATCTCGACTTCGGTACCGGCACCGACCTTGATCACGGCAACACCGCCAGCCAGCTTGGCCAGACGCTCTTGCAGCTTTTCCTTGTCGTAGTCGGAAGTGGTTTCTTCGACCTGCTTGCGGATCTGCGCAACGCGGGCTTCGATGTCGGCCTGCTGGCCGGCACCGTCGATGATGGTGGTGTTTTCCTTGTTCAGGACCACGCGCTTGGCGTTACCCAGGTGCTCCAGGGTAGTGGTTTCCAGGCTCAGGCCGACTTCTTCGGAAATCACGGTACCGCCGGTGAGGATGGCGATGTCCTGCAGCATGGCCTTGCGGCGATCGCCGAAGCCAGGCGCCTTGACCGCGGCGACCTTGACGATGCCGCGCATGTTGTTGACCACCAGGGTAGCCAGGGCTTCGCCTTCGACGTCTTCGGCGACGATCAGCAGCGGACGGCCAGCCTTGGCGACGGCTTCGAGGACCGGCAGCATCTCGCGGATGTTGGAGATCTTCTTGTCGACCAGCAGCAGCAGCGGGCTGTCCAGCTCGGCGACCATGGTGTCCGGCTTGTTGATGAAGTAGGGGGACAGGTAGCCACGGTCGAACTGCATGCCTTCGACGACCGACAGTTCGTTCTCCAGGCCCGAGCCTTCTTCAACGGTGATGACGCCTTCCTTGCCGACCTTTTCCATGGCTTCGGCAATGATCTTGCCGATGGAGTCGTCGGAGTTGGCGGAGATGGTGCCGACCTGAGCGATGGCCTTGTAGTCGGCGCACGGCTTGGACAGGTTCTTCAGCTCGGCGACGATGGCGATGGTCGCCTTGTCGATGCCGCGCTTGAGGTCCATCGGGTTCATGCCGGCCGCGACGGCCTTCAGGCCTTCGTTGACGATCGCCTGAGCCAGAACGGTCGCGGTGGTGGTGCCGTCACCGGCAGCGTCGTTGGCCTTGGACGCGACGTCCTTGACCAGCTGGGCGCCCATGTTCTCGAACTTGTCCTTGAGCTCGATTTCCTTGGCCACGGACACGCCGTCCTTGGTGATCGAAGGAGCGCCGAAGCTCTTTTCCAGGACGACGTTGCGGCCTTTCGGGCCGAGGGTCGCCTTGACCGCGTCAGCCAGGACGTTTACGCCAACCAGCATCTTCTTGCGTGCGGAATCACCGAATTTGACTTCTTTAGCTGCCATTTACTTATCCCTCAACTCTGTAAATTTAGTGATGCAGACGGGTCGAAATCAGGCTTCGACGACCGCGAGGATTTCGTTCTCGCTCATCACCAGCAGGTCTTCGCCATCGACCTTGACGGTGTTGCTACCCGAGTAAGGGCCGAATACCACCTGATCACCAACCTTGACGGCCAGCGGACGAACTTCGCCGTTGTCCAGCACGCGACCGGTACCCACGGCAACGATCTCGCCGCGATTCGGCTTCTCGGCAGCGGAACCCGGCAGGACGATGCCGCCTGCGGTCTTGGTTTCTTCTTCGCTGCGACGAATGACGACGCGGTCATGCAGAGGACGAAGCTTCATTGTCGATCTCTCCTAGTAGAGTGGTTTCCATGCCGATCCATCTGATCGGCGGGTTAGCAAAGCCGGCGGTGCCGGTTGCGACTTGCCGGGCAAGCCGCAGAAGACTGACTGTCGAAACGACAGCGACCTTACGGTGACCGCTACATGCGGGCAGCCAGGTTTATTTCAAGGGCTCGGGCAAAAATTTCTGCCCGAAAAAACGAAAAGCCGGCATGCATCGCCACATGCCGGCTTCTGTCGACGGCGCGTTCTTAGCGATCGCGCCGCTCCCATTCCCCTTCGATGACCTTGGGCCCCTCGCCACCGGAGCGCGCCTGAAGGTCGTCGGCGAACGCGCGGCGACGCTGGGCCTGTGCCTCGAAGCGTCGCTGGACCCGACCCAGCAGCAATTTGCGGGTCGGCGGGAAGAGAATCAGCAGGCCGATCACATCGCTGATCAGGCCGGGCAGGATCAGCAGCCCGCCACCGATCGCCATGATCAGGCCCTGGAGCATTTCGCGCTCGGGCAGTTCGCCGCGGGCCAGACGTTCGCGGGCGCGCCAGGCGGTGGCGAAGCCGGCGAGGCGCAGCACCAGGATGCCGGCCATGCCGCTGACCACCAGCAGCAGGAGCGTTGCCAGCACACCGATGGAACTGCCGACCTTGATCAGCAGCGCCAGCTCAGCCAGCGGAAACAGCAGAAAAAGAAAGAAGAAGATGCGCATTGATGTTCCTTGGCGGAAGAACGGCTTCCGATTCTCCGTTAGTGACGCCGCGCGCCGATGAATTCAACCCCGCTGGGCAAATTTGCCTGTAACCGATTATTCCCGGCGCCAGCACCTCAGTCCGGCCATCGCGACGCGCGCGCAAGCGCCACCAGCGCCTGCCGTACCGCGCCGGGGTTGCCGCACGTCTGGCCGAAGGGCAGCCAGTGCAGCGAGCGCCCGATGCGCAGGTGGAAGCCCTCGCTGTCGATTCCGACGAGTTCGGCGCCCGGCTCGGTGGGCAGCCCCGCCAGCTCGACGTAATGGGCGATGGCCGCGCCATGGTCGGCGTTCATGTGCTCGACCATGCCCGTCTCGGCGTCGCCGGCGAAGGGGTTGGCCAGGGCCACCTGGTCGAGCCAGTGAATGGCGCCGAAGCCGCCGATGTAGCGCCAGCGCACCGGCTCCAGGCGCCAGAAATCGAAGTCGTGGGCGCGGTGGTAGTCGCGCGACTCGGGGAAATACCGGTAGTAGCGCTGGGCGGCCGCCTCGATCTGGGCCGTCTCGAGTGGCGTGGCCGTGGCCAGCAGAGTCAGCCGACCCGCCGCCTGTACGTCCTCGGCGCCGCGCTCGCCGACCAGCAGCGAACAGCGGCCGTCCACCTTGAGGTTATGGGTGTGCTGGGCAATCCGGCTGATGAGGATCAGCGGATGGCCCTGAGCGTCCAGGCAGTACGGCACCACCGAGCCGAACGGAAAGCCGGGCATCGCCTTCGAATGGGTGGAGAGCACGCCACGGTACTCCTTGAGCAACAACTGTCGGGCAAGCTTTGCGGCCTCGGCGCTCACGTTCGGTCTCCTGTCACGTGGTTCGTCATCGAGCGGAAGCCCCAGCATAACGGCTCGCGGCGGACCTTGCGCGACGGCGCGGACGAGGCGCTGGCGAGCAATCGCCAGATATGAAAAAGCCCCGCACCAGGCGGGGCTTCCTGTTCCGACGAGCGACCTTACCAGCCGACGCCGAAGCCCATCAGGTAGCGGGTCTCGTCCAGGTCCTGGTCCGAGCCGCTGACGATGTCCTTCTCGGCACGAATGTTCAGCGAGGCCCAGTCGGTGACCTTGTAGCGCAGGCCGGCCTGGGCATCGAGCGAGTATTCGGCGACGCTCGCCAGAGGCTTGCCGATTTCGCCGTGGGTGAAGAGCTCGAAGGTCTTGCCGGCGAAGAAGCGGTTGTAGTCCCACTTGATCGTGGCCGCATAGAAGGAGTCGCTGCTGCCGTCGGCGAACTCGTAGTCACGGCGGTTGAACAGCGAAGCCAGAGAGAAGGCGCCCAGCTCGTTGTCCCAGAACTGGTAACCGGGACCGGTACCGAGGGTGCGCTGGCGGCTGATCTCCTCGATGTTGTCGCGCTTGTAATCGACCCGTCCCTGCCAGAACCACTGCTCCGTGAGGAAGCGGTCCAGCGCGTATTCGGCCTCCCAGTTGTCCGCGGTTTCCACCTCGTTGCGCGAATCGCGGGTGTACTTGGCCTGCGCGTTGTGACGCCAGAGCCCGTGACGCGCGCTGGTCTTGAGCGCGACGTCATGGTCTTCGCTGTCGTTTTCCGCGCGTTTGTAGTCGAAGGCCACGTCGACGTTGCCCGTCCAGGTGAAATCCTCGATCAGCGGCTTGGGCTGGATGATCTGGCTGATGCTGGACAGCTCGACCGTGACCGGTTGGTTGCCGTTGACCAGCGTCACGTACCCTGGCTCCCCCGCCTGGATCGTCTTGGTGATCTGCCCATAGGCGTCGTCCTGCTTGATGAGCAGCTCGCGGTCGCTTTCCAGCGTGGATATCTGCGACCACCTCAGCGGGATGGAGCCGCCATAGCTCGTTTCCAGGAGCAGCTTGCCCCCGTCCAGCAGGGTGATGTTTCCGGTGAGACGGTCGCCGTTCTTCAACCATACGGTATCGGCGAGCAACGGGGACGAAAGGGCGGCAAGCGTTACGCAGAGCAGGGATCTGGTTAGCATAGAAAGTCTGAAAAGGGCTCGGGGCTGGAAATGGAACGCATTATCCCTATGCTCGGATTCTCGGCAAGCAGAGACAGTACCGATGGTCGGTAAGTTCAACGGCAACCACGACGATGTGCAGAAAATCGATGACGTTCACAGCTTGAAGCCGCCTGAAGACGACGAGCCGCAGCGCCGACGCGCGGCGCTCTACCTGACCATGGCGCAGATTCCTCCGGGCAAGGTCGTCAGTTACGGCGAGCTGGCGGCGCGGGCCGGACTGGGTCGCGCCGCTCGCTGGGTCGGGCGCACCCTGTCGCAACTGCCCGAGGGCACCAGCCTGCCGTGGCACCGGGTGATCGCCGCGGGTGGCCGCCTGAGCCTGCCGGCCGGGACACCCTCGGGACAGGAGCAGCGGGCGCGTCTGCGGGCGGAAGGAGTGAGCATCGTCAACGACCGGGTGGACGTGCGTCGGCACGGCTGGCTTTCGACGGAGCACAGCGGTTAGAGTGCGCCTCTTCGTGTCCCATTCATGACAGATCTCCGCCGTATGTCCCGTGAATCATGGCGCGACGCCCTCGCCGCCTATGCCAGCCCCGCCAGCCTTGCGCTGCTGTTGCTGGGCTTCGCTGCCGGCCTGCCCGCCGTCCTCGTGTTCTCGACGCTGTCGGTCTGGCTGCGCGAGGCAGGCGTTTCGCGCGAGACGATCGGGTTCGCCAGCTGGATCAGCCTGGCCTATGCCTTCAAGTGGGTCTGGTCGCCGATGCTCGACCAGTGGCGACTACCCTGGATCGGCAGTCTCGGCCGCCGGCGCTCCTGGCTGGTGCTGTCGCAGCTGGTGATCGCCATCGGCCTGATCGGCATGGCGCTGTGCAACCCGCAGACCCACCTCACCCTGCTGATCGCCCTTGCCGTGGCGGTCGCCTTCGCCTCGGCGACCCAGGACATCGCGATCGACGCCTACCGCCTGGAAATCGCCGAGGACAAGCTTCAGGCCACCCTCGCCGCCACCTATATGACCGGCTATCGCATCGCCATGCTGCTGGCCAGCGCCGGCGCGCTGTTCCTCGCCGAGTGGCTGGGCTCGAGCCGCGTCGACTACCAGCAGGGCGCCTGGACCGTCACCTATATCGTCTTCGCGTTGCTGATCATCCCCGGACTGATCACGAGCCTGGTGATCCGCGAGCCGGACGTCGGCCAACCGCTGCCCAGCAGCCCGTCCCGGCACAGTTTCAACCATCAGCTGGCGGCGGTCGGGCTGCTGCTGGTGCTGCTGATCTCGGTGCCGGCCATGATCAACGCGCTGATCGCCCAGGCCTGGCCGCGCGCAACGCTCTATGCCCTGTTCATCATCGGCACCCTGTCGCCGGTGGGCCTGACGCTGCTGGTACCGGTACGCCAGATGCTGGCGCAGGCCAAGGCGCGCCAGCGACCGACCCACTTCGATTTCGTCCACCAGGCCGTCTCGGTGATCCTGCTGATCATCCTGCTGGTGGCCACCGGCGGCATGTTCAAGTCCTACTTCGGTGGCTACTGGCCGCGCGGCACCATGTACCTGCTGATCTGCATGGGTTGCCTGTCGGGCCCCGGGCGCATCCTCATGGGGCCGGTGCTGACACCGATCACCGACTTCATCCTTCGCTATCGCTGGCAGGCGCTGCTGCTGCTGGGCCTGATCGCCACCTACCGGATGTCCGACACGGTGATGGGGGTGATGGCCAACGTCTTCTACATCGACCAGGGCTTCACCAAGGACCAGATCGCCAGCGTCAGCAAACTGTTCGGGCTGGTGATGACCCTGCTCGGCGCGGCTTTCGGCGGCCTGCTCATCGTGCGCTTCAGCATCCTGCCGATCCTGTTCATCGGCGGCCTGGCCTCCGCCGCCACCAACCTGATGTTCGTGGTGCTGGCGGGGATGGGCGCCAACCTGCAGATGCTGGTGATCACCATCTCCTGCGACAACTTCAGTGCCGGCCTCGCCTCCACGGCGTTCGTCGCCTACCTGTCGAGCCTGACCAACCTGAAGTTCTCGGCCACCCAGTACGCGCTGCTCAGCTCGCTGATGATGCTGCTGCCGCGGCTGATCGGCGGCTACTCCGGGGTCATGGTCGAGACCCTCGGCTACAGCGATTTCTTCCTGGTCACCGCCCTGCTGGGCGTGCCGACCCTGATCCTGATCGCCTGGCAGTGGAAGCGCAGCCGCCTCGGCGCCGAACCGAACGGCGCCGACCCGGCCAGCGAGCGCGTCTGACATGAAAAAGCCGGCTTGCGCCGGCTTTTTCATAGGCGCAACGCCTAGCTCTGAACCAGGTGCACCACCCGCTGCGGGAACGGAATGCCCACGCCCGCGGCGGTGAGACGCTCCTTGGCCAGTTCGGTGAAGGCGAAGGTCACCGGCCAGAAGTCGGGTGTCGCCACCCAGACCCGCAACGACAGGTTCACCGCGCTGTCGCCCAGCCCGGTCACGAACACCGCCGGCGCCGGATCGTCGAGCACCCGCTCGTCTTCGCTGGCGATCTCCAGCAACACCTGGCGGGCGAGCTTGATGTCGCTGCCGTAGTCGATCCCTAGGTTGATCTCCGCGCGCCGCCGCGGCTCCCGGGAAAAATTGGTGATGTTGCTGTTGGAAAGGCTGCCGTTGGGCACGATCACCGTCTTGGCATCGCCCGTCCTGAGGGTGGTGTGGAAGATCTGGATCGAGGTGACGGTGCCCGCCACGCCCTGGGCTTCGATCCAGTCGCCGACCTTGAACGGACGGAACAGCAGGATCAGCACGCCACCGGCGAAGTTCGCCAGGCTGCCCTGCAACGCCAGGCCGACCGCCAGGCCGGCGGCACCGATCATCGCGATGAAGGAGGTGGTCTCGACCCCGACCATCGAGGCCACGCTGATCAGCAGCAGTCCCTTGAGCAGGATGCCGGCGAGGCTGCCGATGAACCCGTGCAGGGTCGGGTCCACGCTGCGCCGTTGCAGCAAACCGCCGATCCGGGTGTTGAGCGCGTTGATCAGCCACCAGCCGATCACCAGCGTCAGCAGCGCCAGGGTCACCTGGGCGCCGTACTGCAGCGCGAGGGGAAACCAGGTTTCGGAAAGGTCGATCAGGTAAGTCATGTCCATTGCAGGGAAACGCTCCAGTCAGGCGTGCGCCGCGGCGGCATCGGCCGAGCGGCGGCGGTGAGGCGGGACGGGCGCGGGCAGCGCCCGCCAATCAGTCGCGGAAGTTGTTGAACTGCAGCGGCATGCCGAAATCCTTGGCCCGCAGCGCGGCGATGGCCTCCTGCAGGTCATCGCGCTTCTTGCCGGTGATGCGCACCTGCTCGCCCTGGATGGCGGCCTGCACCTTGAGCTTGGTGTCCTTGACGTGGCCGACGATCTTCTTCGCCAGTTCCTTGTCGATCCCTTCGCGGAGTACTACGTCCTGCTTGACGGTCTTACCCGAGGGATAGGCATCCTTGAACTCGAGGCACTGCACGTCGATCTTGCGCTTGGCCAGGCTGAGCTTGAGGATCTCGACCATCTGCTCCAACTGGAACTCGGCCTCCGCGGTCATGTGCACGGTGAGTTCCTTGAATTCGAAGCTGCCTTTACCGCGCAGATCGTAACGACGTTCGAGCTCCTTGACGGCGTTATCGACGGCGTTGGTCACTTCATGTTTGTCCAGTTCGGACACCACGTCGAACGAGGGCATGGGGTTCCTCCAGAGAAAAGGCGCGCAGCCTTGGAACAAGGGTTGGCGCGCAGCTTGACGTTTCAAATGGGCGGTCATTATAACTGGTCGCCATGACAGCGCCTGGCTGCCCGGGCAAAACGATTGCGTCACTTTTACCCTTCCCATTCGAGTCTGCCCATGCCCAACGCTCAACTCAGCATCCTGGTGGTCGATGACGCTAAGTTCTCCAGCGCCATGATCGGCCGCGCCCTGACCCAGGCCGGCTATCAGGATATCCGCTTCGCCAGCAGTGCCCTCGGGGCGCTGGAACAACTCGAGGAGCGCCCCGCCAGCGTGATCCTCGCCGACTGGCTGATGCCCGAGATCGACGGGCTCGAACTGACCGGCCGCATCCGCCAGCTCGACGAGATGACCGATCACTACAGCTACATCATCCTGCTGACCGGCCGCGAAGGCGAAAACGTGCTCGGCCAGGCCTTCGACCATGGGGTCGATGACTTCATCAGCAAGTCGGCGATGAACGAGCAACTGGTGCCCCGCGTGCTCGCCGCCGACCGCCTGTGCAACACGCTGCAGCGCCTGCTGCAGGAAAAGCGCATGCTCACCGAGAACATCGCCAGCCTCGAGCAGCGCAACCTGGTCGACCCGCTGACCGGCCTCGGCAACGCCCGCTACCTGCGCCAGAAGATGTACGACAGCCTGCGCCAGATCGAATACCGCGGTAGCGCCGTCTGCTATCTGATGATCGGCCTGCCGGAAGCCGCCGCGCTGCGCCATCGCTACGGCGAGGCCTTCTTCAACGAACTGCTGCACGGCGTCGCCCGGCGCCTGCAGCAGCTGGTACGGCCACTGGACGTGCTGACCCGCCTGGACGACAGCCACTTCGGCCTGATCACCCTGCTCGACGACCTGCACGAATGCTCGCCGAGCAGCTTCCGTCGCCTGCATGAAGGGCTCAACCTCAAGGCGTTCAAGACCAGCGAAGGCTTCATCAGCCTCAAGGCCGGCATCAGCCTGGTCGGGCTCGACGCCAAGGCCCTGCCGATCGAGCCGCAGGCCATCATGGACCGCGCCGCCGCCCTGCTGCCCGACGCCTACGTGACCGGCCGCATCGCACCCCAGCGCCTGCCACAACCGCAGCCGGCCTGAGCATGAGCTGGCACGTCCTCGGCGCCGGCAGCCTGGGCAGTCTCTGGGCCACTCGCCTGGCACGTGCCGGCGTCCCGGTGCAACTGATCCTGCGCAGCAGCGAACGCCTGGCGGCCTATCGCGCCGCGAGCGGCCTGACGCTCATCGAGGATGGCCAGGCCAGCGTCTACCCGATCGCCGCCCAGCTGCCCACCGCCGCCACGCCGATCCGGCGCCTGCTGGTCGCCTGCAAGGCGTACGACGCCGAAGAGGCGGTCGCCCAGGTCGCCCATCGGCTGCAACCGGGTGCCGAGCTGGTGCTCCTGCAAAACGGCCTCGGTGCGCAACAGGCGATCGCCGCCCGCTGGCCGCAGGCCCGCTGCCTGTTCGCGTCCAGCACCGAGGGCGCCTATCGCGAGGCGGACTGGCGCGTGGTGTTCGCCGGCCGGGGCCAGAACTGGCTGGGCGATCCACAGGGCGGCGCCGAGCCGGACTGGCTGCAACACCTCGACGACGCGGGCATTCCCCATTGCTGGTCCCCCGACATCACGGCGCGATTGTGGCGCAAGCTCGCCCTCAATTGCGCCATCAACCCGCTCACGGTGCTGCACGACTGCCGCAACGGCGAGCTGGGCAACCACCACGCCGAGGTCGACGCGCTCTGCGCCGAGCTCGTCCAGCTGCTGCAGGCCAACGGGCTGAACGAAGCCGCCACAGGCCTGCGCGAACAGGTCTGGCAGGTGGTGGACGCCACGGCCGCCAACTACTCCTCGATGCATCAGGACGTGCGTCAGCACCGGCGTACGGAAGTCGGCTACCTGCTCGGCCACGCCTGCGCCAGCGCCGATCGCCTTGGTCTCGCGCTGCCCCGGCTGCACGATCTGCATCGACGCCTGCGCCAGCACCTGGCCGCGCGCGGATTGCCCCAGGACTGAAGCGCCGCTAACCTGCAGGGACGCCCTGCCGATCCGATGCCATGACCCTGCGCCAGCGTCTCGAAAATCTCCCGGTTGGCCGCAAGCTGCTGGTCGCCCTGCTCGTCCTGCTGATGGCCGTGTTGCTGGTCGCCAACCTCGCCTTCATCAGCGCCGCCTACTGGATTTCGCAGCAAAGCGTCGCGCCCCAGGCCATGCATACCCTGGGCGGCCTGTTTTCCTCACCCGAACTGAGCCGCACGGCGCTGGCCTCTCCGCAATCGGCCAGCGAACTGCTGCAACGCCTGGACAGCTACGAGCCGCTGCGCGCGGCGATGATCTACAGCCCCGACGGAACCGCCCTGGCGCAACTGCACCGCGGTGAGCGCCTGCGCCTGCCCGAGCACCTCGACGAGCTCAATCGCTGGCGGCTCGGCGAGTTCCGCGCCAACCTGCTGACCGAACTGCCCCAGCCCGACGGCCCGCCAGGCCATCTGCTGATGGTGGCCAGCAGCGAACTTCCGGGGGCCTTCTACACCGGCACCCTGAGCGCGAGCCTGGTGATCCTGCTGCTCAGCGTCGCACTGTGGTTCTTCGTCGCCCGCCAGATCCGCGGCCTGATCACCCGGCCGATCCGCGAGCTGGAGCGGCTGTCGCGCCAGGTGACCCGCGAAGAGAACTACTCGCTGCGCGCCTCGCCGAAGAACCACGACGAGATCGGCCGCCTGGCCGATGCCTTCAACACCATGCTCTCGCGCATGGAAGCCCGCGAGCAGCAGCTCAAGCGTGCCCGCGACGACGCCCAGGCCGCCTTCGACCATGCCCAGGGGCTCGCCGAGGAGACACGCGCTTCCAACCGCAAGCTGGAACTGGAGGTCCAGGTCCGCAGCAAGATCGAGCGCAAGCTCACCGGCTTCCAGAACTACCTCAACAGCATCATCGACTCGATGCCATCGGCGCTCATCGCGCTGGACGACCAGCTCTACGTCACCCAGTGGAACAAGGAAGCCAGCGTGCTCTCCGGCACCCCGCTGGCCGAGGCGCTGAACCTGCCGGTGTTCCTCGCCTTCGAGCCGCTCAAGCCGTTTCTCGCGCAGATCCGCCGCACCGCCGAGCAGCACCAGGTCGAGAAGGTCGAGCGCGTCACCTGGATGCGCGGCGAGGAACCCCACCACTACGCCCTCACCTTCTACCCGCTGAGCGGCGGCGCCGGTCGGGGCGTGGTCATCCGCATCGACGACATCACCGAGCGCATCGGCATGGAAGAAATGATGGTGCAGTCGGAGAAGATGCTCTCGGTCGGCGGCCTGGCGGCCGGCATGGCCCACGAAATCAACAACCCCCTCGGGGCGATCCTGCACAACGCCCAGAACATCCGCAGGCGGCTGTCCCCCGAGCTCGAGCGCAACCGCGAGGCGGCCGAGGAAACCGGCGTACAGCTCGAGGCGATCAACCGCTACCTCGAACGCCGCGAGGTGCCCGAATTGCTCGACGGCATCCAGCAGGCCGGCGCACGCGCCGCCAAGATCGTCACCCACATGCTCAGCTTCAGCCGCATGAGCAACCGCGAGCTGGCCGACTGCCCGCTCCCGACACTGATCGACCAGGCACTGGAGATCGCCGGCAACGACTTCGACCTGGCCGAGGGCTTCGACTTTCGCTCCATCGAGATCATCCGCGACTTCGACCCCGAGCTCGGCCGGGTGCGCTGCATCGCCAACGAACTGGAGCAGGTGCTGCTCAACCTGCTGAAGAACGCCGCGCAGGCCATCCACCAGAAAGACGGCAAGCACGGCCAGATCGTCCTGCGGACCCGCCTCGCCGGGTCCTGGGCCGAAATCCAGGTCGAAGACAACGGCAACGGCATGCCCGAGCACATCCGCAAGCGGATCTTCGAGCCGTTTTTCACCACCAAGGAAGTCGGCCAGGGAACCGGGCTGGGGCTTTCCGTTTCGTATTTCATCATCACCAACAATCACAAGGGCCAGATGGAGGTGCAATCCCGCCCGGGACAAGGCACCACCTTCACCCTGCGCCTGCCGCTCGGCCCGGCCAGCGACGCGGCGCAAACACCACCAGGAAGCTGAAATGGGCAATCGTCTGTCGAAGATCTACACCCGCACCGGCGACGGCGGCGAAACCGGCCTGGCCGACGGCCGCCGCGTCGGCAAGGATCACCCGCGCATCGAGGCCATCGGCGAAGTGGACACGCTGAACAGTCAGCTCGGCCTGCTGCTGGCCGAACTGGCCGATGGCCGGGATCGCTGGCCGGGCCTCGGCGAGCTGATCGAGGCACTCGAGCCTTGCCAGCACCGTCTGTTCGACCTCGGAGGCGAACTGGCGATGCCCGAGTACCAGGCCCTCGGCGAGCCCGAGATCGCCCGCCTGGAAGCGGCCGTCGACCGCTGGAACCGGGAGCTCGGCCCGCTCGAGAACTTCATCCTGCCGGCCGGTTCGCGGCTGGTCGCCCTGGCCCATGTGTGCCGCTGCCAGGCACGAACCGCCGAGCGCCGCTGCCAATTGCTCAACGCCCGCGAACCGCTGCGGCCCGTGCTGAGCGCCTACCTCAATCGCCTTTCGGACCTGTTCTTCGTCGCCGCACGGCTGATCGGTCGCC
This sequence comes from Stutzerimonas nosocomialis, assembly GCF_005876855.1. Taxonomy (GTDB): domain Bacteria; phylum Pseudomonadota; class Gammaproteobacteria; order Pseudomonadales; family Pseudomonadaceae; genus Stutzerimonas; species Stutzerimonas nosocomialis. Next base: position 4,952 of record NZ_QLAE01000029.1, on the reverse strand, counting down.
GCCAGAACCTGGCCGAAGTGCTCTGGCAGGCGGCGCCCGCACCGGAGCGCACGGATGGCTGAAGCCCCCTCGATCGACCGCAGGATGCGCAAGCGCGAGGGACTCCATGCGGCCTGGGAAGCCTTCATCGTCCTGCTGGTGTGCATCAACCTGGGGCTGATCCTGTTCGACAGCCTGTTCGCCCTGGCGCCGATCAACGACGCGCTCGCCACCCTGGCGCCGGGCGCGCACCGCTTCTACGACACCCAGATCCATGCCCGCTTCATCGCCATCGACCTGGCATTCGTCGCCCTCTTCATCCTCGACGTCCTGCTCGGCTGGGCAGTCGCGATCGGCGAGCGACGCTATGCGCGCTGGTATTACTACCCGTTCGCCCACTGGTACGACGTGCTGGGCTGCATCCCGCTGAGCGGCTTCCGCTGGCTGCGGGCCTTGCGCATCGTCATCCTGGCGATCCGTCTGCAGCGACTCGGCCTGATCGACATGCGCCGCTGGGCGCTCTACGGGTTCTTCAATCGCTACTATCAGCTGCTGCTCGAGGAGCTGTCGGACCGGGTGATGGTCAAGCTCTTCACCCGCCTGCAGCAGGAAATCGGCACCAGCGACGACCTGGCCGAGCGGCTGCTGCGGGACGTGGTCAAGCCGCGGCGCGAGCGCCTGCTCGACGATCTGTCGCGGCGCCTGCAAGGCATGGTCGAGGCCGGCTACCGGGACCACCGTGGCGCGATCGAGGGGTATGTCAGCACGCTGATCCACCAGGCGCTGGCCGACAACGCGGAGATGCGCAACCTGCGTCGCCTGCCCATGGGCGGGAAGGTGGCCGATACGCTGGACGGCGCGCTGAGCGACATCGCCGCGCGGCTCCTGCAGGGCGCCGTCGGTGGCATGCAGAGCGCACAGTTCCAGGCGCTGGCCCGCGGGCTGTCGGAGCAGTTCTTCGACGCCTGGCTGTATCAGGACGAGAACACCGACATGGCGCTCGAAGAGCTGCTGGTGGACATCATCGAGGTCCTCAAGCAGCAGATCTTCGATCGCCGCTGGAGCCGCTTCGTGGGGCCCAACCCGCCTTCGACGCCACCAGCCTGATCAGGCCCGCCGGCTGTCCGCCGAGGCATTCTGCTTACGGGTGCTGAGTACGTCATCCACGGCGGTCTGGGCGCCCCCCAGGCGACCGCCGATCAGCATCTCGGTCGCCCAGTTGACCAGGATCGAGGTGTAGGCCTGCTGGCAGGCGTCCCCGCTCAGGCCATGGTCGGCGCCATTGATGATCCGGTGCGTCAGCGAGTGGGTGTTACGCAGCGCCGCGCGGTAACTCATGATCGTCTCGTGGGGCACGATGTCGTCGTGCTCGGACTCGACGATCAGCACGTCGCCCCGAAAATTCGCGCAGGCCGCCAGGGCCCGGTTCTCCTCGGGCGTCACGCGCGAGCGCCGGTAACGGTCGAGGTCGACCTTGTCCAGCTTGCGCTTGGGGGTATGCCAGTTTTCGTCGCGGTAGAGCGCCGGCACCCGCAGGCCCAGCCACTTGACCGGCCGCAGGGCCGTGAGAATGGCCGCCAGATAGCCTCCGTAGCTGGTTCCCACCACGGCGATCGAGGAGCGGTCGACGGCGGGATGCTCGGCCAGGCGGTCATAGGCGGCCAGCACATCGGCCAGGTTCTGCTCGCGGGTCACGCTCTGCTGCTGCTCCAGCGTCAGGCCATGGCCACGCAGGTCGAACGACAGGCAGATGCAACCGAGGCCGGCGATGCCCCTGGCCCGCGCCAGGTCACGCTCCTGGCTGCCGCCCCAGCCATGCACGAAAAGCATGCCGGGCAGCTTGTTCGGCAGGGTCAGAAAGGTCCCGGCGATGGTTTGGTCGTCTACGTCGATTTGAATCGTTTCGCTATTGGTTGCCATGCTCTTCCACCAGAACGTACTTCGTGATGAAGCCGACGTCATCGTCATGCCCCTGGTACAACACCTGCGCGGCGCTCGGTACCTGCGCGCCTTCCCCGAAGACTTCCACCGAACGGGCGCGCACAGCTGCCGGACCGCCTGGTCGCGCGAAGACCTCCAACGCCGCGATCTCGGCGCTGCTGGCGCCGCCGATGCGCCATGACTGCTCGAGCACGCCCGAGCGCGGCCGGCCCTGAGCGTCGACGCCGACGGCGATGTCGTAGTTGCGCCGCGAGGCGAAGAAGCCGGGGTAGCAGGCGGATGCCGCGGCGTCGTATCGCTGCGCCTGCTCGATGGCCAGGCGCACCTCAGGCAGCAGGTCGAGCGCGCGCAGCGCCTCGAAGCGGCCGGCGACCACCACCAGATCGGAGCCGCCATAGACGCTTTCGCCGGTGTTGTCCGGGGTCAGCCGCTGGGTGCCGTAGTAGCTCGCGACATGGCCGCCGACCCGCACCTGACCGACGCTGAAGGTCGCCACCTGCTGCAGGTTTTCCTCCAGCACCAGTCCGCACTCGTTCAGTTCCCGCTCGTCGAGTTCGGCCAGGACCTGATCCAGCGCCTGGAGCGACTCGATCAGCCGCTGCCCCCGCCCACCGGTCGCCCGTACCGGCTTGCTGCGCAGCGGACCGCGCGCCAGCAGCCGCTCGGCCGCACGCCGCGCATCGGCACGGCTGAATACGCTGAAGCCCTCCAGCGTGGCGCCACGCACCTGCTCGGCGAAGGCCGTCGCCCAGCCGTCCGGAGCCTGCGCATCGGGGCAGACCAGGGGATGGGTGATCGCCTTGGTCGCCACGAATGGCCAGGGCACCACTCCGCCGAACAGATCCTGCTCGCCGCGCAGGCCGAGCTGCTCGGCATGGGAACAGCCCACCACCGTGCCCGAAGGCACCAGGTACACCTCCCCGGCGACCGCGCGACCGGGATCGCAGTCGCCGTCATAGACGAGGCCCAGCAGATCGGCCAGGCGGCGGGCCAGCGCCTGATGCACGCAACGCTCGTGGCCTGGCTCACGGCTGCGATTGGTGTAGGTCCGTACCACTCGTGAACGTCCAGCGGTCTCTGCGCGGGTCATCGTCGTTAGCTCCGGAAAAACGGCTCGGCCCAGGGGCAACGGGCGCTGCGGATCGCTCAGGCGTTAAGGCCGCGATAATCGATAGACCACTGCGGTCCGGCGACGATCCGCTCAGCCCTTTCGGACCCGCTGGTTAAGGCTGGGCAGCACCCGCGTCATCGTTGCGAGTGATAGCGCTGCCGTACGGCGCCTCGCCGCTTGACGCCCCTCCACCCTGTGCCACGGTTAACGGGCTGACACCGGAACGGGCCGCCCCTGGCCCGCCGGCAGCGCATGGCGAACGCCATGGCGTGCACTGACCACAACAACAAAAAGTGCAGGAGAGGTTGCAGATGAAACCGATCACCCATGCAAAGGCGGGCGCCCTGGCGCTGGCCGGTCTGCTGCTGCAGGGCGGCGCCACGACGCTGGCCCTGGCCCAGGGCAAGCCGGCCATCCCGCGCTACGCCCACAGCGAGACGCGCGAGCAGGACAGCCGTATCTACGTCCCGGTGTCCACGCCCTTCGATGCCCTGCCGGGGCTTCCCAGCGAGCGCTGGTACGGTGTCCATCAGGGCGCGTCGTACCGTATCGAGGTGCCGCCGAACTGGAACGGGATACTGGTGATGTATGCCCACGGCTACCGGGGTACCGGAGCGGAACTGACGGTGACCAACCCGTCGCTGCGCCCCTGGCTGCTGCAGCACGGATATGCCTGGGCGGCCTCGAGCTACAGCGCCAACTACTACGATGCGCGCGCCGGGGTGGAGGACACCAACGCGCTGGCCCTGGCGTTCTCCTCCCTCACCGGCAAGCCGGAACCCCGCAAACGCTACGTTACCGGCCACTCCATGGGCGGCCACGTCGCCGCCGCGGCCGTGGAAGCCGAAACCCTCGCCACCGCCAACAACCGCGTGCGCTACGACGGGTCGGTGCCGATGTGCGGCGTGACCGGCGACGTCTATGAGTTCGAATACCTGTTCCACTTCACCTGGGCCGCGCAGCACCTGGCCGGCCTTGGCCCGAGCGGATACCCGGCCACCGACTTCCAGCAGAAGCTGCCGCAGATTATCGCCAATCTGTGGACGCAGTATCCGACCGTACCCAACGAGCAGGGCCGCAAGCTCGAGGGCATCGTACGGGAGTTGAGCGGCGGCGAACGGCCGATCTTCGCCGAGGGCTTCAGGACCGCCTATCAGGACGTGGTCATGAGTACCGGCGGTGGCGACGGCACCATCAACGGCATCCTCGCCGACTCGCTGACCGGCAACCTCGGCACGATCTACCAGTTCGACGACGACAAGCGGCTGTCGGCCGAGGAGCGCGCCTTCAACAAGTCGATTCCGCGTGTGCTGGGCCTGCCGATGGCCAACAACCTGCGGCCCGACGGCCTGCGCTGGATCCCGGTGGTCCGTGGCGAGTTCAACGTGCCGGTGGTGAGCATCCATACCCTCGGCGACCTGTACGTGCCGTTCAAGCACATGCAGCTGCACCGCAAGCGCGCCGAAGCCAATGGCAACGGCGGGCTTCTGGTGCAGCGGGCCATCCGCGCGCCCGGCCATTGCGACTTCAGCTATCAGGAACAGGTCGAGGCGTTCTCGGCGATGACGACCTGGGAACAGACCGGCGTCAAGCCGGCCGGGGACGAGGTGCTCGACGCCCGGACCCTGGCCGATCCGGCCTACGGCTGCCGCTTCACCCGCAACGAGGGCGCCATGCGGGCCGGCTTGCCGACCTGCGAGGACGCGCGCTGACGGCGCCTGACGACCGCGTAGAAACGAAAAAGGGGCAGACCCTGGTCTGCCCCTTTCCTTTTCATCCCGCCCGGCGCCTTGCCAGGCAGCGTCCGGTCAGGCCGGTACCGAGCTGCGGATCAGGTGATCGAAGGCCCCCAGCGAGGCCTTGGCGCCCTCGCCCACGGCGATCACGATCTGCTTGTACGGCACCGTGGTGACGTCGCCCG